>DASSMJ010000025.1:0-10441 GCA_035688955.1 Solirubrobacterales bacterium | reverse complement strand
ATATGGAGGGAAATCGTCCCGTCGGCAACGACGGGGCGGCGGCGTAGGAGGAGTTGTGTCACCCCGCTGCCGCAACTGCTCCCCGGTGCCGCCCGAACTTCGGGCGGCCGCCGGCCTGCTCGAGCGCCGCTGGACGATGGCGACGATCTACGCCTGCTCCAGCGGCGCCGCCCGCTTCAACGAGTTCCGCCAGTCCCTCCCCGGCGTCTCCCCCACCACCCTCTCCGAGCGCCTCGAGCAGCTGGAGCGAGCCGGGATCGTCGAGCGCCACCTGGTCCCGGGCCGCCCACCCCACACCGAGTACACCCTGACCGAGCGAGGCGCCCGCTTGGCCGAGGCCGTCGCCGGTTTGCTGCGGCACTGACCACGCCCGCTTGCTCGCGAGCCGTCCGAGCGGTTGAATGAGTTTGAGATGAACTCACAGGAGCAGTCGGGGGAGCGGACCAGCGAGGGACGGTTCCGGCGGCTTATCGATGTGGGCAGTGAGGTACTTGCCGAGCTCGACCTCGAGGCTGTGCTCAAATCGGTCGCTGAAGCCGCGCGTGAGCTGACCGGTGCCCGCTACGCCGCGCTCGGCGTCCTCGACCCCCAGCGGCGCGAACTCGAACGCTTCATCAACGTCGGCATCGACGAGGGGACGCGGCGCCAGATCGGCAACCTGCCGCGCGGGCGCGGCATCCTCGGCGAGCTGATCCGGGAGCCGAAACCGCTGCGGCTGCGGGACATCAACGAACACCCGCACGCCTACGGCTATCCCCCCGGCCACCCCCCGATGCACTCCTTCCTCGGCGTGCCGATCGCCGTCCGCGGGGAGATCTACGGCAACCTCTACATGACCGAGAAGCAGGGGGCGGCGGAATTCGACGACTCCGACCAGGAAGCGGCGGTGACGCTGGCCAGCTGGGCCGGGATCGCGATCGAGAACGCCCGCCTCTACACCAGCCTGAGCGAACGCGAGGCGGAGGTCGAGCAGGCGCTGCGCCGGGCCGAGACCTCGGTCGACATCGCCCGCACGGTCGGCGGCGAGACCGACGTCGAGCGCGTCCTCGACCTGATCGTCAAGCGGGCCCGAGCGCTGGTCGACGCGCGGGCGCTGCTGGTCCTGCTGCGGCGCGACGACCACCTCTTCGTCGCCGCCGCCGCCGGACAGATCGACGCCGATCTGCGCGACCTGCGGGTGCCCGGCGACGACTCGGTCTTCGGCGCGGCGATGGACGAGCAGGTCTCCCAGCGGCTGGAGCGCGGCTCGCCGCCTTCGGAGGCGCGGCTGCGCGAACGGCTCGGCGCCGAGGCGGCGCTGGTCGTGCCGCTGCTCTTCCGCGGCCGCGCCGTCGGCGCCCTGGTCGCCCTCGATCGCGAAGCCGGCGGGGTCGAGTTCGACCAGGAGGACCTGCGGCTGCTGCAGTCCTTCGCCTCCAGCGCGGCGACGGCGGTGGCGACCGCGCAGACGGTCGAGTCGGACCGCCTGCGCCAGCAGATCGAGTCGGCCGAGAAGGAGCGGGAGCGCTGGGCCCGCGAGCTGCACGACGACACCCTGCAGAACCTGGCCGCGATCCGGATCAACCTAGCGACGGCGCTGCAGGGCAAGGGCGATCAGCGCGCCGAGCGACTGGAGGCGGCGGCCGAACAGACGCTGCACCAGCTGGAGGATCAGATCGGCGAGCTCAACCGCCTGATCAACGACCTGCGGCCGGCGGCGCTCGAGCGCCTCGGCCTGGCGGGCGCGCTCCAGGCATTGGCCGAAGAGAACTCGGCCCGCGGCGGGATCGAGATCGAGGCGACGATCGAGCTGTCCGGCGAGCGCAGCGGCGACGCGGAGCGCGTCGTCTACCGCCTGGTGCAGGAGGCGCTGACCAACGTCGTCAAGCACGCCGGTGCCTCGCGCGTCGACCTCACCGCCGAAGAGGGAGAGAACGAGATCCGGATCGCCGTCGTCGACGACGGCGACGGCTTCGACCCCGGCGCCGCGACCGCCGGCCGCGGCCTGATGGGGATGCGCGAGCGGATCGAGCTCCTCGGCGGCAGCATCGAGGTCAGCTCGCAGCCGGGCGAGGGCACCGAAGTCGCCGCCCGGGTCCCGCTGCAGGAGCGCTGAAGCTCAGGCGTTCTCGCCGCCGGCGTCGATCACGCCGTTGGCGATCGCGAAGCGGACCAGGTCGGGGCGGGATTCGAGGTTCAGCTTCTCCAGCAGCTTCGCCCGGTTGACCTCGACCGCGCGGACGCTGAGGTAGAGCTTCTCGCCGATCTCGCGGTTGGTGTGGCCGAGGGCGAGCAGGCGCAGGAGCTCGCGGTCACGCTCGCCGAGTGCCTCGAGCGGGTCGGGGCCGAGCTGGGCGACCTGGCCGCCGAGCTCGGGGTCGATGTAGGAGCCGCCGGCGGCGGCGGCGCGGATCGCCGCGGTCAGCTGTCGCTCGGCCGCCTGCTTGAGGACGTAGGCGGCGGCGCCGGCGCGGAGCATCTCCCGCGCGCGCCGCGGGTCGGCCTGCATGGTGAGGACGACGATCGCCGTCTCCGGCACCTCCTGGCGCAGGCTCGGCACGTCGCTCGCCGGCTCCGCCCCAGGCATCTGCAGGTCGAGGACGAGCACGTCGGGGCGCCGGTCGCGCACCAGCTTCCGCGCCGCCGCCGCGTCGGCGGCCTCGCCGATCACCCGCAGGTCCTCCTCCGCCTCGAGCATCGCCCGCAGGCCGGTTCGGATGACGTTGTGGTCGTCGGCGAGGACGACCGTTATCTCCTGGCGCACGCCGCTCTCCATCGGCTCTCCCCGGCAGTCTCCCACGCCCTCTGTCATGGCGAAATCCCGTAAGCGGAATTGTGGGTTTCGGCCGATGGGAGATGGCTCCCGGCAGGCGATCCTGAGGGCATGAGAATCCTGCTTGCCCTGGGAGGGAACGCCCTCCTCCGGCGCCACGAAACGGCGAGCGCGCCGAACCAGCGCCGCAACGTCGAGACGGCCGCGACCGCGCTGGCCGAGCTCGCCTACGAGCACGAGCTGATCATCACCCACGGCAACGGCCCCCAGGTCGGCCTGCTGGCGCTGCAGAACGAGGCCTTCCCGAACGTGCCGGCCTACCCGCTCGACGTCCTCGGGGCCGAGAGCGAGGGGATGGTCGGGCACATGCTGGAGCTGGCGCTGCGCAACCGCCTGCCCGAACGCGACGTCGTCAGCGTCCTCACCGAGGTGGTGGTGGCCGCCGACGACCCGGCGTTCCAGCGGCCGACCAAGCCGATCGGTCCGACCTACCCCGAGGAGGAGGCGCAGCGGCTGCGGCGCGACCGCGGCTGGACGCTGGGGCGCGACGGCAGCGGCTACCGCCGCCTCGTCCCCTCCCCCGAGCCGAACGCGATCGCCGAGATCCGCAGCCTGCGGGTGCTGGTCGACTCCGGCGCCCTGGTGATCTGCGCCGGCGGCGGCGGCATCCCGATCGCCCTCAACGGCGACGGCACCATGCACGGGGTCGAGGCGGTGATCGACAAGGACCTGACCGCGGCGCTGTTGGCCCGCCGTCTCGATGCCGACCTGCTGGTGATGCTGACCGACGTCGACGCCGTCCTGCGCGACCGGGGCGGCCCCCACGAGCGCCCCATCACCCGGGCCGAACCGGCCGAGCTGCGGGCACTCGACTTCGCCGCCGGCTCGATGGGCCCGAAGGTCGAGGCGGCCTGCCGCTTCGCCGCCTACACCGGCCGCCGCGCCGCGATCGGCTCGCTCATGGACGCCGGGCGGATAGTTCGAGGCGAGGCCGGGACGCAGGTCGTCTCCCCCGACGGCGAGCCCGCCATCGCCGCAGCTCGTCGGCAGCGGCGGCACTGAGCCAGAGTCGCCCCGCAAGGCGTTACGCTCGCTGCGTGAGCGGGGCAGAGGGAAAAACGACCGTTGTCCTCGTCGACGACCATGCGGTGGTGCGCGGGGCGCTGAAGGCCCTGCTCGACGGGCAGGAAGACCTCGAGGTGGTGGGCGAGGCCGGCGACATCGCCTCCGGCCGGGCCGTCGTCGCCGAGCTGCGGCCGCGGGTGCTGGTGCTCGACGTCAACCTGCCGGACGGGCTGGCGGTCGAGGCGGTGCCGGAGCTGCGCGAGGAGTCGCCGGATACCGCGATCGTCCTGCTGACGATGGAGCGCGACCTGACCCTCGCCCGCCGCGCCCTCGACGCCGGCGCCGGCGGCTACCTGTTCAAGGACTCGGCCCACCTGGAGCTGATCGAGGCGGTCCGCGCCGCCGCCGCGGGGAAGCGCCACCTCGCCCCCGCCGTCGCCGCCGGCCTCAAGAGCGACGGCGCCGAGGAGAAGGCCGTCCTCTCCCCCCGCGAGACCGAGGTCCTGAAGCTGATGGCCCTCGGCCACACCAATCGCGAGATCGGCGAGCAGCTCGACCTCAGCGTCCGCACCGTCGAGACCCACCGCGCCCACATCCAGCAGAAGCTGGGCCTCTCCAGCCGCCCCGACCTGACCCGCTACGCCCTGGCCAACGGCCTGATCGACGCTTGAACTAAGGGTGCGAGGGGGGCGCGGGGTTCTTTTCGCGAGCCTCCGCCAAGGCGAGCAACTGAGAAGTGGCAACACCCAGCGCCCTGCTGATCTGCTCGAGGGCCCTAAGAGTTGGGTTGCGCCGGCCGCTCTCCAAACTGCTGATGTCGCTGCCATGCAGATTGGCCAGAGCGCCGAGTTCTTCCTGAGTCAAACCGCGACCCTGGCGCAAATCCCTGATCGCTCTGCCCAGGGCTATATGAAGCCCGCCGGCCTGTGGAGACCTCGATGGCATCGCCCAACTATGCATCAACGAGCGGCGCAGCAGGGCAAGTTTTCGACTTAGAATATATTCTTTCTTAGAATAAATTCCAACCTAGAGAAAAACCAGAAAAAGACGAAGCCCCGGTCGCATGCAAGCAGAGGCGGGTCCGGGGCATTCGGCTACAGCGTAGCAGCTAAAAAGTTTCTAGCCAAGTTGGGACGAGCGATTGCGGTCTGAGCAGGTAACGAGATGGTTGGGACGGCCCCGCTTCCAGAGGTACATGCATGCGCGGGAAGGCCGACACCTGGACGCTGTCGCTCTTTATGAGTGGAATGCGCAGATCTCCGCTGCCTTCCTCGAGATCCTCTGCCATGTCGAGGTGCTGCTGCGTAATGCGATTGACCGGCAGTTCCCCATCACCGACGGGGAGGCCCCACTATCGATCCTGGATGCAGGCGTATGGCTCTGCGATCCGGCAACCGTCACGGCCGAGAGCCGGGGAAAAGTCAACGAAGCGATTGCGCGTCTCCAACGGGAGCGAAAGCGTCCCACTCGGGATCGCGTGATCGCCTCTCTTTCCTTCGGGTTCTGGCAATCCCTGTTCAGCGGTGCTTACGAGGAACTGTGGCGAAAGAGGCTGTGGCGCGCCTTTCCGAATGGAAGTGGGAGGCGCCGGGAGATCGCCAATCTCACCGGCCCGATCCTCCACTTCCGCAATAGGGTGGCTCACCATGAGCCGATCTTCTTCTCGAATCTGGAGAGGCATCACGCCAGAGTCCTGGAGCTCGCGAGCCTGATCGACGAGGAGGCAGCGCTCTACATCGCCGCGCTTTCAAGAGTTGAGCAGCTCTTACGGGAGAAGCCCTAGCGCCAGGTTCGCGGCCAGGGGCGTTCTGGCGGCGGTGGGGCGATGCGGATCCGGGCGTCGGCGGCTATGGCGGCGGTGGGGGTGGCCAGGACCGGGTTGAGGTCCAGCTCGACTATTGCGGCGTGGTGGTCGGCCAGGGCGCCGATGCGGAGGACCAGGTCTTCGAGGGAGGTTAGGTCGGTGGGGGTGGTGCCGCGGAAGCCGGTCAGGAGGGGGAAGGTGGCGAGGGAGCGGATCATCTCGGCGGCGTCGGCGCGGCTGAGGGGGCAGACGCGGATGGAGACGTCACCCAGCAGCTCGACCGCGGTGCCGCCGGCGCCGCAGGCGACGACCGGGCCGAAGACGGGGTCGGTGGCGACGCCGACCAGAAGCTCGACGCCGTCCTCGACCATCTCCTGGACGAGGAAGGACTCGACGGTGAGGTCCCGCGTCGCGAGGGACTCCGCCATCCGCGCCGCCGCGGCCTCGACCTCATCCCGCCCCGCGAGGCCGACGGCGACGGCGCCGAGCTCGGACTTGTGGAGGATGCCGGGGCCGTGGGCCTTGAGGGCGACGCGGCCGCCGAGCTCCGCCGCGGCGACTCCGGCCGCCGCCGGATCGGCAGCCAGGCGCGAGCGCGGGGTCGCGATCCCGTAGCAACCGAGGACGCGCTCGCACTCCGGCGCGCTCAGCCACTCGCGCCCCGCCGCCAGCGCTTCGGCGATCACCGCCGCCGCCTCGTCCTCGCGCAGGTCCGGCAGCTCAGGCGGCTCCGACGGCGGCCGCTGCCGCCACTCGGCATAGGCCACCGCCTTGCCCAACGCCCGCGCCGCGCTCTCGGGCTGGACGTGGGTCGGCACCCCGGCCGCGGCGGCGAGTGGCCCCCGCTCCCCCGTCGTCATGAAGACCGCCTGCAGGGGGATCGGCCGCGCCAGTTCCCCGGCCGCCTGCCCGACCGCCGCCACCTCCTCCGAGCTCGTCGCCAGGGGGCGGATGAAGATCGAGATCAGGGCGTCGATCCCCTCCCAGGCGGAGAGCTCGACCAGCGCTCGCCGGAACTCCTCGGCCCCTGCCGAGGCGATCAGGTCGACCGGGTTGCCGAGCGAGGCCTCGGCCGCGGTGAACTCGCGCAGCCGCTCGCGCACCTGGGGCGGCGTCTCCGGAATCTCCAGGCCAACCGCTTCACAGGCGTCGGCGCACATGATCCCCGGCCCGCCCGCGTTGGTCACGATCGCCACCCGCCGCCCCGCCGGCAGCGGCTGAGTGGAGAAGAGTGCGGCGAGGTCGAGCATCTCCGCCAGGCTCTCGGCCCGGACCACGCCCGACTGCGCGAAGAGGGCGTCGACGGTGCGGTCGGAGGCGGCGAGCAGGGCGCCGGTGTGGGAGCTTGCGGCCCGCGCGCCGGCGGCCGAGCGGCCGCTCTTCAGCGCCACCACCGGCAGCTTGCGGCCGACCCGCCGGGAGACCCGGGCGAAGCGGCGCGGGTCGCTGAAGGACTCGATGTAGAGGAGCGCGACCTCGGTCCGCCCGTCCTCCTCCCAGAACTCGAGGAAGTCGTTGCCGGTGATGTCCGCCCGGTTGCCGACCGAGGCAAAGGAGGAGACGCCGAGCCGGCGCTCCTCGGTGAACTCGGCCAGCGCCAGGCCGAGGGCGCCGCTCTGGCTGACGAAGCCGACATTGCCGGGACCGGGCGAGCGCGGGATGAAGGTGGCGTCGAGCGGCGCCGCCGGGTCGGTATTGAGAACGCCGAGGCAGTTGGGGCCGACCAGGCGCATCCCGGTCTCGCGGCAGACGGCGAGCAGCTCGCGCTCGCGCCGCGTCCCCTCCTCGCCGGTCTCGGAGAAGCCGGCGGAGAGGACGACCAGCGCCCGCGCTCCTTTCGCTGCCGCTTCCCGCGCCGCCTCGACCACCGCGACGGCGGGTACGGCGATCACCGCCAGCTCGATCTCCCCCGGCACCTCGGCCAGGCGAGGGAAGACCGGCAGACCCCGGATTTCCTCGGCCGCCGTATTGACGGGATAGAGCGCACCGCCGAAGCCGGACCCGACGAGGTTGGCGAAGACCGCGTCGCCGACGCCGCCGGGGCGGCGCGAGGCGCCGACCAGAGCAACCGAGCGCGGTTCGAGGACCGGCCGCACGGCGGCGCGGGCGGCGAGCCGGTCGCGCTCCTCGAACCGCGCCAGCGCCGCGGCCGAGAGCGAAGTGGGCATTTCCACCCGCAGCTGTCCCGGTTCGGAGCTGGTGCGGATCGGCAGGCCGCTCTGGCGAAAAACCTCGATCATCCGGTGGTTCTGCGGCAGCACCGCGGCGTCGAAGCCGGCGATGCCGTTCTCCTCGGCGACCTCGGCCAGGTGCGCCAGGAGGATCGTGCCCAGCCCCCGCCCCTGCATCTCGGCGGCGATCGCGAAGGCGACCTCGGCGCGCTCGCCGTCGCCGACGTAGAGCCCGTGGCCGACCACCTCCGGGCCGCGGGTGGCGAGCAGGCCGTAGCGGCGCGCGTAGTCGACGTCGGCGAGGACGGCCGCCGCCTGCTCGACGTCGACCGCGCCGGAGAAGAAGCGGAAGGCGCGCGAGGCCGGGTCGAGCCGCTCGAAGAACCCCTGCAGCGCCCCCCGGTCCTCGGGCCGCACCGGCCGCAGGTGCACGGTGGCGCCGTCGTGCAGCACCACGTCGGCCTCACGGTGGGCGGGATAGCCGCTGCTCACCATTCGATCGTAGTTCGCGGGTTACAGTGGCGGCGATGCTCTACTTCAGCCATCCCGCCTGTTTGGAGCACGATCCGCGGCAGGGGCTGCCGGGGCACCCGGAGCAGCCGGAGCGGCTGCGGGCGATCGAGGCGGCGCTGGCGGCGCGCGACTGGCTGGGATGGGAGCGGCGCCAGGCGCCGCGGGCGTCCGAGGAGGAGCTGACGCTCGTCCACCCGCGCGAGCACGTCCAGCGCATCCGCGATCTCTGCGCATCCGGGGGCGGCTCGATCGACCTCGACACCTTCGCCGGCGAAGCCTCTTACGAGGCTGCCCTGCGCGCCGCCGGCGGCGCCTGCGAGATGGTCCGCAGTCTCCTGCGCGGCGAGGCCGAGGTCGGCTTCTGCGCCGGCCGGCCGCCCGGCCACCACGCGGAGCCCGAGCGGGCGATGGGCTTCTGCCTCTTCGACAGCATCGCCGTCGCCGCCGCCCTGGCGATCGCCGAGCTCGGGCTCGAGCGGGTCTTCATCCTCGACTGGGACGTCCACCACGGCAACGGCACCGCCGAGATCTTCCGCCGCCGCGCCGACGTCCTCTTCGCCAGCATCCACCAAGGCGGGATCTTCCCCGGCAGCGGCGCCCTCGGCGACGCCGGCTCCGGCCCGGGCGAGGGCTACACGATTAACCTCCCGGTCCCCGCCGGCAGCGAAGAGGACGTCTGGCTCTCGCTGCTCGAGCACGTCGTCCTCCCCGCCGCCGCCGAGTTCGAGCCGCAGCTGATCCTCGTCTCCGCCGGCTTCGACGCCCACCGCGACGACCCGCTCGCCGAGTGCCGGCTGAAGGCGTCCTCGTTCGGGCAGATGGCCTGCCACGTCCGCGACGCCGCAAAGGGCTGGGGCGTCCCCGTCGGCGCCGTGCTCGAGGGCGGCTACGACCTGGCAGCGCTCGCCGAATCGACCGTCGCGACGATGGCCGCCCTCGCGGGCGAGGGCGAAGCCGTTTCGGCGGCGCCGGAGCCGCTGATCACCTCGCGCGCCGCCTCCCACGTCTCCCACTACTGGAGCCTCGCCTAGATGGCGAACCCGAAATTCGTCCCGATCTTCGCCGAGCCGATCGAGCGCTACCGCTCGCTGCTGCCCGACGAGTACGAGGAGCTTGAGGCGGCAGCCCGCTGGGCGAAGGAGCGCTTCGCCGGCCGGGCGATCTGGAACATCAGCTCGACCGCCCGCGGCGGCGGCGTCGCCGAGATGCTGCGCTGTCTCCTCCCCTACGCCCGCGACGCCGGGGTCGACGTGCGCTGGGTCGTCCTCCGCGAGGGGGCCGAGTTCTTCGCCGTGACCAAGCGCCTCCACAACCATCTGCACGGCGACCGCGGCGACGGCGGCGCCCTCGACGATGGGGCGGCGCAACTTTACGAGTCGGTCCTGCGCGCCAACTCCGACGCGCTCGGCCCGCAGATGCAGAGCGGCGACGTCGTCTATCTCCACGACCCGCAGACGGCGGGGATGATCCCGGCCCTGCGCGAGCGCGGGTTGAAGGTCGTCTGGCGCTGCCACATCGGCATCGACCACCCGAACGACCTGGCCCGCGGCGCCTGGGACTTCCTCCGCCCCTACGTCGAGCAGGCCAACGCCTACGTCTTCTCCCGCCCCGACTACGTCTGGGACGGCCTCGACCGGAACAAGGTCTGGTGCATGCCGCCGGTGATCGACCCCTTCTCGCCGAAGAACCAGGACTTCGCCCCCGAGGTGACCGACGCGATCCTCAAGGCGATCGGGCTGGTCGCGGACGGGCTCGCCGGGGCGCCGGTCTTCGAACGCGCCGACGGCACCCCCGGCCGGGTCGAGCGCAAGGCGACGATCCTGCAGGACGAAGAGCTGCCCGAGGACGCCAGGGTCGTCGCCCAGGTCTCGCGCTGGGACCGGCTCAAGGACCCCCATGGGCTGCTGACGATGCTGGCCGAGCACCTCGATGACCCCGGCGTGCACCTGCTCCTGGCGGGGCCGGACTCGGCCGGCGTCGCCGACGACCCGGAGGGCGCCGCCGTCTACGAAGACGTCGAGGAGACCTGGCGCGGGCTCGACCCCGAGCGCCGCCGGCGCGCCCACCTGCTCAGCCTGCCGATGCACGACATCGAAGAAAACGGGGCGATGGTGAACGCGATCCAGCGCCGCGCCG
>DASSMJ010000024.1:0-19543 GCA_035688955.1 Solirubrobacterales bacterium | reverse complement strand
GCAATGGCCAGCTGAACCACCCCGAAGGGGTGGCCCTCGATAGCGGCAGCCACCTATGGGTCGCCGACACCGGCAACAACCGAATTCAGGAGTTGAACCTCGAAGGGAAATACCTTGCTCAGTTCGGCTCCGCGGGGTCCGGGGAAGAACAACTGAAAAAGCCAAGCGGGCTCGCCGTGGATGCCAGCGGCACCGTCTGGGTTAGCGATACGGAAAATTCCCGAATCCAGAAGTTGAGCCTTGCAATCCCGCCGCTCCTCGTAACGACGAAATCGGCATCCAAAGTGACGGAATCCAGCGCCGTCCTGCAGGCGCACATCGAACCGATGGGACTTGACGCCAGCTATTACTTTGAATACGGGAAAACGACCGCCTATGGAGCGAAAGTTCCCATCACCCCAGTCGACGCGGGGGTGCGGCCCCTCGATGTAAGTCAGACTCTCCAGGGTCTATCTGCTGACCTTTATCACTTCCGTGTGGTCGCGACCAATTCCGCAGGAACCGCGCGTGGTGCGGACGAAACCTTCAACTCCGTCGATACGACGATCACCTCGAAGCTCCCGACTTATGCCGATCATGAAGCGTTATTGGTCCCATTTACCTCTAATGCAACTGGAGCGACCTTCAAATGCGCGCTTGATAACGGCGCTCAGGCCGTCTGTACCTCGCCCTTCGCCATTCCCGGTCACCTAGGGAATGGCTGGCATACCTTCAAGGTCGCGGCAACCAGCCCTGGAGGGGCCACCGATCCCACTCCGGCGACTTGGACATTCAGCACCGGCAGCTATCCGAAAGCCCCGGCCTCTAGCAAGCTCGTATATCCAGAAGCAGGTAAGAAGACTGCGAGCTACTACACGCTCAAGGCCGAATGGGGTTCGCCCCCCTCTGGCGGAGGGGTGACTGGCATCACCTTCCAGTGGAAGCTGCCGAAATGGGAAGCGTTCAAGAGGATCCCGCCCGAGTGCGTCGTGGACGGTAGCGGCCAGCAGGTTTCCTGGCCACTTCCCGCAGCGAGCAACCCCGGCCATACCGAACCTGTCTTCCTCGGCGCTCGAAACTGCGCTGTCTTCTCGGGAGCCGGCAACCCGGAAGTAGGCATCCAGTTCCGAGCAGTCTTCGACGGGGGCGTCAACGCGGGCCGGGGCGAGCGAACCAGTCACCACGGAATTCGTCCGCAGATACAACGCAAGCCGTGTCCCGACCGACGCAACGGAAGTGGTTGGCCCCGGCACCGTAGATCTGCTCACGGGCGCCTACACGATCCATCGCACCGATGTCTCGATTCCGGTGCCGGGCACTGAAGCAAAGCTCGAATTCGCAAGAACCTACGACTCGACGATCGAGAACAACCTGCCAGGTTTCTCGACCGTGCTCGGCTCCTGGTGGCAGCCCTCAGCGCCGGTGGAAGCCGAATACTCAGAAGCCTGGGTCAAGCTCGAAGAACACGTCGTTCCGGCTCAGCCAGCAGTCTATGAAAAAGAATGCTGGGACGAAGAAGAAGAACCGACGGGCTGCGGCCCAGAATGCGACCCGAAATTCTGCGAAGAATGGTTGGCCGAAGAAGCACGGCCCGAACAGCGGTGGATGGAGCTGATCAGCAGTGAAGGAACGGCAACTCCTTTTGAAATCGCCGGCGAAAGCTATTTCGCTCCGGATTACGCCAAGGAACTGAAGCTGAAGCGGGAAGGCGAACAGATCGTACTCTCCGATCCTAGCGGTACCCACACGAGCTTCATCAAAGAGGACGCTCTCGACTACGTGCCTAAGACCATCTCCTTTCAGGCAACGCCGAGCTCAGTACGGATGGTTTACGAAAATCCCGAACACGGAGAACCCCTTCGCCTGATCAAGATGATCGGCCCGTCGCCAGCCGGCGTTAGCTGTGAAGACGGCTCGTCGATCAATACTCCCGGGTGCCGCACGCTGCTCTTCGAATACTTGCCAAAGAACGAATGGGCGCGGGCAATTTATCCCTCATGGCAGGTGAACCTCGCCTCGATCCGCTACTACAACGCCACCGGTAATGCGAGCACCTCTCAGGTCGTCGCCAAATACAACTATGACGACGAAACCCGCCTGACCGAAGAGTGGGACCCGCGGATCTCGCCGAGCCTGAAGGAGAAGTACAGCTACGGCACCTTAGTTCCCAGCGAGCTTGCCACGCTGACCCCGCCCGGACGGGAACCGTGGGAATTCGACTACTACAGGATGCCAGAACGGGCTCTAAAGACCGTCAGTCGCCCGAGCCTGCTCGAAAGCCCGACCAAAGCGACGACGACTATCGTGTATGGGGTTCCACTTAGCGGCGACGGCGCGCCATATGACATGAGTGCGGCCACGGTCGCGAATTGGGGGCAGAGCGACTTCCCGGTCGATGCGACCGCGATCTTCCCGCCGACGCAGGTCCCACCACGGGAAGGCACCTACTTCCGCACCGCCTTCGGCACCCTCGGCTCCGGCAAAGGGCAGCTGAGCTCACCGCATGCACTTGCCACCGACTCCGCCGGCAACGTTTGGATCGCCGACACTGAAAACAGCCGCATCGAGGAGTTCAACGCCAAAGGCGAATTTCTCTCCCAGTTCGGTTCTCTGGGGTCGGGCGAAGGTCAGCTCAACCACCCTAGGGGGCTCGTGATCGACGCCGCGGGGCACATCTGGGTGGCCGATACCGGCAACAACCGAGTGCAGGAGTTCAGCGCCGAAGGGAAATACATGACGCAATTCGGCTCCTCCGGCACCGAACTCGGAAAGCTGAAAGGCCCGAGCGGAATCGCCATCGGCCCTGGAGGCAACATCTGGGTGGCCGATACCGGCAACAACCGGGTAGAGGAGTTCTCGGCCGCAGGCGCCTATCGAATCGCCTACACCTCTCTGAGCAGCCCCTCTGACATCACCATCGGCGCCAATCTCGTCTACGTCGCCGATACCGGCAACAACCGCATCGTCGTGCTCTCAGTAGATCCATTCGGATCTCAGGTTGCGTATTTCGGCCAGTTCGGCGCCCCCGGTGCCGGCGACGGACAGCTGAACCGCCCCGAAGGGGTGGCTCTCGAAGGCAGCAACCGCATCTGGGTCGCAGACACCGGCAATAACCGCCTCGAGGAGTTCAACGGCGAAGGCAGATATCTCGCCCAACTTGGAGTCGCCGGGGCGGAAGCCGGGAAGTTCAAAGCGCCCTCCGACATGGTGATCGGTCCGAGCGGTTACTTCTGGATCGCCGACACGGGGAATAACAGGGTGCAGGAGTGGGCGAGCGAAACCCCGGCCGTCACCGATTACTCGCAAGCGACGATCCACTACATGGACCCCGACGGATATGAGGTGAACACGGCCTCGGCTCCTCCTCCGGGCGCCTCGGGACCCTCGATCACCACCACCGAAACCGACATCCACGGCAACGTCCTCCGAGAACTGGGGGCGCAGAACCGCCTCTTGGCCCTCGAAGCGGAAGCGAGCGCCCCTCGCTCCCGAGAGCTTGACACCCACTCCATCTACAGCTCCGACGGCACCGAGATGCTCGAATCGTGGGGACCCCTGCACCTGGTGCGCCTGGAAAAAGGCGAAACCGTCGAAGCGCGGCTACACAGGACCGTCAAGTACGACGAAGGCGCGCCCGCGTTGAAAGAAGGCGAATCCGCACCCCGTCTGCCGACCAAAGAAACTACTGGCGCTGCCATCGCCGGAAGGAGCGGTGACGCCGACCAGCACCTCAGCGAATACCGGTACAACTGGACCCTGCGCAAGCAGACCGAATCGATCGTCGACCCTGGCGGCCTGAACATCCGCAGGGTCACCGCATACGATGCCACCGGCCTGCTGATCGAAGCGCGCCAACCCTCGAACCCGAGCGGGGGAGGGGCCGGGACGAGTAAGACCGTCTACTACTCGGCCACCGCCAACAGCGAACAGCCGAGTTGCGGACAGGTGCCGAAGTACGCCGGGCTGCCGTGCAAGGTGATGCCCGCCGCCCAGCCAGGGACGGCTGGCCAGCCGCAGCTACTCGTTCGCACCGTCTCCTCCTACAACCAGCTCGACGAGCCGACGGAAACCAGCGAAAGCCCAGGCGGCGGCTCAGAAAACGTGCGCCGGACCATCCTCACCTACGACGCCGCAGGTCGGCAGACGGCGAAGAAGATAGAAGGCGGGGGAGCATCGATCCCGAAGGTCGAAACCCTCTACAGCCCGAGCACCGGCCTGCCGACGGCCGAACAGTTCCTCTGCGCCGGCTCTGAATCCGAATGCGCCTCCTTCGATAAGCAGACGGTCACCACGACCTACGACGCCCTCGGCCGCATGACTTCCTACGAAGACGCAGACGGCAACAAAGCGACGACCACCTACGACCTTCTTGGTAGACCCGTGACGAGCAGCGACGGCAAGGGATCTCAGACGACCCGCTACGACGC
Organism: Solirubrobacterales bacterium; assembly: GCA_035688955.1. Lineage (GTDB taxonomy): Bacteria > Actinomycetota > Thermoleophilia > Solirubrobacterales > 70-9 > VAYN01. Next base: position 15,137 of record DASSMJ010000024.1, on the reverse strand, counting down.
CCAGTCCGGCCTGCCCGTGAAACTCGAAGACTCCGCCGCCGGCACCTTCACGGCGACCTACAACGCGGACGGCAGCCTGGTGGAACGGTCGCTGCCCGATGGCCTCACCGCAAAGACCACCTTCAACGCGGCAGGCGAACCCGTTCACCTCACCTACACCAAGCAGAGCTTCTGCGGAGCGAGCTGCACCTGGCTCGACTTCGGCCTGCAGCGGTCGATCTATGGGCAGATCACCAGCGAAAGCGGAAGCCTGGGAACCACGGCCTACGGCTACGACAGGGCTGGCCGCCTGACCTCGGCCGAAGAAACGCCGCAGGGAGGCTCCTGCACGGCGCGCGTCTACGCGTATGACCAGGATTCGAACCGAACCTCGCTCACCACGAGGTCGGTGGGGCTGGGGGAAGGTTGCGCGACGTCCGGCGGAACGAGCCAGGCCTACGAATACGACTCGGCAGACCGCCTACTTGCCGGCGGCCTTATCTACGACAGCTTCGGTCGCATAACGAAACTGCCCGGCTCTCTGGCAGGTGGGAAAGAACTCACCACGAGCTACTTCGCAGACGACATGGTGGCGAGCCAGTCACAAGGTGGCGTAACGAATACCTTCGAACTAGATGCCGCCCTGAGGCAACGCACCCGCCTGCAAGCGGGCGGTCTCGAAGGGTCGGAAGTCTTCCATTACGACGGCCCCTCTGATGCGCCGGTCTGGACCCAGCGGGGCTCGACTTGGACCCGCAACATCGTCGGAATCGGCGGGGAACTCTCGGCGGTTCAGGAAAGCGGCTCGGAAATCGTCCTTGAGCTGACCGATCTCCACGGAGACATCGCGGCAACTGCATCGATCAGCCCGGAAGCCCCCGCCCTGAAAGCCACCTTCTCGTACGAGGAGTTCGGAAAGCCGATTTCAGGCAGTGCGGGGCGCTACGGCTGGCTGGGAGCCAAGCAGCGCAGAGCTGAACTCCCATCTGGTGTGATCCAGATGGGCATGCGGAGCTACGTCCCCGCAATAGGCCGCTTTCTTTCCGTCGACCCTATGGTTGGTGGGTCCGCAAATTCCTACGACTATGCGTATGCCGACCCCGTCAATGGCCTCGACTTAACTGGCGAAGCGGCCTGCTCTTTCAGTGAATATAGGGTCATAGCCCTCAATAGAACGAGTCCAACGGGTCATTTTCGTCTCCGCGTCCAGGCCTATGCTAGGTGCGGCAAGGCCGCCAAGGACGTAAGTGTAGAAGCGATTATTCATGGTGGATATTACGAACCAGCCCCTGGGGTCCGTGTGCCGATAAGAGGAAATCGGGGTCCATCAAGGAGCTGCGGTAACGGCGGTCCAAAATTCTCCTGCAGGGCTAAGGCTGAAACGTACCTTGATGCGGAGCCACCTTGTGGGAAAAGGTGGCGCGGACGACTCGATGTCACTATTTCGATGTCATGGGGAACCAGAAGCGGAAGGCGACGACCATTCTCGGAATACCACGAGACTAGCCTGAGCGTCGTCACTCTCTGTGAGGGATAACACTACAAACGAGCAGGCGGCATTGGGGAGAAAATCGCTACCGGCGTCACCGGCCTCCACACAGGTAAGTTGCGGCGGAATGAAACGAAGGCCAGCCTTCACCAGCCTGATCGCGAGCTGGATGGCGTTCGGCGTCACCATCTGGACGCTTCCCCGCCCTTTAGGCAAGGCGTTCGGGGTTCGATAGGACTCGGGACCCGCTGACGACCTACCCGTCCAGGTTGATAGGCGCGCGCGATGTCCCGCTTGCTTGGGAGCTTCTGAGGAGTGAGGAGACGCTCGGCGCAGGTGCTGCTTGCCGCCGAAACCGTGGCGGGGATCGCCGCCGGACGCGGCCGCTGTAACCTGGAAGCCCGCCTCCTGCGGGGGCCCCAGGGGTTTGGTACGGCTCCGGCGGGCAGCAACTTCATGCGGGCGTATGGTCGGTCAGAGGTCGCTTCTTATGAGCACAAAGGAGGCCCCGTCAAAGCGCCGGAGCGGGTTGTCGCGCGTCTTCGCGTGGTGTGTCCGAGCCTGGGAGGAGCGCGCCGAAGACGGCCGCGTCCGCTACGCGATGGCGGCCCTCGGCTTCGGCCTCATCGCCGGCACCTTCCTCCCTCTTATTTTGAACAAGGCGCTCGTCGCTTTCGTCCTCATCCCGGCCGGTATCTGCCTGTTTTTCGTCGCCTTCATCCCGGAGTGCTGGAGCGGCGAAATCTGGGGGTGGCGGTGCCGCAGGCGGGAGGAGGACGATGCCGGGAAAGGGTAGAGAAAGGGCGGTTGTCGTAATGGGCGTTATCGGGCGTGGAAGCTCGCAAGACTGGGTGAGGTCTCCGGTGCCAATGACCCGCGCCGGCTGCGGGATCCTCAAGCCGCCAGCCGGCCTTCGTCCCCGCGCTCGCGCTCGCCACGCAGCAGCTGGTCGAAGCGCTCTACCGTCAGGACCACGGCCCTAGGGGCGTTCCGGGTGGTCAAGACGAGTTGGTCCACCTCTCCGCGCTCGAGCCGGCCTAGTTCCTGCGGCAGCTCCCGCGCCGCCTTCTTGGTGGGGACGATCTCATCAAGACGAACTCGAAATTGCATTGCTTCCTCCTGAGGGGTTGGCCTCGCCCAACTTAGTTGTGGCGCCGGTCGCGATAGCTGTACGGGCGTCCTTAAGTACGGCCTTTGCGGTGCCGTCCGGGGCGCTCTCTAGGCTCGCCGGGAAGATGTCGGAGAGGCGTCCCCAGCCCGTCCCTGAAGCCGCTATAAGCGCGGTACTGCCGTGGTCGTCGGCCCATGGGACCGCAGATCCGTTGACGGCCGCAATTCAGGGGGGCCGGTGATGCTCGACGCCTACTCACGGCGCGCTCGACTGGCGCCTGCGTCGCTCGCGGCCGGGCCACCGGTCGTCCTCGCCGGCGGCTCGGTGCTGGCGTTCGAACGGGCCGGCGGGGTCGTTGGCTTCTTTCTTGCCGCGCTCCTGGTCTGCCTTTGCGGTCTCGTCCGAGATCGCGGGCGCTCGATCGAGCGGCGCCTCTGGGATCGGTGGGGCGGCCCCCCGACTACTGTGATGCTGCGCTGGTCGGGGGCCGTCTCCGAGCACACTCAGCGCCGTCGCCACAGCCTGCTCGAGTCGATCCTCGGCGAAGTCCTACCGACCCGGGCCCAGGAGGAGGCCAATCCTGAGGGTGCCGACCGGCGCTACGAGACCGCGGTCGCCGCGCTCCGGGATCTGACCCGCAGCCGTGCCGACTTCCCGCTCGTCGCGGAGGAGAATGCCGAGTACGGCTTCAGGCGGAACGCGCTCGGGCTGAAGCCCTTGGCGGTCTCTATCGCGGCCGCCACCGGCATCCTCGCCGTCACCCTGACGTTGATCGAGGACGCCCCGGGCCACTTCCTGCCCGCGGCCGGCGTTGCGGTTGGCGCGATCGTTGCCTGGGCTCTGGTCGTGCGCCCGGCCTGGGTTCGCGCCGCGGCGGAGCGCTATGCCGAACGCCTGCTGGAGACCTGCGAGTCGCTCGATCGCCGAAGCACCGAAAGACAACAGCGGTCGGCGAGCCCGGCCACCCAAATCAAGGAGGCCTCCGATGGCTGATTTCGAAACCATCTTCGTCAACGTCGGACAAGGCGACAGCACCCTGATCCGCCTGCCCGATGACGAGTACATGCTGGTCGACGTCTGTCGCCGCCAAGGTGAAGGCATCGACCTCTTCAAGCTGCTCGACGACCGTCTGCCCAAGGGCGAGGATGGGCGACTGCGGCTGAAGTATCTGGTGATCACCCATGCCCACGACGATCACATCTGCGGCATCGGCGATCTCTACGACCGCTACGAGGTGGAGTGGCTCTGGCTTCCCCAGCACGAGGAACGCAAGAAGATCGCCAAGCACTTCGGCGACTACCAGCGGGTGGTCGACGAGCACCCGGACGAGAAGATCAAGCGCCCCCAGGGCAGCCGTACCCCGCTGGAGGAGTCGGACGCCGACTACGACCTCGGCGAGGACATCAGCATCCGCTGCTTCTCGCCGCCTGGCTACATCGAGATCGACGAGACCCTGACCGAGGAGGAAGCTAAGGCGAAGGTTCACGAGAACTGCCTCGTCCTGCGAATCACCTACGAGGGCGGGGCCTCGGTGATGCTGACGGGCGACTCCGACCTGGCGTGCTGGCAACGGATCGTGGGCTACTACCGCGACCAAGGCGACGAGGAGACCGGCACCGAGGTGCTCTCCGCCGACGTCCTCTCCGGCAGCCACCACGGCTCGCGCACCTTCTACAAGCCCGGTGACGAGGACACGGAGCCCTGGCTTGAGGGCCTCGAGACGATCGCCCCCGACCTGGTTGTCGTCTCGGTCGGCGCGGACAACGATCACGGCCACCCGCACGCCGACATGATGGATGCCTACCGCGACCAGTGCGGCACCGAGAACGTCCACGAGACCGCGCAGTCGGGGACGGTCCTGATTGAAGTCGACTCCGGCGGCGACTATGTCCTTGCCCTCGACCCGGGCAACTACGCCGAGGACTACGCGTGGGACGAGGAAGAGGGCGACGACGATGATGACCGCGGCGCGACGGCGAAAGAGGCGCTGGCCGGCGCCGCCGTCATCGGCGGCGCGGCCCTTGTAGGTGCCGGGGTAAAGCGGCACCGCGACCGCCGCAGCCGCACGCGCCTGGACAACCAGCCGGCGGCGTGACCGACTGGCGCGAGCGCTTCGGGGCGATCTACGCCGAAGAACAGCGCTTCTGGGCGCGTAAGGGATTCCAGGAGACCGAGGACGAGCGCGGCCGGGTCGGCTTCCGCGGCACGATCACCGTGCGGCGGAAGATCGATTACGACCTCGAGCACCGTGACTTCTTCCTCAGCTTCGACTACCCGCCCGGGTTCCCTCATGTCCAGCCGCAGGTCCGCTTCATCGAACCTCGGATCGAGGGCAGTCGCCATCAGGCGCCTGGTCGTGACGGGGCGCCCTGTCTCTTCCCGCCGCGGCTCTGGGACCACCAGATCGGGCCGGGAGAGCTCTACGAGGCGACCAGGCGCTGGCTTGGCCACCACCTCGCCGAGGACTTCCCGCGCGAGCTGGCGCACTATGAGCTGCCCTCCTACTTCCAGCCCTCCGGCGAGGCGGTCCTCCTCCCAGCGGAGGCGATGGCCGCCTTCGCTGAAGATCGCGCAGGCGGCACCCTCGCGCTAGTGCCGCTGATCGGCCACCCGGTGAGCGTGCTCGAATCCATTGACAGCCGGCGGGTGGGCGGCGAGCTCCTCGGTGCACTCGCTGACCGAAGGCTTCGCGGCAAGCGCCAGCTCGTCAAGTGGTATCGCTTGGGCGCAGAACCGAAGCCCTTCAGGACCAGCCGGCCGCTCGAGGAGATCCTGGGTGAGTCCAACCATCGGGTCGGCTTCGGCCACAACCCAAAGGAGCCCCGCGACTCGGTTGGCCTGCTCTTCCCCGATCAGGTCTTCGAGGAGCAGCGCCTCTTGATCGTCGACGTCGACGTACACGAGAAGGACGGGCCCCAGACGATCCTGAAGGGCCGCGCGGTTCGTGCCCCCGAGATCCACGTGGTCTCGCGCGAGCGGATGCAGCGGCGGATTGAGGCGGTGAGGCCGCTCGAGCGCCTGCGGGAGAAGTCGGTCGCATGCTTTGGCCTCGGGGCGATCGGGTCCCACCTGGCCCCGGCGCTTGCCCGCGAAGGCGTCGGTTCGCTCACCCTTTGCGACCCCGATCGCCTGCGCCCGGGCAACGTCGTCCGCCACTTCCTTGATCTGACCGCAGTCGGGCAGGGCAAGGCATATGCCATGGAGACCGCGGTCGAGCGCATCAACCCCGAGATCGGAACCGACCCGCAGGAGGCGAACCTGGACGATCCTGGTGTGATCGCCACGGCGATCCGCGGGGCCGACCTGGTGATCGCCGCGATCGGCGAGGAACCGGCCGAGGAGCTCCTCTTCGAAGTGCTCTGCGAAGCTGAGGAGCCTACGGCCTTCCTCTGCGTTCGGACCCTTCATGGTGGCGACGCCTTCCGCGTCTTCGTCGTCAGGCCCAGACTCGACGCCTGTCTCGGCTGCCTGCGCACCTACAAAGAAGAGGGCGCAGAGGACTGGATCGAGGTACCAGACGCCGACCTCGGCGAAGTGCAGGAAGAGGGCTGCGCGACCAGTGCGTTGCCCGGGGCCGGTCTCGCCTTTTTCCAGGCGGCCGGCTTCGCAGCTGCGCGGGCCCTCGACCTACTCGAGGGGCGCGACACAGACGCCAACCATTGGCTCTGGGTTGAGCGGCCGATCCCCGGCGACCCGCGCCTCGCTGACGGCCTGTCCCTGCATAAGGCAACTTTCCGGCCACGACCAGGGTGCCCCGTCTGCGGTGCTTAAGCGAGTCCTGATCGAACCGGCGGTGCGGGCCTCCCTGGTCGGCCACACGCGCACGAAGCCCGATGTCGAGACCGGCGGCATCCTCCTCGGCCGTCGCACCGACATCGACACCCTGCTTCTGACGCGGGCGAGTCCGCCGGGTCCGCAGGCGAGACACCGGCGCTTCTCCTTCCTGCGCGACACTGCATTCCTCCAGGACTACCTAGACGCCGCCCATGCGCGGAGCGGAGGAGGGGAGGATTACGTCGGCGAGTGGCACGTCCATCCGGCCCTAGGCGCCCCGCCGAGCCGCACTGATCGTCGGTCCTTGCGGCGAATCGCCCGCAGTTCCCGCTACGCGGTCGCCGAACCGGTGCTGCTGATCGTGGAGCACTCGCCCCCCGAGCTGCGCTTGCGCTGCTACCGCTTTGCCGGACGTTCCCGCCGAGGCACCGAGTTGCCGCTCCTCGGCCCAGGATGAGACTGCGTCATCGTTGGTGGAGGCCAAGGCGCGCTGACATCCACCCCGACAGCCACCATTCCGCCTCGCCCATGGAAGAACTGAACCCACCCCCGCTGGACCCCGAACAGATCGATCCCGATCCGGGGGCGGAGCCGATCGCGGCTCTCACCTTCCTTCTCGAACTGCCGCATTGTCTGAGGATCGAGGAGGCCATCTTTCTCGTCAGTGATCGCGGTGGCTCCTGGCCCGGCTGGAATCCGCACGCGATCGGTCATATGGCGGGGTTCGAGCGTGCCCTTCCCGAGGATGACTTGCGGCCCCGCTTCAAGGTCCACATCAAGCAGACCCTGATCGATGGTTGGGTTCCTCTCCTCGCCGCCGAGAAGGCTTTCCCCGGCTGGGCGGAGGTCAAACGGCCCCGGCGCCCGCCGGGCCCCACCTCCCGGGGAAAGGACGAACTGCGGAGCGTTATTGAGATCACCACCTACGAATTGGCCGATCAGACGCCCCTGGGATCGGACGCGGGCGATCAGGAGCGCTTTCGCCACGACACCATCGAATGGCTCTCTCGACGGCTTGACGAGGTGCTCTCGTTCCTGAACCAGTATCTCGTCATCCTCGCCGGGATGCGCGACGAGTGGCACATGTCTGCGCTTTCGCGATCTGACCTTCCGCGGGACGCCCCGTGGAAACTGACCCTCTTCCCTATGCTGGCGGACTGGACCGGGCCGAGCGGGACGCTCGATGTCCACGCCACGATCCGCGACGACCTTCCGGCGGAGCGGAGCGCCGAGGAAATTACCTACGCGATCGAGGCTGTCCACCAGGCTCGACGTGGCCAGGCGCCCTTTTTCCAGTTCGTCGAGCTCTACCAGGCGGCGGAGCACCATCTTGGATCGGGCCGACACGACCAGTCCGTGATCGCCGCCTGCACCGCCACTGAGGTGCTGGTCAACACCCTCTTCAGGGTGCTCTGGGTTTGCCTCGAACGCGAGCCCACCAAACTGCCGGGGGTCCTGAGTGCGCCGTTTAAGAACCAGCTAATCGACCTAGTGCCCAAATACGTCGTTGGCGCGCCGGTCGACCTCAACGACACCGGGACAGCCCCGGGACGGTGGTACGCCGAGTGCTACAAGCTGCGAAACCAGATCGTCCACGAAGGCCAAAAGGCGGGCGCCGGAGAAGCCTATGACGCCAAGGTCGCGACGGGCGACTTCGCGCGTTGGATCGGCCAGGAGCTCCAGGTTGACCCGCGCACCGAGTGGATCAAGAACTTTCTCGATTTCCGCCGCGTGAGCTAGGCGGCTCGCTGGGATCGAGTTGATCCGACCAGCGATTCGACATGTTGGGGGATCCGGTCACGATAAAGCTGAATCCTTCCATGTCCCTCCGGTGAGCAGGCAGGGACTTTCCGCCACTCGGATTCACCGAGTGGCGGAAGGTCACGCCAATCCCCGCATATTGCGGGCAATCTGCGGACCCCTAAGGGTTTCACTCGTGCCCGTATTCGCCTAAGAATGCCTGCTAATCGCGATATCTCGGCGGGCTGTCTCGATGAGCGGCCGCGAATGGTAAGGAAGGGGTCACGAGTTCGAGTCTCGTTCCGGGCTTCTTTGGCCAGGTGGCCAAGTCCTCGTTCACGCCGATAGGCTGCCGCCGTGGACTTCGCCCTCTCCGACGAGCAGAAGGACTTCGTCGACGCGATCCGGGACTTCTGCGACCGCGAGTGCGGGACGGCGGATCAGCGCGAGCGGCTGACCGACGGCTACCGCGAGCACCACAGCTTCGACATCTACAAGCAGATGGCGGAGCTCGGATGGCTGGGCGTGACGATTCCGGAGGAGTACGGCGGCTCGGGCGGCTCGATGCTCGACGCCTGCCTGTTCATGGAGGAGACCTCGCGCGGGCTGGCTCCGATCTCCGCCTACGCGACGACGCTGATCGTCGCCGGCGCCACCCAGCGCTTCGGCACCGAGGCGCAGAAGGAGGAGATCCTCGGCGGCATCGCCTCCGGCTCGGTCGAGGCGATCGCGATGACCGAGCCCGAGGCCGGCTCCGACGTCGGCAACCTCTCCTGCAAGGCCGAGCGGGTCGACGGCGGCTTCGTCCTCAACGGCCAGAAGGTCTTCTGCTCCAACGCCCACATCTCCGACCACGTCCTCGTCGTCGCCCGCACCACTCGCAGCGAGGACAAGCACGCCGGGATGACGATGATCTGGGTGCCGCGCGAAGCCGAGGGGATGGAGGTCGTCCCGATCGAGACGATGGGCGGCCGCGAGACCAACCATCTCTACTTCACCGACTGCGCCGCCAGCGAGGAGGACGTGCTCGGCGAGGTCGACCAGGCGTGGACCCAGCTGATGGCCGGGCTCAACGTCGAGCGGCTGATCCTCGCCGCGACGATGCTGGGGATTGCCCAGCGGGCGATGGACGACCTCCTCCTCTACGTCAAGGAGCGGCGCCAGTTCGACCGTCCGATCGGCTCCTTCCAGGCGCTTCAGCATCGGATCGCCGACCTCGCCACCGACCTTCAGGCGGCCCGCCTGATGACCCACTGGGTCGCCACCCTGGTCGACGAGGATCCCGACCGGATGCTGCCCCAGCAGGCCTCGATGGTGAAGCTCTTCGTCACCGAGGTGACCAAGCGGGTCACCCTCGAGGGCATGCAGATGATGGGCGGCTACGGCTACTCCTCCGAGTACGACATGGAGCGCCTCGTCCGCACCTCGCTGGTCTCGACGATCTACGGCGGCACCAGCGAGATCCAGCGCACGATCATCGCCAAAACGCTGGGCCTCTAGAGACTTTCGACGGCCTGTCTGAGCTGGGCCGGGTCAACGGCGGGGAACCTGAACAGCTCGGATTCGATCTCCTCGTAGAGCTCGAGCAACCGGGCCGGATCGACCTGCTGGGCTCGCACCATCTCCGCGACGTCGCTGAGGTCGAGCTCGAACCCCCTCTCCAGCTTCGACAGCGCCTGGGAGTACGGATCAAAGTCGAAGACCTCTAGGTTTCCGGCCTGAAAACGAAATCGAGAGCGCTCGCGCCAGTTCGTCAGAGCGGGGAGGAAATCCAGGGGCGATGCCAGCTCGACATTGACCTGTAGCCGCTCCTTGAGCTCAGCGACCGCCTGCAGAGCCGCGTCCTCGTCGGGCTCGAACCGAACGTCCACGTCGACCGTGGAGGGCCGCCACCCTTCGAGGACGGCCGTCGCCCCGCCCGTCAGGTACATCTTCGTCCCCGGGGGCACAGCCCGCCCGAGCTCGCGAGCGAGGCGCTCGATGCGCGTTGCGTCAGCCGACTCGCGCACGCTCAGCGGCGCGGGTAAAGCTGCTCACCCGTCTGAGGATCGCGTTGTAGCGGGAATGGGCACCATCCCCAAGTTCCTGCTGAAGCTCCTGGTAGAGCCTGTGTGCAGCTGGTTCGTCACCCTCGGCGCTGTGGGCGGCGAGGCCGAGATGACGAAGTCGCGGGGCTGCCGCTTGAACGGCTAGCGCGTTGAGGCTCATCCGTCCCCGTTGCAGATCGGCGATGCCCGGGAGCACGATCTCGGCACCGGGAAGCTTCTCGAGTACCTGCTCGTCCATACCGCAGATGATGACGGACCGCCGCAGCCTTTACGCGGTCGCGGCCAACTGGCCGCCGTCGACGAGCGCCGGTCTGCCGATGTGGAACCCCTGCGCGTAGTCGATCCCGAAGGCGCGGACCAGGGCGAGGGTCTCGGCGTTCTCGATCCCCTCGGCGACGGTCTCCTGGCCGAAAGCTTTCGCGAACTGGACCAGGGCCTGAACCAGGCGCTGGTCGGTGGGGGAGGTGGGGAGCTCGCGGATGAACTCGATGTCGATCTTGAGGTGCTGGACCGGCAGTTCTTTCAGGTAGCTGAAGGAGCTGAAGCCGGTGCCGAAATCATCCAGGCCGAGGCCGCAGCCCATGCCGGTGACGGCGTCGGCGAAGGCGCGAGCGTGGTTCATGTTGGAGATCGCCGCGGTCTCGGTGATCTCGAAATCGAGCCAGGCCGGGTTGAGGCCGTCGGCGATCGCGGCGCGGACGTCGGCGATCAAGCGCGGGTCGGAGAGCGAGGCGCCGCTGACGTTGACCGCGATCGGCTGCGAGCGCCCGGCGAGCTCGATCGCCTTGGAGAGGACGAGCCGGTCGATCTCGGTGATCAGGCCGAGCCGCTCCGCCGTTGGCAGGAACGAGGCGGGGGGGATCACGTCGTCGTTGTCGTCGAGCATCCGCACCAGCAGCTCCTCGCGCGCCACGCACTCCTTGCGCAGGTGGAAGATCGGCTGTGCGTAGACAACGATCCGCTGCTGGTCGATCGCCTCGCGGATGCGATCGGCCCAGGTCAGTTTCAGGTTGGGGCCGCTGGCCGCTTCGACCGCCCGCGCCCCGCCGGCCTCCTTCGCTTCGCAGAGGGCGATGTCGGCGCTGATCATCAACCCTTCGGCGCTGACTTCCTCGCCGCTGCCGCCGAAGGGGGCGATTCCGACGCTGATCCCGACCCCGGGCTGCCCGCGCTCCCGCACCAGGGCGATCAGCCGCTCCGCCGTCGCCATCGCCTGCGCCGGTGCGGCGCGCGGCAGCAGCAGCCCGAATTCGTCTGCGCAGATCCGCGCCGGCAGGTCGTCCGCGCGCGACTCCGCTCGCAGGATCGCCGCCACCGTTTCCAGCAGCCGGTCGCCCGCCTCGTGCCCGAGCGAGTCGTTGACGATGTGGAAGGAGTCGACGTCGAGCAGCAGCAGGGCGCCGGAGCGGTCGCGGTAGTGCGGGTCGAGGATTCGCTCTTCGACCGCTTCCACGAAGCTGTCCCTGTCATAAAGACCGCTGCTCTGGATCGCCTCTTGCATGGTGCCCCTCGAGATGCCCGCTCGGTTTACCTGAAAAACGACTTTACAAAGAATTAAGTAGAGCAGGGGAACTACTACACCAATGGTCGGCGGCTGCCGTCCCCAGGCGCCGCATGACGCTATCCTTGCCTCAGCCTCGCGCCCTGGGCCCGGGGTTTTTCTTCTGTAACGACAACTTTCAGGCACTGAACGAGGGAGAAGATGGCTCGCGGAGATGTCCGCATCGCAGTGACGATGGCTTGCGAAGAGTGCAAGCGGCGCAACTACCAGACCAACAAGTCGCGGCGGAACACGCCGGACCGGATCGAGATGCGCAAGTTCTGCCGCTGGTGCGGCCGTCACACCCCTCATAAAGAGACCCGCTAGTTCTCCGATGGCTAAAACCCGTGCACAGCGCAAGGCCGAGCGCCGGGCTCGGGAAGCCGAGGAGCAGCGTCGCTCCGGCGACCACGAGAGCCCTGTCCAGGCTCAGCACGACACTCAGGTCCCGATCTCCGGCGACGAGGCGCTGGTCGAGGCCCGCGAGCGCGGCATGGCCGCCGGTGCCTCGGAGGAGGCGCTGCGCCTGCCCGACGACCCGAAGCCCGCGCGCGGGGACAAGCGGGCCGAGAAACGGGCCGCGAAGGAAGCCGAGAAGCGCAAGCGCGACGAGCAGAAGCGCCGTGAGAGCGAGCAGCTTTCGAAGAAACAGAAACAGGCGAAGGCCGAGCGTCAGCGCGGCGGCTTCATCGGTTTCCTAATCTCCTGCTGGGCCGAGCTGAAGAAAGTCCAGTGGCCCGACCGCGACACCCTGATCCAGGCGACCGCCGTCACCGTCCTTTTCGTCGCCGTCGCGGCCGCTTACCTCGGCGCCCTTGACGCGGCCTTCAACTTCTTGATCAAGCAGATCCTCTAACCGGGATCCCGAACAAAGGCTTTAACGAAGATGTATCGCTGGTACGTGATCAACACCTACTCCGGGCACGAGAACAAGGTCAAGCACAACCTCGAGCACCGGGTGCAGACGATGAGCCAGAACCGCAATGTGCGGCAGGTGGTCGTCCCCACCGAGCAGGTCTCGGAGATGAAGGACGGGCAGAAAGTCCAGACTGAGAAACGGACGATGCCGGGCTACGTCCTCGTCAACATGGAGATGACCGACGACGCCTGGGGCCTGGTCAAGAACACCCCCGGGGTCACCGGCTTCGTCGGCTCGCGCAACAAGCCGGTGCCGCTCTCCAAACCGGAGGTCGACCGCCTGCTCCACCGCGAGACCGCCGAGCGGCCCCGCACTCAGGCCCAGTTCGCGATCGGCGAAACCGTCAAAGTCATCTCCGGCCCGCTCTCCGACTTCTCCGGCGAGATCGCCGAGATCAACGAGGACGCCGCCAAACTCAAGGTGCTGGTCTCGATCTTCGGCCGCGAGACGCCGGTCGAGGTCGGCTACGACCAGGTCAAGAAGATCTAGGTCGCAAAGACCGCTACCCTCCCGAACCCCTTATGGCGAAGAAAACTCTCACCGTGATCAAGCTGCAGATCCAGGCGGGCAACGCCAACCCGGCGCCGCCGGTCGGCCCCGCGCTGGGTCAGCACGGCGTCAACATCATGGATTTCTGCAAAGCCTTCAACGCCCAGACCCAGGGCGAAGGCGGGACGATCATCCCGGTCGAAATCACCGTCTACGAGGACCGCTCCTTCACCTTCGTCACCAAGACGCCGCCGGCCGCCGTCCTGATCAAGGAAGCGATCAAAATCCCGAAGGGCTCGGGCGAGCCCCACGTCAACAAGGTGGGGACGATCTCCGATGCGCAGATCCAGGAGATCGCCGAACGCAAGATGCCCGACCTCAACGCCAACGACATCGACGCGGCGAAGAAAATCATCGCCGGCACCGCCCGCTCGATGGGCGTCGACGTCGCCTAGGAGAACTTCATGGCTCACGGCAAACGATTCCGCGCCCAGTACGAGAAGGTCGACCGCGACCGCGCTTACCCGCCTGCCGAGGCGATCGCGCTGATCAAGGAGACCGCCAGCACCAAGTTCGACGAGACGGTCGAGCTGCACGTGCTGCTCGGCGTCAACGTCCGCCACGCCGATGAGCAGCTGCGCGGGACCCTGGCGCTGCCGCACGGCCTCGGCAAGGACGTCACCGTCGCCGTCTTCGCCCAGGGCCAGCAGGCCCGTGACGCCGAGGCGGCCGGAGCCGACTTCGTCGGCGGCCAGGACCTGGTCGAGAAAGTCCAGGAGGGCTGGACCGACTTCGACGTCGCGATCTCGACCCCCGAGATGATGAAAGGCGTAGGCCAGCTCGGTCGTGTGCTCGGCCCACAGGGCCTGATGCCGAACCCGAAGGTCGGCACCGTCACCGACGACGTCGAGAAAGCCGTCAACGACTCGAAGTCCGGCAAAGTCGAATACCGCACCGACCGCCAGGCGATCGTCCACATGGCGATCGGCAAGGCCAGCTTCGACGCCGACAAACTGCTCGAGAACTACCTGGCCGTGATCGAGGAGATCCAGCGCGCCAAGCCTTCCGCCGCCAAGGGCAAATACATCGTCTCGGCCACGCTGGCGACGACGATGGGCCCTGGCATCCGCGTCGACGCGGGGGCCAAAGCCGACCGCGACGGTGCCGCCGGCTCGAGCGCCACGGCCGACGAGACCGCACCGGAGCCGGTGAGCGCCTAAACTGCGTCGCCGCTAACCGCAGACCATCGGCGGGGCAGTGCCCGTAAGCCCGGTGCAGGTGAGACAATGAACCGCGAGGAAAAGTCAGCAGCCATACAAGAGATTGCCGCCCAGATCGAGGAGTCTGAGGCGATCTTCGCTGTCGATTACCGCGGCATCAGCGTCCCCCAAGCGGCCGAACTGCGTTCGAAACTGCGTGAAGCCGACGCCAGCTTCCGCATCGTCAAGAACCGGCTGACGAAAATCGCCGCCGATCAGGCCGGCGAGGAACGGCTGGCGGAGCTGCTCAGCGGCCCGACCGCTCTCACCTTCGTCCGCGGTGACACCGCCCAAGCCGCGAAAGCGATCACGACCTTCAACAAAGAGCACGAAGTCCTCACCTACAAGGGGGGCTTCATGGACGCGACTTCGCTTGACGAAGCGGCGTTCAAATCGATTGCCAAACTGCCCGGCCGCGAAGTGCTCAACGGCCAGCTCGCCGGCGTCGTCGCCAGCCCGCTCACCGGTCTGGTCCGCGGCCTCGGCAGCATGATCCAGGGCCTGGCGCTGCAGCTCGGCCAGATCGCCGAGAAAGGCTTGGTAAGCGGCGAGGCTCCGGCTGCGGAGGCCGAGAAGGCCGAAGACGCCCCGGCGGAGGAGGCTCCGACCGAGGCTGCAAGTGGAAACGAGCCGCCCGCTGATCAGGCGGAGGCTCCAGATGAAGAGACTTCAGATTCAAACGAGGAAGAGGGGTAGCGACTGATGGCAACCAAAACTTCAACCGAGGACTGGATCGAGGAGCTGAAAAGCATCTCGGTCCTCGAGCTCTCCGAGCGGATCAAAGCGCTC
>DASSMJ010000023.1:0-21624 GCA_035688955.1 Solirubrobacterales bacterium | reverse complement strand
CGGTCGAGCATGACGACGATCACGTCGCCGATCGACTCGCCCTTGCGGTCGGCGATCAGCTTCAAGGTCTCCGGCAGCGGCCGGTCGAGGTCGAGCAGGTCGGCGATCTCCTCCCCGCCCGCCATCTTTTCCATGTAGACGCAGGGGCCGGGGTCGAACATCGACCCTTTCTCGGCAAGGGCGATGACGGCGATGGCGCTCGGCATTCCCAGTGCGCAGAGGCGGGTCCCCTCCAGCGGGTCGACGGCGATGTCGACCACCGGCGGCGTACCGTCGCCGATGTTCTCGCCGTTGTAGAGCATCGGTGCCTCGTCCTTCTCCCCCTCGCCGATCACCACGGTCCCGTCCATCGCGACCGAGTCGAGGACGTGGCGCATCGCGTCGACCGCGGCCTGGTCGGCGGCGATCTTGTCGCCGCGGCCGACCCAGCGGGCCGAGGCGAGCGCGGCGGCCTCGGTGACGCGGACGAGCTCGAGGGCGAGGTTGCGGTCGGGCTTGGCCGTGCCGGCTGCCTCGTGGGAAGCGGACTCCATGTGCGCCGCAGGCTAACCGACCGGGCGCATGGACGTTTGCCCGAATCGAATTTTGCGCTGATGAGCTTGAGTGATTCAAGCCACGCAGGGTCCGCGTCGATGAGCGCAGACCATGCCCGTCCCCGAGCTCGAGCGTTTGGGTCGTGAGTTGAGCGCCCGCACCGACGAGGTGGTCGCCCGGATGATGCGGCTCTCGGCGCAGTCCGGCCGCACCCTCGACAAGGTGGTCGAAGACAGCTTCGAGGACGTCGGCACCGTCTCCACCGTCGCCGTCGCCCGCTGGATGGCCGGCGAGGGAGAAGCGGTCGCCCGCGAGGTCGGCCAGGAGTCGTGGCGGATCTTCGCCCAGCTCGCCTCCCAGCGCGAGGCGGCCCTGAACGAGGTGACGAAACGCTGCCTGCGCTGGCGCGACTGCGCGCTCGAAGTGCTGGAGGAGAGCGCCGCCGACCTTGAAAGCTCCCCGGACACGCTGGAGACGGCGCGCTGCATGGTCCAGCGCAGCCTCGACGTGACCCTGGTGCGGATGTGCCAGTCCTTCGAGGACGAGCGCCAGCGCGCCCACGAGGAACTCACCCACCGCGAGAAGGAACTCGTCTTCCTCGCCACCCACGACGCCCTCACCGGGCTGCCGAACCGGACCTTGATCCTCGATCGGATCGAGCAGACCCTGCGCCGCGCCCGCAGCCAGCAGGAACCGGTGGCGGCGCTGTTCGTCGATCTCGACAACTTCAAGGCGATCAACGATTCGCTCGGGCACGGGACCGGCGACGAGCTGCTCTGCGCCGTCGCCGAACGGCTCGAGGGCGTGATCCGCGACACCGACGCCCTCGGGCGGATGGGCGGCGACGAGTTCGTCGTCGTCGCCGAGGGTCTCTCGCTCGCCGCCGGGCCGGAGCTGATCGCCGAGCGTCTGTTGGAAGCGTTCAAGGAGCCGTTCGCGCTCGGCGACAACAGCGAGACACTGGTCCACGCCAAGGCCAGCATCGGCATCGCCACCGGGGTGCGGGACACGGCCGAAGAGCTGCTGCGCGACGCCGACATCGCCATGTACCGCTCGAAGTGGGGCGGCAAGGGGCGCTACCTGGTCTTCGAGTCCGGGATGGAGGACGAAGTCCAGTCGCGGCTGGAAATGGAGATGGACCTGCAGGGGGCGCTTGACAACGGCGAGTTCTTCCTCGTCTACCAGCCGACCTTCGACCTGCAGACGATGACCCCGACCGGGGTCGAGGCGCTGATCCGCTGGCGTCGGCCGGGGCGCGGGATCGTCCAGCCGGAGGAGTTCATCCCGCCGCTGGAGGAGACGAAGCTGATCGTCGAGGTCGGCGCCTGGGTCCTGAAGGAGGCCTGCCAGCAGGCGGCGAGCTGGCGGCAGGCTGGGCGGGCGCTGGCGCTCTCGGTCAACGTCTCGGCGCTGCAGCTCGACACCGACGAACTGCTCGGCCACGTCACCGAGGCGCTCGAGGAGAGCGGCCTGCCGGCCGAGTCGCTGACGATCGAGATCACCGAGACCACGCTGATGAGCAACCCCGAGGAGACGGCGCGGCGGCTGGAAGAAATCAAAGCGCTCGGGGTGCGGATCGCCGTCGACGACTTCGGCACCGGCTACTCCTCGCTCGGCCATCTGCGCCAGTTCCCGGTCGACGTGCTGAAGATCGACCGCTCCTTCGTCTCGCAGTTGTCCGAGGGCGGCGAGGGCGAGATCCTCCTCCATACGCTTCTGCAGCTGGGCAAAGCGCTGGAGATCGAGACCACGGCGGAGGGGATCGAGCGGCCGCAGGACCTGAAGCTGATCCAGGCCAAAGACTGCGACAACGGGCAGGGCTTCCTCTTCACCCGGCCGCTCAGCGCCCAGGACGCGGAGCTGTTCTTCAGCCAGTGGCCGGCGCAGCGACGCTTCGAGGTTCGCAATGACCTTGGGCGCGGCGATAGGGTCCCCCTCGATGGATCGCTGGGGCCTGACGCTGCCACTGCCGGGACTGACGCTCGCTGACCACGAGGATTTGGTCCGGCGCGCCGAGGCGGCCGGCTACACGGATCTCTGGACGGGCGAGACGGCCGGTCCCGACGGCTTCACGCCGCTGGCGCTGAGCGCCGCCTGGACCGAGCGGGCGCGGCTGGGCACGGGGATCGTCGGCGTCTTCCAGCGCGGTCCGGCGCTGCTGGCCCAGCAGGCGGCGGCGCTGGCCGATGCCTCCGAGGGGCGGTTCGTGCTCGGGCTCGGGGCCTCCTCGGACCGGATCGTCGAAGGCTGGAACGGGATCCCGTTCGAGCGGCCGCTGAGCAAGGTGCGGGAGACGCTCGACTTCCTCGGGCCGGCCTTGGCCGGCGAGCGCACCGAGTCGGGGTTCAAGCTCGAACAGAAGCCGGCGCACCGGGTGCCGGTCGTGCTGGCGGCCCTGCGCGGCAAGATGCTGCAGCTGGCGGTCGAGCGCGCCGACGGCGCCTTCACCAACTTCCTGCCGCTGGCGGGCCTGCCGAAAGTGACCGCCCAGCTCGAGGCGGCGCCGGAGGGCTTCGAGCTCCTCTGCCGCTTCTTCTGCATCCCCGGCGAGCGCGAGCAGGTCGAGCCCCTCGCCCGCTTCATGTTCTCCTCTTACATCACCGTCCCGGTCTACGCCAACTTCTACCGCTGGCTCGGCTACGGCGACCAGATCGAGCCGATGGTCCAAGCCTGGGAAGCCGGCGACCGCCAAGCCGCCGCCGCGGCCGCCCCCTGGAACCTGATCGAGGACATGTTCGTCTTCGGCACCCCGGAGCAGATGAAGGAACGCCTCGCGTCCTTCGTAGCCGGCGGCATCACCCTCCCCATCCTCACCCCGATCGTCACCCCCGACAAACTCGAAGAGACGATCGACGCGTTGGCGCCCAGCTGACGCGGGACAAGCGCTGCCGGCAGAGAGGGTGCCGACGTCCTCTTCCGGAATTGACCTACCCTCCGCTTCGCTCCGGGGAGAACCTGCTGCGCGGCTCCGCCGCGCAAGAAACAGATTGCATGTCGCCGAACATTCCTCCAGAGGACGTCGGCACCCTCTCTCGACAGAGCTCCTGTTGACGACCGAGCCGCGAAAGCAAGTCGTGGTTCCTTTGTCGGGCTATACGGGACTAAGGAACCACGGAATTGCTGAATATGGGGAGCTGGTCGTTCCGTGGTTCCTTTGTCCGGACATGGAAGACAAAGGAACCACGCTTCTCCTTCGTCCGTCGGAGCTCTGCTGTGGAGGGTGTCCATACCCCTCCGCAGGAATGTTCGGCGATATGCAATCTGAGGGCGGGCGGGCGTAGCCCGCTCCATGTTCTCCCCGGAGCGAAGCGGAGGGGAGGTCAATTCCGGAGGAGGGGTATGGACACCCTCCCCCTGCAAGCCTCAATCCTGCGGGTCGTTCATCGGCTCCGTCGCCTCTTCGGCCAGCTTGGCGTACGTGTCGGGGCGGCGGGTGGTTAGGAAGGGGAAGAGCTCTAGCCAGTCTCGGCGCTGGTCGAGGTCTAGGTCGGCGACGAGGACGGCGGGTTCGTCGCGGGGGGCTTGGACGAGGATGCGGCCGTAGGGGTCGGAGATGAAGGAGGAGCCGTAGAAGGTGAGGGGCGGCTCTGCGCCGATGCGATTGACGGCGACCATGAAGGTGCCGTTGGCGATGCCGTTGGCGACGATCACCTGCTGCCAGAGCGGCTGGGTGTCGAACTCGGGATGGTCGGGCTCGGAGCCGATCGCGGTCGGGTAGACGAGCACCTCGGCACCCTCGAGGCTGTAGGCGCGGGCGACCTCGGGAAACCACTGGTCCCAGCAGGTCGGCAGGCCGAGCTGTATGTCGTCGAGGCCGACGAGCGGGAACGCCTCGGCATCGCCGGGGCCGGGGCGGAAGTAGCGGTCCTCGTGGTAACCGGCGGTGACCGGGATATGGAGCTTGCGGGTGCGGGCGACGAGCTCTCCCGACGGCGAGACGACTATGGCGGTGTTGAAGCCGAGGCCGTCATCCCCGTCGGCGCGCTCGTACAGGGAGGCGTGGACGTGGATGCCGGTTGCGGCTGCCATCCGGGCCGCGAACTCGAAGGTAGGGCCGCCGGGCAGCTCCTCCGGCTCGGCGCCGGCGGCCTCGGGCCCGCTGGGATCGACCGCGAAGTAGCGGCTGAGAGTCAGCTCCTGCAGGCAGACCAGCTGAGCGCCGGCCTCCGCGGCCAGTCGGATGCCCTCCGCGAGCGCCGACGCGTGCTCCCCGGGGTCGGGGTGCCAGCGGTGCTGGACGGCGGCGATCCGGAACGGCGGCCGAGTCGAGGGCCGGGTGCGGGCGGGCGACTCGGGCAGGTCGGGGGCGCGGATCAGGCGGATCTCGTCCACTGGTTCAAGATAGTGGGCGGTGAGTCTGACCCTCAAATCGACGCCCGCCGATGACGGCTTCCGCATGCCGGGCGAGTACGAGCCCCACGCCGGCTGCTGGATGGCCTGGCCGGAGCGGACCGATAACTGGCGCCTGGGCGCGAAGCCCGCGCAGGAGGCCTACGCGGCGGTGGCAGCGGCGATCGCCAACTCCGAGCCGGTGACGATGGCCGTCTCCGACCGGCAGTTCGAGAACTGCCGGGCCCTGCTGCCCCCGGAGGTGCGCGTCGTCGAGGTCTCCACCGATGACGCCTGGATCCGCGACCACGGCCCAACCTTCGTCGTCGGCCCCGACGGGGAGCGTCGCGGCGTCGACTGGCACTTCAACGCCTGGGGCGGGACCGAGGGCGGCCTCTACTTCCCCTGGGACCGCGACGAACGGGTGGCGGCGAAGGTGCTGGAGATCGAGGGCGCCGACCGCTACCGGGCGCCGATCGTGCTCGAGGGCGGCGCGATCCACGTCGACGGCGAGGGCACGGTCCTGACCACCGAAGAGTGCCTGCTCAACCCCAACCGCAACCCGGAGCTCTCACGCGAGCAGATCGAACGGGTCCTGCTCGACTACCTCGGGGCCGAGCAGGTGGTCTGGCTCGGAGCCGGCGTCTTCGAAGACGAGACCGACGGCCACGTCGACAACCTCGTCTGCTTCGCCCGGCCGGGAGTCGTGCTGCTGACCTGGACCGACGATGAGGAGGACCCCCAGCACGCGATCTCCCGGGACGCGCGCGAGCGCCTGGAAGCGGCAACCGACGCCCGCGGCCGCCCCCTCGAGGTGGTGCTCCTCCCCTCCCCCGGGCCGCTGCAAATCTCAGCCGAGGAGGCCGAGGGAGTCGACGCCGGCGAGGGCACCCAGCCGCGCCGCGCCGGCGACCGTATGGCCGCCTCCTACGTCAACTTCTACCTCGGCAACTCTCGGATCGTCTACCCGCTGCTGGACCCGCGCCACGACGAGGAGGCCGCGGCGATCCTGCGCCGGGTGTTCCCCGAGCGCGAGCTGGTCGGGGTGCCGGCGCGCGAGATCCTCCTCGGCGGCGGCAACATCCACTGCATCACCCAGCAGGTGCCGCGAGGCTGAGAGCGTAGTCGCCGGCGGCGTCGGTGAACCAGCCGCGCAGCTCCAGCCCGGCGCCGTCGTAGGCGGCGGCGATCCGCTCGCGGGTGAACTTGGTCGAGATCTCGGTCCGCATCTCCTCGTCCGCGGCGAAATGGATCTCGAGGTCGAGGCCGTCGAGCCGCGCGTCCTGGTCGGCGAGCGAACGCAGGCGGATGTCCATCCGCTCGGCCTCCTCGTCGTAGCGGGCGACGTGCTCGAAGGCCTCGAGGTCGAAGTTTGCACCGAGCTGGTTGTTGAGCACACAGAGCACGTTCTTGTTGAACTCGGCGGTGACCCCGGCGGCGTCGTCGTAGGCGGCCTCGAGTCGCGCCTTCTCCTTGATCAGATCGGTGCCGAGCAGGAGGCGATCGCACGGGCCCAGCAGGGCGCGGATGCGCTCGAGGAAGGCGTGGCGCTGGCGCGGGTAGAGGTTGCCGATCGTGCCGCCGAGGAAGGCGATCATCCGCGGCCCCTCCTCGGGAATCCGCTCCAGGTGCTGCTCGAAGTCGCAGACGAGGCCGCGCACGTTCAGCCCCGGGTACTCCTCGACCAGCTCCCGCGCCGTGCGCTGGGTGATCTCCTCGGAGATGTCGACCGGGACGTAGGTATCGAGGCGGTTGCAGTCGCGCATCGCGCTCAGCAGGTGGCGCGTCTTCGTCGCGGCGCCGGAGCCGAGCTCGACCAGCGTCGTCGGGCAGCCGGCGGCGTCGTGGATCTCGGCGGCGCGCTCGGTGAGGATCTCGCGCTCGGCCCGGGTCGGGTAGTACTCGGGCAGCTCGGTGATCCGCTCGAACAGCTCCGAGCCGCGCTCGTCGTAGAAGTATTTCGGCGCCAGCTCCTTCGGATAGGCGCAGAGGCCCTCGCGGACGTCGCGGGCCATCTTCGCCGCCGCGTCGGCGTCGAGGTGGACGTCGATCGCGATCGTCATGCGTCCCTCGCGCAGCGGATGCCGGCGAAGATCTGGCGGCGCTGCGGCAGGTCCCAGTTGCGGAAGCTCGGGCGGGCGACCCGCAGGTGCGTCGCCCAGGCGCTGCCGCGCAGCACCTTGTACTCGTCGCCGAAGAAGACCTCGGAGTACTCGCGGTAGGGAAAGGCTTCGAAGCCGGGGTACGGGAGGAACTTGGAGGAGGTCCATTCCCAGCCGTGACCGAGGCCGTCGAGCTGTGGGCGCGCCGCCTCCCACTCGAACTCGGTCGGCAGGCGCTTGCCGGCCCAGCGGGCGAAGGCGTCGGCCTGCTCCAAGGAGACGTGGATCACCGGCTGCGCCGGGTCGATCGGGACCCGGCGACCACGTGCGGTGTCGACCCAACCGTCGCCCTCTCGCTCCCAGTAGAGCGGCGGCTCCGCCCCGGTCTCTTCCATGAAATCGATGTACGCACCGTTGGCGACCGGGGTTCGATCGATTTCGAAGGCGGGGAGCGCGACGGTGTGCCGGGGGCGCTCGTTGTCGTAAGCAAAGCCGCGGGAGCCGGCGCCGATCTCATGCTCGCCCGCCGCAATCGTCACCGCCTCCGGGTCCGCCGGAACCGGCTGCGAGGGCCGCTCGAATTCCGGCCGCGCCGATTCGTAGCCCTCGACCAGCTGCAGGAGCTGCAGCATCGTCTCGTTGTGCTGCAGCTCGTGCGCGAGCAGCATCTCGTAGACGAACCCTTCGCGCAGCAGCGGGTCCTCCGCGTCGGCTCCGATCTCCACGCCCTCCAGTACGTCGAGCGTGCGCTCGCGGACGTCTGCCATGTAGGAGCGCAGCTCCTCGTCGCGCAGGATCGGCAGCTCGCCGCGGACCTTGCGCGGGTTCTCGATCGCGTCGTAGAAGCGGCCGAGCTCCCCGTGCAGCGGCTCGCGCCCGCCGACCCGCCGGACCAGCCAGAGCTCCTCGAAGTTGGCGATGTGCCCGAGGTCCCAGGCGAGCGGGCTGAGGATCGGCGAGTAGACCGTGTTCAGCTGCCCGTCGTCAAGGGGCTCGATCAGGGCAAGGGTGCGATCGCGCGCCTCCGAGAGAGCCGCCGCGATCGCTGCCTTCGACTCTGAGGACACATCGGTGGCGATAGAGAGACCCTAGCGTCGTTTGAGTACCTGCCTGTGAACTAGCTGGTCCCGGTGGCCTCTGGGTCGAACCAGACCTGCTTCAGCCAGGGCGGTGAAATCGCGAACCGGGCGGTGCTGCTCGCGGCGATCGGCTCCAGCGGGATCAGGTGGACCCGGTCGCCTGGCGTTACCCGCTCGACCTCGCTGAACTCGACGGCGGCGCCGGCGTGGCTGCCGCCGGAGACGAAGAGCAACCGCGTCTCCGGACCCCAACCGTCGTGCGGCAGGACCCCGGTGTCCGAGGCCCAGTTGCCCTTGCCGCGGGCGTAGTTGAAACCATGATGCGAAGACGCCCGCTCGGCAACTTCGCCCTCGGGTCCAAAGCGCAGCTGCACGCCCTCCCAGTCGTCTTCGTGGTAGCCCTTGGCGCCGGCGATGGGCACGCCTCGCAAGGTCGCCGAGTCCGCGTAGTAGAGCCATAGCTGCACGTAGAGGTTGCCGGCACGCTCATCCGAGCAGTCCGCTCCGGGCGTCTCCTTCCCCTCGCGGCAATCGACCACGTGGACGAAGGCGGTGACCGGCAGTTGCTCGTCGGTCCGGCGGACCTCCCCCTCACTTGGCCCGTCGCCGCAGCGGGGGTCGCGACAGCGGCGGAAGTCCACCGGCACGGCCCGCGACCCATGCTCGAAGATCAGCGTCGGCATGTGCCTCCGCACCAGCTCGCCGATTTCGGTGCCGTAGGCGGCGATCAGCGTCGGCTCGTCGCCGCACCCGTCCGCCAGCGCCGCCGCGCAGAGCATCCGGTCGGCCAGCGCCCGCGCCAGCGACACGCCGGGCACGCGCACCCCGGCGGCGACCATCACCAGCATCGCCAGCGAGACCGCCGTCAGCATCCCGACCCACTCCACCGTCCCCTGTCCCCGCTCCGACCGCATGGGTCGAAGCTAGGGAGCAAACCCCTACACGTGTGTGCCTAGAGTGCCGACTGCGTGCCAAAACAGTTGCGACTTCGGATCATCGGTGCCCTGGCGCTTCTCATCTGGCTCTGCGCCCCCGGACCAGCCTCGGCGACGCAGCGCATCACCATCGGCCACTCAGTCCAAGGGCGCCCGATCGTCCTCTTCAAGAGCGGCCTGCCGGCTGCACCCCTGAAGGTCCTCGTAGTAGGTGCGATCCACGGCAACGAGCCAGCCGGGATGCGCATCACCAGCAGGCTGATCGCGGAAACCGAGCGCCCTGCTGCCGAACTGCATCAAATTTCCCCTCTGCCAGGGGGAGAATTTGATGCAGTTCGCCGAAGAGGGTTCGAGTTGCTTGTCGTGCCGACGATCAACCCGGACGGTGTCGCCGCCGGCACCCGCGGCAACGCCCACGGCGTTGACCTCAATCGCAACTTCCCCTTCCGGTGGCGGCCGCTCAGCGGCGGTGAATACTCCGGCACCGGACCGCTATCCGAGCCTGAGACGCGGGTCGCCGAGCGCCTGATCCTGCGGGAGCGGCCCGACGTGACGATCTGGTTCCACCAGCCTTTCGGCCTCGTCGATCGCCCCGAAGGCAACCCCTTCGCCGCCCGGCGCTTCGCCGACCTGATCGGCCTTCCGCTCGTGCGCCTCCCCGGCCCCTACCCCGGCAGCGCCTCGCGCTGGCAGAACCACCGCCTCCCTCGCGCCACCGCCTTCGTCGTCGAGCTACCGCACCACGTCAGCACCCAGCTCGTCAAGCAAGGCACCGCCGCCGTCCGCGAGCTCGCCCGAGAGCTGACCAGTCCGGCGCTAGACCCCTCCGGCGGGTGGCGACGATCGGGAGGACTCTCCCGCTAGGGAGAGCCCCCGATCGGAGACAGGACCCGCCGGCCGGCAAGTCCCGTCCCTCAGCAGTTCTAGAGGTTGCCGATCTCGGCTGCGATTTCGCTGGCGGCCGCTTTGGCGTCGGCGAAGAGCATCGAGGTGTTCGGTTCGTAGAAGAGGTCGTTGTCGATGCCGGCGAAGCCGGGGCTGAGGGAGCGCTTGATCACGATCACCTCTTGGGCCTCGGAGACCTCGATGATCGGCATGCCGGCGATCGGCGAGTCGGGGTCGTTTTTGGCCGCCGGATTGGTGACGTCGTTGGCGCCGACGACCACGGCCACGTCGGTGCGCGGCATCTCCGGGTTGATCTCCTCCATCTCCTTCAGGTTCTCGTAGGCGACGTCGGCCTCGGCGAGGAGGACGTTCATGTGGCCCGGCATCCGGCCCGCGACCGGGTGGATCGCGTAATTGACGGTGACGCCGCGCTTTTCCAGCTCGTCGGCGACCTCTTTGATCGCGTGCTGGGCCTGGGCAACGGCGAGGCCGTAGCCGGGGACGATCACGACCGTGTCGGCGTAGGCCAGCTTGATCGCCGCGTCCTGGGCGCCGATCGAGACGTGGGGCTTTTCCTCGCCGGTACCGCCACCGCCGCCCGAGGGGGCGCCGCCGAAGCCGGAGAAGAGGATGTTGGCGACCGACCGGTTCATCGCCGTCGCCATCTCCATGGTGAGGATCGTTCCCGAAGAGCCGACCAGGGTGCCGGCGACGATCAGCGCGACGTTGTCGAGCGCGAACCCGGCGGCCGCCGCGGAAAGACCGGTGAAGGCGTTCAGCAGCGAGATCACGACCGGCATGTCGGCGCCGCCGATCGGCAGGACGACGAGGTTGCCGAGGATCGCCGCGAGGACCAGGAGGAGGATGAAGAGGCCCTGCGAGGGCGACTCGTGGTCGACCGCGAGGATCACGCAGATGGTGACGATCGCAATCAGCAGGACGGCGTTGATCACCTGCTGCCCCGGCGCCGCGATCGGCCGGGTCGGAATCAAGTCCTGGAGCTTGGCGAAGGCGATGTTCGAGCCCCAGAAGGAGACCGAGCCGACGACGCCGGCGAAGATGATCGGGATCAGCTCGTCGAGGGGAAGCCCCAGGCTCCCGTGGCGGATCTCAGACCAGGCGATCAGAGCAACCGCGCCGCCGCCGACGCCGTTGTAGAGGGCGACCATCTGCGGCATCTCGGTCATCTGCACCCGGACCGAGGCGATCACGCCGACGGCGGTGCCGATCCCGAGGCCGAGGAAGATCAGGCCCCAGTTGCCCATTCCGTCGAGCAGGAGGGTGGTGACCACGGCGATCGCCATGCCACCGGCGGCGATCAGGTTGCCGCGCTTGGCGGTGGTCGGGTGCGTCCCCTGTTTGATCCCGATGATGAACAGCGAGAAGGCGACGATGTAGAGGGCGGTGGCTCCGTCGCCGCCCGGCTCCAACACTGCGCGGACCATCAGGAGCCGCCCTTCCCGTCAGAGCTGGGCTTCGGTTTCGGCTTTTTCGCGAACATGCCGAGCATCCGGTCGGTGACCATGAAGCCGCCGACGATGTTGATTGCGCCGAAGGCGACGGCGATCGTCCCGATCAGGTACTCCAGCCCGTCGTCGGCGTAGCCGAGCACGATCAGGCCGCCGAGCATGACGATGCCGTGGATCGCGTTGGTCTGCGACATCAGCGGCGTGTGCAGGGTGGTCGGGACCTTCGAGATCACCTCGAAGCCGACAAAGACGGCGAGGACGAAGATCGTGATCTCGGTCATCAGGCTCATTTCGCGGCCCTCTCGTTTTTGATCTCGCCGCCCTGGGTGATGCAGGCGGCGGCGATGATGTCGTCCTCGAAGTCCACGGTCACGGCGCCGTCGTCGCCGACGATCAGGCCGAGCAGGTTCTCGAGGTTCTTGGCGTAGAGCTGGGAGGCCGGGGCCGGCATCTCCGAGGGGAGGTTGCGGGTGCCGATCACTTTCACCCCGTTCTCGACCACCGTCTGGCCCGGCTGGGTCAGCTCGCAGTTGCCGCCGGTCTCGGCGGCGAGGTCGACGATCACCGAGCCCGGGGCCATGTTGCGGACGCCCTGGGCGGTGATCAGCAGCGGCGCCGGGCGGCCCGGAATCGCGGCGGTGGTGATGATGATGTCCTGTTTCGCCGCGTTCTCGGCGAGGGCGTCGCGCACCTGCGCGTTCTCCTCCTCGGTCAGGGGACGGGCGTAGCCGCCCTCGCCCTCGGCGTCCGGGATGAAGTCCAGTTCCAGCGGCCGGCCGCCGAGCGAGGCGATCTGCTCCCAGGCGGCGCGGCGGATGTCGAAGCCGGTGACGATCGCGCCGAGGCGCTTGGCGGTGGCGACCGCCTGCAGGCCGGCGACACCGGCGCCGAGGACGAGGACCTTCGCCGGCGGGACCGTGCCCGCGGCCGTGGTCATCATCCCGAAGAATCGGCCCGACTCACGCGCCCCGATCAGGGTCGCGGCGTACCCCGCGGCGGCGGCCTGCGAGGAGAGCGCGTCCATCGCCTGGGCGCGGGTCGTGCGCGGGATCGCCTCCATCGCGAAGGCGGTGACCCCGGCGCTCGCCAGAGCCTTGTTCGTGTCCGCCGCAACCCAGGGATTGAGGTGGGAGATGAAGAGCTGGTTGCCGTTCAGCTTGCCGATGTCCTCGGCGCTGGGAACGGCGACGTGGAGGACGACTTCGGCCCCCCAGGCGTCGGCGGCGGAGCCGACCTCGGCGCCGGCCTCGCGGTAGGCCTCGTCGGTGTGGCCGACGGCCTCGCCCGCACCCGACTCGACGACGACGTCGACATGCTCGTTCTTCTTCAGCGATTTGACGACGTCAGGGATGAGCGCGACCCGGCGCTCCCCCTCGGCGGTCTCTTTTGGCACTCCGATCTTCATGGCGCGGCGCGGGAGGATATGCGATCAGGCCAGGACAACGTCCCGACCCCTGACGTTCAGGCAGAGACTCCGGCCAGAGAGGCGAGTCGCTCCAAGGTGTGCAGCTGCTGGTCGCGCTCGACGTGGACGGGCGAGCAGATCAGGCGGTCGATGCCGGCGCCGCGGAAGCGCTCGATCCGCTCCGCCACCTCGGCCTCGGTCCCGACCAGCGAGGTCGCCTCGACGATCTCGTCCGGCATCGCCTCGAAGGCGCCGCCGCGGTCGCCGTCCTGGAAGCGCTGCTGAACCTCGTCGGCGACGTCGCCGAAGCCGAAGCGGTGGGCGAGGTCGACGTAGAAGTTCGTTTTGCGGCTGCCCATGCCGCCGAAGTAGAGGACGAGGCCGGCCTTGACGACGTTCTTCGCCGCCTCCAGGTCGCCGTCGATCGCCACCTGCAGCGAGGGGCTGACCTCGAGGTCGGAGCGCTGCCGGCCGCCCTTGGCGAAGCCCGCCTCCAGGTGCTCCCCCCAGGTCTCCTCGAAGGCGTCGACGCTGAAGAAGATCGGAATCCAGCCGTCGCAGATCTCCGCCGCCATCTCGACCGATTTGCGGCCGATCGCGCCGACGAAGACCGGGATCTCGTTGCGGATCGGGTGGAAGTTCAGCTTCAGCGGCTTGCCCTCGCCGCCGGGCAGCGGCAGCGTGTAGTGCTCCCCTTGGTGGTTGACCGGACCCTCGCGGGCGATGATCTCCCGCACCACTTCGATGTACTCGCGGGTCCGCCCCCAGGGCTTCGCGTACGGCACCCCGTACCAGCCTTCGGAGACCTGCGGGCCGGAGGGGCCGAAGCCGAAGAGGAAGCGGCCGCCGGAAAGTTTGTCGATCGTCGCCCCGGCCATCGCCGCCGCCGCGGGCGGGCGCGCCGGCACCTGCAGGATCGCGGCGCCGAGGTTGATCTTCTCGGTCTTTGCCGCCAACCAGGCGAGCACACTGACCACGTCGGAGCCGTAGGACTCCGCCGCCCAGGCCGACTCGAAGCCGAAGCCCTCGGCGGCGCGGACGACCTCGGCCGCCTCCTCGCCCGCCGGGCCGATCCCCCAGTAACCGAGGTTGAGTCCAAGCTTCAGGCCCATCGTCCCCGCACCCTATTGAATAGGGCCACTGATGGGTAACGGCCATACCAGGATGGATCAAGGGCTTTCCAGCAAGGAGGCCGCTGCCCGCCTGCGCAAGCTCGGGCCGCCGCCGGAAGACTCGTCGCGCTCGACCGCGAGCATCGTCGCCGGCAACGTCTTCACCCTCTTCAACCTGATCATCGGGGCCTTCTTCGTCCTCGACATCGGCCTCGGTCTCTACGCCGACTCGATCTTCGGCCTGATCGCCGTCGTCAACTCCTACATCGGCATCCGCCAGGAGCTGAAGGCAAAGAAGACGCTGGACGAGCTGGCGGTGCTGGTGGCGCCGCGGGCCGACGTCGTCCGCGACGGCGCCGTCGTCGAGCTGCTCGGCGACGAGGTCGTGCCCGGCGACGTGGTCCAGGTCGGGCCGGGGGACCAGCTGATCGCCGACGGCGAGGTGATCGCCTCGCGCGGGATGACGATGGACGAGTCGCTGCTGACCGGCGAGAGCGACGGGATCAAGAAGGGCGAGGGCGACCGCGTCCTCTCCGGCTCCTTCTGCGTCTCCGGCTCCGGTCATTACCTGGTCGACGCGGTGCGCGAGGAGAGCTACGCGGGGAAACTCGCCGGCGAGGCGAAAACCTTCCGCCACCCGCCCTCGCCGCTGCAGGAGGAGGTCAACCGGGTGATCCTCGCCTCCACCTACGTGATGCTGCCGCTGGCGGCGCTGCTGATCCTCAGCCTGAAGCTGCGCTCGGTCGGGCTGGAGAGCGCCGCGCAGACCGCGACGGCGGGCCTGGTGACGCTGATCCCCGAG
Source organism: Solirubrobacterales bacterium (assembly GCA_035688955.1). Lineage (GTDB taxonomy): Bacteria > Actinomycetota > Thermoleophilia > Solirubrobacterales > 70-9 > VAYN01. The sequence goes on along the minus strand of DASSMJ010000023.1, from coordinate 6,972 downwards.
GGGCTGGTGCTGCTGATGAGCGTCACCTTCGCGGTCGCCGCGGTGCGGCTGGCGAAACGCGACACGCTGGTGCAGCAGATGAGCGCGACCGAGAGCCTCGCCGCCGTCGACACGATCTGCGTCGACAAGACCGGGACGCTGACCGCGGGCGAACTGCGGCTGGCGGGGGTCGAGTACGCCGACGGGGTCGATCCCGACGCGGGGGCGCAGGCGCTCGGGCGCTTCGCTGCCAGCGCCGGCGACCGCAACCAGACCCTGGAGACGATCGCGGAGAAATTCCCCGGCCAGGCCGGGCGGGTGAGCGGCGAGGTGCCGTTCTCCTCCGAGTACAAGTGGAGCGGGCTTTCGCTGGACGGCGGCTCCGGCACCACCTACGTGATGGGAGCCCCTGACATCCTCGCCGAGATCGGGGCGCTGTCGCTGCCCTCACGGCTCGCCGCCAAGCTCGAAGAGGAGACCGCCGCCGGGCGCCGGGTCGTCGCCTTCGGCCAGACGGAGGAGGCGCTGCCCGACGATCCGGCCGCCAACGGGGCGCCGAAGCTGACGCCGCTGGCGCTGGTCGTGCTGGAGGAGACGCTGCGCCCGGACGCGGCGGAGACGATCGCGACGATGCGCGAGGAGAACGTCGACCTGAAGCTGATCTCCGGCGATGCCGCCGCCACCGTTACCGCCGTCGCCTACGCGGTCGGGGTGCCGCGCGACGCCGGGGTGATCGAGGGACCGGACCTGCCCGAGGACGAGGAGGGGCTGAAAAAAGCGGCGCTGGAGAACACGATCTTCTGCCGGATCAAGCCCGAGCAGAAGAAAGCCCTGGTCGGGGCGCTGGTCGCCGCCGGCCGCTACGTGGCGATGATCGGCGACGGGGTAAACGACGTGCCGGCGCTGAAGCGGGCGCGGATGGCGGTCTCGATGGGCTCGGGGACGCAGGTGACGAAGGGGGTCGCCGACGTCGTCCTGCTCAAAGACCAGTTCTCGCGCCTGCCCGAGGCGGTCGGCGAAGGGCGCCGGATAGCCCGCAACATCCACCGCCTCGGCCGCCTCTACCTGACCAAGACCGTCTACGCCGCGACCCTGATCCTGCTCGTCGCCGTTCCCGGCTTCAAGTTCCCCTTCCTCCCCCGCCACCTCACCGTGGCGGCCTTCCTGACGATCGGGATCCCCTCCTTCGTCCTGGCGCTGATGCCCTCGGACGGGCCGCTCTACCGCGGCCGCCTGCTGCGCGCCCTCGCCGCCTTCGCGGTGCCGGCCGGGGTGGCGACGGCCCTGGGCTCGATCCTCTCCTTCTTCCTCGTCGACGTCGTCGCCGGCGCCAGCACCGCCGCCGGCCGGACCGCGGCGACGACGACGCTGATCGTGCTCGGGCTCGCCTTCATCCTCCTGCTCGAGCGCGGGCCAGGCCGCGAGCACATCGCGATCCAGAGCAACATGCTGGCGATGGTGATGGGGCTGGGCGGCATCTTCGCCGGCATCCTCGCCCTGCCGTTCCTGCGCGACTTCTTCGACCTGGTCCTGCTCAGCGCCCCGGAATGGTTCCTGGCGCTGTTCTCGGCGGCGATCGGGCTCACCATCGCCAGCCTGCTCTGGAAACTGCCGGTGATCGAACGCTGGGAAGTGCCGGAGGAGCGGGTAGAGGCCTCTCCCGCTCCGGCGAGCGGCAGTTCGACGCCTGGCCAGTAAGCCGCGGCGTTTTTTCGACTACGGGCCATGGGCCGGCGGGTAGCTGGTGCCTACCGTGCGACTGTGGCGACGACCTTGAACCCGGCCGGCTCTCTCCCTGGTGCCGGGGAGTACCCGCTGGAGGCGGGGCACTTCGACGAGGGCTTCGCCGCGACCGGCGCTCCGCGCGGTCCCTACGCGGAGTTGTTCCCGGCGCTCGCGCGGCACGATCCCCTCGTGCTGCGCGAGCGCGTCCGGTCCGCCGTCGAGGCGGCCGGGCTCCAGTTCGGGCCGGACCGGCCGATCCCGGTCGACCCGGTCCCGCGGCTGATCACCGCGACCGAGTGGGAGTCGCTGGAGACTGGCCTGGGGCAGCGGGCGCGGGCGCTGAACGCCTTCGTCGTCGACGTCTACGGACCGCAGCGGATCCTCGACGCCGGCATCGTCCCCCGGCGCCTGCTCGAGACCTCCGACGGCTACGAGCCGGTGATGCACGGGCTGGTCGACCCGGAGGCGCCGCCGGCGACCGTCGCCGGGCTCGACCTCATCCGCGACGAGAGCGGCGAGTTCCGGGTCCTCGAGGACAACCTGCGGATGCCCTCGGGGGCGTGCTATGCGATCGCCCTCCGGGAAATTGTCGGGGCAGCGGTCGAGGCGCCGCTCTCCCCCCGCCCGCTCGGCGGCTACATGGAGCTGATGCGGGAGGCGATTCTCGCCGCCGCGCCGGATGCGCGCAGCGAGCGATCGGCGGCGATCCTCTCCGACGGCCCCGAAAACGGGGCCTGGTACGAGCACGAGCGCTTCGGCCGCGAGCTGGGCCTGCCGGTGGTGACGCCGGACCAGCTCAAGGTCAGCCGCGGCCGCCTCTTCGCCCGGCGCGGCCGCGAGCGCGAGCAGGTCGACGTCATCTACCGCCGCCTCGACGAAGACCGGCTCTGCGACCCGCGGGGGAACCTCACCGACCTCGGCGAGCTGCTGCTGCCGGCGCTGCGCTCCGGCCGGCTGCGCTGCGCCAACGCCTTCGGCACCGGCCTCGCCGACGACAAGCTCACCCATGCCTACGTCGAGCGGATGATCGAGTTCTACCTCGGCGAGGAGCCGCTGCTGCGCTCCGTCCCCAGCTTCGACCTCTCCGACGAGGGGGAACGGGCGGCGGCGATGGAACGGCTGGAGGAGCTGGTGATCAAGCCGCGCGGGGGCTTCGGCGGCCACGGCGTGACGATCATGCCGCGGGCGACCGAGCCGCAACGCAAGCGCGCGGTGGGGCTGCTGCGCCGGCGCCCGGAGCAGTTCGTCGCCCAGGAGACGATCCAGATCTCCAGCCATCCGACGATCTGCGGATCGCTCCTGCAGCCACGCCGGATCGACCTGCGGCCGTTCATCGTCAGCACGGCGAAGGGCGAGGCGGCGATGGTCGGCGGCTTGACGCGCTACGCGCAGGGGGCCGGCGAGATGGTCGTCAACAGCTCCCAGGGCGGCGGCTGCAAGGACACCTGGGTGCTTGCGAGGGAGGAGGGATGAAGCGCCGTTCGTTAGCGTCGCGGCAGATGCGTCCCCTGATCGGAGTCACGACTTCTGAGGTGCGCGCCGCCGAGCGGGTCCACCAGATCCCCGAGGGCGAGCCCCGCGTGCGCGAGATGGCGCTGGGCCTCACCTACATGCGCGCGGTCGAGGCGGCGGGCGGGCTGCCGCTGGTGATCCCGCCGATGGACGAAGAGGCGATCGAGCCGCTGCTCGACCGGCTCGACGGGATCTGCCTCTCCGGTGGGCCCGACCTCGATCCCCAGCACTACGGGGCCGAGCCCCACTCCGAGCTGGGGCCGACCGAGCCCGACCTCGACCGCTTCGAGCTGGCGGTGGCGCGCAGCGCCGATGCGCGCGGGATGCCGATCCTGGCGATCTGCCGCGGCACCCAGGCGCTGAACGTGGTCCGCGGCGGCGTCCTCCACCAGCACCTGCCCGAGCTCTCGGCGGACATCCCCCACCGGCAGCAGACCCCGGGCACCGAGCCGAGCCACCCGGTGCGGATCACCCGCGGCAGCAGGCTGGCGGCGGCGCTCGGCTACGAGCGGGAGCTCGACGTCGCCGACGAGCTCGACGTCAACTCCTTCCACCACCAGGCGATCGACCGCCTCGGCGAGGGGCTGGAGGTGACGGCCCGCGCTCCCGACGGCACGATCGAGGCGGTCGAGGATCCACAGCGGGAGTTCGTGATCGGCGTCCAGTGGCACGCCGAGACGCTCGTCCACCGGCCCTACGAGGCGACCCTCTTCCGCCGCTTCGTCGAGGCCTGCAAGCGCGAGGGCTCGCAGTTCCGCCGCCGCAGCGGGCGCGAGGTGGCGTGAGCGAGGGGGCCGGCACCCTGCCGGCCTGGGCAGCCTGGGCGGAGCCCCACGAGCTCGGCCCCTACACGGTCGGGATCGAGGAGGAGGTGATGCTGCTCGACGAGGTCAGCTGGGCGCTCGCGCACCGGATCGACTCGGTCCTTCCGCGCCTGCCCGGGCGCGACGCCAGCTTCACCGCGGAGACGCACGGCTCGGCGCTGGAGATCCAGACCGGGGTCCACGCGACGATCGCCGACTCGATCGCGGAGCTGGGGACGCTGCGGCGCGAGCTGGAGGAGACGCTGCGGCCGCTGAGGATGCGCGCCGCCGGCGCCGGCACCCACCCCTTCGCCGTCTGGCAGGAGATCGTCGTCTCCGCCGGCGAGCGCTACCAGTTCGTCTACGGCTCGATGCGGGAGCTGGCGCGGCGGGAGCCGACCTTCGGCCTGCACGTGCACGTCGCCGTTCCCGGCGCCGAGGACGCGGTCCACGTCGCCAACCGGCTGCGCACCCACATCCCGCTGCTGCTGGCGCTCTCGGTCAACTCGCCCTTCTGGCAGGGGCGCGACACCGGCCTCGCCTCGGCGCGGACGCCGCTCTTCCAGGCCTTCCCCCGGGTCGGCATCCCGCGCGACTTCAGCGACTACGCCGACTACGTCGAGTCGGTCGACGTGCTGATCCGCAGCGACGCGGTGCCGGAGCCGACCTTCCTCTGGTGGGACGTGCGGCCGCAGCCGCGCTTCGGCACGATCGAGGTGCGGATCATGGACGCGCAGACGAAGCTGGCCGACACCGCGGCGATCGCGGCCCTGGTCCAGTGCATCGTCCGCGCCGAGGTCGAGGAAGGCACCCATCTCGAACGCTGGATGCCGCAGGAGGTGCTGTCGGAGAACCGCTTCCTCGCCGCCCGCGACGGGATGGACGCCGAGCTGATCGAGCCCGAGCTCGACCGGCGGGTGCCGGCGCGCGAGCTGCTCGCCGACCTCGTCGCCGTCTGCCGGCCGCACGCCCAGGACCTCGGCTGCGAGGCGGAGCTGGGGCGGGTGCCGGAGCTGGGCGCGCGGACCGGGGCGCAGCGGCAGATCGACCTGGCGCGCTCGCTGGAGTCGTTGCCGCGGGTGGTCGGGATGCTGGCGAGCGACTTCCTCGCCGCGGGCTAGGCGTCAGCGGGCGGCAATACGAACTGCGAGACGATCAGGTTGGCGGCGAGCCGGGGCTCCTTGCCCTCGCGGCGGCGCTCGATCCTCACCTCGATCACGACGGTGCTCTTGCCGACGTGCAGGGGCTCGGCTTTGGCCTCGATCTCGTCGCCGAGGATGCCGGCGGCGAAGACGTTCAGCTTCAGCTCGATCGTGGTGAAGTTGTGGCCCGGCGGGATGCAGCGGAAGGTCGACCAGGCGGCGACGGTGTCGCCGAGCGCGGTCCAGACGCCGCCGTGGACGAAGCCGCCCGGGTGCAGGTGGCGCTGGTCGACGACGATCGCGCCGCGGGCGTGCGAGTCCTCGACCTCGAGCGGCTCGATTCCGAGGTCGCCCGGGAAGCTGCCGGGCAGGAAGGCCCGGACCGACTCCGGCGTGATCATCGAGCTCGGGTGCGGCGCGTCGCTCATCGCCGCGGCAGCCTATTCATAAAGAACAAGATCTAAGGCTCGAGGCCGAAGCCTTCGAGCCCGTGGTCGCCGTAGGGCTCGTCGCGCTCGCGCACCGCTTCGCGGAAGCCCGATTCGCCGGCCCGGCGGACGAAGGCGTGGCCCTCCTCGGTATGGCGGGCGATGCCGTCGAAGAAGGTGCCGAGGACCTGCGCCTGGGTCAGGCCCTGCGCGTGGACGTTCTGGTTGACGAGGAGCTTCATCATCACCAGCTGGTTGATCGGCATCCGGGCGACGCGCTCGAGCAGGCGCTCGAAGCGCTCGTCGAGCTGCGCGGCCGGCGCCGCTTCGGTCGCCAGCCCCCACTCCGCCGCCTCGGCGCCGGTCAGCGAGTCGCCGGTGAGGAGCAGGCGCTTGGCCCGCATCGGCCCCAGCCGACTCGCCCACATCGCCGTCGTCGGCGAGCCCCAGACGCGAGCCGGCGGGTAGCCGATCTTGGCGTTCTCGGCGATCACCAGCAGGTCGGAGCAGAGCGCCATGTCGGTGCCGCCGGCGACGCAGTAGCCGTGGACCTTGCAGAGGACCGGCTTCTCGGAGTGGAAGAGGCTCATGAAGCCGCGGACGTTGCGGCTCATGAACTGGTAGTCGGTGACCGGGTCCCAGTTGGTGTTGGGAGCATGGTTGGCGGCGATCACCTGCGGGTCGAGCGGCGAGCCGGCGGGTGCCTCGCCCTCGCCTCCCAGTTCGCTCATGTCCCCCTCCGCCGAGGCGACCAGGTCGTAGCCGCCGCAGAAGCCAGTGCCGTTGCCGGCGAGGGCGATCGCGTGCACCTCGGGGTCGAGGTTGGCCCGCTCGACGCACTCGGCCAGCTCGACCGGCATCTGAGGCGTGATGCCGTTCCCGCGCTCCGGTCGGTTCAGGGTGATGCGAGCAACTCGATCGCCGGTGTCGTAAGTGAGCGTCTCGAGTTCCATCGCGGTGAGTGGTGAGTTTGAGCCGCTATAGGGGCCCAAACTCACCAATCGCTGCTTAGTTCAGGCGTTCCACCAGCATCGCCTTGCCCTGACCGCCGGCGACGCACATGGTCTCGAGGCCGACTTGCTTGTCGTCGGTCTCCAGCACGTTTAGCAGCGTGCCCATGATCCGGGCGCCGGTCATCCCGAAGGGGTGGCCGAGGGCGATCGCGCCGCCGTGGGTGTTGAGCTTGTCTTCGTCGATCCCGCATTCGGCCATGATCGGGATCACCTGGGCGGCGAAGGCCTCGTTCAGCTCGACCCGGTCGACGTCGTTGATCGTCATCCCGGCGCGGTCGAGCACCTTCTTGATCGCGCCGATCGGGGCGACGCCCATCAGCTCCGGCTCGTTGCCGTGGGTGGCGGCGGTGATGATCCGGGCGCGCGGCTT
>DASSMJ010000022.1:0-114198 GCA_035688955.1 Solirubrobacterales bacterium | reverse complement strand
CTGGAGGGGTGCCGGAGTGGTTGAACGGGGCGGTCTCGAAAACCGTTGGCCCTCGTAAGGGGGCTCGTGGGTTCGAATCCCACCCCCTCCGTCGTCGGGTAGAAGCGTGACCGTCAGCGGTCGAGATCGGGTAGTTGGAAGAGCATCAGCGCGGCACTGCCGCGGATGCCTTTTTCTCCCCGGTCGCGTCGGCGCTTTTCCGCTGCCTCGACGATCGGCACGATCTTGTAGAGCGCCGCGTCGAATACATCGCTCAGTTCCTCCAGGCCCTGCTCGTCGATCGCGAAGGGGCGGCGGGAGAGGTGGAAGTCCGGCCAGGCGCCGAGCGTCTCCTCCTCCAGCGCCTCGTCGAGTTCGGCCTTGATCGAGCGGGCGAGGAGGCTCAGATGCGCCTGCCTTCGATCCTCGTCCAGCTCCTCCCATTCCTCGCGGTCGTGGAAAGGGATGAAAGGACCCCGGTAGAGACGTTCGAGGTCACCGTCTCCTTCGACCGCGTCGAAGGTCACGACCAGCCCGATGCTGCGCAGCTCGTCTAGATGGCGGCGCACCTCGTCGACCGGCAACTCGGTCGCCGCGGCCACCTCGCGGGGCGTAACTGGTCGCTTGACCATCATCTCGACCGCCCGCACGGTCAGGCGATCGTCGAGCCCAGCGAGAAAGTGCTCCCGCTCCCGTGCGGAAAGCAGCGGCTGCGGGGAGGCGACTTCGGATTCGCGCATAGTCCTTCTCCCTACCCCATCCGGGGCGAGATGATCGCACGGGTTCTCCCGCGCTTAAGCGAATCGCGTCTCCCGCCGAAGAATGCGTGTGGCTGCCAAGGAGCAGACGAGACTAGGGCGTTTCTTCGACTGCCATCCACGGCTGCTGCGGACGCTTGCCCTGCTGGCCCTGATCTGGGGAGTCGGCTACCTCACCTGGCGGGTCGGCTGGAGTCGCGAAGGGGCCAGCCCGGTTGCCTTCGCGATGCTGCTGGCGACCGAGGTGTACGGGCTCTACGCGCTCGCCGTCCTCACCTGGTTCTCCTGGTCGCGGACCGCCGCGCGGCGGCCGGACGCCACGCCGGGCCGCAAGGTCGACGTCTACGTCTGCACCTACGACGAGCCGGTTGAGGTGGTGATGGCGACGCTCGCGGGCTGCCGCGCCCTCACCTACCCCCATACGACCTATCTGCTCGACGACGGCCGGCGCCCGGAGATGAAGGAGATCGCCGAGCTTGCCGGGGCCACCTACATGACCCGCGGGGACAACTCCCACGCCAAGGCGGGGAATCTCAACGCCGCCCTGCCCCGCACCGACGGCGACCTGGTCTTCGTCCTCGACGCCGACCACGTGCCGATGCCCGACGCCCTCGATGCCCTGGTCGGCTACTTCGACGACGAGCGGATGGCGATCGTCCAGACCCCGCACGATTTCTTCAACCACGACTCGGTCCAGCACTACGTCGTCGGCCGCCACGAGCAGTCGCTCTTCTATCGCGTCGTCTGCCCGGGAAAGGATCGCCACGGCGCCGCTTACTGGTGCGGGTCGGCGGCCCTGATCAACCGCCACGCGCTGCTGGCGATCGGCGGTGTTGCCACCGAGACGATCGCCGAGGACTTCCACACGACCATCCGCCTGCTGCGCCACGGCTGGCGCACTCGCTACCACGACGAGGTTCTGGTCCAGGGCCTGGCGCCGCACGACCTCGACGGGTACCTGCTGCAGCGCGACCGCTGGGCGCGGGGCAACCTCGCCGTCTTCACCCTGCCCGAGTCGCCGCTGCGGGCGAAGACGCTGAGCCCGCTGCAGCGCCTCTCCTTCCTTGCCAGCCTGCTCGCCTACCTGGCGCCGCCGATGCGGCTGCTGCTCCTGCTCACGCTGGGGCTGGTCCTCTGGACCGGCGAGCTGCCGATGAAGATCAGCGTCACCGCGCTGGCGGCCCTCTGGGTGCCCTACGTGGCGCTCAACTTCGGCGCCGGCGCCGCCCTCGCGCGCGGCTACATGCGGATCCCAGAGAGCGCCCACTACGAGCTGCTGACGATGGAGATCTACACGCGCGCGCTGCGCTGCATCGTCCGCCCGGGCAAGACGTCCTTCAAGGTCACGCCGAAGCAGGGGCGCGACGGCGGCGGGCTGGACGCCCTGCGCAAGCTGCACCTGGTCATCTTCTGCACCGTCCTGCTCGCCGCCGGGACGCTGATGCGCCTGCTCGACCTGGTCGGGGTCGGGCCGCTGCCCGATCTGCCCGGCATCGCCGCGGTGGTCGTGCCGCTGCTCGGGATCTACGAGCTGCGGCGGCTGGTGGCGACCAGCGCCGCGGTCTCCCGCCGGCGGCAGCGGCGGCTCGTCTACCGCTTCGAGGGCGACGCCGAGGCCCACTTCTACTCGGAGACCGCGCACACGCCGGCGCGCCTGGTCGACGCCTCTGCTGCCGGACTCGGGCTCGTCGCCGAGGCGCCGCTGGAGATCGGCATCAAACCGGCGGTGCTGTTGCAACTGGCCGACGCGGGGGGTGAGCTGCACGAGGTCGCCGCCAAGGTCGAAGTGCGGACCTGCCGCGAGACCGAGGGGAGCTTCCTGGTCGGCGCCACGATCCTCGAGATCGACCCGATCGCGCGTCTACAGCTGATGGAGTGGTGCTACGTCGTCTGCAGCCACGAGCGGCTGCGCGGGCACAGGCCGGCGACGCCGCTGCCGGAGGAGGAGGCGATCGTCATCGCCCTCGACGACTTCCGCGATGGGCCGGTTCCGGTCCAGCCGTCGATCCCGGCCCTGCGTCAAGCTTGAATCGCTAACCTTTACTAACGCGGCGGTTCGTTGAAACAGGGAAGGCCGCGGAAGGAGAGGACCGGCACCATCGGCCAAGAAATGCCGGCCCCCTCTCGCGCGTAACGAAGCGACTCAGACACTCCATTACGGGTGTTACGAATGCTGAGTATAGAGTTGACCTCAGATTAGTTCTAGCTCGTACCGCGCAAGAACCGGAGCGGAGAGGGTGGGATTCGAACCCACGAGGCGGGTTAACCCCGCCCACGCGATTTCCAATCGCGCTCCTTAAGCCACTCGGACACCTCTCCGGGTCGACAAAGGGTATTGGCTCTCAGCTTCGGCGGGCGGTGAAGAAGTCGCGGAGCAGCGCGGCGCACTCGTCTTGGCGCACGCCGGAGATGACCTGGGGCCGGTGGTTTAGGGCTGGCTCAGCGAGGACGTCGAGGATGCTGCCGGCGGCGCCGGCCTTCGGGTCGGGGGTGCCGAAGACGACGGTGGGGATGCGGGCGAGGACGATCGCGCCGGCGCACATCGCGCAGGGCTCGAGGGTGACGTAGAGGGTGGTGCCGGGGAGCCGCCAGCCGCCGAGGGCTTCGGCGGCTGCACGGATCGCGAGGATCTCGGCGTGGGCGGTCGGGTCCCGGCGCAGCTCGCGCTCGTTGCCGGCCTGCGCCAGGAGCTCGCCGTCGCGGTAGATCGCCGCGCCGATCGGGACGTCGCCGTGGCGCTCGGCCGCGTGCGCCTCCTCGATCGCCGCCCCCATGCGCGCATGATGGGCTGCGCCTGCGGCTGCATCGGGGTTGCCGGAGTCCACGATGCGGGAGTATGTCCGCCGGCAACTTCCGCGGCAACGCGGTGTTGTCAGTAGGCCCGGGCGAGCGCGGGGGTTTCGGCCGGGATGACGACGATGAAGAGACACCTGCGATTTCTCCTACCCCTCGTGGCGCTCGCGGCCCTGGCCGCGCCCTCGCCCGCTGCCGCGGCGGGAGTCGGTGCCGCGCGCGAGGCCGTGCCGGGGCAGCTGGTGGTCAAGTTCGAGGGCCAGCGGCACGGGCGAGTGGTGAGCGTCGCTCCGGGTGCCGGCGTCGCGCACGCGGCGAAGGCGCTGCGGCAGAACCCGCGGGTCGTCTACGCCGAGCCGAACTACGTCGCCACGGCTTCGGCGACGGTAGGCGCACCCTTCGATCCCAACGATTCCGGCAGCCTGGGCGCGGCCTCGGGGACCGGGGTCAGCGTCGGCGACTGGACCTTCAAGCAGTGGAACTTCCTCGCGCCGGAAGGTCCGGAAAGCGAAGAGCTGCCGATCTCGCCGGGAGGGATCGACGCCCCCACGGCTTGGCGCCACCTGATCGAAGCCGGCCATCCCGGTGGCGCCGGCGTGGTCGTTGCCGTCCTCGACAGCGGCATCGCCTACCGCTCTCTGGGCAGCAAGTTCCGCCGCAGCCCCGACTTCGGCTCTGAGCAGTTCGTCCCCGGCTACGACTTCGTCGACTCCGATCGCCTCCCGCTCGACGAAAACGGCCACGGCACCCACGTCGCCGGCACGATCGCCGAGAAGACCGACAACGGAATCGGGCTCACCGGCCTGGCCTACGGGGCGAAGCTGATGCCGGTGCGGGTGCTCGACCGCGAGGGCCGCGGCAACGCGGTCGCGATCGCCAAAGGGATCCGCTTCGCGGCCACCGGCGGCGCCGACGTGATCAACATGAGCTTCAACTTCCCCTGCGAAAAGCGGGTGCCGGTGGTTGACGAAGCGCTGCGAGATGCCTACCGGGAAGGCGTCGTCACGGTCGCCTCCGCCGGCAACCTCGGCTCGGAGGGCTGCGTCTCGGCGCCGGCCACCGGGCCCCGGGTGATCGGCGTCGGCGGCACCACCGAGGGGGCCTGCATGGGCGCCTACTCGCTCGCCGGCAGCGCCGTCGACCTGGTCGCGCCCGGGGGTGGCATTCCGAAGAGCGGCTGCCCCTCCGTCTCCTCGCGGCCGATCTACCAGGTGACGCTGCGGCCCGGCGGAACCCGGCACTTCGCCATCCCCGCCACCTACGTCGGCACCTCGATGGCCGCTGCCCACGTCTCCGGCGCCGCCGCGCTCGTCCTCGCCAGCGGAGCGATCAAGCGCGGGCTGTCGCCCACCAGCCGCGTCGACGTTCTCACCAGGCGCCTGCGCTCGACCGCCCGCGACCTCGGCATCCCGACGATCGAAGAGGGAGCGGGGCTGCTGGACGTGGGTGCGGCGACGGAGCCGCGCTAGCTCACGTCGTCCGGATGATCAGGACGCTGCAGGGCGCGTGGTGGGAGACGTTGTTGGGAACGCTGCCGAGCAGGTAGCGGCGGGCGCCGGTCATCCCTTTGTTGCCGACGACGATCAGGTCGGCCTTGGTTTCTTCGGCGACGTTGAGGATCGCGTCGGCGGGGTCTGCCTCGACCGGGTGGGTCTGGACCTCGATCCCCTCCTTCTTCGCCTCTGCTGCGGCGGCGTCGAGGATGAGGTTGACGTCCTCGCGCGGGCCGATCTCGTACTGGACGTCAGCGGGCGCGCCTGCCTGCTCCGCCTGCACCCGGCGACCCGACGCCGGCGCATAGGCGCTGACGATGCTGAGGGTGGCGCCGCTGAGCTTCGCCAAACCGACCGCCTGGCCGACCGCCTCGGCGGCGGTCTGTGAACCGTCGGTCCCAACCACGATGCGAGTGAACACGCCGCCTCCTTCGATCGCTGAACGGGGCCGATACTAAGCGAAGCCGTGTGCTCGCTTCAACGCTGCTTGGCGGGGAGGCCACGGAAGCCGTCGCCGAGGATTTCGTTCGGGGTCGTCGCCAGGCGCACGACCGCGATCACCATCGAGGCGGCCAGACAGAGGACCAGGATCGCGATCGAGATTCTCCAGATCGGCGGCACCCCCGGGACCCTAGAGGCGATCGGCGGTGGGCGCCGCGTTAAGGTGGGCTCGTGGCACTGGAAAAGGTCGCCGACGGGGTCTGGCTGCTGCGCGGAGACTTCCGTGGGGCGATGAGCATCTACTTCCTCGAGGACGGCGACGGCGGGGTCATCCAGTTCGACGCCGGAACGAAGGCGATGCGCAAGAAGGCGCGGGCCGCGGCGGAGGAGCTCGGCGGCCTGAAGAAGGTGATCCTCGGGCACGCCCACGCCGACCACCGCGGCACCGCGCCCTACCTGGACGTGCCGGTCCTCTGCCACCCCGACGAGCGGGTCGACGCCGAAAGCCCCAGCTGGAGGCCGCCCTACTGGGACCTCTCGCAGCTGCCGGTCGCCTGGGTGCGCTGGATCTACCCCCTGCTGCTGCGGCGCTGGGACGGGGGCGCGGTGAAGATCGCCGACACGGTGATCGAAGGCGACGAGGTCGCCGGCTTCAAGGTCATCCACTTCCCCGGGCACGCGCCGGGTCTGATCGGGCTCTGGCGGGAGAGCGACCGGGTGGCGCTGGTCTCCGACGTCGTCTACCTGGTCGACTCGGGGCGGCTGAAACCGCTGCCGCACGGCGAGGCGAGCGTGCCGCACCCCGCCTGGGCCTGGGACCACGCCAAGGCGAAGGAGTCGGTGCGGCGGCTGGCGGCGCTGGAACCACTGGTGGTCGCGACCGGGCACGAGCCGCCGCTGCGCGGGGAGAACCTGCGCGAGGTGCTCGAGCGGGCCGCCGAGAAGTACTGAAGCCGCTTCGGTGCCATAACTTCCACGCCTGATGATCGGGACCTATGCCTCGGCGGCGCTGATCTGCGCCGCCTCGTTGCTGGTCGGCCGCGCCATCCTCTCCCTCGCGGGGAGACGCGAATGGACCTGGCTGGAGCCGGCGGTCGGGTTCGGCGCCGTGCTGGCGGCGACCGGCGTGGTGGCGCGGGCGCCGGGCCACGGCACCTCCTCGACCCTCGCCCTGGCGGCCCTGATCGTCGTCGCCGCGCTGGTCCGCTGGCGCGGCGTTCGTCCTTCGGATGGCTATACCGGTCCAGGGACGAACGCCGACGGGGTCGGGGCGGCGTGGCGGGAAGGGCTGCCGGTGGCGCTGGTCGTGCTCGTCGTCCTGGCGATCCCCTTCCTGGTCAGCGGACGCTGGGGGCTGCTCGGCGTCGGCTTCAACAACGACCTCGGGCTGCACCTCGCCTGGGCGGAGTGGCTGCGCAGCGGCTTCGGGCCGGCGCCCGACCCCGGATACCCGCTGGGACCGCACGGGCTGGCGGTGGCTACCGCGGTGGTGCCGGGGATCGACCTCGGCCAGGCCTTCCTCGGCGAGATCATCGCGATCGGGGTGATGACGGGGCTGACTGCGCTCGGGGCGCTGCGCGCGATGAGCCCAGGCAGGCGCACGATCGCGGCGGCGATGGTCGCGCTCCCCTATCTCGCCGCCTCCTACTACGCCCAGGCGGCCTTCAAGGAGACCGCCGAGGCGCTGCTCGTCCTCGCCTTCGCGATCTACCTCAGCGAGTTCGAGCGGCTGCCGGAGACCTGGCGCGAGCGTTTCCTCTTCGCCCTCCCCCCGCTGGCGATCTTCGGCGGCATCTTCTTCTCCTACAGCTTCGCCGGCATCGCCTGGCCGGTGGCGACGCTGCTGCTCTGGAGCCTGACCCTGCCCGAGGTGCGAGCGGCGCTGCGACCGCGGGCGCTGCTGCGGTTCCTGCTGCGACCGCTGACCCTGCTGACGTTGGCGGCCCTTGCGGGGCTCGCGGTCCTCGTCACCGTCGTCGGCCCCTTCGGCTTCGCCAGCAGCTTCAACAAGGTCGCGGGCAGCAACACCTATGGCCCGGTCTCGGCAATCGAGGCACTCGGGATCTGGCCAGCCTCGAACTACCGCCTCGACGCCGCCGGCGGCGCGGAGCTGCCGGGACTGGCCGGCGCAATCGCCGTCCTCGCCCTGCTGGTCGGCGTCGCCTGGTGGGTGCGCCGCCGCGAAGTGGCGATCCCGATCGCCCTCGGCGCCGCGACCCTGCTCTACCTCGTCTCCCTCCCCTCCGCCGGCGACTACTCCCAGGCCAAGGCGCTGATGATCATCTCTCCCCTGGCGATGCTCGTCATCGTCCGCCCCCTGCTCGAGGAGTTCTCCCGGCGGATCGGCTGGTCCCTGCTGGCCGTGGTCTTCATCGGCGGCGCCGTCTACTCCAGCTTCCTGGCCCTGCGCGACGCGCCCGTCGGACCGCCCGGGCACGGGTCCGAGCTGCAGGCGTTCCTGCCCGAGGTGAAGGGGCAGCCGGTCCTCTACGGCGGCCAGGACCGCTACGCGGCCTACGAGCTGCTCGGCGCCGACACCCATGTCCCCCTCGTCGAGTTCCCCGACACCGCCGTCTCGCCCAACTCCGAGAAGCCGTTCGACACCGGCGACGCCTACAGCCCGATCGACTTCGACTCGCTCTCGCGCGGCACGCTCGATCGCTTCCCCTACGTGATCACCAGTCGCGCCGCCTGGAACAGCCAGGCGCCGCCGAACTTCAAGCGGGTCGCCACGACCGCTTCCTACGTGCTCTGGAAGCGAACCGGCGAGACCCCGGAGGATCGCCACGTCCTGCTCGAGGGAACCGAGGCCGGAGCCTTCGCCGGCTGCGCCGCGCCGGAGATGCGCGTCCTCCTCGGCAACAACGGCCGGGCCGGGATCTTCCCCGACGCGGTGATCGGGCAGAAAGGCAGCTGGGACAACGGCAGCATCCTCAGCACCGATTCGGAGACCTCGCAGTCGCTGCGGCTCCCCCCCGGCAGCTGGAACCTCTCGCTGCAGTACTTCTCCCCCTTCGACCTGACGCTCTCGGCGCCTGGCTTCGAGGAAACGCTTGAGGCCGCGCTCGACGGCCAGCGCCCGAACACGATCAGCCTCGGCAACAACGGCCAGTTCTGGCCCGCTGGCCGCTTCGAGAGCCCCGGCGGCACGGTCCACTTCACGATCGCCACCGCCGGCGCGACCACCCTGCAGAGCCTCAGCGGCTACGACGGCAAGGCCTACGTCGGCGAGCTGGTCGCGGTCCCGGCCGAACCGCACCGCACGGTGCCGCTCTCGCAGGCGTGCAACCGGTGGATCGACTGGTACGAAGCAGAAGAAGCGCCCTGATCAGGTCGCGGTCTTCGACTCCATCCGTTCCGGGCTGACCCGGACCACGTCCCAGGCTAGGCCGACCTTCTCAAGGCCGTTGATGACGAGGGAGGAGATGTCGAGCTGCCACCAGCGCAGGCCGTGGGTGGCCGAGGTCGGGAAGGCGTGGTGGCTGTTGTGGTACGCCTCGCCCAAGGTCGGGATCGCGATCAGCGCCAGGTTGCGCGACTCGTCGGTGGTCTCGAATTCCTTCTTGCCGAAGGTATGGCAGAGCGAGTTGATGCTGTAGGTGAAGTGGTGCAGGACGAAGACGCGGACGAGACCGCCCCAGAGCAGGCCGGTGAGGCCGGCGACGACGCTGCCGCCGATGATCCAGCCGAGGAAGAACGGCAGCAGCAGGCCGAGGATCGCCCAGTAGATGAAGGTGCGATCGACCCAGCTGACCACCGGGTCTTTGATCAGGTCCGGTGCGAACCGTTCCTTGTTGCCGCGCTGGGTGTGGATGAAGATCCAGCCGACGTGAGCGTGGAAGAGCCCCTTCATCGCACCCTTCCAGCCGCCGCCGTGGTCGACGTGGGGGCTGTGGGGGTCGCCGTGTTCGTCGGAGAAGGTGTGGTGCTTGCGGTGGTCGGCGACCCAGGAGATCACCGGCCCCTCGATCGCCGCCGAGCCGAGAATCGCGAACAGGCCACGCAGCCAGGGCGCGGTTTTGAACGCGCGGTGGGTGAGCAGACGGTGGAACCCGACCGTGATCCCGAGCCCCGTGAGGAAGTACATGCCGACGAAGAGAAAGACGTCGGTCCAGTTGAGAGCGCTTCCCCACACCTGCCAGCCGGCGACGATGACGGCGATGAAGGGGATGACCGTGACCAGGCCGGTGATGATCCGGTCCCTGGTCTCGTTCTCGACGGGCTGGATGTCTGAGGGAAGTGGTCCGACGGTCGTCATGAGGGCGATGATAGGGGGCGCTGTCCTGGCCTCGCGGCCAATCGCTTCTGAGTAGGCTCCCCCGCGATGCCTTTCGCAAACACGGCGCCGCTGCGCAAGGAGATCGCAACCCGCCTCCCCGAGCGGCCCTTCACGATCGAGTTCTGGGATGGCACCCGCCTTCCCGCCACCTCCGAGGACGGCCCCACCTTCAGCGTTCGCTCACCCCGCGCGCTCGCCCACGCGCTGCGGGCCCCGGGCCAACTCGGCCTCGGCCGCGCCTATGTCAGCGGCGAGCTCGAGGTCGACGACATCGACAAGGTGATCCGGGTGCTCGACGGTTGGCAGCCGCCGTCGCTAGACAGCGCCGATCAGCGGGCGCTGATGCTCGGCGCGGTGCGGGCGATGGGAATCGTCAAGCCGCCGAAGCGGCCCGAGGCCGAGCTGCGGCCGAGCGGCAAGCGCCACAGCAAGGAGCGCGACGCCCGCGCCGTCCGCCACCACTACGACGTATCCAACGAGTTCTTCGAGCTCTTCCTCGGCCCGACGATGGTCTACAGCTGCGCGATCTGGCGCGACGGCCAGATGAAGACGCTGGAGGAGGCGCAGGAGGAGAAGCTCGACACGGTCGCCCGCAAGCTCCAGCTTAAGGAGGGCGAGCGCGTCCTTGACGTCGGCTGTGGCTGGGGCGGGTTCCCGCTCTGGGCGGCGACCAAGTACGGCGCCAACGTCGTCGGCATCACCCTCTCGCCGCCGCAGGCCGAAAAAGCCCGGCAGCGGGCCGAGGAGGCCGGCGTCGCCGACCGGGTCGACATCCGGGTGATGGACTACCGCGACCTGCCCTCGCTGGGCGAGAAGTTCGACGCGATCGCCAGCATCGGCATGGTCGAGCACGTCGGCTCGGCCAACATCGACCTCTACGCCGAGACGCTGTCCAGCCTGCTGGAGCCGGGCGGGCGCCTGCTCAACCACGGCATCACCCGCCTGCGCCACACCGACCCTGAGGCCGGCGACTTCTCCGAGCGTTACGTCTTCCCCGACGCGGCCCCCCTCCACCTCTCGCGCAACCTGCTGGCGCTGGAACGGGCGGGCTTCATCGTCCACCACGTCGAGGACTTCGGCCCCGATTACGCGGAGACGCTGAAGCACTGGGCCCAGAACCTCGATGAGAACCTCGCGCAGGCGACCCGCCTCGCCAGCGAGGAACGAATCCGCGTCTGGCGCCTCTACCTGCGGATGGCGAGAAACGGCTTCGAGAGCCGGTTCCTCAACATCTACCAGGCGCGCTGCTCCAAGGCCTAAGACGCCTCAGGCGGGGAAGCCGTCCCTGACGTTTTCGATCGCCCAGTCGGCGCCGCTGTCGTGGAGTTCGTCGACCGCGTAGGAGCCGGTGGCGACGCCGACAACGCGGATGCCGGCGCCGTGACCCGCCCGCACGTCGCGCGGGGTGTCGCCGACGGCGATCGTCTCGTCTCGGTCGAGCGGGTGTCCTGAGACCTGCTCGCCGCGCTCCAGTGCCTTCTTCGTCAACTCGGTGCGGTCGCGTGAGTCGGAGCCGTAGCCGCCGAAGGTGAAGAAGCGGTTCAGATCGCCGCGGGCGAGCTTGATATGGGCGGCGGACTCGATGTTGCCGGTGACGACCCCGAGCAGGATGCCTTCCTCGACCAGGCGGGGGAGCAGCTCCTCGATCCCCTCGATCACGAAGTAGCCGTCCGATTCGGCGACGGCGTCGGCGAGATGGCCGAGGTAGCAGCCGATCGCTTCGGCCCGCTCGGTGGCCGAGCCCTCGCGATGCATGACCTCGCGGAAGACGATCTGGGCGATTTCCGGATCGGTCATCCCGGCATGGGTGTGTTCCTCGATGTTCGCTTCCACCCCGTAGAGCTCGAGGAAGGCGCGCTGCCAGGCGACCGCCCCGGCGCCGCCGGTGTGGAGCAGGGTGCCGTCGATGTCGAAGAGGATCGCCTTGATCGCCACGGGCCGCGGGAGCCTACCGGCGGCAACCGGCGGTTCTCAGTGCTCGGACTCGAGCAGGTCCTTCTGCGTCAGCGTGTACAGCAGGCCGAGCGAGGGCAGGACGAGGACGGCGGCGACGGCGAAGACGACGAAGATGATCGTCATCGTCGGGTCGGGGGCAGCGGCCTGGTCGATGCGGAGGCTGGTCGGCAGCAGGTAGGGAAACTGGGCGACGCCCCAGCCCCAGATCACGGCGACGACGGCGCCGGCGGCGAGCGGGCGCAGCGGCCGGCGGCCGCCGCGGCGGAGGACGACGAGGAGCGCGGCGCCACAGAGCAGCGAGAGGATCACCAGCGGCAGGCCCTGCTCGGTGAGGCGGTCGAAGACGTAGCGGGCCTCGCTGTGCAGGGCAAAGAGACCGGCGACGGCGAAAGCGCCGGCGATCACTGCCGCGCCCAGCGCTCGGCGTTCGAAGTAGCGCTCCATCTCCCCGTCGCCGGCGCGCCTCGCGTCGCCGACGAGGAAGACGGCGGCGAGGTAGGCGCCGCTGGCGACGAACATCGCCCCGATCAGCAGCGGCAGCGGCTGCAGCCAGCTGGAGAAGGCGTCGCCGTTGCCCTCGGCGGGGACGTTGCCGGCGGCGATCGCGCCGACCACGGTGCCCATGAAGAACGGGGTGAGGACGGAGGAGACGGCGAAGGTGGCGCCCATCGCCCGCCGCTCCCGCAGGCCGACCAGGGATTTGCGGAAGGCGAAGCCGGCGCCGCGCAGGACGATGCCCAGCGCCGCCAAGGCGATCGGCACGTAGAGCGTGGTGAAGATCGCGCTGAAGGCCGGCGGGAAGGCGGTCCAGAGGACGACGAGGACGAAGATCAACCAGACGTGGTTCGCCTCCCAGACGGGGGTGAGCGAGCGCTGGATCACGTCGCGCGGGCGCTGCCCGCGCTCGTCCCAGCCGGCGACGAGGTCCCAGAAGCCGCCGCCGAAGTCGGCGCCGCCGAAGAGCGCGTAGAAGGTCGCCCCGACCCAGAGAATCGCCGCCGCCGCGTCGGCCTTGCTCATCCGGAGACCTCCTCCCGCTGCGGCGCGTAGGGACTCTGGACGTTCTCGGCCCCCTGCTCGCGCCAGCGCCGCGACATCGAGCGCAGGACGAGGACGGCGGCGGTCCCCAGCCCCGCGTAGAGCAGCAGGACCAGGCCGAAGGAGAACCAGATCCCCTTCGCGTCCGTCACCGCTTCGGAGGTGCGCATGTAGCCCTGGACGATCCACGGCTGCCGCCCGACCTCGGTGACGATCCAGCCGCACCAGAGCGCGACGATCGCTGCCCCGCCCGAGATCGCGACGATGCGCAGGAACCACGGCGTCTGCGGGATGTCCCGCCGCCGCCACCAGGAGAAGGCGAACCAGAGCGCCAGCAGCATCAGCCCGGAGCCGATCCCGACCATGGTGTCGAAAGAGAGATGGAGCAGCGTGTGCGCCGGCGGCTCTTCGTCGTCGGGGATGTCGTTCAGGCCCGTCACCTTGGTGTCGGTGCTCCAGCCGACCAGGAAGGAGTCGAGGCCGGGGATGCCGATCGCCCCTTTGACCCCGTCCTCGGTGCAGATGCCGCCGACGTACTCGGTCTGGTCGGTGCCGGTCTCCTGGATGCACTCCATCGCCGCGAACTTCGCCGGCTGGTCGTCGGCGACGGCACGGGCGGCGGTGTCGCCGACGAAGAGCTGGATCGGGGTGGCGATGCAGGCGATCGTCAGCGGGATCACCAGGCCGAGCCGGTGCAGGCGGTCGCGCCTGCCCTTCAGCATCCCGACCGCGTAGATCGAGGCGACGAGAAAGCCGACGACCATGTAGGCGGCGAGGATCATGTGGGCTACCTCGTAGCCGGTCGCCGGGTTCCAGAGGACCTTCAGAGGCTCGACGTCGGTGACCTTGCCGGCGGCGTCGAGGGTGAAGCCCTGCGGCTGATTCATCCAGGCGTTGGCGGCGACGACCGAGAGGGCGCCGCCGATCCCGGTGATCACGATCGGCACGCCGGAGAAGAAGTGGGCCCAGCCGCTGAGCCGCTTCCAGCCGTAGATGTAGATCGCGATGAAGATCGCCTCGAGGAAGAAGAAGATCCCCTCGATCGCGAAGGCGACCCCGAAGGCGGCGCCGAAGCGGTCCATGAAGTGCGGCCAGAGCAGGCCGAACTCGAAGGAGAGGACGGTGCCGGTGACGGCGCCGACGGCGAACGTCACCGCGGTCGCTTTCGACCAGCGTTTGGCCAGCTCGATTGCCGCCTCGTCGTTCTTTTTCAGGCCGATGTAGTTGGCGACCAGCATCGTCGCCGGCAGCGCCACTCCGAGGCAGGAGAGGACGATGTGGAAGGCCAGCGTGAAGGCCATCTGCTCGCGGGCGGCAAGCAGGTTGGACGCCGACTCCGCCAAGGGGAGCGCGTCGAGGGGTGACATGGAAGGAAGGCTAGCGCCGCTGGGAGCGGTAGCGCCGGATCAGGGCGTTGGTCGAGCTGTCGTGGCGCAGTTCCGGCTCGGCCTCGGACTCCAGCTCGGGAATGATCGCCTTGGCGAGCACCTTGCCGAGCTCGACCCCCCACTGGTCGAAGGAGTCGATCCCCCAGATCGCCCCCTGGGTGAAGACGCTGTGCTCGTAAAGCGCGACCAGCGAACCGAGCGTCGCCGGCGTCAGCCGCTCGGCGAGGATCGTGTTCGAGGGGCGGTTGCCCTCCATCACCCGGTGCGGCACGACCTCCTCGGCGGTCCCCTCGGCCCGCACCTCGTCGGGCGTTTTGCCGAAGGCGAGCGCTTCGCCCTGGGCGAAGACGTTCGACATGAGGATGTCGTGGTGGTCGCCGAGCGGGTTGAGCGAGTTGGCGAAGCCGATGAAGTCGCAGGGGATCAGGCGCGTCCCCTGGTGGATCAGCTGGTAGAAGCTGTGCTGGCCGTTGGTCCCCGGCTCCCCCCAGTAGATCTGGCCGGTCTCGTAGTCGACATGAGCGCCGTCGAGGGTGACGTGCTTGCCGTTCGACTCCATCGTCAGCTGCTGCAGGTAGGCCGGGAAACGGTGCAGGTACTGGTCGTAGGGCAGGATCGCCTGCGTTTCGGCGCCGAAGAAATCGGCGTACCAGACCGCCAGCAGGCCCATGATCAGCGGCAGGTTCTCGGCCGTGGGGGCGCTCTGGAAGTGCTCGTCCATCGCGTGGAAGCCGGCCAGCATCTCGCCGAAGCGGGCGGGGCCGATCGCCAGCATCGTCGAGAGCCCGATCGCCGAATCCATCGAGTAGCGGCCACCGACCCACTCCCAGAAGCCGAACATGTTCTCGGTGTCGATGCCGAACTTGGCGACCTCGTCGGCATTCGTCGAGACCGCGACGAAGTGCTTGGCCACGGCAGCCTCGTCGCCGCCGAGCCCCGCCAGCGCCCACTCGCGCGCGGTCCGCGCGTTGGTCATCGTCTCCAGCGTGGTGAAGGTCTTCGAGGAGATGACGAAGAGCGTCTGCTCCGGGTCGAGGTCGCGGGTCTTCTCGGCGAAGTCGGTGCCATCGACGTTGGAGACGAAGCGGCAGGAGATCTCCCGCTGCGAGTAGTGCTTGAGCGCCTCGTAGGCCATCACCGGCCCGAGGTCCGAACCACCGATGCCGATGTTGACCACGGCGCGGATCGGCTTGCCGGTGTGGCCGCGCCACTCACCCGAGCGCACCCGCTCGCAGAAGGCCGCCATCCGGTCGAGCGTTTCGTGCACCTCCTTGACCACGTCGACCCCGTCGACGACGAGCGAGCGCTCGCGCGGCATCCGCAGGGCAACATGAAGAACTGCCCGATTCTCCGAGACGTTGATGT
Organism: Solirubrobacterales bacterium; assembly: GCA_035688955.1. Classification (GTDB taxonomy): domain Bacteria; phylum Actinomycetota; class Thermoleophilia; order Solirubrobacterales; family 70-9; genus VAYN01. The sequence goes on along the minus strand of DASSMJ010000022.1, from coordinate 98,708 downwards.
GCTCGCCGCGGAACATCGCTTCGCGGCGCTCCGCGACCCCGCGCTGGTGCGCCAGCCCGCCGAGCAGCATCAGCGTCTCGTCGGTGATGCGGTTCTTCGAGAAGTCGAGGTAGAGGCCGGCGCCCTCGGCCCGCAGCCGCTCCCCGCGCTCCGGGTCGGTGGCGAAGAGATCGCGCAGATGGGCGTCGCGGAGCTTCTCGTAGTGGGTCTGCAGCTCCTGCCAGGCCCGAGTCTCCCGCAGCGCGCTCATACCTGTTCCTTTCTGGTGCTAGACACCGAAAAGGAACAGGTCACCCGGCCTTGACCCCGCTCTTGGACTCGATCGTCTCCAGCATCTCGTTCCAGGCCTTGTTGAAGCTCTCTTTGCCCTCCTCCTGGAGGCGGGTGGCGAGAGCGGCGACGTCGATGCCGGCCTCGTCGAACTCGGCCAGCACCTGCTCGGCGTTGCCGCCGTCTTTGGGGAACAGGTCGGTGACGTGGCCGTGGTCGGCGAAGGCGTGGAGGGTCGGCTCGGGCATCGTGTTGACAGTGAGCGGCGAGGCGAAGGCCTCGATGTAGAGGGTGTCGGAGGCGTCGGGGTCCTTGGTCCCGGTGCTCGCCCAGAGCAGCCGCTGCGGCCGCGCGCCCTCGTTCATCAGGCGCCGCATCCGGTCGGAATCGAGCAGCTCGTTGTAAGCGCGGAAGGCGCGGCCGCCGACGGCGATCCCGAGCCGGTTGACGAGGTGGTCGGGGACGTCCTTGCCGACGGCGACGTCCCAGCGGCTGATGAAGAGCGAGGCGACGGAGGGCACATTCGGGTCGAGCCCGGCCTCGATCCGACGCTCGATCCCGCGCATGTAGGCGTCGGCGGCGCCGAGATACTGCTTGTCGTCGAAGAGCAGGGTGACGTTGATCGGGATGCCGGCGAAGATCGACTCCTCGATCGCCTCGCGCCCGGCCTGCGTGCCCGGGATCTTGATGTAGAGGTTGTCGCGCTCGCCCTTGGCGTGGAGCGCCTTCGCCTCCTCGATCGTCGCCGCGGCGTCGTCGGCGATCAGCGGCGAGACCTCGAGCGAACAGAAGCCGTCGACGCCGGCGGTGCGGCGGTGGACATCGGCGAAGAGGTTGCAGGCGTCGCGGAGGTCGGCCAGCGCCAGCTCGAAGAAGATCTTCTCGGTCACGGTGGCGCCGACGCCCTCGCCGGCGGCGGCCTTCGGCGCTTCCTCGGCGATCTGCTCTTCGTAGGCGTCGCCGGCACCGATCGCCTTGTCGAAGATCGACGGGTTCGAGGTGAGTCCGGTGACCGAGAGGTCGCGGATATACCCCTCGAGGACGCCGTCTCGCAGCATCGGCCGGGTGATGTTGTCGAGCCAGAGGCTCTGGCCCAGTTCGTGCAGGCGCTGCGTCGGCTTCATCTCGAGCCTCCTAAGTCGTTGATTTGGCCGCCCGCTCGGCGACTTCGCGCGCCACCTTGGTGACGTTGTCGACGGTGAACCCGAACTCGGCCTCGACGTCCGCGAATGGGGCGGACTGTCCAAAGGTACTCATACCCATGATCGCCCCCTCCCTACCGACGTAGCGCTCCCAGCCGAGCTTCGAGCCCTCCTCGATCGAGACGCGGGCGGTCACGTCGGGCGGCAGCACCTGGTCGCGGTAGGACCGGTCCTGCTGCTCGAAGATCTCCCAGCAGGGGAGGCTGACGACGCGGCTGCGGATGCCGTCCTCGGCGAGCCGCTCGTGGGCCCCGAGCGCCAGCTGGACCTCGCTGCCGGTTGCGATCAGGATCAGCTCGGGATCAGCCCCCTCGGAGTCGGCGAGGATGTAGCCGCCCCGCTGGACACCCTCGGCCGAGGCGTACCTGGAGCGGTCGAAGACCGGCACGTTCTGTCGCGTCATCACCATCGCCACCGGGCAGTGGGTGCGGTTGAGAGCGATCTTCCAGGCCTCGACGACCTCGTTGGCGTCGGCGGGCCGGATCACGTCGAGGTGGGGCATCGCCCGCAGCGACATCAGCTGCTCGATCGGTTGATGGGTCGGACCGTCCTCGCCGAGGCCGATCGAGTCGTGGGTGAAGAGGTGGATGACCGGCAGCTCCATCTGGGCCGAGAGGCGGATCGCGGCGCGGCCGTAGTCGGAGAAGGTGAGGTAGGTCGACCAGAGCGGGCGCAGCTTCGCCGTTGACATCCCGCTGCAGGCCGCGGCGGCGGCGTGTTCGCGGATCCCGAAGTGGACCTGGCGGCCCTCGTAGCTGCCCGGCTCGTACTGGTCGGCGTCGCTGAGCCGCACAGAGGTCGAGTCGGTGAGGTCGCAGGAGCCGGCGATCAGCCAGGGGACCCGCTCGGCGATCACGTTCTGGACCTTGTTCGAGGCCTTGCGGGTGGCGAGGCCCTTCTCTTCGTCGGCCTCGAAGCTCGGCAGGCCCGTGTCCCAGCCGTCCGGAAGCCCACGCCGCTGCATCGTCTCCAGCTCGGCGGCCTTTTCCGGTTTGTCCTGCTTGTAGCTCTCGAAGGTCTCGACCCAGGCGGAGTGGGCCTCGGCGCCGCGCTTGCCGATCACCTCGTCGAAGCGCTCGCGGACGCCGTCGGGGACGAGGAACTTGGCGTCCTTGGGCCAGCCGTAGGCCTCCTTGGTCAGTTCGATCTCCTCTTCGCCGAGCGGTTCGCCGTGGGCGGACTCGGTGTCCTGCTTGTTCGGCGAGCCCCAGCCGATGTGGCTGTCGACGACGATCAGGGTCGGGCGGCCGGTCTCGGCCTTGAACTCGTCGAAGGCGCGGCCGAGGAGGGTGGTGTCGTTGGCGTCGCCGACCCGCAGCACGTTCCAGCCGTAGCCCTCGAAGCGGCTGAGCACGTCGTCTGAGAAGGCCAGTGCGGTGTCGCCGTCGATCGAGATGTGGTTGTTGTCGAAGATCCAGCAGAGGTTGTCGAGTTTGAGGTGGCCGGCGAGCGAGGCGGCTTCGTGGGAGATCCCCTCCTGCAGGCAGCCGTCGCCGGCGAGCGCGTAGGTGTCGAAGTCGAACAGCTCGGTGCCGTAGGTGGCGCCCAGCCACTTCGAGGCCATCGCCATCCCCACCGAGGCGCCGACGCCCTGACCGAGCGGCCCGGTCGTGGTCTCGACCCCGGTGGTCCACCGGTACTCCGGGTGGCCCGGCGTGCGCGAGTGCAGCTGGCGGAAGTTTTCGATCTCCTCGAGGCCGCAGGCCGGCTCGTCGAGGATGTTGTAGTCCTCGTCGACCCGCTTGACGCCGGCGAGGAAGAGCATCGAGTAGAGCAGCATCGAAGCGTGCCCGGCCGAGAGCACGAAGCGGTCGCGATTCGGCCAGATCGGGTTCGCCGGGTCATAGCGGAGGTGGTTCTGCCAGAGCTCGTAGGCGACCGGAGCCAGCGACATCGGCGTCCCGGGGTGCCCCGAGTTGGCCTTCTGGACGGCGTCCATCGAGAGGGTGCGGATGGTGTTGATGGCGAGCTGATCGATGTCCTGAGTCATTCGCACGATCCTAGATGTTCGGCCGCGCCCCCAAGGGCGCGGTCCTCAGGGCTCGATCCGGGTGACGGTGCCATCTCCGTTATTTGCGACCCAAACCGCGTCGCCGCCCACCGCGACGGCGCCCGGTTCGGGCCCGACCGCGATCGGATCGCCCTCCGGCTCGCTCGTCTCGAGCTCGATCTTCGTCACCGTGTCGTCGGCGGCGTTGGCGACCCAGACGGCGCTGGTGCCGGCATCGATTCCACCCGGGTGGCCGCCGACCTCGATCGGGTCGCCGAGCAGCTGGCGCGTGGCGGGGTCGACCTTGGAGACGGTGCCGGAGCGGCTGTTGGCGACCCAGACGAAGCCGTCGGCGACGGTGAGGCCAGCCGGGCCGCGGCCGACCCGGATCGGTTCGCCGGCGAGGAAAGTGGCGGGGTCGACGCGGCGGACGCTGGCGGCGGAGGCGATGCTGGCCCAGAGCCCGCGGGCGCCGAAGGCGAGGCGGAGGTTCGGCGATTGCGGCGCCAGCCCGCGGCGGACGACGCGGCCGCCCTCGGAGTTGACGGCGGTGACCCCGCGGCCTCCCTCGTCGGCGATCCAGACGCGACCGCCGCCGAGGGCGATCGGACCCGGTTCGCCGCCGACCTCAATCGTCCTCAAGAGCTTGCCGCTGCGGGGGTCGAGCCTCAGCAGATCCCCCCGCCGGGGGTTGGTCACCCAGAGCCATTTGCCGCCGAGCGCGACGCCCGCGATCCCGGCCTGGAGCTTGTGCACCGGGCCGACCTGTTTGCCGGTCGCGGGATCGAGACGGGTGAGCGTGCCGTCGCGTTCGCTCGTTACCCAGACGGCCTTGGCAGTGGCGGCGACTCGCAGCGGCGGGCGCCCGACCGCAATCGGCGCCGAGACCTCCGGGCCGTCGTCGCCGAGCAGCAGGAGCGCCGCCGCCGCCGCGAAGGTGACGAGGATGATCGCGACGCCGCCGAGAATCCAGGCGGCGGCGCGTCCCCCCATCCCCCAGAACCGCTGCGAGGCGTTGGGATGGGTGGTGCGCTCGCTGCGGTCGTGGGAGAGGACCGCGGTCGGGCGGAGCTCGGAGTCCTCGCCGGCGCGGGCTGACGCGATCAGGGACCCGGCGGAGGGATAGCGCGCCCCGGGCTCTTTAGCGACCGCGCGGCGGATCGCCGCCTCCACCCCCTTCGGCATCTCCGGCTCGGTGTCGGATTCGGCGCGGTCGAAGGGCGGGATCCCGGTCACCGACTCGAAGAGGACGCAGCCGAGCGAGTAGACGTCAGCCGGCGGCCCGATCCCCTCCCCCCGCCACTGCTCCGGCGACATGTAGTGGGCGGTGCCGACGACCGAGGCGCTGCTGCCGGCGCCGCTCTCGTCGACCGCCTTGGCGAGGCCGAAATCCGAGAGGTAGGCGCGGTCACCTTCGACCAGGATGTTGTGGGGCTTGACGTCGCGGTGGACGATGCCGGCGGCGTGGGCGGCGTCGAGCGCGTCGGCGACCTGGCCGAGAAGGTCGAGGGCGCGGCGGGGCGGCAGCGGGCCCTCGCGGTTGATCAGCCCGCGCAGGTCGCCCCCCTTGATCAGGCGCATCGCCACCACCAGCTCGCCGTCGACCTCGCGCGAGTCGTAGATCGGCACCACCGAGGGGTGGTCGAGACGGGCGGCGAGCCGGGACTCGCGCAGGAAGCGCTCGCGGAAGCCGGGCCGGTCGGCGAGCTCGCGGGCGATCACCTTCAGCGCCACCGGCCGTTCCAGGCCGAGGTGGGTGGCGCGGTAGACGACGCCCATGCCGCCGCGCGCGATCACCTCTTCGATGCGGTAGCCGGCAACCTCCTGGCCAATCGAAAAATCCCCCACCCGGCCGTTATAGCCGGATGGGGGACGGAAACGCAGGCTGATCTCCTGCCGGAGGTCTTCGGTTACCTGTGGTTCAGCACCGGCTGCCAGGCGAACCTGCGGCCGAGGATGGAGTTGTGTTCACCGCCTTCCAGGCTCAAGACAACCGCCACGTCGTCGATGAAGCGACCGCTGGAGGCGTCGAACACCGAGAGCGACTCCTCCCACGGTTCCGCTTTGCTGGCTGCGATGCGCCGTCCGTCCGAAGAGAAGACACCGGTGGTCGACCCCCGCTTGGGAGGGCTGACGATCTTTCGATCAGGTCCACCGAGGCGCTTCAGCCAGAGACCTCGGCCACGGGCGAAGAGGATCGCGCGGGTCGGGGCGTTGACGTCTTCCAGATAGACCCCGTGAGCGCGACGCACCACCGTGCGTATGTGTCTACCGCGACGGTCCATCGAGTAGATGGCCCCGTAGGAACTCGGGATTCTCCTCTTGCTCCCGCGGCTGAAGACGATCTTTCTGCCGAGGAACCGGGGGGCGAACTCGCCGACTCGCGACGTGCGGGTGAGACGACGCACTCCGGTGCCCGAGGGTCGAACCGACCAGAGGTCGTCCTGGCCGTCGTTCCCTCTCCGCACGTAGACGATCTGACGACCGTCGGGAGAGATCGCCGCTTCGTGCTCCTTGGCCAGAGTTGCGGCGATCGGAGTGACCACCCGCCCCCGAAGATCGATGGTGTAGAGGTCGCGCCCCCGCTTTCGGAATGCCCGCCGCTCGAACAGGACGTAGCGGCCGTTGGGGGCAATCTGAGGGCGCGAGTCGACCTCCTCGCCACTGGTCAGCTGCCGCAGATGGGAGCCGTCCGCGCGCATGGTCCAGATGTCCGCCTTGCGGACGAAGGCGATGGTGCGCCCGTCCGCCGAGAAGGAGGGTTCTTCGTCGGTGGGGTCGATCGTCAATTGCGTGGTGTGGCGATGCCGGTACATGAACAGCCCGCCGTCCGGCCGAGGGAGCGTGATTTTGGAGAAGACGAGAGCGCCTTCGGCGGCCGAGGCGCCCGCGGGGACGGCCAGGGTCAGGAGGGCGAGGATGATGCTGATGACGACCTTCTTGGACATCGGAACTCCTTTCCGAGGCGCGCCTCTAGGAAGAAAAGAAGTCCCCACCCGGCCACTGGCTGATCGGGTGGGGACGCTGACTGGTCCTGCGGATTACCGCCGAAGCGGCACCGGTTGCCAGGTGACGATCGGGCCGATCTTGGTGGTCACTTCGCCGCTGGAGTAGCCGACCACTTCGGCGAAGCTGCTGCGGCCGGTGGCGACGTCGATCACCGAGAGGGACTGCTGGTCGTCGGCTTCGGTGAAGGTGGCGACCTGCTTCCCGTCCGAGGAGAAGACGCTGTTCACCTTGGCGTTGTCCGGCAGGGTCGAGAGCTTGCGGCCCTTGCCGCCGAGCTGCTTGACCCAGAGGCCCTGGTCGCGGCGGAAGAGGATCGTGCGGCCGTTGGCGGTCACGTCCTCGACGTAGGCCGAGCCGGCGCCGGCGATCAGTTTGCGGGCGTCCAGCCCGTCGATGCTCATCCGCCAGACGTCGGCGTAGGCGCTCGGTCCTTCGCTGTTCTCGCCGCCGCTGTAGACGATGGTCCGGTTCAGCACGTGCGGCGCGAACTCGTCCAGGGCGACAGTGTTGGTCAGGCGCCGTAGCTTCGCCCCGGACGGCCGCACCGAGTAGATGTCGTCGTTGCTGCCGCCGCTCGCCGCGCCGGTACGGACGAAGGCGATCGTCCTCCCGTCGGGTGAGAAGGAGGCTTCGTGCTCGTCCTTCGCCGAAGGGGCGACCCCGTGCGGCGTGCCGCCGTTGACGGTGACCGTGTAGAGGTCACGGGCCGAGCCGGCCGTGGCCCGCCGCTCGAAGAGGACGAAGCGGCCGTTCGGCGAGACGAGCGGGCGCGAGTCGAGGTCCGAGCCGGTGGTCAGCTGCCGCTGGCCGGAACCGTCGGCCCGCATCGCGTAGACGTCGCCTTCGCGGACGAAGGCGATCGTGTGCCCGTCGGCCGAGAAGGAGGGTTCGGTGTCCGCCGGGTTTTCCGTCAGCTGGTTGAGGTGGCGGTCCTTGACCGCGAACAGCCCGCCTTCGGGAGCTTTGGGCGGCAGCTCTTTGTCGCCTTCTTTGTAGGTGCGTTTGTCTTCGGTGACCTTCGAGAAGACGATCGCCCCGCCGGCGGCGGAAGCGCTCGCGGGAACGGCCAGCGCGAGAAGGGCGACGAAGACACTGAGAACGGTTTTCCTGAACATGGGATTGCTCCTTTCCGAGCGATCGGTGATTGCGTTCACCAATGCTCGAAGCTGGAGCCGTGCCGACCAATGACAGCCAGTACACGTACCGGGCCACGGATGGCCCGGTGGGGGTCAGGCAAAAACCGCCTTGGAACAGCTACTTACGCTTCTTGGTCTTCCCGCAGCTCGTCCCCAGCTTCAGGTTCGAGCTGGCGGCCCTGCCGTTCTGACCCGTCATATGCACCTTCGCCTTCGGGGTGAAGGAGCAGAGATCCTTCGAGTTCTCGAGCAGGCCCTTCTTACCACCCGCCAGCTTGAGGACGAACTTGGAGACCGGAGCATCGGGGACGTTGGCAAAGCGGGTCCGGACCCCGCCTGATTTGGCGCTGTCGATGAAACCGACCAGGGTGACGTGGATCTGACCATTCAGGTCAGCAACCAGGTCGGGGAGTTCCCTTTCCCCTCCATTTGAGCGGAAGTAGACGGGTCCGCTCAGCGGTTTGTCGAGCAGCGGCGTGTAGGCGGTGGCGGTGCCGAGGACCGAGCCCGTCGGGCATGCCTCCGCGTTGAACTGGACCCGGGTGCAGGGGTTGTTGATGTGAGAGTTGTCGATGAAGATCGCCTTTGGCAGCACGACCGTCGTCGTGGCGACGTTGGCCTGGTCGGAGTTCTGCATCTTCAAGACTGCCCTCAGGGCCGGGTTGCCGGTGCGGTTCATCTTGCCCTTGAGCGAGAGGCGGAGATTCGGCTTGAACTTGAGCCGCCCGCACCCGCCGACCTGGAAGCGGCTGCTCAGGGGAGAGCTCTGGCCGCCGAGCAGCACCGCGGCGCCGGAGATCGCGAACGGGTTGCAGTTGGTCGGGTTCTTGGTGAACTGCGGCCGGTCCAGCCGCAGATCTACCGAGCGAAGGTCGAGTGGGATGCCCTGGAGGATCCTCGGGAAGGGATCGGAGACGGCATGCACCTGGGCTGATTCCGGATCAACGTAGAGGGCGTTGCGAACGACCACGGTGCCGAGGTCGAAGGGCCCGGCGACCGCGGGGACGACCACCGCCAGGGAGAGCGGGGCGCCCTTGTAGGGGCCTGCGAGGTAGGCCTTGCCGGGGACGTAGAAGGGGCTCGAACCGGCGCCGGACCCGACGGTGACCGATCCGACCTCAGCGGCACCCGGGCAGCTCGCGGCGGCCTGCTCGGCGTGGCCCGGTTTGGCGGCCGCCGCGACCAGGGCGGCGTCGGAGCAGTAAGGGATGCCCGCAAGCTTGGCAAGCAGCCCCTTCGGCAGAGTGGCATCGATCCCCGTCAGCTCCCGGGTGCCGTCTTCACGAGCCAGGCTTAGGACGAAGGGCGAGTAGACCCCGGCCAGGGTGCTCGTCGACCCCGCCTCAAAGCTCGGTCTGCTGGGGAGTTGAGCCTCGGAGGAGGCACAACCCTTCGGTCCCTGGGCGATCGACCACCGGTTGCTGCTCTGCACCGTGGGGGTCGCCGGCGCCGACCACGCCGTCAGAGTCGAGTCCGTGGCAAAGCTGCCGCAGGTTGCCGGAGTCCGCAGGATCCCGAGCGGGCCCCCCTCGAGGTCGAGCTTGAATTCTTCGAACGGCAGCTGCGGGTTTTCGTCGAAGGTCGCCTTCAGCTGGCCAGTGCTCGGGTTCGCTTCGACCTTGCCGGCAAGCTTGATCACGAGGCCGCGGCCTTCGACCACCACGTAGAGCCCAAGCAGAGAGCCGAACGGATTTTCGTCGGGCGTCATCACATAGACGGCGCCGGGCAGTGGCTTTTCGAAGACCGGGGTGATGATCTCCGCGGTGCCGACCTTCGAAGCCGCCGGGCAGGCGGCCGGCCGGCGGTCAAAGCGCGGAGCGCCCGCCCTGACCGGAGTCATAAGACCGATTTGCGCCGGACCGCAGGCGGCGAGGCCATTGGCCGTGGAGGGGTTGACGACGAGGCCCTCGGGCAGGGTCACCGTCGCGGTCTTCAGCGCCGCCGTCGAGGGCTTGTCGGGCTCGGTCGTGTTCTGCGGCAGGCGCAGCGTCGCCTCAAGGCCCGAGGGAGAGTCGGCGCTGCGAACCGTAGGCCGCGCGTCAAGGGTGGGCGCAAACGGCAGTTTGTCGCAGCCTTCTAGGGCAGGCGTAGTCGACGCAGCTTGCTTCCAGTCCCCCGGGTTCTGCCAGGAGTCGGCGCGGACCGTGGTGGTTAGCTCTTCACAGCGGGTGGGGAGGCTGAGGAAAGGCTTGACCGGGATGTTCGCGGGAGCATTCGGCTGGAAGAACCCGAAGAAGCGCTGAGGATTGTGGACCGGATCAGCTGGGTTGCCCCAGATCGTCAGCACGCTTTTCGCCAGCGGTAGCGCCTGGTTGATCTTCGAAAGCTGGGCGGTGAGCCCATAGTCACCATCGGTTCGAGGGCTGATCACGATCTTCCCAGGGACCCCGAAGATGAACACCGCGAGCACCGCGGTCTGTTCCTCGGGGGTTTCGAGGTTGTAGATCGGCCATTCGAAACCTTGATACTCGAAGACCCCGACCTGGGCGGCCGGGCTGCAGAACCCTTCGGTGGCGACGATGTCTTCCATGCTGCAGGTCGGCACCGCGCGCGGGTTGCCGACCAATCCCGCGGGCATCCCGACCTCGATGTCGCGCACCTGACCGGCGGTCGTTTCCGCCGGCTGGCCACCACTGTCCACGCCGATTCGCTGGTTCAGGTTGAGGACTACTCGCAAGTCGGGGTGTCCCCCGGCGGTGGTGGGCGAGCCACCGAACGGTTCGATAAAGGTCGTTTCGAACGTTTCGATCCCGAATTTGTCGGATTCGTAGATGTCGGCGGCGGCCGAGCCGGCACCGAGCACCGCAAACGCGATCGACAGAGCCAGAGTCGCAATCAAATTCCGCGTCTTCATCGGCCCGTCCCCCCTTTGTTTGAGCCATCCCGCTTTGAGCTGTGCCTCCGCGCCTTGTTCTTCTTTCGGTGGTGCTTCCTCTTCACGCATCGTCCGTGCGCACGAACCTTGCCGCGCCGGCACTTCCGCGCCTTTTCAGGCGGGATCAACCCGGTGGTCGGGACGGCGCTCTGGTCGGGAGCGCTCGAGCCCTGTCCGCGACATTCTTCGCCGCTGCATGGCGCCGGGGGCGGTGACGGTTCGAGGAAGCCGCCTCCGGAGGCGACGTCGTAGATGTCGTATTCGTGGGGATCCCGGTCGACGGCGAGCAGGGCGCCGCGGGTGATGATGGCGACATGCCTACCGTCGTCGCTCACGTCGCCGACGTAGGAGTCGGTGGCTTCCTCGCCGGATGAGAGCAGGCCGACCCTGCCCTGGTTGTAGATGTAGACGTCCTGCCCGGCCGATTCGTCCTCCGCAGTCAGCCGGTCGCGACTGTTGAAGACGACCCGCCCGTCATCGGTCAGGGCCCGGCTCTGAGTCGAAGGAGAGTTGGGGATGTTGAACGGCTGGTCTTCGATCGAGGCGCCGCCCTGGGATAGCGAGCCGTCGGGCCGACAGGAGACGCAGAGGGTCTCGTCGGCGGCGTAGTCGTACTCGTAGACCGCGCGGTGCCCGTTGTTGGGCGCGCCGTCGATCGAGGCGCTCGAAAGGAGAAGCGCGTAGTCGCCGTCGAGGCCGACCCGTTCGAACTTGTCGGGTTCATCGACTTTGGTGATGAACCGGAGCCCGGCCTCGGTCCAGACGTAGGCGTTCCACTCACCCGCCACCGCGCCACCCGTCAAAGCATTGTTCGAGGTGAAGTAGAGGTGGGTCTGGTCGTTGGAGGCCATCGCGCTGGAGAGGTTGAGGCCGCCGGGATCGGTTGCCGGGACGATCAGCGTGGTTTCTTCGCTGGCGACGTCGTAGCGGTAGATCCCGCCGCCGGGCCCGGCCCCGGGCGCCAGTTCTTCCAGTGAGGCGAAGTAGGCGGAGCTGCCGTCGGGCGCGGCCGCGAGGAAGAGCGCTACGGGGGCGATCGGCGCGCTCGTCCCATGGTCGTTCAGGTAGAGGGAGCCGGCAACTCCGAGACCGCCGACGTCTTCGGCGCTCCCGTAGAAGTAGACCCGCTGCGCATCTTCGGAGACGGCGTGGACGCCGCCGTGGGCTACGAACGGCCGATGGCTGCCAGGGCCGACGCCGACGTAGAGGCCACGGTCAGCCGCCGAGCCCGCCGGGGTGGGGTTGAAGAACGGATCGCCGTTCTCGTCGACGCTGATCAGCTCTTTGTCGGTCCCGTCGCTGGCGAAGATCCCGAGCTCAGAGCTGTCGGCAACTACGGAGTAGACGACTCGGCCCAGGTCCGGAGTCGCGCCGAGCGGCTTGTAGGGAAAGGAGGCGAGGCCCTGGGTCATCAGGGTCGAAGCCCCCTGCCCGACATCGACCGCGTAATAGTCTTCGTTGTTGTCGGCGTCGTCGGGATCAGCCGGCAGGTTGGTGTTCACCAGCTCCTTGGTGAAGTCCGGGGAAAACGTGATCGGCTCGGTAAGCCCGAGGTTTCCGGTCAACGAGCCGTAGGTGAAGGGATCTCCGCTTTCCCGCGACCATCCGGACGGGCCGCGACGGGCCACCCCGATCGTGACGGTGCCGCCGCCCAGGGAGATTTCATCGGGCAGTGGGGCCGTGTAGGCGACGATGGTGCCGTCGTTGGACATGGCGGGAACCCGGGAGGCGTCGCCGAGGCCGAGGCCGGGGTTGCTGACCATCTCGTAGGCCCGACATTCGGGCAGATAGGCCGAAGCCTGCTGCGCGCGCACCGCCGCGTTCGAGCAGTCGTCCGCCGACGCAACCGCGCTACCGAGAGTGGCGAGAAGTACGAACGATGCGAAAGCGACGGTGAAAGTACCGAGCACCAGCCAGCTCCTCCGCGCGCGAGAATGACCTGCCACCTGAACCCCTCCCTTCTCGCCCCCACAGCGAGCTCTTCGAAAGTCGCAACTTAGCAGACATCCGTGTTTACTAGGGAGGTTCCTACCTACTTCGAAGGCTTCTGACGGAGGCCTGGTCTCAGCGTGGGCGATCGAGGCCCAGCTCGATCACTCTGGCGGCGATCTGGCGGGGGCGGTCGCGGCCCGCTTCCCCGGAGACTTCGAGCTTGGCGGCGAGGGCGTCGAGGCGGCGCTGGGCGGTGCGCTCGCTGACATGGAGCTCGGCGGCGATCTCGGCGCGGGTGGCGGGGCGGCCGGCGAAGGCTCCCTCGGTGCGGTAAGGGGCGACCAGGGCGGCGGCGGTCGCCCGCTCCTCCTCGCTCAGGGCCACTGCGGGCTGTGATGCAGCCACCGTCGCGCCCACCGGGGTCACCGATCCCGTCTTCACTTCGAGCCGGCAGCCGCCGACGATCAGGGTGTCCCCGTCGCGCAGGCGCCGCGGCCGGTCAAGGGGCTCGCCGTTCAGCGCCGTGCCGTTGCGGCTGTCGAGGTCGGTCGCCATCAGGACCTCCCCCTTGCGTTCGATCTCCAGGTGGTTCCAGGAGACCGCCTCGTCCTCGAGCACGACGTCCGCCTCGGGCGAGCGGCCGACCACCGTCCGCTCGGCACTCAGCGCAACCGAGTGCGGCGCCTCACCGCTGGCGGAGATCCAAAGCCGGGGGTCCATCAGGTCCAGCTTAGATCGACGGGACGATTTCCCTCCATATGGGGGGATTTTCGGCCCGTCGGCGGAGTGGCGGCTAGTAGCGGTAGTGCTCGGGCTTGTACGGACCCTCGACGGGGATGCCGAGGTAGGCCGACTGCTCGGGACTGAGCTCGGTCAGCTCGACGCCGAGCGCAGCCAGGTGCAGGCGCGCGACCTTCTCGTCGAGGTGCTTGGGCAGGACGTAGACGTTGGGCTCGCCGCCGTATTTGTCGTCGCGGTGGCCGTAGAGGTCGATCTGGGCGATCACCTGATTGGTGAACGAGTTCGACATCACGAAGCTCGGGTGGCCGGTGGCGTTGCCGAGGTTCAGCAGCCGCCCTTCTGAGAGGACGAGGATCGCGTTGCCGCTGGGGAACTTCCACTCGTCGACCTGCGGCTTGATGTTGACCCGCTCGGCGTCGGACTCTTCCAGCGCCGCCATCTCGATCTCGTTGTCGAAGTGGCCGATGTTGCCGACGATCGCGTTGTGCTTCATCCGCCGCATGTGGTCGACGGTGATGATGTCCTTGTTGCCAGTGGCAGTGACGAAGATGTCGGCGCTCTCGACGACTTCCTCGAGCTTGCGCACCTCGTAGCCCTCCATCGCCGCCTGCAGGGCGCAGATCGGGTCGATCTCGGTGACGATCACCCGCGCGCCCTGGCCGCGCAGCGAGTCGGCGCAGCCCTTGCCGACGTCGCCGTAGCCGCAGACTACGGCGACCTTGCCGCCGATCATCACGTCGGTGCCGCGGTTGATGCCGTCGATCAGCGAGTGGCGGCAGCCGTAGAGGTTGTCGAACTTGGACTTGGTGACGGAGTCGTTGACGTTGATCGCCGGGAAGAGCAGATCGCCGGTCTCGGCCAGCTGGTAGAGCCGGTGGACGCCGGTCGTCGTCTCCTCAGTCACGCCCTTGATGTTGGCCGCGACCCGGGTCCAGCGCTGCGGGTCCTGCTGGAGCGAGCGCTGCAGCGTCTGCAGGACGATCTTGAACTCCTCCGACTCGGCCGAGTCGGGGTCCGGCACCGCGCCGGCCTTCTCGAACTCGACCCCCTTGTGGACGAGCAGCGTCGCGTCGCCGCCGTCGTCGAGGATCATGTTCGGGCCCTGCCCGTCGGGCCAGTCGAGCGCCTGCTCGGTGCACCACCAGTACTCCTCCAGCGTCTCGCCCTTCCAGGCGTAGACGGGGATGCCGGCGGCGGCGATTGCGGCCGCGGCGTGGTCCTGGGTCGAGAAGATGTTGCAGCTGGCCCAGCGGACCTCGGCGCCGAGGGCGACCAGGGTCTCGATCAGGACAGCGGTCTGCACCGTCATATGGAGCGAGCCGGTGATCCGCGCGCCCTTCAGCGGCTGCGCCTCGCCGAACTCCTCGCGGGTCTGCATCAGGCCCGGCATCTCCACCTCGGCGAGGGAGATCTCCTTGCGGCCGAAATCGGCGAGGCCGATGTCGGCAACCTTGTAGTCCTGGGTCTCGGCTGCGGTAACGGTGCTGGAAGTCATCGGAGCAATGTAGCGTGCCGATCGTGAGCGCGTCTGACGCGGAGAAGCGGGCGGCCGCCGAGGCTGCGGCCGAGCTGGTCGAGGACGGGATGACGGTCGGTTTGGGCACCGGTTCGACGGTCGCCCACCTTTTACCGGCAATTGCACGGAAAAACCTGACCGGGATTCGCTGCGTCGCCACCTCCGTCGCCACCGAGGAACAGGCGCGCGAGCTCGGGATCCCGGTCGAGCAGTTCGACCAGCTGCAACGACTCGATATCGCGATCGACGGCACCGACGAGGTGACGCCGGACGGCTGGCTGATCAAGGGCGGCGGCGGCGCCCACCTGCGCGAGAAGGTCGTCGCCGCGGCGGCCGAGCGCTTCGTCGTCGTCTGCGACTCGAGCAAGCCGGTGGAGGCGCTCCGCGGACCGGTGCCGCTGGAGCTGTTCGGCTTCGGGGCGGCTTCGACGCTGGCGCGGCTCGGCCCGGACGTGGAGCTGCGGGACGCTCCCCGCAGCCCCGACGACGGCCTCATCGCCGACTACCGCGGTCCCGGCCTCGACGATCCGGCGGCGCTGGCGGCCCGCCTGGAGGCCGACCCTGGCGTTGCCGCCCACGGCCTCTTTCCCCCGGATATGGTGAGCGCGGTTTTCGTGGCAAAGGGAGACGCCGTGAACCGCATCAGCTTCACCTGACCCCGAAGGAGCCCCAATGACCGACTTCAGCGGGCTGGCGATCGCCGGCCGCATTGCCACCCCCGGCGACGCCGACTGGGACCAGGCGCGCCAAGCCTGGAACCTCGCCGCGGACCAGCACCCCGAGGCCGTCGTCTTCGCCGAGAGCGCCGACGACGTCGCAGCGACGCTCCGTTTCGCCGCCGAGAACGAGCTGCGGGTGACCGCGCAGGGCAGCGGCCACGGCGCGCTGGCGCTGGGATCGCTCGCGCGCGCGATCCTGATCAAGACCGAGCGGATGAAGCGGATCGAGATCGACCCGGAGGCGCAGACGGCGCGGGTCGAGGCCGGCGTCCTCTCCCTGGAGCTGGCCGAAGCGGCGCAACCGCACGGGCTCAGCTCGCTGCCCGGCTCCTCCCCGGACGTCTGCGTCACCGGCTACACGCTGGGCGGCGGGCTCAGCTGGCTCGGCCGGCGCTACGGCTTTGCCTGCAACCGGGTGCGGGCGATCGAGCTGGTCACCGCCGACGGCGAGCCGCGCACGGTCGACGCGACCAACGAGCCCGACCTCTTCTGGGCCCTGCGCGGGGGCGGCGGCGACTTCGCGATCGTCACCGCGCTGCACCTCGACCTGGTCCCGGTTGCCGAGGCCTACGCCGGAGCGCTGCTCTTCCCGGCGACGGTGGGCGCCGAGGGCGTGCGCGCCTATCGCGACTGGGCGGCCGGCGTTGGCGAGGAGGTCACCTCGATCCTCCGCTTTCTGCGCCCGCCGGACATTCCCGACGTGCCGGAGCCGCTGCGCGGCAAAGAGCTGCTGGTGATCGACGCCGTCTGCATCGGCGACAGGGCGTCCGGCGAAGCGACGATCGCCCCGCTGCGTGAGATCGGCGAGCCGATCCTCGACAGCTTCGACCAGATCCCCGCGGCCGGCATCTGCCGGATCCATATGGACCCGGAGAACCCGGTGCCCGGATACAGCCACCACCGCGTCCTGCGCGAGCTCCCCGACGAGGCGATCGACGCCTTCGTCGCCGTCGCCGGTCCCGGCTCCGGCTCGCCGCTGCTGCTGGGGGAGCTGCGCCACCTCGGCGGCGCCCTGGGACGACCGGACGCCGACGGCGGCGCCCTCACCCACCTCGACGCCGCCTTCACCCTGTTCGGTGTCGGGATGGTGATGAGCCCGCAGATGGGCGAAGCGGTCAACGCCGGCCTCGACGCCCTCGAGGGGGCGATGGAGCCCTGGACCGCCGACGGCGGCTACTTCAACTTCGCCGACCGCCCCTGCGACACCGACGCGATCCTCCCGCCCGACGCCTGCACCCGCCTCGGCGAGATCAAGCGCCGCTACGACCCCGACGGCCGCATCTTCGGCAACCACGCGGTCTCGCTGAACCCGGCGGCGTAGACAAAGCAATGCACGGAGTAGGTTCGCCCGAGCCATGGGCGACATCGACGGAACCATCCGGCAAACCCTGAGACTCATAGCCAGAGGTGAGCGGCCCAGCCGGATGCTCCGCCTCCTGCTCTTAGACGCGCTGCTAAACGAGGACCGCAGCGACCGCCCCCGCGATCCCAAAGCCCTGGTCGCCGACACGGCCCGCTACGGAAAGCGGGAGTCCCTCACGCCTTCGGAGGCGCACTTGCCGTCGCTTATTACGGCGCGCCCAGGATGACCAAGGACATAGATGTGAATGTCTTT
This sequence comes from Solirubrobacterales bacterium, assembly GCA_035688955.1. GTDB lineage: Bacteria > Actinomycetota > Thermoleophilia > Solirubrobacterales > 70-9 > VAYN01. The sequence goes on along the minus strand of DASSMJ010000022.1, from coordinate 81,703 downwards.
ATCCCAAGTGAGGCCCGGCAGAACGTGCGTCATCTCCTGGCGCCTGAAGCGGATGGTCGGCGTCGATAACCCGCGGCTGAAGAAGCTGGCCGAGGTCAAGGCCAGCCTGTCGCTTTAGTGGCCATATAGGTCACAAAAGCGACATGCCTCGCTAAGCACCCCCAGTAGCTGCCTCGTCGGCGACGACGATCATGTTGTCGTTTCGCACCCGTCCCGCCGGGATCGATTCGTCGCCGGCGAGTAGCTTCTGCAGGGGCTCGACCTTGTCGGGGCCGGTGACCAGCCAGACGATGCGGCGGGCTTCTTCTAGGGCGGGATAGGTGAGGGTCATGCGGCGGTGGCCCTGATAGGCGGTCTCGGTCACCGCGACGCGGCGGTCGCGCACCTCGAGGACGGGATCGCCGGGGACCAGGGAGGCGGTGTGGCCGTCGGGGCCGAGGCCGAGGTGGACGACGTCGAAGCGATCGGGAAGGGAGCTTTCGTATTCGCGGGCGGCGGCGTCGAGGTCGCGCTGGGTGACCGGCATCGGCCGCAGCGAGGGTTGGTGCTCCATCGCCAGCCCCAGAACCATGTGGGTGAGGTTGCGGGCCTCGTCGCCCGGGGCGGCGACGCGCTCGTCTACCTGGAAGAGCTCGGTACGGCCCCAGGGCATCTCCTCGAGGTCGCCGAGGATCGCCAGCATCGCCCAGGGCGAGCGGCCGCCGCTCATCGCCATCGCGAAGATGTTGCGCTCGGCCGCCGCCGCCGCTCCCGCCGCGGCGATCAGCTCCGCCGCGCGGCGCGAGGCGTCCTTTTCGCTACCGGCGACCTCTAGCTCGATCGCCATCGCCACTCAGCTCGCCTTCTCGTCGTGACCGCCGAACTGCTTGCGCATCGCCGAGAGGACTTTGTCGCCGAAGTCGCCGAGCCCGCGCGAGTAGAAGCGCTCGTGCAGGGCGGTGGTGAGGACCGGCGTCGGCACTCCCTCGTCGATCGCCGCGATCGCCGTCCAGCGACCCTCGCCGGAATCGGAGACCCGGCCGGCGAAGTCCGAGAGGTCGGGCGATTCCTGCAGCGCCGCCGCGGTCAGGTCGAGCAGCCAGGAGCCGATCACGCTGCCCCGCCGCCAGACCTCCGCCACCTCCGGCAGGTCGAGGTCGTACTGGTAGTACTCGGGATGGTCGAGCGGCGCCGTCTCGGCGTCGGCCTCGCGCTCGACCTTGCCGGCGTTGGCGTTCTTGAGGATGTTCAGCCCCTCGGCGTAGGCGGCCATGACCCCGTACTCGATCCCGTTGTGGACCATCTTCACGAAGTGCCCTGCCCCATTCGGGCCGCAGTGGAGGTAGCCGTTCTCGGAGGGTGAGGGGTCGCCGTCGCGGCCCGGGGTGCGCTCGGCCTCGCCGACCCCCGGCGCCAGACTGGCGAAGATCGGGTCGAGCCGCTCGACCGCGCGGTCGGGACCGCCGATCATCAGGCAGTAGCCGCGCTCCAAGCCGAAGACGCCGCCGCTGGTGCCGCAGTCGACGTAGTCGATCCCCCGCTCCCCCACCTTTTCGGCGCGGCGGATGTCGTCGCGGTAGTAGGAGTTGCCGCCGTCGACGATCGCGTCGCCGGACTCGAGCACGGCGGCGACCGCGTCGACGGTCTGCTCGGTGATCTCGCCGGCCGGGACCATGATCCAGACCGAGCGCGGCGCGCTCAGCTTCGAGGCCATCTCCTCCAGCGATGAGGCGCCCTCGGCACCCTCGCCCGCCAGCTGCGAGACCGCGTCGGGGTTGACGTCGTAGGCGACGATCTCGTGGCCGTCGCGCATCAGGCGCCGGGCCATGTTCGCCCCCATCCTTCCGAGGCCGACGATTCCGAGTTGCATTCAGTCCTCCGCGGGTGGCAGTGCAGGGTCGGGCTGACGATAGCCTGCGAGCGATGAGCGACGCGGCCGACGTACTGGCGATCTTCGGGATCAGCGGCGACCTGGCGAAGAAAATGACCTTCCGGGCGCTCTACCGGCTGGAGGAGCGGGGCAAGCTCGACTGCCCGATCGTCGGCGTCGCGATCGACGACTGGGACGACAAGAAGCTGCGCGAGCACGCGCGCGAATCGATCGGCGCCAGCGTCGGCGATCCCGACGAGGACGTCTTCGGCCGGCTCGCGCGGCGCCTCAGCTACGTCCAGGGGGACTATGGGAAGGAGGAGACCTTCGAGCGGGTCAAAGAGGTGATCGGCGACGCGAAGCGGCCGGTCTTCTACCTGGAGATCCCGCCGCCGCTCTTCGCCACTGTCGTCGAGGGGCTGGGCAATGCCGGTCTGACCGAGAACGCCCACGTAGTGATCGAGAAGCCGTTCGGCCACGACCTCGAATCTGCCCGCGAGCTCAACGCCGAGCTCTGCAAGGTCCTGCGCGAGGAGCAGATCCTCCGCATCGACCACTACCTCGGCAAGGAGCCGGTGATGGACATCACCTATCTGCGCTTCGCCAACGCGCTGCTGGAGCCGGTCTGGAACCGCGAGCACGTCTCCCACGTGCAGATGACGATCGCCGAGGACTTCGGCGTCGCCGACCGCGGCCGCTTCTACGACGCCGTCGGGGCGATGCGGGACGTGATCCAGAACCACGCGTTGCAGGTGCTGGGGATCGTCGGCATGGAGCCGCCGAGCGGCAATCACCCCGACAGCGTCCGCGACAAGAAGCTCGAGTTCTTCAAGGCGATGCGCGCGGCCGACCCGAAGCACTACGTCCGCGGACAGTACGAGGGGTACCTCGACGTCAAGGACGTCGCCGCCGACTCGACCACCGAGACCTTCGCCGCGATCGAGCTCGAGGTTGACAACTGGCGCTGGGCGGGAGTCCCGTTCTTCGTCCGTGCCGGCAAGTGCCTGGTGGTGAAGTCGACCGAGGTGACGGTCTTCTTCAAGCGGCCGCCCCGTCTGGGGATCGGCCACGGCAAGACGCCGGAACCGAACCAGATGACGATCCGGATCGAGCCGAAGCCGGGGGCCCGCACCCGGATGTACGCGAAGAAGGCGGGCGCGGAGGAGTTCCAGACCACCGACCTTGAGGTCCTCTTCGAGCGGGCGCCGGGCGAAGACCCCGAGCCCTACGAGCGGCTGCTCGGCGACGCGATCGCAGGCGAGCACCAGCTCTTCACCCGCCAGAGCGCGATCGAAGAGACCTGGCGAGTGGTCCAGCCGCTGCTCGACGAACCGGGTCCGGTGCACCCTTACGAGGGGGGAACCTGGGGGCCGGAGGAGGCGGAGAAGCTGACGCGCGGCTTCGGACAATGGTCACAGCCGTGGCTTCCCTCCAGCTGATTCCCTAGTTCCCTGCTAGGTTTTCGGGTGCCCTAATTAGGGGTACCTAATGATCCCCACCTTTGTCATCACCCTGCGCGAGGGCGTCGAGGCCGCCCTGATCGTCGGCATCATCGCCGCCTTCCTGGTCAAGGAGGGGCGGAGCGAGGCGATGCGCCAGATGTGGGCGGGGGTCGCGATCGCGGTGGTGCTCTGCGCCGCCGTCGGCATCGGCCTCGACGTGATCGGCCGGCAGCTGCCGCAGCGCGAGCAGGAGGGGCTGGAGACGGTGATCGGTCTGATCGCGGTCGCGGCGGTCACCTACATGATCGTCTGGATGCGCCGCAACGCCCGTGGGATCAAGGCGCAGCTGGAGGGCGACGCCGCCTCGGCGCTGGCGCGGGGCTCGACCATGGCGCTGGTCGCGATGGCCTTCCTCGCCGTCCTGCGCGAGGGCTTCGAGACCTCGGTCTTCCTCCTCGCCGCCTTCCAGGACGCGGCTGACACCACCGCCGCCGGCGCGGGCTCGGTCCTCGGCTTGATCGCGGCGATCGCGATCGGGCTCGGGCTCTACCGCGGCGGAGTGCGGATCAACCTCAGCCGCTTCTTCCGCTTTACCGGCATCGTCCTCGTCTTCGTCGCCGCCGGCCTGCTCGCCTCGGCTGCCCACACCGGGCACGAGGCAGGGTGGATCAACGGCCTCCAGGGCCAGGCCCTCGACCTCTCCTGGCTGGTGCGGCCGGGGACGGTCACCGGCTCGCTGCTGACCGGGATGCTGGGCCTGCAGCCGTCGCCGACGGCGATCGAACTGATCCTCTACCTCGGCTACGCGATCCCGGTGGCCCTCTACGTCCTCTGGCCGCAGGGCGGGCCCGCGAGCCCGCGCCGCGAGCGGGTCCGGAACCGGGCCCGGTTCGGCGCGGCCGAGCCCGCCGCTTAGCCGCGCGCTCACCTACCCCTCCCCTAACGACCGATGGCCGAGATCACCCGCCGCCGATTGCTGGCCTCCGCCGGTGCGGGCGCCGCCGGACTAGGACTCGGCGCCGCCGGCGGCTTCCTCCTCGGCCAGGAGAGCGCCGACGCCAGCGGCACGGGCACCGGCACCGTCCCGTTCTACGGCGCGCACCAGGCGGGGATCGACACGCCCGCGCAGGATCGCCTCCACTTCGCCGCCTTCGACCTGCTGAGCGAAGACCCGGCCGAGCTGCATGAGCTGCTGCGCGAGTGGACGCTGGCGGCGGCGGAAGCGACGGGCGGCGAGATGATCGGCGAGGTCAACGAGGTGCCGCTGGCGCCGCCGGACGACACCGGCGAGACCGTCGGCCTCCTCCCCTCCAGCCTCACCGTCACCTTCGGCTTCGGCCCGGGCTTGTTCGAGAAGCCGGGCCTCGGCCTGGCCGGTAAGCGGCCGCCGGCGCTGAAACCGCTGCCGGCGCTCCCGGGCGACGAGCTGAACCCGGCCGAAAGCGGCGGCGACATCTGCGTCCAGGCCTGCTCCGACGATCCCCAGGTCGCCTTCCACGCGATCCGCAACCTCGCCCGGATCGGCCGCGGCACGGTGGCGATGCGCTGGTCCCAGCTCGGCTTCGGCCGCACCGCCACCACCAGCCGCGGCCAGGACACGCCGCGCAACCTGATGGGGATGAAGGACGGCACCGCCAACATCCGCGCCGAGGACACCGAGGCGATGGAGCGCTTCGTCTGGGTCGGCGGCGAGGGGCCGGAGTGGATGCAGGGCGGCACCTACCTGGTGACGCGCCGGATCCGGATGCTGCTCGAGATCTGGGACCGGGCCTCGCTGACCGACCAGGAGCGGACGATCGGCCGCCACAAGTACAGCGGCGCCCCGCTCGGCGGCCAGGAGGAGTTCGAGCCGCTGCCGCTCGACCGGGAGAAGAACGGCCACCCCGTAATCCCGATGGACGCCCATGTCCGCCTCGCCTCGGCCAAGGAGAACAGCGGCGCTCGCATCCTCCGCCGCGGCTACTCGTTCACCGACGGCGTCGACGAGAGCCTCGGCGAGCTCGAAGCCGGCCTCTTCTTCATCTGCTTCCAGCGCGACCCGGCAAAGCAGTTCGTCCCGATCCAGCAGCGCCTCGGCTCCCTCGACGCGCTCAACGAGTACATCAAGCACGTCGGCAGCGCCCTCTTCGCCGTCGCCCCCGGCGCCCAGCCCGGCGGCTACGTGGGAGAAGGCTTATTCCGACCAGATCGGTAGGTCTTTGTTAGGGTGCCCTAACTATGACCCTGAAGATGCTCTGCGCGGGCACCGCGCTCCTACTCGTCCTGTCCATTTCCGCCTGCGGATCGAGCGAAGAGGCGCCGGCGGGCGCGAAGACGGTGAGCTTCGAGCTGACCGACGCCGGCTGCGAGCCGCACGATTCCGAAGCCCCGGCTGGGCCGATCACCTTTGAAGCCGAAAACACCGGCAGCTCCAAGGTGACCGAGCTGGAGGTCATGGACGGGGAAACGATCCTCGGCGAGAAGGAGAACCTGACCGAGGGTCTCAGCGGCAGCTTCTCCCTCACCCTCGAGCGGGGCGAGTACACGATCTACTGCCCGGGCGGGGACGACGAGCGCGGGACGCTGACGGTGACCGGGGACTTGAAGGCGCAGAACAGCCCGCAGGCCGAGAAGGCCGTCGACTCCTACCGCGCCTACCTGGAGGAGAACACGAACGAGCTGGTCGCCCAGACCAAGCCGTTCGTCGCCGCCGTGGTCGCCGGCGACGTCGCCGAAGCGAAACAGCTCTACGCCGCCAGCCGCATTCCCTACGAGCGGATCGAGCCGGTGGCCGAGTCCTTCGGCAGCCTTGACCCGCGGATCGACGCCCGCGAGAACGACGTCCCGGCATCCGAATTCGAAGGCTTCCACCGGATCGAGAAAGCGCTCTGGGAGGAGGAGACGGCGCAGGACATGGCGCCGGTGGCGAAGCAGCTGCAGGCCGACGTCGAAGAGCTGGCGGCAAAGGTGAAGACGGTCGACCTGCAGGCGGTGCAGATCGCCAACGGCGCCAACGAGCTGCTGGGCGAGGTCTCGGCCTCGAAGATCACCGGCGAGGAGGAGCGCTACTCGCACATTGACCTGGTCGACTTCGAGGCCAACGTCGAAGGCGCCGAGGCGGCCTTTGAAGCGGTGAAGCCGCTGCTCGACGAAACCGACCCGGAATTGAGCGGCGAGATCGAAGCCGACTTCAAGCAGGTCTTCGCCGCCCTGCACCCCTACCGGCAGGGCAACGGGTTCGTCTCCTACACCGAGCTGACGAAGGCGGACACGCGGAAGCTGGCACAGAGCATCGACACGCTCGCCGAGAAGCTGAGTCAGGTGCCGGCGGCGATCGCAAGTAGCGAACACAGCTGAAGCGCGGCGCCGGTCAGCCGCCTAGGCTGACCGGCCCATGCTTTTACCCGCTGAACAGGCCGATGCGCTGCTGACCGAGCTCGGCTACGCCGAGTGGCGGGACGGGCAGCGCGAGGCGGTGATCGCCGCCCTCGAAGGGCGCGACAGCCTGATCGTGATGCCCACCGGCGGGGGCAAGAGCCTCTGCTACCAGCTGCCGGGGTTGGCGACGGAGGGGCTGACGATCGTGGTCAGCCCGCTGATCGCGCTGATGCGGGACCAGTGGGGGAAGCTGAACGCGGGGGGGCACTCCGTCGCGATGATCACCTCGGGGATGGGGGATTGGGAGGTCTCCGAAGCGCTGGAGATGGTGCGGGGCGACGCGCGGATCGTCTACTGCGCGCCGGAGCGGTTCGCCTCCGGCGTCTTCCTCGAAGCGCTCGCCTGCCGCGAGGTCGACCTGATCGCGGTCGACGAGGCGCACTGCGTCTCGGAGTGGGGGCATGACTTCCGCCCCGACTACCTGCGGCTGCCGCAGGTTGTGGAGCGGCTGGGGAGGCCGACGGTGATGGCCTGCACGGCGACGGCGACGGTTCCGGTCGCCCGCGAGATCGCCTCCCGGTTCGGGATGCGGGACCCGCTTCAGGTCCGCTCCGGCTTCGACCGCCCGAACATCTCCTTCGACGTCGTCGCCCTCGAGGGCAAGGGCTCGACCGCCCGCCGCCAGGCGCTGCTCGAGACGGGGCTGGCCGATCCCGCCAACAGGCCCGCGATTGTTTACTGCGGCACCCGCCGCCAGACCGAAGAGGTGGCGGGCGACCTGCGCGAGGCGGGCGTCGCCGCGGTCGCCTACCACGCCGGTCTGGAACCCGAGCACCGGACCGCGATCCAGGAGCGCTTCATGGCGACCGACAGCGGCGTCATCTGCGCCACCAACGCCTTCGGGATGGGCGTCGACAAGCCCGACGTCCGCTCGGTCTGGCACGTGACGATCCCGACCAGCGTCGAGGCCTACTACCAGGAGGCGGGGCGCGCCGGGCGCGACGGGCTGCCCTCGCGGGCGACGATGCTGGCGCTGAAGGCCGACCTCGGCCGCCTCGTCCGCTTCAACGAACAGCGCGCCAACGACCCTGACCTGGCGGTCGCCCGCGAGCGCGGCTGGCGCGCCTACCACGCGATCAAGGCCTTCATCTACGGCACCGACTGCCGCCGCCGCGCCCTGCTCGACCACTTCAGCGACCGCACCGCCGGGGCGCCGCTGGAGCGCTGCTGCGACGTCTGCGACATGCTCGACTGGCTGCCGGATCCGGAGACCGTCACCATCAACAGATCCCGCAAAGCGAAGGCTACGCCCGCTCCCACCCCCCAGCTCTCCCCCGCCGACGCACCCCTGTTCGAGGCACTGAAAACCTGGCGGCTGCAGGCGGCCGCCGGAAAGCCCGCCTTCACCGTCGCCAGCAATAAAACGATCACCGCGATCGCCGCCGCCCGCCCGCACGACGAGGACACCCTGCTCGCCATCCACGGCGTCGGCCCCGCCTTCATCGAAAAGTTCGCGCCTGACGTGCTCCAGATCGTCGCCGAGCACCAGCAGCCCCTCGCCGCCTGATCTACCTGTTCCTTTTCGCTGCCTGACAACGAAAAGGAACAGCCGAACGCAAATCCGGTTGCACCGCCGCCGCGGCCTCGGAGGCTGAAGCGGCTTGCTTGCCACCATGGGGCGCTCGGTGCCCGGCCCGCTCAAGTTCCGTGCCGCACTCGCGGCTGCCCTCGCCAGCGGGCTCGCGCTGGCGCTGCTCGCTGCGCCGGCGGGGGCGTTCAGCCCGCTCCTCCCGCCCGGCAAGAAGGTCTACTTCGGCATCTCCGACACCGGTGACATGGCCGACTTCGGGCAGTTCAGCGAAGCGGTGAACAAGCACCCGGCGGTGATCGAGTCCTTCCGCACCTGGGGCAGCGACTTCCCCGACTCGATCCAACGCTGGCAGACCGCCCGCGCGCGGCCGATGATCCACATCACCACCGCCGACAACAACGACGGCCACGAGATCATCTCCCTGCCGCAGATCGCCGCCGGCCGCGGCGACCGCTACCTGGTCCGCCTCAACAAGCTCTTCTTCGAAAAGGGGATGCGCGCCTACGTGCGGCCGCTGGGTGAGCCGAACCGCTGCCTCAACGTCTACGCCGCCTACGACTGCGGCGGCGCCTCGCGCGGCCCCGAACACAGCCCCCGCGCCTACAAAAAGGCCTTCCGCCGCATCTACGTGATCGTCCATGGCGGCGGCAAGAAGGCCGTGATCGACCAGCGCCTCGCCGAAGCGGGGCTGCCGCCGCTGACCGTCGACGTCCGCGCCCTGCCGGCGGCGCCGATCGCGATCGTCTGGAGCCCACTGCCGGCCGGCTCACCGACCGTCCCGCACAACCGGCCGAAGCACTTCTACCCCGGCTCGCGCTGGACCGACTGGGTCGGCACCGACTTCTACTCCGGCTACCCGGAATGGAAGGCGCTGACCGGGCTCTACCGCCGCTTCTCCGGCAAGCCCTTCGCGATCGCCGAGTGGGCGGTCGAAGGCGAGGACCCGACCTTCGTCCGCAAGCTCTTCGCCTGGCTCGGCAGCCACCGCCGCACCAGGATGCTCGTCTACTACCAGGACTTCGGTTCCAGCAACAGCTACCGGATCCAGAACTACGGCTCTAGCTTGAGCGTCCTCCGCGACGAGCTCCATTCGGGGCTTTTCCCCGCTTATGCGCGCGGTGCGCCTCACCTACCGCCACCGCCGCCCGGTGGGGTTGGAGCGCCGTGATCGAGGAGTAGCCGGTGAGGTAGATGCGGCGCCCGTCGGAGATCACCGGCGTGTAGGTCCCCTTCGGGTAGCGGAAGACCCGCTTGCCGCTGCGCATCATGAACCCGCTCGTCGTTTTGTTGGTGAACTCGGCGACGTAGACGATGTCGCCGATCGCCGAAAGCGAGCCGACCACCTGGCCGCCGGCCGAGCGACTCCAGCGCAGGCCGCCGTCCTTGGCGTTGAGCGCGTAGACGTTGCCGTCGAAGGAGCCGATGAAGACGGTCGGCGGGCTGTGTTTGGTGTTGGCGACGGTCGGGCCCGAGTAGGCGTAGCCGCCGGTCGAATACGACCAGGCGAGGGTGCCGTCGGAGATGTCGTAGCTATAGACGCGGGCGTCGTTATTGCCGGCGTAGACGCGGCCGTAGGCGACCGCCGGGGTCGAGTAGAAGGCGCCCGAGCCGCCGTAGCCGGGGCCGAGCGAGCCGCTCTGCCAGACCAGCTCGCCACTCTTGGCGTCGACCGCGTTCATGTGGCCGCCATAGTCGCCGACGTAGAGGCGGCCGCCGTAGTAGGCGGGCGCCGCCTTGATCGCCCCACCCAGCGGGGTCGACCAGCGCACCTGGCCTTTGCCGGTGCTCATCGCGAACAGTTCGCCGTTCTCGCAGCCGAAGTAGACGGTGCGGCCGACTACGACCGGCGAGGACTCGGCCCGCCCCGGCAGGTTGCGTTTCCAGATCAACTTGCCGGTCTTGGCGTCGAGCTTGACGATGTGGCCGGGGACGAGGTTGACGATGTAGAGGCGGTGTTTCGAGTAGGCCGGCGAGGAGGCGTTGAGGCGGCCGATCCGCCGCTTCCACAACTGTTTGCCGGTGTCGGCGTCGAGCGCGTAGGCGAAGCCACTGTTATTGACGAAGTAGAGCTTGCCGCCGACGTAGATCGGCGGGAACTCGAGCAGCGGCCGGTCGGTGAAGCGCCAGAGTTTGTCGAAGGGCGGCTTGATCCCCTTCACCGGCAGGTAGCGGGTGCGGGCCGGGTTGAGCCCGAAGAAGGGCCAGTTGACCGTCTGCGGTTCCTTCGGCGGCGGCGGCTTCTGCGGTTTGAAGTTGCGGATCGCCTCCTCGTTGTGGACGTCGCCCGGCCGCTTCAGCAGCTCGTAGCCGACGATCGCGCCGCTGACGAGGATCGCCAGCGCCAGCAACACCACGGCCAGCAGCCGGTTCGAGCGCTGCTGGAGGTGCCGGTCGAGAAAGCCGCTACCGCGCATCCGCGGCGCGGCGCTCGGACTCTTTGGCGACGCCGCCGATCAGGTCCCGGATCGCTTTCTTGAGGAAGGCCATGAAGACCGGCCCGGCAAGCGGGATCGTCGGCGTCGTCTTAACCGCGTAGGTGACCGCGGTGCCTCCGTCGCGCGGCGAAAGTTCGACCGTGCCGACGTGGTCGCGCACCGGCAGGCCGGAAAGGATCTTGTAGGAGAAGCGGTGCGGGGGGTCGTAGGCGATCACTTCCTCGCGCATCGGCGGCCCGGCGACGGTGAGGACGCGAATCGCACCGAGCCCGTTCGGCGCCGGCTCGCCCTCGCGCTCGAGCTCGGCCTTGCGCAGGGCGGTGATCTCCGGATAACGCCGGTGGTCGGTGAGGACGTCGAAGACGACCTCGGGCGGGGCGGCCACCTGGCGCTGGTAAGTGAAGCTCGCCATCGCCCGACAGGCTACGTCAGTGCCCAGCGCCGTGGGTCGGTGCCCTCGACAACCCGCACCTCGCCGCCGATCGCCATGTGGTCGAGGCAGGCGAGGACGATCTGCAGGATCCAGGCGCTGGCGGGGGTTTTCACCAGGTCCGGCCCGATGATGTCTTCGACGATTTCGAACGCCGTCCGCTCCCCCGTCGCGAGCGCCGCGCGCACCTTCCCCAGCAGCTCGCCGACCTGGCGTCGCGACTCGGCGATCTTCACCTCCGGGTCGCGGAAGGTGCGGCCGTGGCCGGGCAGGACGAGGTCGACGTCGAGCGGCTCGACCCGCTCGAGGCTGGCGAGGAATTCGCCGACCGGGTCGGGGCTGTGGCCGTGGTCGAAGAAGAGGACGGTGCGGCCGAGCAGATGGTCGCCGGAGATCAGCAGCCGCCGCTCGGGCTGGTGGAGGACGACATGGGAGGGGGCGTGGCCGGGGGTCTCGACCACCTGCCAGGTGCCGAGGTCGGTCTCGATCTCCACCCCCGGGACGAGGTCGCGGTCGGGCTCCTTGAGGATGTCGATCCCGGTCTCGCTGTCGCTGCGGGCCTCGCGGTAGCGCTCGAGTGCCGCCGGCGAGACGCCGCTCTGCCGCGCCACCTCGATCCGCGCCTCCAGCGCCGCCCCCGGGTCGTCGGCCAGCAGCCGCACGTGCTCCCAGTTGTGGTGCATCCAGAGCTCGCAGCCGGCGCGCTCGACGATCGATCCGGCGAGGCCGTAGTGGTCGGTGTGGGAGTGGGTGCAGACGACGAGGCGGACGTCCTCGACCCCGAAGCCCGCCTGGGCCAGGGCGAAGTCGAGCTGGCGCAGCTTCCCCTTCCCGCCGATCCCGGTGTCGAACATGACCAGGCCGCCGTCGCAGGCGACGGCCCAGGCGTTGCCGTGCGGGACCCCCGGCCAGGGGAGCGGCAGGCGAAGGCGCCACACCCCCGGCAGCACGCGCTCGGTCCGAGGGGCCTCGGCTTTTCCACTGGCCATCCGGCCAATCCTTTCAGGGGCGCTCGAACTCCTGCATCGCGCCGGCCACGGCGAAGCAGGCGGCGCCGGCGAAGCAGGCCCAGTTGGCGATCCCGACCGCCAGCTCGTCGCCGGTCGAGGGGCGGACGAAGGCGGCGACCGCGGAGACCATGAAAAGGACCGAGCCGACCTGGTTGACGACGACGATCCACCAGCCGAGGTCGGCGCGGCGACCGGCCGGCCGATCGCGGTGCATCTCGGTGAGGGCGAGGTGGCCGGAAACCAGGAATAGCACGCAGCCGATGAATTCCGGCGCCCAGACCAGGCGGTGCTCCTGCGCCATCGTCACGTCGCCGAAGAGCGCGACGGCGAGGCTGACCCCGAAGTAGAGGGTGCCGACGAAGAGGACGAAGGCGCTGGCCCAGTCGAGCCGTCTCGGCTCCGTCAACCACCAGCGCCACTTCGCCGCCCGCACGACCCCGTCGGGGTCGGCGCCGCGCGGCGCGTTCACGACCTGGAGCACCGAGGCGTAACCACCGGTGCTGAAGAAGATGCCGCCGAGGAAGAAGACCGCCGCCGGCAGCCGCGGCCCGCCGACGTGCGCCTGCGCCAGCAGCGCGCCGAGCGAGAACAGCGACCCGCCGACGAGGAATGCCGTCGCCGCGACCGCGTTGATGCGGATCAGCCGCCGCTCGGTCCCCCCATCGGCCCGCGCCCTTGCCTCGGTTGCCTCTCCCCCACCGCGGAGCAGGATCCCCCGCTTGCGCAGCAGCCGCCGGTCGAACTCCATCGCGGCAGCGTATTTGCGGATCAGGCGGTGCTGAAGGTGCCCGGATCGGGGCCGATGCGCTGGCCGCTGTCGAGGCGTTCGATCGCGGCCATGTCGTCCTCGCTCAGCTCGAAGTCGAAGACCTCGAAGTTCTCGCGGATCCGCTCCGGCGTCGCCGACTTGGGGATGACGACGTTGCCGAGCTGCAGGTGCCAGCGGAGGATCACCTGGGCAGGCGAGCGGTCGTGGTGGGCGGCGATCGTCGCGATCGTCCCGTCCTCCAGCAGGTCGCCCTGGGCGAGCGGGCTCCAGGCCTCGGTGGCGATCCCGTGATCGCCGAGCCAGGCGCGCAGCTCGGCCTGCTGCAGGCGCGGGTGCAGCTCAACCTGGTTGACGGTCGGCCGCTGCTCGGCCTCGCGCTCGAGCCGCTCCAGGTCCTCGCTGCGGAAGTTGGAGACGCCGATCGAGGAGGCTCCGCCCTCCTCTTTGATCCGTTCGAAGGCACGCCAGGTCTCGAGGTAGAGGTCCCGGCTCGGCAGCGGCCAGTGGATCAGGTAGAGGTCGACATGGCCGGTCCCGAGCCGCTCCAGGCTTTTTTCGAACGCGCGCAGAGTTGAGTCGTAGCCCTGCTCGGAGTTCCACAGCTTGGTGGTGACGAAGACGTCCTCGCGGCGCACGCCGCTGGCGGCGATCGCCGCCCCCACGCTCGCCTCGTTGCGGTAGGCGGCGGCGGTGTCGACGTGCCTGTAGCCGGTGGCCAGAGCTTCCTCGACCCGCTCCTGCGTCTCCTCCGCCGGGATCTGGAAGACGCCGTAGCCGAGCTGGGGAATCTCGGTGCCGTCGTGGAGGGTGACGGTCGGTTGCCGATCTGCGTTCATCGTGGCTTAATGGTCCTCATCGGACCTTCGATACCCAGATCGGCTCTAATCATCCCGTGACCCGCAAGACCCTGATCGTCGCCCTGCTGGTTGCCGTGCTCCTGCCCGCGACCGCCGCCGCGCTGATCCTCCGCGCCGGCGACCTGGTGATCCACGCCGAAGGCGGCTTCTCGCCGAAAACGCTGCCGAAGCACGAGGACGCGCCGATCACCCTGCACGGCGGCGGCACGCTCTCGACCCAGTCCGGTGACTTCCCCCCGATTCTCGACACGCTGACGATCGAATTCGACCGCCACGGCCACGTCGAGACCAGGGGGCTGCCGGTCTGCCAGGCGGGGCAGCTGCAGGCGACCGACGTCACCGCCGCCCGTAAGGCCTGCGGCAACGCGATCGTCGGCAAAGGCGAAGGCACCGCGGTCGTCGCCTTCCCCGAACAGCGGCCGATTCACATCTCCTCGCCGATCACCCTTTTCAACGGGCCGCGCAAACACGGCAACCCGACGGTGTTGGCCCACGCTTACACGACGGTGCCAGCGCCGACCACCTTCATCGTCCCGGTCGAGATCGAAACCATCCACCGCGGCGTCTACGGCTACCGGACCAAAGCCAAAATCCCGAAAATCGCCGGCGGCTCCGGCATCCCCATCTCCGGCCACCTGAAGATCGGCCGCAAATGGACTTATAAGGGCAAGCAGCTCAGCTACGTCAACGCCCGCTGCGAAACCGGCCGCCTGCAGGCCCGCGGCGAATTCACCTTCAAAGACGGCACTTTCCTCACCGGATCGTTCATCCGCCGGTGTTTGGTGCGCTGACGCGCCCCGCTAGAGCGTCGACCGTTAGCTCGTGGCGAGGCCGATGGCGAGCAGCGGGAACGCCGCCATGACGCCGAGGTAGGCGCCCATCGCGGCGCCGCTGCCGAGGCTGGCGGTACGGGAGCGGGCGCCGGAGATGGCGCCGACGAAGAAGAAAACCGCTGCGATTCCGAGGCCGAGCCAGAAGACGGGAGGCATTGCGGCGGCGACAATACCGGACCCCGGGGAGGAATCGCCGCCCGCGCGGCAAAGGCGGGTACATGAGCGAAACCACCGGTCAGAACAGCAAGTTGATCCTCGCGGCGATGATCTTCGCCGTCTCGATGACCTTCATCGACCAGACGATCGTCGCGATCGCGATCCCGACGATCCAGGACGACCTCTCGCTCTCGACCACCGGCGTGCAGTGGATCGTCAACGGCTACCTGCTGGCGCTCTCGGCCCTCTTCGCCTTCGGCGGTCGCCTCGCCGACATCGCCGGCCACCGGCGGATGGTCACCCTCGGCGTCGTCGTCTTCGCCACCGCCTCCGCCCTCTGCGGCGCCACCCCGAGCGGCTCGCTGGACGAGCCCTGGCTGATCTTCTTCCGCGTGGTCCAGGGCGCGGGCGCGGCGATCATGTTCCCAGCGGCGCTGGCGATCGTCCTGGGCGCCTTTCCGGTCGAGCGGCGCGGTCAGGCGATGGCGATCTTCTTCGCCGTCGCCGGCGGACTCACCTCGATCGGGCCGCTGGCCGGCGGCTTCCTGGTCGAGTGGACCTGGCGGGCGATCTTCTGGGTCAACATCCCGGTCGCGATCATCGCCCTCGTCCTCATCGCCAAGTCCAAGCCGGCGGACGAGAAGCACCCGGCGCCGCTCGACTACCGGGGCACGGTCCTGATCACCGGCGGCATGGGTCTCGCCGTCCTCGGCCTGCAGCAGTCGAGCGTCTGGGGCTGGGACAGCCTCGCCACCTGGGGCTGCATCGCCGCCGGACTGGCGATCCTCGTCGCCTTCGTCATCTACGAGCTGCGGGTCGAGAACCCGCTGCTGCGGCTCGAGGTCTTCCGCGATCGCGCCTTCGCCGTCGACAACCTTGTCCTCTTCTTGCTGATGATCGCCTTCGTCCCGCTCTTCTTCTTCGCCAGCATGTACGCGCAGATCTCGCTCGGCGAAAGCGCCTCGGAAACCGGGCTCTACCTGCTGATCTTCTTCGCCGGCTTCGCCACCGCCTCGCAGTGGGGCGGCAAAGTGCTGGACCGGGTCGGGGCGAGGCCCGCGGTGGTCGTCGGCTGCGCCGTCGCCGCCGTCGGCTTCTTCCTCTGGGGCCGCTCGCTGACCGAACTCTCGGTCGGCGACCAGTGGTACTACATCGTCATCGCCGGGGCCGGCGTCGGGCTCGTCCTCAGCCCCGCCAACACCGACGCGCTCAACCGGGTGCCGCGCAGCCGCTACGGCGAGGCGACGGGAATCACGCAGACGGTGCGGAACTTCGGCTCCAGCCTCGGGCTGGCGGTGCTGGGCTCGATCCTGATCCTCGAGAACCGGTCCAACCTGGAAGAGAGCGCGAGCTCCGCCGGGATCCCCAAGAGCGTCGGCAGCGAAATCGCCGACTCGATCAGCCAGGGCACCAGCGCCGGCGAAACCCCGGCCCACCTGCCGGCAGGGGTGCAGAAGGTCGTCGACAGCATCCCCCACGACTTCGCCCTCGCCTCGCGCACGGTCTTCTATGGAATGGCGGCGGCGATGGTCGTCGCCTTCATCGTCGCCCTGGTCGGGATGCCGGCCGGCAAGGTCGAAACCGAGGTCGAAGACTTCGGCGAGCCGACCTCTGCGGGACCTGCCTGACGCTGGTTGGCGCTGATACGTTCAGCCGCGTGAGAGGGCGGCGGCTCGTCCTGCTGTGCTTCGTCGCGCTGGCGCTGCTGGCGCCCATCGGCTCGGCCGCGGCCGAGCCCCCGCCTCCGGCCGATCCCGCGGCGCAGCAGCTGGCGCAGCGCTACGTGCCGATCACGATGCTGCGGGAGCAGCGCAACCCGCCCTGCAACACCAAGGAGGAGCAGTACCAGCCGACCAGCGTCGAGGCCGTGCTCGGCAACCCGACCGTCACCCTCACCCACGAAGAACCCGACGGCAAGCTGGTCGAGGTGAAGAAAGCGCCGACGGCGGCCGACATCGCCGGCCTCCGCGACGGCTATTACCTCGACTACGAAGGCAAGGTCCTCGGCAACACCTGCGTCTACGCGCGGGCCTTCCGGCAGCTGGTTGAGGAAGGCAAGGCGCCGGCGATCACCTACGCCCACATCGCCCGCGAACCAAACCACGACGGCTTCGCCCTGCAGTTCTGGTTCTTCTGGTACTTCAACCAGTTCAACGACCTCCACGAGGGCGACTGGGAGGGAATGCAGCTCACCTTCGAGTCGAACACGACGGAGGGGGCGCTCGGCGAAGAACCGTCCGAGGTGATCGTCTTCCAGCACGCCGGCGGCGAGCGCGCCAGCTGGGACGAAGGCAAGGTCCAGAAGCAGGGGACGCACCCGGTCGTCTATCCGGCGGCCGGCTCCCACGCGACCTTCTACGACTCCGCCGTCTACCTCGGCAACGGGCAGAACGGCTCCGGGGTGGGGTGCGACAACACCTCCGAACCGCTGCGGGAACTGCCGCTGCGCCCGGTGCTGCTGCCGGAAACGGCGCCGGAAAGCGGCGCCTTCCAGTGGCTCAGCTACCGCGGTCGCTGGGGCGAACGCGAAAAGGGCTACAACAACGGGCCGACCGGGCCGGTGACGAAGACGGTCTGGCGGGAACCGTTCGCCTGGATGGCGGAGCAGCGCTCGACCAGCCCGCGACTGCCGGGCGGCTCGGTCGTCGGGCCGGCGGTGACCGGCGTCTTCTGCGGCGCGGTCACGGCGGTCACCGACCTCACCCACATCGCCACCAAGTCGCAGGCGGCGGCAATCGCGATCGTCGCCGCCATCCTCCTGGCGCTGCTCGCCTTCTTCGGCCTCACCCGCTGGGGGCCGGTCGACCTCGAGCGGCTGCGGGAGCGGCGCGCCTTCGGGCAGCTGCTGCGAACGGCCCGGCGGCTCTACGGACGGCACTGGACGACGCTGGTGCCGATCGGGCTGATCGCCTTCCCGATCGTAGGCGGCGCCGGGCTGCTGGCCGAGGCGCTGGCGCAGGGGCGCGGGGTCGACGACTCGACCGGCCGCGCCGGGGTGCACCTCGCCTTCGCCGACGTGGTCGAAACGGTCGGGCGGCCGCTGGCCGAAGTGATCGTGGCGGCGATCGTGATCGTCTTCGTGCGGGAACTGTGTCGGGGCCGGCGGGCCGGCTTCCTCGAGTCGGTGCGGGGCATGCTGGCGCGGTTCGGGCGGGTGGTTGCCGCCCAGCTCCTGGCCGTGGCGGGGCTCTTCCTGCTCGCGCTCACCGTCGTCGGCTTCCCCTTCGCGGTCTGGAAATACGTCTGCTGGCTCTTCGTCCAGCAGGAGGTCCTCTTCACCGACAAGTCGATCCGTGAGGCCTTCCGCGGCAGCTCGGAGCTGGTGCGCGGCCGCTGGTGGCACACCGTCCGCGTCGCCGCCCCGCTCTGGCTGCTCAGCGTCGCCGCCGGCCCGATCCTCGGCTTCGCCCTGATCTTCACCGGCTTCTCCCTGACCTGGATCAACCTGCTCGGCTCCCTCGTCTTCGCGCTCTTCATCCCCTACGTCAACGTCGGCCGCACGCTGCTCTACTTCGACCTGCAGGTGCGGGCGGAAGAGGAACCAGCGAAGCGGCGGCGCCTGCTCTTCTGGCGCCCGAGCCCGGCGCGCAGCAGCTAGGTTTCAGCGATGCGCATCCTCGCCTTCAGCGACCTGCACCGCGACCTCGCCCAGGGCGCCAAGCTGGTCGAGATGTCGGCCGACGCGGACGTCGTGATCGGCGCCGGCGACTTCGCCTCGGTGCACGAGGGCCTGGAGGAGACGATCGGCGCATTGGCGGCGATCGAGACGCCCACGGTCCTCGTCCCCGGCAACAACGAGACCGCCGACGCCCTGCGCGCCGCCGCGGCGGCCTGGAGCGCCGCCACCGTCCTTCACGGCGAGGGCACGACGATCGACGGCGTCGAGTTCTTCGGCCTCGGCGCCGGAATTCCGGTCACCCCCTGGGAATGGAGCTTCGACCTCGACGACGAGGCGGCGACCGAGATGCTCGCCCCCTGTCCCGAGGGCGCCGTCCTCGTCCTCCATTCGCCGCCCAAGGACCATTGCGACTCTGCCGGCGGCGGCGGCAACTTCGGCAGCCCCGCCCTCCTCCGCGCGATCGAAGAGAAGCGCCCCCGCCTCGCCGTCTGCGGCCACATCCACGAGTCCTGGGGCTGCGAGAGCCAGATCGGCCCGACCCCCGTCCGCAACCTCGGCCCCAAAGGCACCTGGCTCGAGGTCTAGTGGGGTATCGCGTCCTCAAAATGGCCGATGCCTTCTGGCGGCGGTCGAACCAGATGAAGACTCCGAACACGGACCTCGGGGGCCAGCTGGAGGCTTCGCAGATCGGAGCGCGGATGTGGCGGATCGAGCCGGGGAAAGCGTCGACCTTCCACCGTCATTTCACCCAGGAGGAGCTCTACGTTCTGCTGGAGGGGACGGGGCGGGTGCGGGTCGACGGTGAGGTGCTGACGCTGGAGCCGCACGACACGCTTCTGGTCGAGCCCGACACGGCGCGGCAGCTGTTCAACGACACCGACGCCGACCAGTTGTGGCTTGTTGTCGGGGCGCCCCGGGAAGAGATCACCAGCACCTTGCAGATGACCGAGGAGCAGCTGGAGCACATGTACCCCGACGGCCCGAAAGCGCTGCCGCCTGAGCTCGGCGGCGGGCAGGCCGACTATCCCGACGAGGGTTAGAGCGCCAGGGAGATCGGCTCCTCGAGCAGGGCCTTGACCCTGGCGAGGAATTCGGCGCCCTCGGCGCCGTAGAGGATGCGGTGATCGCAGGAGAGGGTCGCCTTCATCAACTGGGCGGGGACGACCTGGCCATCGCGCACGGCGGGGAGTTCGCGGATCGCGCCGACGGCGAGGATCGCGGCCTGGCCCATGTTGATCACCGCGTCGAACTCGTCGATCTCGAACATGCCGAGGTTGGAGACGGTGAAGGTGCCGCCGGAGAGCTCCGGCGGGGTGACCGAGCCGTCGCGGACTTTGGCGGCGACGGCGCGGGTGTCGGTGGCGATCTGCCGCAGGCCCTTGCGGTCGGCGTCGAAGATCGTCGGCACGACCAGGGCCTCCTCGGCGGCGACGGCAACGCCGACGTTGACCCGCGAGTAAAGCTCGAAGCGGCCGTCGCGATAGGCGCCGTTGGCTTTCGGGAACTCGCGCAGGGCGATCGCGCAAGCCTTGACGATCATGTCGTTGAAGGACGGCACCACGTCCCCTTCGGCGGCGGCAGCTTTGAGCGCTGCCCGCGCCGCGACCGCCTTCCCCATATCGACCTCGATCGTCAGGTAGAAGTGCGGAGCCGTCGCCTTCGACTCCGCCATGCGGCGGGCAATGGTCTGCTGCAGCTTGTTGAGGTCCCGGGTTTCGGTCTCGCCTTTGGCGGTTCCACCACTGGGGGCGGCACCTGCCCCCTCAGGCTGGGTAGAGGGGGCAGGTGCCGCTGAGCTCGGAACCTCCGC
This sequence comes from Solirubrobacterales bacterium, assembly GCA_035688955.1. Lineage (GTDB taxonomy): Bacteria > Actinomycetota > Thermoleophilia > Solirubrobacterales > 70-9 > VAYN01. The sequence goes on along the minus strand of DASSMJ010000022.1, from coordinate 61,545 downwards.
ACCATCCACATCCGCCTTGACAATGCGGCCGCCGGGTCCGGAACCATGGAGAGCTGAGAGCTCCAGTCCCTTCTCCTCGGCTAGCCGACGAGCCAGCGGCGAAGCTTTGACTCGCTGCCCGTCAGCCTCCCCGGCCTCTCCCGTGGGTGGCGTCGTAGGGGGGACCCCCTCCTGCTTTGCAGGTGGGGGTGGGTCCCCTGCGTCGACAGGACCCGCGGGCTTGGCGCTAGGTCCCTCACCCGAATCACCAGCCCCATTAGAGCCCTCCCCGATCCGGGCGATCGGCGACCCGATCGGCAACGTCTCCCCCTCCTGCGCCAGGATCTCCTGCAGCGTCCCAGCGACGTCCGCTTCGTAGGCCATGTTCGCCTTGTCGGTCTCGATTTCGACCAGCTCGTCGCCGACCGCGACCTCGTCGCCGACCTGCTTCAGCCAGGTGAGGATCGTTCCCTCCTCCATCGAGTCGGAAAGGCGGGGCATCACCACCTCACTCACGGGGCAGCTCCATAGCTACAGGTTGACATCTCCGCCCCACGCTCACTGGCGGGCGACGATCGCGCCGGTGATGAAGGCGGCGGCGGCCTGCTGGAGGACACGAGTCTGGATCGAGGCCATCAGCTCGTCGCGGCGTGCCCGCAGCCGCCCGACGGCCGCGATCGGCTCGACTTCGGGGCGCGGTTCGCCGGCATCCGGTTCCGGCGGCGCCGTCGTCAACGCCTGCTCGTAGGCGAGGCAGCCCTCCACCCCCTGCGCGATCAGCTGCGCCCGGTAGTCGGCGCCGGCTTCGATCGGGTGCAGGTTGTCGGACTGCATCAGCTCGGGATGGGTCGCGACCGTGCGGTTCCAGTCGGGCACCTGCGTCCCCGGGCGCGAGGCGGCGAATTCGGCGACGACCTGGTTCTTGCCGCTGTCGTCGACCCCGCCCGGATGAAGTCCGTGGATCGTCGGCACGACCATGCAGCGGTCGCCGACGATGCCTGCGACCTTGGCCAGGTTGCCGGCGAGGATCTCAGGATAGGACGGGTTGTCGTTGGTGCCGGCGTCGAAGACGACCACGTCCATCGACGGGTCGTAGCTTTCCTGGAAGAGGTCGAAGATCTGGAAGCTGTTGTAGCCGCCGGCGGCGTTGATCGTCAGTTCGACCCCCGGCAGGTAGCGGCTGAGGTAGGGCGAGGTCAGCTCCTCGAGGCTGTCGCCGACCAAGAGCACCTTTGGCGCCGCCTCGGCCCGGGACCCGCCGGCGGCCAGTGCCACCAGCGCCAGCAGCAGCGCCGCCGTCGCCCTCGCGAAGCTGCCGATTCTCCTCACGGCTGGGGTTTCTACACGACATAGACTGCCGCCGTGCTTGCCGCCGTTCGACTGCCGCTCGTCGGCTGCGCCCTGCTCGCAGTTCTGCTGCTCGCCGGCTGCGGAGGCGGCTCGGGATCGACCGCCGAAACCGGGGCGACCGTCGCCAGCGGGACGACCGTCGCCAGGGAGCAACCGTCGCCGAAGGGCAAGCCGGCGCACGCCCCGGCCGCCGGCACCTGCCAGAGCAGGCTCGGCAGCTTCGTCGCCTCGATGGACTCGCTGCGCCGCCGCCTCGCGGTCGGCGTCACCTACGACCAGTACGTCGCCGAGGTGCGGGGCATCCGCTCGACCTACCGCAAGGTTCCGATCGAGCGGATCGAGATCGACTGCATCGATGCGGTCGGCGCCCCCGGTGAGAAAGCCTTCAACCACTACATCGAGGCCGCCAACCAGTGGGGCGAATGCGTCTCGGAAGCCGGCTGCAGCTCGGAAACGGTCGAACCGGTGCTGCAGCGGCGCTGGCGGATCGCCTCCCACTTCCTCTCCGAAGCTGACGACGGCCTCAGCGCCAGCGCGCCCTGAGGCCTTCGCCCCGGACGCGCCCTGGAAAAACGCCGGGGCCGCCTCTCGGCGACCCCGGCCTGGTGCAAAGGACGAACGCGGGAACTGCGACCGGGCGGGACAAGACCCGGCTCCCTGACCGTCCGCCGGTGCCCGGGGTGGATTCCGCCGGGCGCCCGAACCAGTGCGGCGCCTAGCGGCCCTGCACCTCCAGAGTCCCATCAAGCATGTGATTCAAGTTAGGACCACCTCCTTTCTCTGGTCAGATGATTGAAGCAAACCCGCAGGTCGGGCTCCAGTGGCCGTTCTCGTAGGCTGGCCCGATGGGCGAGCTTCCCGAGCACGTGGCGCGCAACCGGGCCTTCTGGAACGAGTACGCGAAGGAGTGGGTAGAGCCGGGGCGCGACGATTGGGCCGCGGCGGAACCGCAGTGGGGCATCTTCCGGGTGCGGGAGTCAGAGCTGCGGGTCTTGCCGGAGGACCTCGCGGGCAAGGACGCGATCGAGCTCGGCTGCGGCACCGGCTACGTCTCCTCCTGGCTGGCGCGCCGAGGGGCGCGGCCGGTAGGCATCGACAACAGCGAAGCGCAACTGCAAACTGCGGCGGCCTTCCAGCGCGAGTTCGGGATCGAGTTTCCGCTCGTCCACGGCAACGCCGAGGAGGCGCCGTTCGGGGACGGCAGCTTCGACCTGGCGATCTCCGAGTACGGGGCGAGCATCTGGGCCGACCCCTTCCGCTGGATCCCGGAGGCGAGCCGCCTCCTGCGGCCCGGAGGCGAGCTGGTCTTCCTCGTCAACTCGGTCTTCACCATGCTCTGCGCGCCCGACGACGAGGACGAGCCGGCGACCGAGCGGATGATCCGCCCCTACTTCGGCATGCACCGCTTCGAATTCCCCGACGACGACGCGGTCGAGTTCCACCTCCCGCACGGTGAGATGATCGCCCTGCTGCGCGAGAGCGGCTTCGAGGTCGAGGAGCTGATCGAGGTGCGGCCGCCCGAGGGCGCGAGCACCCGGTTTCCGCAGATCAGCCTCGAGTGGGCGCGCAGGTGGCCGGTCGAGGAGGTCTGGCGGGCGCGCAAGCGCCGCGGCTAGCCCTCGGCGGCCATCTCCGGCGGCAGCTCGTCGCCGAGGATGTCCTTGCCGCGGCGGCGCTGCACCCGGCGCCAGACTTCGAAGCCCGCCCCGACCGCCATCGCGCAGGCGAAGGTGGTGGCGAGCGGCAGCCAGAGCGTGTCCTGGAAGGTCTCGCCGCCGAGGTAGCCGAGCAGGCAGATGTAGAGGGCCCAGAGGAAGGCGGCGAAGATGTCGGCGACGACGAACTGGCGGTAGGGCATCTCCAGCGTTCCGGCGGCGAAGGTGGTCGCCGTGCGCCCGCCGGGGATGAAACGCCCGACCCCGATCAGGATCGCGCCGCGGCGGCGCAGCGCTTCCTCGGCCCACTGCAGCCGCACCTGCCCCTTTTCGCCCTTGAACAAGCGGTCGGCGATCGGGTCACCGATCGTGCGGCCGAGCAGGTAACAGACGTTGTCGCCGAGAAAGGCGCCGAGGGCGACCAGCGGCACGATCCCCCAGATCAGCAGTTCCCCCTGTGCCGCCAGCACCGAGGCGGTGATCACGATCGTCTCCGAAGGGACCAGCGGGAAGAGAACGTCGGTCCCGGCGGCGACGAAGATGACCGGATAGGTGAGGGCGCTGTTGGAGACCTCTTGAGTGAGCCAGTCGAACACGGCCTCTGCCTACCCCGGATCGGGGAGGTTTACCATTCGCGAGGAGGGTTATTGGAGAACCATGTCAATCGGATTGATCATCGCCATATTCGTCGTCGCGATCGCCGTCCTCGCGCTGGTCGCCGTCTTCACGCAGAAAGCGAAAAAGCGGCGGGAACTCGAGCGCATGCGGCTGCAGGAACGGGCCGGCGGCCACCGCCAGGAGGCGCAAGCCCACGCCTCGAAAGCCGACGCGCGGGAGGAAGAGGCCCGGGAGCGCGAGGAAGAGGCCCGCCAGGCCGAGCTCGAGGCCCGCGAAGCCGCCGAACGCGCCGAGCGCGAGCGCCAGCTGGCCGAACACCACGGCGAGAAAGCCGACGACATCGAGCGCAAGCTTTAGCCGGCACGCCGGCGCGAGCGCCCGACCCGCAGCCCCACAGCGAGCAGCGGGGCCGAGAGGAGGGCGATCGTGATCGCTCGGGTAAGTGGCTGCATCCCTTGCTCGCCGGCCGACTCGACATGGTCAAGCCACTCGTCTAGTTCGTCCTGGCGCCGGTGAGGGGGGAGCAGCCTGGAGGCGCCGACGATGATGGAGCGGGAAAGCTTGGCGCTCTCGCGATCGACGTGGGTTGCCAGCAGCGTCACCAGCAGCGGCAGCAGGAAGTAGTCGACCGCCGGCGTTCCGAGCTGGGTCACTGCGGCCAGAGTGAGCCCGGCGAGCACCGTTGCGACCCGCCCCGGCCGCACCCCCTAGCCGCCTTTGCCGGGAACCCGGCTCGGCAGGCGCATCCGCAAAGCCATCGCCGGGAGCGCCCTGAAGACGATCGAGAGGGTGCGCCGGACGATCGGCCGCCCCTGCAACGCCGCCGTCTCGATCTCGTCAGCCCACTCATCCAGGGCCTCCTCGCGCTCGGCCGGGGGAAGCAGGCAGCAGGCCCTCGCCAGCAAGGACCGGCAGCGAGCCGTCTTCGGATCCACTGCCTCCACCTCGCGCTCCCCGGACTCCTCCGAAAAATCCCAGCGAAAGCTCCAAGCCTCGGCGAAATTAAGATCCGACATCTCGTTCCCGACATAGCCCTCCGCCCGCAGAACCAGCAGCGAAAGCTCTTCTGCTCGTCTGAAACCCCCTTTTCCCTCTGATCGGAACAGCGTCATATCGGAATCCGAGATAGGGATGTGGAAGACCATCTTGCGGCCTTTCATGGTGATGTCCAAGCGGGCGAGCTGCATCATCCACTGACCCAACCTGGCGCAAGCAGCCGAAGCGCCTGTCGCTGCTCGGCGGTCGCCGCTTGAGCGGCGCGTCTGCCCTCTCCCGTCAGCTCGTAGTAACGGCGACGACGGCGCTGCCCGCGGGTCTCGACCCCCGCCCAGCGGCTCTTGACGAAGCCCTCGTCTTCGAGCCGGCGGAGGATCGGGTAGATCGTCCCCGAGGGAAGACCCGTTGCCTCGGCGAGCGCGAAGCCGTAGGTCTCGTCGCTCGGCGCGTCTAGGAATGCTTGGAAAACCAGACGGGTTGCGGTACTTGCTTTACGTCCCATGTGTAGAAGTCTACACTAGCCTCTTGCGGAGCCGGCGAAGCGGCTCGATGATGCCTCGATGAGCACCGGCTCGACGATCGTCTTCTTCCCCGAGGGTGCCTTCGGGCCGACCAACAACTGCGTCGGGATCGGCAACGTGCTGCGCGGTCGCGGGCACCGGGTCGTCTTCATCGTCGAGGAGTCGTTTGCCGGCACGCTCGAGGCGCAGGGGTTCGAGGAGCGGCTGATGCGGCTGACGCCGCCGCCGGAGACCGAGGAAGCGCCGGGGCAGTTCTGGAAGGACTTCATCCGCGACACCGCGCCGGTCTTCCGCAAGTCGACGCGGGAGCAGCTGGCCGAGTTCATCGCCCCGACCTTCGAGGCGCTGGTCGACGGGGCGCGCTACGTCGACGAGCGCCTGCTGGAGATCATCGACGAGCTCGAGCCGGACCTGATCGTCGAGGACAACGTCGTCGGCTTTCCGGCGCTGCTCGCCTGCGGCCGGCCGTGGGCGCGGATCGTCTCCTGCAACCCGACCGAGGTAAAGGACCCGGACGTGCCACCGCCGTTCTCGGGGCTGCCGAGCGGTGACCGCAGCGGCTGGGAGGACTTCTGGGCCGCCTACCGCGACGCCCACCGCGAGCTGCACGCCTCCTTCAGTGAGTTCTGCCAGGAGCGCGGGGCGCCGCCGCTGCCGACGGACGAGTTCATCCACGAAAGCCCTTGGCTGAACATGTACCTGTATCCGGACGAGGTCGACTACCCGCGGGCGCGGCCGCTGGGGCCGACCTGGCACAACCTGCAGGCGAGCGTCCGCGCCACCGACCCGGCCTGGGAACTGCCGGAGAAGCTGCGCGGAGGGGACGAGCCCCTGCTCTACCTCAGCCTCGGCTCGCTCGGCTCGGCCGACGTCGAGCTGATGGAGAAGCTGGTCGCCGAGCTGGCGGGGGCGCCCTACCGCGTCGTCGTCTCGAAGGGGCCGCAGGCGTCCGAGTTCGAGCTCGCCGACAACATGGACGGCGCCGAGTTCCTGCCGCAGACCGAAATCCTCCCGAAGGTCGACCTGGTGATCACCCACGGCGGCAACAACACTGTCACCGAGTCGCTTTACTTCGGCAAGCCGATGATCGTCCTGCCGATCTTCTGGGACCAGCACGACAACGCGCAGCGGATCGACGAGACCGGATTCGGGGTGCGGCTCGACACCTACGGTCACACGGGGGAGGAGCTGACCGGGGCGATCGAGCGCCTGCTGGGCGACGACCGGCTGGCCGCGCGGCTGGCGCGGACCTCGCGGCGGCTGCAAGAGGCACGTGGGACCGAGGTCGCGGCGGACCTGATCGAACGAGCGGCCAGCGGCTGACGAGCACGGACCCGGAGCCCTAGGAAGACAGATCTTCAGGCAATAGGCTGGCGCCATGAAAACTTGCCGCGCTGTACTCATCGCGGCGGCAGCGACCCTCGTCCTCGCCGCCTTTCCAGCTGTTTCTGCCGCAAACAACCTCTTCACGCTCGACACCAACGCCCAATCCAACGGTCACCTGATCGAGGATGCGGCAGGCAACGCCTACGTTGCCTGGACCACCGAGGGCGTCGGGATCGGGATCGAACCGGTGAAGTACTGCAAGATCGCGCCGGGCGGGACCTGCTCGCCGATCACCCTCTCGATTCCAGGGGCAACGAGCATCTCCGAAAGCGCCTCCGCGGCCTTTCCGGTCTTCGGACCCGGCAACACGGTCTACGTGGTGGCCCCGCGCTACGCGGAGAACGACGTGGTCTTCTGGACCTCGACCGACGGCGGCGTCAGCTTCGATGCCGGCACCCTGACCGAACCGTATTCCAGCAAGACCAACCCCACCGACGTCTTCCTTCAGGGGGACAGCTTCCTGATCGGCGCGTACAACGCGGGGCTCGGGTTCAGTGCCAACAAAGTCGCGCCGCCGGGCGGCGGCGAGTTCGTGTTCAAAGAACCCGGTGACGGCGGCGTCGCCGGCGCCAGCATGGGCCTCTCGAGCGGCAATCCGGTAATCGCCTACTGGAACATCTCCGACCCGCCGTACCCGCTGCTCTTCTATCGCTACAAGGGCACCGGCACCATCACCACGGAAGCCAGCTGGGAAGGCCCGTTCGAAGTGACGAAGGGCTACGAACCCAGCCTCTCCACCGGTCCCGCCGGGCTCCTGATGGTCTCCGAGGACTACGGCGGCGGTGCCTACCCGAACACGATCAACTTCCGCCGCTATGACGGGGCCAACTTCAGCGCGCCGAAGACGTTGGCGGTCGATTCCGATCCCGATCTGTTCATCGGCGGCGACATCGCCCAGTCACCGAGCGGCAACCGGATCGCGGCCGTCTGGCCGGGGACCCGCGGTGGAGACGGTGCCTTCGTGATGCGCCTGTTCACCTCCACCGACGGCGGCGGCAGCTTCACCGAGAGCCACGTCGCCCGTCTTAATTCCTCGTATGGCATCGGCCCCAATGCGGAGGTGGCGACCAACGACAGCGGCAGCGGCTGGGTCCTGTTCGAAGACAGCGAAGGCCTGCGGCTGGCCGACCTCAACCCGATCGCCGGTCCGGCCACGGCGCCGCCGGCCACGACCACGCCCCCTAAGAAAACCGTCAAAACGCCGAAGCCCTACAGCGGCCCGACCAAGGTGGTCACCAAACAGGTCGGCGACTTCCTGATCGTCCTGCGGCTGCCGAAGAGCTGCCTGCAGTCGCGCCAGAAGTTCTTCGTCGGCGTCGGCAAACGCAAGCGCAAACAGCTGGAGAAAAGGCTCGGTGGCGAGATCCACTTCACCAAGGTCGTCTTCATCTACGACGGCAAGAAGCTGAAGGTGAAGAAGAAGAAACCGTTCCGCTACCTGGTCGACCCCGGCCCGCTGGCCCGGGGCTCGGTCCACAAGGTGAAAGCCAAGGTCACCCTGATCCTGGAAAAGGGCAACCAGGAGAAGAAGATCAAGCGGACGATCAAAGGCACCGTCAAAGCCTGCTGATTCTCGCGGTGACCGGACCCGAGGGGCGAGCGCCCCCTCGGGTCCAGTCGGTCAGTTCTGAAAACTGGCTAGGCAGCCAGTATGCTGGCGGGCGTGGCTGACCAAGCCGAGATAGCCGCCGGGGGAGGGAACGTCGAGGACGCTCTCGTGCTCGAGCGCGAGCACTGGGAAAACGGCCCGCCGATAGAGCTGTTCGAGCGGATGCGCAGTCAGTGCCCGGTCCACTGGACCTCGGAAGTGACCGAGCTGCCGCAGGCGAAGGGCTTCTGGTCGGTGACCCGCGCCGACGACGTCCACACGGTCAGCCGCGACTTCGAGACCTACTCCTCCGAACGCGGCGGCGTTGTCGTCATCGACGAGGTCTTTCCGATCGAGCTGGCGCGGGCGATGTTCATCGGCATGGACCCGCCCAAGCACGACCGGCTGAAGGCGCTCTTCCAAGCCGGGTTCACGCCGAAGCGGATCGCCGCCCACACCGACGCGATCCGCGAAATCGTCGTCGGCACCCTCGATCGCCTCGACGGACGCGAGAGCTGCGATCTCGTCACCGACGTCGCCCAGCCCGCCGTCTCCCGGGTGATCGGCAGCTTCATGGGCATCCCCGAGGAGGACGACGCCGCCTGGGCGGAGCTGATGAACATGGCGCTGGCCGCCAACGACCCCGACTACAGCCCCGACGTCGACAGTGTCGAAGCAACGATCCAGGCGGCGATCGCGCAGATCTTCGAGCGCTGCGGCACGATGATCGCCGAGCGTCGCGAGAACCCGACCGACGACCTCACCAGCGTCCTCGTCCACGCCGAGGTCGAAGGCCAGACGCTCGAGGAGCACGAGATCGTGATGGGCTTCTTCCTTCTCGTCGCCGCCGGCAACGACAGCACCAAGGCGACCTACTCGAGCGCGATGCGAGCGCTGATGGAGCATCCCGACCAGCGCCAGCTCCTCATCGATGACCCCGCCCTCATTCCCGGTGCGGTCGAGGAGGCCCTGCGGATGTTCCCCGCCTTCGCCCACTTCCGCCGCACCGCGACCAAGGACTGCGAGCTCGGCGGGCAGCAGATCAAAGAGGGCGACAAGGTGGTCATGTGGTACGCCTCCTCCAACCGCGACGAGAGCCGCTACGAGGACCCCAACCGCTTCGACGTCCTCCGCAACCCCGACCACCAGGCCTTCGGCGCCGGCGGCCGCCACTTCTGCCTCGGCACCGCCCTGGCCCGCCTAGAGCTGAAGATCCTCCTCGAAGAGACCCTCGCCCGCTATCCCGAGATGGAGATGGCCGGCGACCCCGTCTACGTCGAGTCCGGCTTCCTCAACCAGCTGAAATCGCTGCCGGTTCGGCTCGGGCCGCGGGCCTGAGGAAGCTTTACCGGCCTGCTGACGGGACGCTCCACGGGGCTGGTGTTACCTCTCCGCGAGGGCGCGGAGACGCGGCAGAACGATCGCCTCGACCCGATCCTCACCGCCTGAGCTTCCCCGTCCGAAACCGACGACAGTTCCGTCGATCGCGTCCAGAAATCGGGGCTGGTCGAGGAGAATCGCGATCTCACGGGACAGAAAGGAACGGAGATCATCGGAAGCGTCTCCGACTTCCTTGACGACCTCGGCTCGCCCGTCAACCAGCCTGATGATGTCCTCGAGGTCGTGGCTGCGGAGATGATCGCCGCCTCCTCGCCCGCTCCACGCCTCCAGCTTCGTCGCAAGCAGGTAGGGCGGTGAGATCGCTCGTATCCGCTGGCCGGACGGCAGCGACACCGTCTCAGCATGGTCCAGCGCAGGCCGTTGCCACCGATTCTCGAAACCGAGGATCGACGCGTCCCCTGGCATCAGGTCGATCACCAGCTCATCGCCCGGGTCCCCGGCTTTCCATCTGCAGATCACGCGACTCAAAGAGTCGTTGCGAAGCCCATGAGCGCGAAGGCGTTCCTCGAATCGGTACCAGCCAGCCCGCGAGGCAACCTCGACCACGAGGTCGACGTCCTTAGTCACCCGAGGCGAAGGCGCCCCTTCGTCCGTGATCCACAGTGCGATGGTCGCTCCGCCGACGAATGCCACCTCATCGAGGAACGGCGCCAACTCCTGCGCGGCCCGCTCGAGCATGGCGATGCTCACGATTCGATCCTCTCCCTTAGAAGCCTCTCTGCCAGCTGACTCACGCGGAGGTTGTCGTTACTTCGAAGCGCGTCGACAAGCGCCAGCCGCTGCCACAGCTCGTGATCCGTGAGCGCCGCCTTCGGGACCATCGCGTGCAGCGGCTTGAGTTCGAGGCCACGCACAGTTCCCCTGGCATAAGGCCAGACAGGAGGCAGGCCACCAGACTCGGCGAGCTCTGCCTTCAGCGGCTCAACCGCCCACGACGTGGGTACTCCCCGCACTTCAGACCCCCAGCGGGCGGGGAAGCTGAACTTGGCTGCATGGATCAGGAACTCCTCAGCCGCAGCTCGGTAGACCCTCCGACGCTCAGCCGAATAGAGACCGGCTTCGTCAAGGCGACGCATCGCACGGTGCGTGCCCGCCACGTCGAAGCCAAGCTGGCTCGCGAGGTCGCGCACGGGCAATGGCTCGTCTGAGCCGACCAGCTTCAGCAGCACAACCACGTCCTGTCCCTTCAGCATGGAGCGCATTGTTTCATGTTTCGATACATGAAACAAGCGCGGCCTCGCAGCGGCGCTCAGAGTCGCTCCAGCCCCTCCCGAACCTCCTCGGGAGTCCCGTCGATGTCACGGCGCAGATCGAGCGATGCGTGACGGGGAGCGCACGCATCGCTCGGCTCGTTCAGCCGCGCGATCTGGATCGACTCATCGTCCCAACCCCAAACCGAGAAACCGGCCTCCGCGAGTTCGTCAGGGCCTCTTCGAGCCTTGCTTTCGCTTCTGCGATGTCCATCAGTCATTCCTTCTCGCCAGTCCCACAGACAAAATGTATCGTAGAGGCCATGGGCTACAAGCGAGTCAAGGCCGAGCACGCTGGAGCAAAGAACGGTGGCGGAGCATGGATGACGCGCGCAGAGGCGAAGCAGAGCGCCAAGCGTATGCGCCGCCAAGCTGACCAGGAGGTTGTCGAAGGTGGTCAATCTCTTGACAACTGGGGCGACTTGAACCAGTCCAGGGGACACGGCTCACGCGGCGTTCTCCGGCATATGACCGAAGACGAGGGGGGCAGCCGGCCTCTCCTGGGAGCCCGAACTGAGAGATGCCAAAGGACCCATGGAGCGATCCCAATCCTCAGCCCGGCGATTTCGATGCAGAGCTCGATCGCGCGAGCCAGAAGCAGATTGATATATGCAACGGCAACCGGGACGCGAAATTGATCGTTCTCGGCGCTTCGCTACCTTCGAGATATCGAGGTCAGCGACGATCAAAAGATTGAGGAGGCAGCGCAGGCCCTTCGCCAGCTAGTCAACACTGGCGATGGCGAAGATGCCTTGCTCCTAGCCGACGGATTGACGGGAAACGATTGGGCCGTTCGCCAACTTCGCGCTTGGACGGCAGCCGAGGTCGGTGCCGATCGGGATGACATTCACCTGCTTGAGAAGGCAGGGCAGACTTGGGCCGAGCTTGCGAAGTCGAAACCTGACATTCCGCAGCTTCTCTACAACCAAGCCTCAACCGCCGAAGCCACCTTTCGCGCGATCGTCAGGACGAAGGGCCATGCCGCTGCCCTTGAGACCCAGCGCCACAACCTTGATCTAGCAAGAGAGGCCTATCTGAAGGTCGGGGACGACGAGGAGGCGGACGATGCTCTGCGCCTACAGGCTCTCACCAACCTCGGCAATGGGTTCGACATGCTTGGCAGGGACCTCGAGTCAATCGAGGTTTACGACAAAGCACTAGCTATCAACCCTGCCTTTGGGATGGCGAGTGGAAACAAGGGCGTGGCTCTAGCCCATGTCGCCCATTTGGCTGATGGACACACGTCGGCAGTGCTGAGCCAAGCAGTAGAGGCGCTCGACGCTGCCCTCAAAGATCGTGACGGAATCATGGCTGCGAGCGGGCCGAGTGCCTACGCGACCTTTGAGGCGACTCGCGGACGGATCAAGATCACCGACACCGGGGACGGGGATTCCCCGCACAAAGGACATGTGCATTCGTCCTCGCCTAATCCGTGGAACGATCCCTATCTCGACTGGTGCAGGCGCGAGAAGCTGTTTCTGCATGTCTCGCTCGAATGCTTGCGCGAAGATGACGAGTTCTTAGACCCTCTCTTCTTCCGACGGCTCATAAGTGACATCAGTGATGCGGCAGGACCCGACCGCATCGATGTTCTCCATGACGCCTTCAACGCCATCAAGCAGGACTTCATCGCCGCTCGCTACAGCGCTTGGTTGGTCAGCGAACTTGACAGTCCGATCCGCGATCAAGCCTCCAGCATCAGTGCGCGTACGAGGTTCGTAGATAGCCTGAGCTACGCCCGATGGGGAACTCGGGTCGGCATGGGCGTTCAGGCATTCACCGCCGCCGCCAACCTGCTTGACAAGATCGCCAGCTTCACTCACCTCTACCTCAGCACTGGAAGGGTTAGAGACGTCTACTTCCCCTCGCTCTGGCATCCTCGAAATCAGAAGCGAAAGAAACAAATGGAAGATGCCTTCCGTCAGGAATTCGAGAAGGAATCCTTCAATCGGGGTCTTCTTGCCCTTTGCGATTTGAGCTGTGATCTAGAACGCAAGACTCGCTTGGCGGAACTCATCGATCGTCGCCATTCAGCAACGCACCGGTTCCTCGTAGTGCATGAATGGGGCGAGGATGGAGCAGCCACCGGAGAGTTTCTGGACCGCGTTTCCTGGTCGGAGCTGTTGGATGGCCTGCTCTGGCAGCTACGGACCGCTAGAGCCGCCTTGATCTATCTAGCTCGCGCCGTCGAGATTCGCGAGAGCCGTCTCGGAGATGAGGCTGAATCCGAAGGGAAAGTCATTCCGACGATGCCAGCATTCGGCGCCATGACGGAACCAGCTGACTGACTTTTATCCCGCCGCCCCTCTGCCTATTCTCGCTCAGTGGCTCGCATCGGTCGAAATGATCCCTGTCACTGCGGAAGCGGTCGAAAGTACAAGAAGTGCTGCGAAGACGCGGATGACGCTCCGGATGCTTCTCCGTCCCTCTCCGCCCAGGACATAAACCTTCCGGAGGGATACACCCGGTTGGTCATTGAGACCAGCACCGGCATCGCCATCAGAAACGTTCCGCCACCCATGCCGCTGAGGCTTCGCGAGAGCCAAGGCAAAGAGGCCGAGAATGCCACTCATGGCGCCGCAGCAACCTGGGGATTGGCAGACTTTGTCTTCAGACCCGAACTGCGGCGCCTAACCTCTGGGGTTCGGGAGCTAGGTGATGGTGTGTTGCTCGTTGGCGAGATTGGCGTCGTCGTTCAAGTAAAGAGCCGGACGGCACCCTCTGGTGATTCTGAGCGCGAGCGTCGCTGGGTAATGAAGCAATGCGAGAAAGCCCTTCGCCAAGGGTCAGGCACGATCCGCCAGCTATGCCGAGCCCCAGCGACGATGTCCAACATGCGAGGGCGTCAGATTGAGGTTGACGGCAACGACTACAAGTGGGTCATAGCGGTGGTCATTGATCACCCGGAGATGCCCGAGGTCGCGCCAACTCCTGCTGAGAACGCGGTTCTCCTCATGCGACGTGATTGGGAGTTCCTCTTTGAGCAGCTGAAGTCAACTCATCGAGTCGGCGACTACTTGCTACGAGTCGCCGGTGCTCCTCAGGCGCTCGGCACTGAGCCCGTTAGGTACTACGAACTGGCTGCTGCCGACGAAGCGACTGAGCCGACGCCATTGTCGCCTCCATTTCGATTGCCCGGAACCGAGGAAGTCTCAGAGCCGCTTTTGCCTATGGCCCCAGTGGCCACCGAGAACGGTGACGACCATTCTCTTTTTCGCACGATCCTTGAGGACATCGCCGAAACCAAGCTCTCAACGATTGATGAGGTGGACCGGATTCGCGCTCTGGCCGACTTGGATCACCTTCCTCCCCTGCAACGCGCAAGCATCGGGGCCTATCTCCGTCTTGGTTTTGAACGAATCAAGAACATCAAGCCTCCAGAGGTGCTGTGGCACCTTCGACGCGTTTCGGGGGGCTTTGACGCGACCCAGCTTGGCTTCGGTGTCTGCTCCACCTTCAACGAGGAGATTCAGTGGGCTTTCGGAACCTGGGTGCGGCTCCGCCACCATGAGTTTGCCGAGCGGTTAGGGGCGGAGCGCCCGGTGAGCGTTGGGGTTCTGCTCACGCCACGCCCTGATCGCACGCGCAAGTGGGACACCTCGATGTGCGCGATCCGCGGGCCCAGCGACCTCACCTCCGAGGAGCCGGAAGCCTTTCGCGAGTTATGGAACAGCGAGCAGGACGCGCTTGCGCAAGCTGCTTGACTACCCCCACCCTTGCCCCAAAGCGAGCGCCGGCGCCTCCTCCCCCGGCAGCAGATGCGTATAGCGGGTCAGCGTGAAGGCGGGCGAGTGGTGGCAGCACCCGCTCAAGGGCCGGGCCGAACCCAACCCGGACCTCACATTGCCCCAGGCGTTGCCCCAGCGCCCTTTTCGCCTTCCCCGGTCGAACGGCGAACTCCGCAACCCCGCTTCCCAAGCGACATCGCGCGAACGCGCCCGACAGGATTTGAACCTGTGACCTTCGGTTTCGTAGACCGACGCTCTATCCAGCTGAGCTACGGGCGCAGAGAAGCTGATTCTAGGCGAGGAGTGGGGTGGCGTGGTCAGCCGGCTGCCGGTGGGGCGGCGGGCTGCGGGGTGCCGTCTTCCTCGGCGTAGGCGGCTAGGAGCTTGCGCTCGTCGTCGCGGTTGGGGAAGCGGGTCGCCACGAGGAGGGCGCCTAGCGCGATGGCGACGATGCCGGCGATGTAGGCCCAGGAGTCGCCGTGGAGGAAGGCGCCGCGGGCGCCTTCGACTATGGAGTCGGCGTAGCGGGGGTGCTGTTCGGCCACGGCGGCGGCACTGGAGAAGGACTTGGTCAGCTCGTTTTCGACGTTGGTCGAGACCGAGTTGGGCGCGGACTGGACGGCCGCCGCCGCTGCGGCGGCGTAGCCGGCGGTGAGGAGGGCTCCCAGGAGAGATTGCATGATCGCGCCGCCGAGGTCCCGCTGCAGGTCGGCCGTCGCCGAGGCCATCCCGGCCCGGTGAACCGGGACCGAGGTGGTGAGGGAGCGCGAGGCGGGCGTGCCGGCGAAGCCGACGCCGACACCGACAAGGAGGTAGCCGAGACCGACGTGCCAGTAGTGGGCGTTCTCGTCCCAGAGCAGCAGCATCACTAGGAAGCCGGCCAGGCAGAAGGCGTAGCCGAGCAGGAGGGTGAAGCGGGCGCCGCGGGTCTCCACCAGATGCGCCGAGCGCGGCGCCACCAGCACCATCCCCACCGCCCCCGGCAGGATCGCCAGGCCGGCGTCCAGGGTCGAATACTCGAGCACGTTCTGCAGGTACTGCTGGCCGATGAACATCGCCGCCATCAGGGAGCCGAAGACGATGATCCCGGCGCAGGCGGCGACCCAGAAGATCCGCCGTCCGGCGACGTCGAGGTCGAAGAGCGGCGAGGCGACGCGGCGCTGGCGGATGACGAAGGCGACGACCGCCGCCAAGGCGACGAGGCCGAGCCCGGCCGCGGCGGCCTTCGCCCCCGGCACCGGCGCGAAGTTGATCGCCAGGACCAGCGCCGCGACCATCAGCACCGAGAGGATGCCGCCGAGGTTGTCGACGCGGTCGGAGGTCTCGTTGACGTGGGCGGGGATGTAGCGCCAGGCGAGGTAGAGGGCGACCAGCGCCAGCGGCAGGGTGACGAAGAAGACCGAGTCCCAGTCGAACTGGGTCAGCAGAGCGCCGGAGACCAGCGGCCCGAGCGCCGAGATCCCACCCCCCAGCGCCGACCAGAGCGCGATCGCCTTCGTCCGCTCCGGCCCACTCCAGAGCGCGGTGATCAGCGCCAGCGTGGTCGGGAACGCCATCCCGGCGGCGAGGCCGCCGACCAGGCGGGCGCCGAAGAGGACCGGGATCGAGGGGGCGAAGCCGGCGATCAGCGAGGCCGGGATCGCCAGGGCCGTACCGGCGAGCAACATCTCCTTGCGGCCGTGGGCGTCGCCGAGCGCGCCGAGGTAGAGGACCGAGGCGGCGAGGCCGAGCGAGTAGCCGACTGCAACCAGGTCGAGTCCGGTCTGCCCGGCGTCGAAGGCCTTGCCGATGTCCGGCAGGGCAACGTTGGCGACCGCGAGGTTGAGGTTGGCGACGGCGGCGACCGCGATCAGCGCCGCCAACACCAGCGGTGCCTTGTCCGGCGCCGAGGAGCTCGCGACGGGCGCCGGGGCAGAAGCGGTCGAGGACATCGATCTAAACCCTAACCGCCCACCCAGCGCATAGGCTGCCGCCGTGACCAAGTGGGCCGTACTCGCAGTCCTCTCCGCGGCGCAGTTCCTGATGGTCCTCGACCAGGCGGTGATGAACGTCGCGATCAGCCAGCTCGTCGAGGACTTCGACACCACGGTGACGACGATCCAGACGGTGATCGCCCTCTACGCGCTGGTGATGGCCGGGCTGATGCTGACCGGCGGCAAGCTCGGCGACATCTACGGCCGGCGCCGGGTCTTCGCGATCGGCCTCGTCATCTACGGCATCGGCAGCGGCCTGACCGCCGCTTCCTGGAGCGTGCCGTCGCTGATGCTCGGCTGGTCGATCCTCGAGGGGATCGGCGCCGCCCTCGTCCTCCCCGCCCTGGTCGCCCTCGTCGCCGGCACCTACCGCGAGCGCGACCGGGCGGTTGCCTACGGCGTCCTCGGCGGGGTCGCCGGCGCCGGCATCGCCGTCGGTCCGATCCTCGGCGGCTGGGTCACGACCGACTTCACCTGGCGACTGGTCTTCGTCGGCGAGGTCGTGGTCGCGATCGGGATCCTGCTCGGCACCCGGCTGATGGCCGAGCCCGAGCGCGAGCCGGGCCGCCCCGCCCTCGACTGGTTCGGCGGCGTCCTCTCTGCGGCCGGCCTCGCGGTCCTCGTCTTCGGCGTCCTGCAGGCGAGCAACTGGGGTTGGCTGGCGCCGCGCAGCTCGCCGATCACCCCCTTCGGCTTCTCGCTCACCCCGTTCGTAATCGCCGCCGGCGGCGTCCTCCTCGCCTTCTTCGTCAGCTGGGAGCGGCGACGCGAGGAACGGGGGGAAGAACCGCTGCTGCACGTCGGTCTGCTGAAGATCCCGACCCTGCGCGGCGGCGTCTCGATGTTCCTCGCCCAGAACCTGGTCCTGATGGGGATCTTCTTCACGATCCCGCTCTTCCTCCAGATCGTCCAGGGCCTCGACGCGCTGGAAACGGGGGTGCGGATGCTGCCGACCTCGGTCGGCCTCTTCGTCAGCGCGATCGTCGGCTCGGGGATGGCGGCGCGCTTCGCGCCGAAGCGGCTGGTCCAGGCCGGGCTCGCCCTCGTCTTCGTCTCCACCCTGCTGCTGATGGGGACGATCGAGCCCGAGCTCGACAACACCTCCTTCCTCTTCGCGATGGGCGTGCTCGGCGTCGGCATGGGGCTGGTCGTCTCCCAGCTCGGCAACGTCGTCCAGTCGGCGGTCTCAGACGACCAGCGCAGCGAGGCCGGCGGCCTCCAGTACACGGCCCAGCAGCTCGGTTCCTCGCTTGGAACGGCGCTGCTCGGGGCGATCGTGATCAGCGGCCTGATCGGCGCCTTCACCGCCAACATCGCCTCCGACCCGCAGATCTCCGATTCGGTCGAACAGCAGGTCCAGGTGCAGATGAGCGCCGGCGCCAGCTTCGTCTCCTCTGATCAGGTCCGGGCGGCCGCCGAGGCCGAGCGCCTGCGCCCGCGCACCACCGACGCCCTCGTCGCCCACTACGAAGACGCGCAGCTGAAGTCGCTGAAGCTCGCCTTCCTCGTCGCCGCGCTGCTGGTGCTGGCCTCGTTCTGGTCGACGCGGCGGCTGCCAGCCGAACGCCTCACGGCCTGAGCCCAGCGTCTACTTTTTCAGTCGCACGTGCCAGCGAACGCTGGCGATGGCGACCAGGGTGCCGTCGCTGTCGGTCAGCTCGATCTCGCAGGGAAATTCGACTTTGCCGTCGGCGTCGAGGGTCGCGAGGGCGTCGGCGGCGGGGATGCCGAGGCGGCCCTTGGCGGTGATCGCGCCGTTGGCGATCTTCTCGTAGGAGATCTCGGCGCTGCGGGCCAGGGGGGTGACGTCGCCCATGCGCTCGGCGAAGGCGCCGACGAAGGCCGCGCCGGATGCCGTCTCGGCAGCCGTGAAAAGGGCGCCGGCGTGCTGGGAGCCGACGTGGTTCTTCAGCTCCGGCCGCTCGGACAGGACGACCGTCGCCTCCCCCTCGGTGATCTCGGTGATTTCCAGGCCGAGGTGGCCGGCGAAGGGAACCGCCTGGGTCATGCCTTTGGCGATCAGGTCGAAGTCGGTCATCGGCTCACCCTACTGGCACGAGTCTGTCTTAACCGGTGTATAGCGCGGGTAACGACAGAGTCGTGATCAGCGGCCGTGGAACTCAGCGTGGCCGGGGCCGCCGTGCTCGAGGAAGGTGCGGACGGCGTTCTGCAGGTCCTCGGTCGCGAACAGCTCGCCCGCGTCGGTCCGCACCGCCTCGTCCGCGGCGGGGATGCCGCCTTCGCGGAAGCGCCTGAGGATGTGCTTCGTCATCGCGTGCGCCTTCGTCGGCCCCTCGGCCAGCTCCCGCGCCAGCTTCCGCGATGCCGCCTCGAAGTCGTGGTCCTCGTAGATCAGGTTGACGACGCCCCAGCGCTCCATCTCCTCGGCGCTGAAGATCCCGCCGGACATGACGAAGTGCCGGGCCCGGCCGCTGCCGGCGCGCTCGGCCAGCCGCTGCGTCCCGCCCATCGACGGCGTCAGCCCGACGACTTTCTCCACCAACCCGAACTTGGCCTTGGGCGAGGCGACGATCAGGTCGCAGGCGAGCGAGAGCTCGAAGGCCGCGGTCAGGGTCAACGCGTGGGCGGCGAAGACGACCGGCGCCGGCAGCAGTTCGACCTTGTCGATCATCTCCAGCAGCTCCGTCCACAGGGCGCTCCCCTGCTCGGGCGTCAGCCCGTCGAAGACGTGGACGTCGACGCCGCCGGATACGGCGCGCCCCTCGGCCCGGATCAGCAGCGCCCGCGGGGGATCGGCGGCGACCGCGTCGACCGCCGACCGCAGGTCGTCGATCATCCGCTGGTCGAAGAGGTTCAGCGGCGGGCTGTCCAGGGTGATCGTCGCCAGCCCGCCCTCACGCTCCAGTCTCGCTGCCGCGCTCATAGCTCCGGGACCCTATGGACCTCGAACAGGTTCGTGCCCAGTTCCTGACCGTCGAGCCCGGCGGTGATCGCCACCAGCTCCCCCGGGGCGGCTATCCCCTGTTGGGCGGCGACCCCGGCGCAGTGGCCGAGCAGACTGCGCAGCTCCGTGCCGAAATCGCTCTGCACGGCGGTGACGCCGAAGAGGAGGTTGACCCGGCGCACCGTCTCTCTATAAGGGGAGACCGCGAGCACCGGGACGTCGGGCCGGTGGGCAGACACCAAACGGGCGGTGCGGCCGGTGTTGGTCGGCACCACGATCGCTTTCAGGCCAAGCCGGTAGACCGCGCCGACGGCGCTCTGCGCGACCGAGTCGGCGACGTCCTGCGTCGCCTGGTCGGTGCGGCGGAAGAGCCACTCCCAGTACGGAAGGTCAGGCTCGGTCGCCCGCGCGATCCGGTCCATCACTTCCACCGCCTCGACCGGGTTCTGGCCGACCGCGGTCTCCTCGGAGAGCATCACCGCGTCGGTGCCGTCGAAGATCGCATTGGCGACGTCGGTCACCTCGGCCCGGGTCGGCCGCCGCGCGCTCACCATCGAGGCCAGCATCTGCGTCGCCGTGATCGCCGGCTTCGAGACGTTGCCGGCGGCGCGGATCAGCCGCTTCTGCTCGACCGGCAGCTGCTCGAGCGGCACTTCGATCCCGAGGTCACCGCGGGCGACCATGATCCCGCCGGTCGCGGCGCGGACGATCTCCTCGACGTTCTCCGCCGCCTGCTGGCGCTCGATCTTGGCGATCACAGGAATGCGGGAGCCGAGCTCTTTCAGCCGCGCCGTCACCGGCTCCAGGTCGGCGGCGGTGGAGACGAAGGAAACCGCCAGCAGGTCGACGCCGTTCTCAACCGCGAACTCGACCCAGCCGAGGTCGACGCCAGTGGTCGCCGGCAGGTCGACGCCGCCGGGGATGTTCATCCCCTTGTGGGAGGAGAGCGTGCCCCCGACCTCGACCTCGGCCCCGACCCCGTCCTCCTCGCCGTCCTCGTTGCTGACCCGCAACCGGATCGCCCCGTCGGCGAGGTAGACGAGCTGGTCCTCGCGCAGGTCGGAGACGCCGGCCCACTGGACCGGGATCGTCTCGCGATCGCCCTCGACCTGCTCGGGCGTCAGCGTCACGTGCATCCCCGTCTCCAGCTCGGCGACGTCGTCGCGCAGGGAACCGATCCGCAGCTTCGGCCCCGGCAGGTCGCCGAGGATCGCGACCTCGTGCCCGACCCGCTCTGCCGCCGCCCGGATCGCCGCGATCGTCTCCGCCTGGCGGTCCTGCCCGGAGTGGGAGAAGTTCAGCCGGAAGACGTCGGCCCCGGCCGCGACGAGCCGCTCCAGCACCGCCGGTTCCCAGCTCGCCGGGCCGACGGTGGCGATGATCTTGGTGCGGCGCCCATGGTGGGCGCCCGAGGTTGAGCCGCTCGCCTGCATCTTCCGCGGAGAGTAGACGGCAGCCCTCCCGCTCGGCCTCCAGTACCTACAATCTTCTCCAGCGCCGCGGCGCATGTGGAGAGGTGGCCGAGTGGCTGAAGGCACTCGCCTGCTAAGCGAGTAGGGGGCGCAAGCTCTCTCGAGGGTTCGAATCCCTCCCTCTCCGTTCTGCCGGGGCGGCGATCAGCTCTAAGCTCGCGACGTGAGCGTCAGTGCCGGCAACGTCGTGGCTGTCATCGCCGCCGGAGCGGCGATCATCGCTGTGGTCGTTGGCTGGATTCAGACGAGCAAGACTCTGAGGCAGAATCGAGAACTCGCCGATCTCGACGCAGTCAGATCGGTACTGGACGAGGCCGTCGTCGGGTTGCTCGACGCCTCCACACAGATCACCAAGGTTCAGAAACTCAAGGAAAGACCCGACAGCTTGATGTCGGTCTGGGCCGCGGCGGATCTCGCAGGCAAGCGCATCTCCGTGGACTTAGAACGATTGAAAGTGCGCTTTGGCGTGGCACATCCGATCGTCAAATCTTTCGAGGAAGCCGTGGTGGCGTGTTCTTCGGTGACGAGCGCCGTCGACAGGATGATCGAGCACAAGGGGGTGGGGATGGACCTCAGGAGCAACGAGGAACGTGCGACGCAAGATGCTGAGCTAGCCGCATGGAGAGAGGAGGGTGCTGGGATCATCGAGCGAGAGTCCGAGCACTTCGAGACCGAGAGACGGCGGTTTCTAGAGGCAGCCCACGCCCTCGCGGGCGCGAAGCTAAGGGCCTCTGAAACCGCCTAACCCCGGCCGGTCCCCGAATTAGTCCTCGACCAACTAGTAGTAGAAGGTGTAGCTAAGGCCTGACTTGTAAGGGCTGAGCGACTTCTGCCCGGCTATCGAGCGATAGGTATAGAAGCCCCACTTCTTGCAGTAGAGCTGATAACTGAGCGTGTTGTACGCGCCGGAGCCGACGCGGACACTCGGATAGATGACGTTGTCTCCCCAGTCGCCTCCGGCCGGACCGGTGGAGAAATTGTCCACGGACCAGTAAATGCCGACAACGCTTCCACCAGCACAGTTGGTCGAGGCGAAATTGACCCAGACATTTCCCCGCGTCCAGGCTGATGCCGACGTGGCGGTCGCCAGCAGCAGCATGAGACTAAGCAGAGCTGCTGCGCCGATCGTCGAGAATCCCCTACTCATCCTGAGCATGCCTGTTCTCCTGTTGTTCGAAGACTCTTCGCGTTCTTAATTAGGTACAACGTATCTAAATGGCCCCCCGGGGGGCGAGCTGGTTCTGATTCCTACGAAGGGCGGGGATAAGCTGGCGCCGTGTCCGCTCCCCCGGTGCAGTCGCATGAGCGCTATGAGCAGGTCTTCGCCGAGGTCGAGGCGCCGTTTGCCTTCGTCGACCTCGGGGCGATGTGGGCGAACGCGGAGTCGATGCTGGAGCGGGCGGCGGGCAAGCCGGTGCGGGTGGCGTCGAAGTCGATCCGCTGCCGGGCGCTGCTGGAGGCGATCCTCGGGCGCGACGAGCGCTTCCGGGGGCTGATGACCTACACGCTGCCGGAGACGCTGTGGCTCTCCGAGCAGGGGTTCGAGGATCTGCTGCTCGCCTACCCGACCGCGGACGCCGGGGCGCTGGAGGAGCTGGCGCTGCGCTCGGCGGCGAACCCGGGCGGGGCGCCGATCGTGATGGTCGACTGCGTCGCCCACCTGGAGATGATCGAGTCGGTGCTCGGCAAGGGGGCGCCGCCGATCCGCGTCTGCATCGACGTCGACGCCAGCTGGTGGTGGCTCGGCGGTCGGGTCAAGGTCGGGCCGAAGCGCTCGCCGATCCACACGGTCGAGGACGCGGTGGCGCTGGCGCGGGAGATCGAAAAGCGACCGCAGATCGAACTCGACGCGCTGATGGCCTACGAGGGGCAGATCGCGGGAGTGGGCGACCGGCCGCCGGGGCAGCGGCGGCGCGGCGCGGCGATCCGCTTCATGCAGCGCCGCTCGGCCGAGGAGCTGGCGGAGCGGCGGGCGGCGATCGTCGCCGCCCTGGGGGAGTTCGTCGAGCTGGAGATCGTCAACGGCGGCGGCACCGGCAGCCTCGAGCTGACCGCCGCCGAGGAGGCGGTGACCGAGGTGACCGCCGGCTCGGGCTTCTACGCCCCCGCCCTCTTCGACCACTACAGCCGCTTCACCCTCACCCCCGCCGCCGGCTTCGCGCTGCCGATCGTCCGCAAGCCATCGCCCCAGACCGCGACGGCGCTCGGCGGCGGCTACCTTGCCAGCGGCGCCGGCGACGCCGCGCGCCTGCCGGCGCCGTGGCTGCCCGCGGGCCTGCAGCTCGATCCCGAGGAGGGGGCCGGCGAGGTGCAGACGCCGCTGGCCGGCCCCGCGGCCGCAGCCCTCGAAGTCGGCGACCGCGTCTACCTCCGCCACGCCAAGGCCGGCGAGCTCTGCGAGCGCTTCGACACCCTCTTCCTCGTCGAAGGCGACCAGATCGTCGACGAGGTCCCCACCTATCGCGGCGAAGGCAGGACTTTCCTCTAGCCGCTGAAATGCCGGCGGAGGACCCGTCGCGCCTAAAGCGGTTCCTAGCCTTCGACGATCTTCCCGAGTTCGTGCTCTTTGGGCGAGCCGTCGGGCGACTCGAAGGCAAGTTGAATGAAGGTGGCGCGAAGCCCATGGCCGCCGAGGCGCTTGCGCTCGACAATTCGCCCCTGGGCACGAGCGCCGATCTCGATCAGCTCCTTCAGGGTTTTGTCGTAAAGCTCTTTGGCTTCCTTCCAACCTTGTCCGTCTAGCTCGTACGTCACTGCGGTGACATGGCGGTCGGTGCGCTTGTCAAAGAGATCGGCTTGCAGGGAGTCACGGATCGCCCCAACGATCACTCGAACGCCTGCCCAACTCAGGCTGTTGCGGACTGCGTAGCTCAGCTTCGCGAAGAAGTCGTCAGAGAGGTACTGCGGCGCGATGCCGCGGTAGAAGTGCTCGACCGCTCCACGGTTCGGTGCGGTTCGAACCAGCTCGATACAGCCGTACTTCTCCAACTCGTTGACGTGGTAGCTGACGTTGCCGAGCGGTAGCTCCAACTCAGCGGCGATTTCGGTTGGGCTAGCGACCCGTGCGTTGAGGATGGTCAACGCCGCCGCTCGGACCGGGTGGCTCAGAGCCTTAGCCAGGGTCTTGTCCGCCTCGCTGATTTCGGCTCTTCCGAACTTGGTTGGCATCTGAAGGCTCCTTCTGGGCTCGCGTTTTCCATTGGCGAAAGGCCGATTAGCGCTCAACGCTATCCGACTACACAGAAGCACCACCGCAAAGCGGTTTTAGGTGTAAAGCGCTCTTTATTGCTAAAAGCACCTCTACTAATCTCGCCGCGGGCATAGCGGTGGCCACAAGGGGGCCGCCGCGCTACCGCGTGCGAGGAGGTGATCTCCGTGGCATTGACGACTACCCGGGTGCTCCCGGCCGTGATGGTCCAGAAGATCGGCTAACCACAGTCGGAGGCGTGGACACAGCTGACACGGTGGCGCTTTCGCCACCGTGTCAGTCAACTCAGTCGACGAAGCCGAACTGCATCAAATTCTCTCCCCAGGAGAGGGAGAATTTGATGCAGTTCGCGTTAGGTGCTCGGGTTAAGGGCCGAGGACGCGCTGGGTGTACTCGTTGGCGAAGACCCGCGCCGGATCGAGGGTGTCGCGGGCTTGTTGGAACTCCCCCCAGGCCGGATAACGCGGCGCCAGGGTCGCGGCGGTCTGGAAGTGGCGCTTGCCCCAGTGTGGGCGGCCGCCGTAGGAGTTCATGATCTCCTCGACCGCTTCGAAGTAGGGGCGCCACTCCATGCCTCGGTACTGGTGGACGGCGACGTAGGCGGTGTCGCGACCGTGCGCCGGGCTGAGCGAGGCATCGTCGCCGGCGGAGACGCGCATCTCGATCGGGAAGAAGACCGGGTAGCGGTTCTGGCGCACCCACTCGACCACCCGCCGCGCCGCCTCCGGTCCGTGCTCGCGCGGCAGCGCGTACTCCATCTCGGTGAAGCGCACCCGGCGCTCGTTGACGAAGACGCGATCGCTGCGGTCGCTGGTGCGGCTGCCCGAGGCCAGCCAGCCTGCGAGGCGGGAGAGCGCGGGGATCAGGCGCGGGACCGCTTTGCCGGTCGCGGCCAGCGCCTCCAGCGCCCAGTTCTCGAGCACGATGTCGTTGAGATAGGCGGCGGCGCGGCCGCGCGGGCGCGGCGGCTCCTGTTGGCGGTTGCGCTCCAGGACCAGGGCCGAGTCGGAATAGGGAAAGGTGAAGAGCTCGAAATGCGCGTGTGCCTCGGCGCGCTCCGCGAAGGTGTCGAGAACCTCCCCGCGCGGGTGGGGCGCGTCGACACGCGCCAGCGTGAAGGCCGGGACGCAGCGCAGCGTGACGGCGGTGACGACTCCGAGCGCCCCCACCCCGACCCGCGCCGCCCGCAGCAGCTCGGGCTCGGTCCCCGCGCTGAGGTGGCGGACGCTGCCGTCGCCGAGCACCAGCTCCATCGCCTCGACCTGCGCCGAGATGTTGCGCAGCCGGGCGCCCGTCCCGTGGGTGCCGGTCGAGATCGCGCCGGCAATCGTCTGACGGTCGATGTCGCCGAGGTTCTCCATCGCCAGCCCCAGGCGCGCCAGCTCCTCGTTCAGATCGCCGAGCACGGTGCCGCCGCCGACCCGCACCAGCCCCGAATCGCGGTCGGCGTCGAGAACGCCGGCGCGCGCCTCCAGCCGCACCATCGTCCCCTCGGTCAGCGCCGCCTCGGTGAAGGAGTGGCCGGACCCGGCGACTCGCACCTTTTCGCCCGCCGCCGCGGCGCCGCTGACCGCAGCGGCCAACTCCTCGCGGCTGCGTGGACGCAGCGTGCGGCGCGGCCGGCACCGCTGGTCCCCCGCCCAGTTGACCCACTCGCCCATCAGCCGGAGGCGGGTTGGGGGTCGGGGCCGGGCTGCATCGCCCGAAAGGCGTAGACGACGGTCAGCAAGAGCAGCAGCGCAATCGCGAAGCTCGGCTCGGCGTTGCCGGTGAGGCTGGCGACGACCCCGCCGCCGATGCCCCCGACCACCTGCCCGGAGGCCCAGGCCATGTTGGAAAGGCCGGCGGCGAACCCCTGGTGCAGGCCGGTCGACTCGGCCGTGTCCGAGATCAGCGTCAGGGCCGGAGCAAAGCAGAGCCCCGCTCCCAGCGAGGTGAGGATCAGCGCCCCCAGCACGCCCGCCAGGGTCATCACCGTCGCGAAGGCGACCATCGCGCAGGCGCAGATAGTCAGCCCGCCGACGAAGGGCAGCCGGCGCCCGACCCGGTCGGAGAGCCGCCCCGCCAGGGGTGCCAGCACCGCCTCCAGCGCCGCGCCGCAGATGAAGCCGCCGGCGATGATGCCGTGGCCGCCGCCGAGCTCGTCCATCCGCAGCGGCACCAGCACCTCGATCGCGCCGAACATCACCGAGGGCACGGCGACGAAGGCCGCTGCCTCCAGCACCGGGCGGCTGACCAGCGTCTGCAGCACCTCCCGCAGCGTCTGGCTCTCTGGCGTCCGCTTCTCCGGCAGCCGCGAGGCCGCCAGCGCCAGCAAGACAGTGACCACGAGCACGGAGCTGAAGACCGGCTCGGTCCCGATCGCCCCGGCCGCCGCTCCCAGCGCCGGCCCCAGCAGGGCGCCGGCGACCGCGGTGCCGAGCGCGGTGCCGATCACCGAGCCGCGTTTCTCCTCCGGTGCCGAGGTGATCAGCCAGGTGAGCGCGCCGGACCAGATCAGCGCCCCGGCTATCCCCTGGACGAAACGGGCGCTGTCCAACAACAGGATCTGCTCGGCGAAGCCGAAGACGACGCTCGCGCATCCGAGCAGCAGCAGGCCGACGATGACCGTCCGCCGTGGACCCATGCGGCTGGCGACGAAGCCGGCCGGCAGCGAGGCGAGCAGGGTCCCGGCCGCGTACGCGGCAGAGAGGACGCCCGCTTCGGCCTTCGAGAGGCCGAGGTCGTCGACGTACTCCGGCAAGAGCGGAGCGATGGCGGCGAAGAAGGCGACGTCAAAGAAGATCATCGCCGACGCGAGCAGGAGCAACCGGCGCATCCCTGCATAAAATCAGTGAAAGCAGCCTGAGCGCTCTGGAGGGGTGGCAGAGCGGTTGAATGCGGCGGCCTTGAAAGCCGTTAGGCCGCGTAAGCGGTCTCGTGGGTTCGAATCCCACCCCCTCCGTCGACGGCTGTAGTCCGCGGAAGCAGGAGCCTGCAGCGACCCCGCCTCAGGAAAAACGGGGCCGCTGCGGGTGCCTATTGGTGCGCCTCTGGCCAGGGAAAGCCGCGGGCGCGCTGCAGTCGGGCGCAGGGAGCACCCGATCGCAGGTCTTGTCAGGCGCGGCCCTTCACCCGGCAGCTCCGCGTCATCGTCACCCCGAGCGTCCGCCCGTCTTCGAAGCCGAAGCTGGCCCGGGCGAAGTTGAAGGGGGCAACGTCGGCTCCCCCGGGAGCAGGGCATCCGGCGCTCAGCAGCGACCGCTGTTTGCCCTTGTAGCGAAAGACTTTGCTGAGGCTCAGCGAGACGCCCGAGACATAGCCCCATTCCGCTGCGACCCGAGGCAGTTCCGCGGTCAAGGTGGTGCGGTAGGCGCCCGACTCCCTGCCGAGGTCGAAGATCAGGACCTGGGATTGCGGCAGCGGAGTCGTGCCGAAGACGTGGGCGAAGATCACGTGGCGACCGTGGAAGACGCCGTTGAAGGCAGTGACCTGGCCGGCCGAGGGGAAGGGCGACTGTTCGGGCAGCTCGACGTGGGCGCTGAAGATGCCTTCGCCGATCACCGAGTCCGGGCAGGTCTTGATCGCTTCGCTGGTCGACGCCGGGTGAATCTGGTGGTAGTGACAGGCGGGAAGGCCGCGGAAGTCGAACTTGCCATTGCGGTTGATCGCGAGGCTGATCTCCCGCAGCTGTGGCGGCGCCTGACCGTCGATCGTCTTGATCTCCCCGCCGAATTTGGCCTTCACCGGGGCCTTGCCCTTGCGGGGAAGTGCATTGGGGGCGATCCCCCCGGTGAAGGAGACCCGCAGGTTGCCTTCCTGGGTCACCTCCGCGGAGGACAGCGACGCTGAGACGAGGAGGCAAAGCGCCGCCACGAGGGCAGCGGCGCTCTTGGTGCTTCTCCTTCGCATCTCTACTTCTTATGCCCCTTCTTCGACTTCTTGCGGCAACCGGTCTGGATGACGGGGCGTTCCTTGTGGCGCTTGCCGTTCTGTCCGACCATCCGCACCTTGGCGCGCATCGGCGCCAGGCAGAGGTTGCGGCTGTTGACGATCAGGCTTTTCCTGCCGCCCTTCATCTTCAACACGAACTTCGTCACCGGAGCATCGGGCACGGTTTCGAAGGTATTGCGGATGCCGCCGTTCTCCGAGTCGATCCTGCCGGCAAGCTCGATGTCGAACTGGCCCTGCAGATCGGCGACCAGGTCCGGCAGCGGATTGCTCGAGGAGCGCAGGTAGACCGGACCTTCCAGCGGCTTGTCGAGCAGAGGCGTGATCGCCCTCGCCTTGCCGTAGATCGAGGCCTCCGGGCAGTTGTCCGCGGCGAACTGCACCCGGGTGCAGACGGTGCCGATGTGTTCCTGGGCGAGGAACAGGGCGTGCGGTAGCGCGACCTGGACCCGCGACATGTTCGCTTCCTTCTTGCCGGTGGTGAGGATCGCCGTCAGCGCCTGGAAGTCACCGCGGTTGGTGCCTCCCTTCAGCTTGAACTTCAGCTTCGGGCCGAAGTTGAGCGCGCCACAGTCGCCGACCTTGGTCGGGACCGACGGATGCGCCTCGGTGCCGTCGACGGAGGTGATCGTCGTCGTCACGTAGCGCTGCTCGCAGGAGGTCGGGTTGACCGAGAAGTCCGGCTTCTTGACTTCGATGCGGACGTCGCGGTAGGCGATCGGCACGCCTTCGAGGATCTGCGGCAGCGGGTCGGACTTGGCGATCACCTGCGCGGTGACCGGGTTGAGGTCAATTGCCGTGCGGACGACGATGTCGCCGAAGTCGAAGGGACCGGCCTGGGCCGGAACCTTCGTCACCAGCGAGTAGGGAGCGCCTTTGTATGCGCCCGCCAAGTACAGCGCGGTCGGCTCCTTACCCGGCTGGGGGACGAACAGCGGGAAAGCGCCGGTGCCGATCGCAGAGGTGGCGATCCCGACCTGGCTGCCCTTCGGGCAGTTGCCGGAGGGAGCAAGGTCGTCAGGGCAGACCTCGAGCCCTTTGAGGTTCGCGATCTCGCCCTTCGGCAAAGTGACCTCGATCCGCGAGAGATTCTGTTCGCCGTCCTGGCGGGTGACCCTGATCGTCAGCGGCGAGCGCGCGCCGGCAACCGGGTTGTCGACCCCAGCCTGCAGCCGTGGGTTGAACTCGCCGCCTCCCTCACAGGCTTCGTCGATCGGCATCGGCACGGTGCTGACCACCGGCTCGGTCGGCCGCGCCCAGGGAAAGACTTCAGTCTTGACCGTGTAGTCGCCGCACTTGTTCGGCGTCACCAGGGGCGCAGTCGGGCCGCCGCGGAAGTCGAGGTGGACGTTTTCGAACGGCAGCTGCGGCAGGTCGTCGAAGATCACCCGCAGCTGGCCGCTGCGCGGATCGAGGTTGAGCTCTCCTGGAAGCTTCACGTAGAAGCCGGGGCCCTTCGCCAAGAGGTAGATCGCGTAGGTCGAGTGGAAGGGGTTGGCGTTCTGGCTGGCCAGGACCACTTCGCCCGGCAGCGATTCGGGCAGCAGCTGGGTGTCGATCGAGACGTTCCCCAGCTTTGCGTTATCTGGGCAGGCCGGCGGGTTGTTGTTGCCGAGCCCAACCTGGGCTTCAGAGCAAGCGCCGAGCCCGGCAACCGCCGACGGGGATACCGTCATCCCCTCCGGGAACTCGATCACGGTCCGCTTTACGTTGGCGGAGGAATAGCCTTTCGGCCCGTCGTTGGCCGGCACGTCGAGCTGCACGTCGAGCCCGGTAGGGGAATGCGCCCGGTGGGTTCCGGGTTTGGCCACGAACTGCGGCTTGAAGGGCACGTTTTCGCACCCTTCCCAGACGAACGGGGTCCCTTCCTCGTCGGTCGACAGCAGCCTGACGTCGAAGGCATCCGGGTTCTCCCAGGAGTTGCCGGTGGCGGTGAAGGACGAGGGGCTGTCGGGGCAGGACCCAGGGTTGGTGAAGAAGGGCACGCGCGGGGACTCCGTCGAGACCGGTGCCTGGTTGGGGTAGATCTCGACGCCCTGGAATGGCATCCGTTCGGTGTCGTGTGAGGGATCGGCGGGCACCCCCCAGAGGTGGAGCCGCGAGGCCTGCAGCGCCAGCGTCTGGGTGATGTCGAAACTGCCGGCCGAAATCCCGTAGTCGCCCGGTCGCACCCGCGGCGTGATCGTGACAACCGCGTAGTAGTACTTGAAGCCGAAGCGGGCGGGGACGTCGGGGCCATGGCTGAGGTTGTATAGGGCGACGGTGTGTTCACCCTGACCGGGGCCACCGACGAGGTTGATGTCCACGGTGCCGATCTGGGAGGCGATCGGGCAGGAGGGGACTATCGTGTTCGGGTTGAACAGTTTGATCGGCGCGCAGGAAAGGAACGGCGTCGGGTTCCCGTACATCCCGGGCGGCAGTTCGAGGTCGACGTCCTTAGCGGCCTCCGGCGGCCCCGGTTTGTCGGAGCCGTCGTGTTGGGTCGTTTCGTCGACCGGATAGGAGAACGAGAACTCGAAGTCCGAATGCGCTCCGGCCTGGCGGGAGTGGGTCCCATTCGGTTCCCGAAGCTGCACGCCGATCCGGTCGAACTTGAGGTCAGCTCTGGCGACAGAGGCGCCTAGCGCGGCTGCGCCGAGGGTCCCGACTAGAGCGATCAGCAGCAGGGGGAGAAATCGTCCAGTGCGGGTCATCGGGCGTGCCTCCGGTTGGTCTTGGCTTTCCTGTGGTGCTGCTTCACGCATCGCTTCTTGCCTTTCACCTTGCGCAGATGACGGCCTTTGCCGCAGCGGCGGTGCTTCTGCGGCGTGACGTTGCCGGGGCCGGCCAGCGCTTCGGAGCCGCCGAAGGGCAGTTCCGGCCCGGCGTTAGGCGTCGCCTTGCAGTCGTCGCGCAGGCATTCCTTCGGAGGCGGCGGGTTCTGCCCAGGGAAGCCGCCCCCGATCCGGGCGTCGTAGATGTCGGTTGCCTGGTCGTCGTCGCGGCCGACCAGGCTTTCGGCCGTGGCGAAGAAGACGTCCCGGCCGTCGGCGGAGATGTCGGCGTAGCGGGCGCCGAACGGTCCGTCGCCGGGACTGATCAGCCGTGCTTTCCCAGCCTGCATGACATAGACGTCGTACTCGCCGTTGACGTCGGCGGCGACCAGCCTCGAGGTGGTGTCGAAGAAAAGCTCGCCCTGGTCGGTGACCGCATCAGGGATCAGGTTGCTGGCGTTGCGTTCGTTTTCCGGGAGGTTGGCGCCGCCCGGGTTGCTGCCGTCGCTGAGGCAGGACGCGCAGGTCAGCTCTTCGGTGTCAGCGTCGTAGAGGTAGACCGCATCCGCCAGTTCGTCTTCGAAGCCGATGTAGCGGCCGCTCGGGCTGAGGAAGCCCTTGCCGAGGTTGACGCTGGTCGACGGATAGATCAGCTGGACTGCGCCCCTGCGCCATACTTCGAGGCCGTTGCGGCCGGCGAAATAGAAGGTCTCGCCGTCGTCACTGACCCCGACGTAGGCGATGTTCGAGGGGGAGAACCCCGGCCCCGCCTGCCCGCCGATGTACTCGAGCTCGTCTTTGACCGCGTCGTAGCGGTAGATGTTCCCTTCGGTTGCCGGAGCATCGTCGGTCAGCTGCGCGTTGTAAGTGAAGAAGTAGCCGTAGCGGCCGCTCTTGTTGGTGCCCATGAAGAGCCCTGCCTGCGGCGTATCCGGATCGCCGGCGCGGCGGGAGACTGAGATCGCCCGGGTCTGGCCACCTTCGCGCAGGTAGATGCCATCCTCGCCGGCGCCTTTGATCGTGAAGTAGACCCGGCTGCCGTCAGCGGACACGTACTGGGCGTCGCCCGAAGCCGACGGGAGGACCAGTTCTCCTTTGGCCTGTCCCCCGCTGGGAAGAATGGATTCAAGCTGCAGGCCGCTTTCGAGGTTCCAGCGGTAGAGGCCGTTGTCAGCGACGCCCGGAAGCAGCGCCACGGGCGAGCCGAAGATCACGTCGCTGTAGTCCTTGTTGCCGTAGAAGAACTTGTTCTGGGTCTGCAGCGTCGTGAAGTAGCTGAAGGCGCTGAAGGCGTCGGTGGCTAATGCTAGGTCGAACTCCCCCGTCACCAGGTTCTCGCGGTAGAAGTTGGCGCCGTTTTCCACCCCTTCCCCGTTCGGGGTCAGATCCCGGTTGCTGACGACCAAGGCGTGGGAGAAGTCCGGCGAGATCCCGGTCGTCGTCGTGAACACGGTGCTGCGCGGCGTGTTCAGGGGCGGGTCGGTCGGAATCCCTCCCTGCCAGTCATCGCTGCCGCGGCGGCTGATGAAGCGGGCGAACTGCGGCGAGCCATCGGAGTCGCCGGGGGAGCGGGTGATGTAGGAGAACGCCGATCCGTCCTGCGCGGCCTGGAAGCCGACGGTGCCGTCGATGGTGCCGCCGAGCTTGTCGACCGGCGTGACCTGCTCGTAGGCGCGCACCGGCAGGACACCGGGGGTGAGCGTGGTGAAGGTTCGATCTTCACCGGCGCTGATGCCGATCGAGTTCTGGGCGACAAGGCGGTAGTGGTAGGTCGCCCCCGGCTGCAGGCCTTTCAGCGTGCGGCTGAAGATCCGCGCCTGCCGGCCCTCGCCGGCGACCGCCTCGATCCCCGCCGGGACGCGGCTGCCGTAGGCGCTGGTCAGCCCGTACTCGAAGTGGTAAGTCGTCTGCAGGCCGATCGTGTCGATCGTGCCGTTGATCACGGCGCTGGTTTCGGCGATGTCCGTGGCGGCGCCGGTGACGGTGACCGGCACGACCCCCACCGTCGTGAAGGCGGTCGGCTTCGAGGTATGGGCGACGAGGTCGTTGGCGGCGACCACCCGGACCAGGTAGTCGACGTTCGGGCTGAGCCCGGTCAGGTCGGCCTCGACCGTACCGGCCGCGGTGAGCGGTTCACTCGCGGTCGCGGTCCAGGTTTTGCCGCCGTCGCCGGAGTATTCGAAGTAGGCCGAGCTGCCAGCCGGGGGGCCCGCCCCCGGGTCCACTTCGGCGCTGACGTGGGCGGATTCGGTGGTCAGCGCCGAGACGACCGGCGCTTCGGCACCGGCGTAGAGCGTGCGTTCGAAGGCGGCGATCCCCGTCACCGATGCGGCGGCGGTGAAAGCGTAAAGGCGACCGGTATCGGGGTCGACGTCGATGCCGCGGACGCCGCCGCCCGCGAGCGATGCCGGGAAGGGGACTTCGTAGATCAACTTGCCGGTCCCGTCGAAGCCTTCGATTCGCAGCACCTCTTCAACCTTGGTGACCACGTTGATAGACCCAGACACCGGGTCGATTGCGAGCGTTTGGACGCTTCCTTTGACGCGCAGCTTTTCGAGCACGTTGCCGTCGGGGCTGTACCGCCTAACGGCAGGCTCCCCGCCGTCGTAGAGGTAGATGTCGCCTTGAGCGGAGACCGAAACGGAGAAGGGCTGAGTAAACCCGGGGGCCGAAGGGAAGGAGGCGAGCCGTTTACCGGAGGAGTCCAGGCGGACCACCTCGCCCGCACCGGCTTCGAGGACGATCAGATCACCAGTCGTCGGATCAACCGCGATCGAGCCGCCGAACTCGTTGAGTTCGGGCGCAAAGTCCTGGTCGCGGGTGTAGGTCGGCACCGGCGCCCCGTCGGAGGTCCAGCGCGTGAGCGGCGCACCGTAGAGGTTCATCACGTAAATCGCGCCACTGTCGCGGTCGACCGCGACGCCGCCGGGTTGCCCTTCGCCGAAGCTGGTCAACGGCGCGTCACCCGGGCCCGCGTCGGGGGCAAAGACGGCGACTCGGAAGCTGTTCGCATCGGCGAATAGGACATTGCCGGTGCCCCTTTCGACCGCGACTGCGGTGTAGGTGTTGAAGGGGTCGGTGATCTGCCCTTGGCTGGCAATCGTGTGCGAGTAGCCGTAGGCGGGCACCGCGACCGGCGCCGCCGCGGCCGACCCGGCCATCAGCATGCAGGAAACGGCGAGTGCGAGTAGGCAGACGCCCAAGAGCCCGCTGGAGCGGCGGCGAGCGGCCGAGCGCAGGGGCCGGGGAAGCCCATTGCTCTCGGAGCCGCTCGCCCCCGGCCCAGCCGAATGCGTAGCCCGCCTGCTACCGAACGCAACCTTCGAGTGCCCCATTCCTGCTCTCCTCGTCCCTGGCGCCTGTGCCGCCCCCTGCGGCCTCGGCGATTTGCGGCCGCACGATCTGCGGCTGCCGGAAAGATAGACACGTCAGATAACTCTTGTCAAGAAACCACTATGTCTAAGAAGGTGAAAGCAGCAAGATTAGGGCTTGTATTCGGCTTCAGAAAGCCATAATTTGAGGAAGAGGATTTTCCGAGACAGAAGTTTGCACGGATTTCTAAGGTTCAAATGATCGATGAGAAAACGCTGCGACTAGGGTCCGGCGGCGAGATGGTTGCCACGCCCTGGGGTGAGTCGGATTCGCTGCGCGATCGCAGGCTGCGCCCCGGTCCCGGCGCCTCCGCCGAGGAAGTGACGAAGAACCAGCGCGACCGCATCTTCGGAGCGATGGTCGCCTGCATCGCTGAGCGTGGCTACGAAGCGACGCGGGTGGCGGACCTGGTCGAGGTCTCCGGCGTCTCCAGCCGCTCCTTCTACGACCTCTTCCCGAACAAGGAGGCCTGCTTCGTCGCCGCCTTCGAAGCCATCGTCGCCAAGCTCATAGAGGCCCTCGGGACTGTCGATGGCGGCCTCTCCGACCCCAAGCGCAGAGCGCGGGAGATCTACTCCACCCTGGCCACGATGCTTGCCGCCCAGCCGGCCGCCGCGAAGCTCTTCCTGATCGAGGCATACGCCGCCGGCCCTGACGTCCAGCAGCCGCTGCGCCGCGCCCTCCTCGCCTTCGAGGAGATGACGGAGGGGCAGATCGCTGCAGCGGGGGGGCGATCCCCGACCTCGGCCGAGATGGCTCGCGCCCACGTCGGAGCTCTGCAGGAGATCGGGCGTACGCGCCTACGCGAGGGCGACCCCGAGGAGATGGCGGCTCTGGTCCCCGACCTGACCGAGTTGATGCTCACCTACCAGCCGCCCCCCGCGCCACTGCGGCTTGCGACCCGTCCTCCGAGCTTTGGCCCGGAAAGGCTCGAGGCCCACGACGACGCGGAGCGCGTGCTGAGAGCGTTCGCGGTCGTCGTCGCCGAGCAGGGCTACTCCGGCGCGACGATCCACGAGGTGGCCAAACGCGGCTCGATGTCCCCCGCCACCTTCTACGCGAACTTCCGCGACAAGGAGGATGCGCTGCTGGCGGCGATCGACAGCGCCGGGGCGCAGCTGGTGACGGCGACGATGACCTCATTCCACCGCAGCCCCGACTGGTCGCTGGGAGTGCGGGCGGCGATCGGCAGCATGCTCAACTTCCTCGCCTCACGGCCGGCGATGGCCCACCTGTTGGCGGTCGAAGTCTTCGCCGGAGGAACTCGTGCCCTTGGCCGTCGGGCCGCGGCGCTGAGTCCCCTCGGGGCGATCATCGCCGAGGGCTACCGCCTGGAGGCCGATGTGCCCGGCATCGCGCTGGAGGCGATCGTGGGCGGGATTGGAGCACTCGTCTACGGACGGGTGAGGGACGAGGGCCCCGCTTCACTTCCGGGACTCGCTCCGATCTGCACCTACCTCGCGCTTGCCCCGTTCATCGGCGCCCCCCGAGCAGCCGAGGCCGCCAACAGCGACGGCCGGGTCCGGGTCGTAAATCCCTTCGAGCGGGAAGGAATTGGCGCGATCCTGGCCGTGCAACCGACGAAATGGAGCGTGCTCGCGATCCTCGCCCTCCGTCGGGCCGGCGTCTCTGAGGTCGCTCGTGAGCTCGACGTCTCCGAAGAGAAGATCCAGGGCTACATCGAGGAGCTCGCGAGAGAAGGGAATATCGAGCCAGATCCTCGCGCATCGGCCGGTGGGCCGACGCGCTGGCGCCTGCGCTCGACCCTGCGGGTGATCGAAGCCGACGAGTGGGAACGCCTGAGCCCGGCGGAACGGCAACAGACGATCACCGACATCCTCGCCCTGATCGACGAGGACGTGAGACAGGCCGTAGAGGGCAACACGTTCGACCGGCGCCCAGACATGCACCTGACCCGGATCGGGATCACGGTCGACGAGCAGGGGTGGCACGAGCTCGCGGAAATCCACCGCGCTGCCGCGATCGCATCCCAGAAGGTTCAGGTGGAGAGCGCTAAGCGGCTGAAGGAATCCGGTGAGAAAGGCATCACCGGGCGCAGTAACCAGATGCTCTTCGAGCTGCCCGACGACTGACGCTCGCGCGGCAGGAAAGCGGCTGTCGCGGACGAACGACCAAGCCATGGACAGTGCCCATAGGCGCGCCCGTGCCCGCGAGGAGATCTGGCGAGCACGCGCGGAGAAGGTGCGGGACGCCTTCGGGCTCGTCCTCCTCCTCGTCCTGATCACCTACGTGCTGACCTCGCTCCTCGACAACCGGGGCTGGTCGGCGGTGGTGCTGGTCCTGGCGACGAGCGTCACCTCGGTTGTCGCCCTGGTCAGCTCCCACGTCAAGGGGGGGTTCGTGCGCGGCGCGCTCTGGCTCTCGGGCCTGACGGTCGCCTTCGCCGTCGCCTCCGCGGTGAGCGACGAGGTGACCCTGCTGAACATCGCCTCGGTGATCCAGATCTCCCTGCTGACGGTGGCGATGCTGGCCGTCCTCGCCCGGGTTGTGACGGGGGCGGCGGTCGACTCGCGGACGATCCTCGGCGCGATCAGCGTCTACGCGGTCCTCGGCATCCTCTTCACCTTCGCCTACGCGATGATCGACCGGCTCCAGGGCGGGGCCTTCTTCGAAGAGGTAACCCGTCCCGAAGGAGGCGACTTCCTCTTCTTCAGCTACACGACGCTGACCACGACCGGGTACGGCAACCTCGTGCCGGGCGGGCAGCCGGGGCGGATGGTCAGCGGCCTGGAGATGATGATCGGCCAGATCTTTCTCGTCACCCTGGTCGCCGGGCTGGTCAGCCTCTGGCAGCCGGGATCGGGGCTGCGCCACCGCCGCGAACGGCGGGACGCAGGCGGCGAATCCGTCTAGCCCTCGTCGAGCTCGACGCGTTCGATCGTCTGCGACTCCAGCGGCTTGTCGCTGCCGTCCGTCGGCACCGACTCGATCGCGTCGACCACGTCCATGCCGTCGATCACTTCGCCGAAGACGGTGTGCTTGCCGTCGAGCCACGGCGCCGCGCCGGTGGTGACGATGAAGAACTGCGAGCCGTTGGTGTTCGGCCCGGCGTTGGCCATCGCCAGCGCCCCGCGGACGATCTTGTGGTCGTTGATCTCGTCCTCGAAGGTGTAGCCCGGACCGCCGCGACCGCTGCCTTCCGGGCAGCCGCCCTGGATCATGAAGTCCGGGATCACCCGGTGGAAGACGAGCTGGTCGTAGAACCCGTCGGCGGAGAGCTTGCGGAAGTTCTCGACGGTTTTCGGCGCGTCCTCGTCGTGAAGCTCGAGCACGATCGCCCCGGCGCTGGTGTGGAGGGTCGCTTGCGACATGGCGCTCACCCTAGCGAGAGTCCCCGGCCCGAACCTTGACGGTGACCGGCGGCGAAGAGCCCGGCGCGTAGGGCCAGCGCTCCTCCGCCAGCGCCGTCGCCCGCAGCCGGATCGAGGCGACCCCGGTGACGTAGCGGAAGCGGTAGTGGGCGCGGTAGCGGCCGTGGTGATCGGTGCGGGTGACAAGGACCGGACGCCAGCGGCCGCTGGCCTGCTCGAGGTACTGGATCGCGACCAGCTTGCCCCGACGGGGGATCGGCGCGTCGGTGCTCTTCACCTTGCCGCTCAGCCGCACCGCTTCCCCGGTCCGCAGGATCTGGGGGACCGCCCGCAGCGAGATGCCTGAGCGCACCCGCATCTCGAGGCCTGGTCGGCGGGCCGGCACAAGTCCGTCGTCACCGCGAAAGCTGACCGTGACCCGTCGCGAGGGACCGGGCGGCAGCTGCAACTGGAAGCCGCCCTGCTCCCCGGTCCTGACACTCTGCGCGTCGAGCGGCGCCAGCGCCCCGTGGGAGGGATGGGAGACGACGCGCAGTTCGCGGCCGGCGAGCCCGCCGCCGTCGGCACTGGTGAGGCGGCCGCTGATCATGGCCGGGGCGCCGAAGGGGACGGTGAGCGAGTCGCCGCGGCCGTGGCCGCCGCGCAGGCGTGCGAACAGGCGCGACTTCGCCTTCAGTGCGGGCGGCGGCTTCGGCGCCGCCTTCGCGGGCAGAAGCGCCTTCGAAACCGCGACCGGCGGCGGCGGGACCTTGCGGATCGTCATCTGGGTGCCGTCGGCCCGCAGCGTCGTCACCGCGGTGTTGCCGACCCCGTCGGCAGTCTCGGCGCGGAAGACGTAGGTGCCGTAGCCGAGCTCGGGCATCGGCGCGACCAGGTGGACCTTGCCTGGAGCGTCGGCGGCGACCAGCTTGGTCGGCAGGTCAGTCCAGTCGGGAACGTCGACGCGGCGGTAGGAGAGCTGCCCGCGCGCCGGTCCCGAGTGGGCGTCGGCGGCGTCGGCCATCACCTGGGTATCGGAGTCGGTGACCGCGAAGGCGACCTGCGGGCGGACGTCGTCGAGCCGCAGCGGCACCGTCACCGCCGTCGGCGGCGCTTCGTTGCCGGCTTCGTCGCGCAGCCACAACTGCAGCGAGTAGGTGCCGGCGGCGGGCACCGAGAGATCGGGGAGCGAGCGCAGGTCGCTACCCGGCGCGAAGCGCACGCCGGTGTCGTAGCCGGCGCCGCCGAAGACGCGCCAGGACGCCCCGGCGATCGGACTGGCCGGCCCCTGGTCGGGGTTTTCCCAGCCGAGGTCGAAATCGTTGAGCCGGTGCCAGCCGTCGCCGCCGGCGAGCCGCGGCGCCCGGGGGTGGGCCGGCGGGTTGTTGTCGACCAGGACTTGGTGCGTGCCGGTGCAGGCGCCGTTGCCGGCGAAGTCGGCGGTGCAGTGGACGACGGTGTGGGGGCCGTCGCTGAAGGCGCGGGTGTCGACGTAGTGGGTGACGCGGGCGGAGGTGCCGCAGGGGCGCATCGTCGTCGCCCGCCACTCGCCGCCGATCGAGATTTTGTTGCACTGGTACTCAGTAAAGCCGACCCGGTTGCCGTCGAAGAAGGTCTCGCCGAAGCGCGGGCCCGAGCCGCCGTCATCGCCGCCGACGAAAACCGACTGGGTGCCGCGGCGCCAGCCGCCGCCGACGAGGTCGCCGCCGTAGAGCAGCGCCGCCGGCTGGCGGTCGTCCTCGACGGTCAGCGTCAGGGTCCGGATCCCCGACCACGAGCCCTGGTCGAGCGAGCACCACTTGTCTTCGCCGCGAGCGCAGAGAAGGCGGTCTTCGAAGGCGGGGATCGGCGAGTTGAAGCCGATCGAGAAGTCGCGCAGGGCGGTATCGGTGCTGCCGGCGATCAGCGAGGGGTTGAAGGTGCCGCCCCAGTTGACGCCGCCGAGGCGCTGCTCCATCCCGTCGTGGAGAGCGTGCCACCAGGTGCCGCGCACGGCGGTGATGCCGTCGGTGTTGGCGGGGGTGTCCCAGCGCCAGCGGGCGAAGCGGGTCCCGGAGACGGTCGACTGCCCGTCGCGGGTGAAGCTCTTCATATGGACGCCGTCGAAGGGGTCCGAGCCGGCGGGGGTGACGCAGTAGGCGTCGGGGCGGAACTTGGCGCCGCCGGTGGTATCGGCCCAGCTGGCGTCGGCACCGACGTACCAGCCGCACTGGGCAACCTGGTACTTGCCGGCGCTGGCCTTGGCCGCCGCCAGCAGCAGCACGCTCATCGCCAGCAGCACCCCCAGCGCGACAATCTTCCCCACGGCAAGCCTGGTCCCCGACATCGGTCCTCCTTCGCTCGATTGCGTACGAGGACCCAAGGGCGCAGCGGCGGATTCTCTCCCCCCTCCCGCGTCGATTTCTTGTCGAGGGGCGCCCGAACTTGCGGCTTTGCGAGAATCGAGCCAATGCCACTCCCCACTCAAGATCAGATCACCGAGAAGCTCCGCGCCGTCATCGATCCCGAGCTGCGGCGCTCGATCGTCGAGCTGGGCATGGTCCGCTCGATCGAGGTCAAAGAGGACGGCCGTGTCGAGGTCGTCGTCTCGCTGACCACCGCCGGCTGCCCGATTCGCTCGCACTTCGAACAGGCCGTCGCCGCGCAGGTCTCCCAATTGGAGGGAGTGACCTCGGTTGCGGTCGGCTTCGACGTCCTCTCCGACGAGGAGAAAGGCCAGCTGCAGCAGACGCTGGGCCGAGGCAAGCTGCCGCAGGGCGCGCTGGCGAAGGTGAAAAACGTGATCTGCGTCTCCTCCGGCAAGGGCGGGGTCGGCAAGTCGACGATGACCGCCAACCTGGCTGCGGCGCTGACCGCCGAAGGCCACCCGGCCGGCGCCCTCGATTGCGACGTCTACGGCTACTCGATCCCGCGCATGCTCGGGGTCAACCGCAAACCGGAAGTCAACGCCGAGCGCAAAATCCTGCCGCTCGACTCGGCCAGCGGCGTCAAGGTGATGTCGATCGGCTTCTTCGTCGAGGACAACTCGGCGGTCGTCTGGCGCGGCCCGATGCTGCACAAGGCGATCCAGCAGTTCCTCGAGGATGTCGCCTGGGACGAGCTCGAGTACCTGCTGCTCGACCTGCCGCCGGGGACCGGCGACGTCTCGATGACCCTGGCCCAGCTGCTGCCGCAGGCGAAGTTCGTCGTGGTGACGACGCCGCAGCCGGCGGCGCAGTCGGTGGCGCGGCGCGGCGCCGAGATGGCGACGAAATTCGACCTCGAGATCCTCGGCGTGATCGAGAACATGTCCGGCTTCACGACGCCGGACGGCGAGCGTTTCACGATCTTCGGCGAGGGCGGCGGCCAGCAGCTCTCCGACGAACTCGATGTGCCGCTGCTGGGCAAGGTGCCTCTCTCCGAGCCGCTGCGCGAGCACGCCGACGGCGGCTCGCCCCTAGTGATCGCCGAGCCCGACGCCCCCGCATCGCAGGCAATCCGCCAAGCCGCCCGCGGCATCGTCGCCGCGACCCCGCAGGAGCTGCCCGTACTGCAGTCGACGCCGCCCGCCGCCGAAGCGCCGCCGGTCAGCGGCACGCCGCTCCCCGTCGTGCAGTAGTCAAGCTGCTGGGCGGCGGCTGGAGGCAGATGAGGGCTACCCATCGGCCGCATGACATGGCGGCCCCTTCAGTTTTGTCCAACGCCCAGCAGCAAGTCTGCGGAGGACGGGGGACTCGAACCCCATTCGGAGGGCTACTCCGAACTCCCGAATGTCAGACGGTCGCGGCACCTCGCCGCTTCATCCTCCACATCCATAAGGCCACAGGGATGAAAACTCCCCCCCTTTGACGGGTGGGATGAGGAGGAGTACGCTCGTCCCCCGAGTGTCAAACGGTCCGGGGGTAGCTCCCCCGCACGCAAAGACCCGCTTCGGCGGGTCTTCGTGATTTCAGGTGTGATCAACCGCACACTCGTAGGTGCAACTTTCCCTGCCGACCTAGGTTAAGGTCTGCACATAAACGCCTAATCCCTGGCTAAGAGATGCCGGGGAGCGGGGGAACCAAGTTCCTGGGGCGAGCCCACCCATCGGGTGGGGGCGCAGGCTCCTTCAGCGCCAGCCCGTCAGCTAACCCCGCCGGCCGACGAAGGAGGAGTCGATAGATGCCGATGTCCCTTGGGGCGGCCCGGAAAACGTCCGCCCTTCGTAATTTCCTTGCGGTACTGGCCCTGGTAGTGGCCTCGCTGGCCGTGGCCGCGCCGGCTCAGGCGGTCACTCCCGGTGGTCTCACCACTACCACGCCTGAACCCGTAGAAACCTCCGAAACCGGACCGCCTGGCAAGGCGCTGCTGGTCAATGGACGGGCGATCCCGCCCGTCAACGCTCCGCCGGCGGTGAAGCGGGTGATCGCGGCGGCGAACAAGATCCGCAGCAAGCCCTACGTCTATGGCGGCGGTCATGCCCGCTGGTGGGACGCCGGTTACGACTGCTCGGGCGCGGTCAGCTTCGCCCTCCACGGCGGCAGCCTGATCACCAGCCCGATGCCCTCTGGCTCGCTGGAAAGCTGGGGCAGCGCCGGTCGCGGCCGCTGGATCACCGTCTACGCCAACGGCGGCCACGCCTACGCCGTGATCGCCGGCCTCCGCTGGGACACCGCCGGCAACACCAGCGGCACCGGCCCGAGGTGGCACAAATCCCTGGGTGCCGCCGCGAGCGGCCCCTTCATAGCTCGCCACCCAGCGGGCTATTAGGGCATGAAAAAGGGCCGCCTCAGGGCGGCCCTTTTTCGAAGCTATCTGCCGGCTCTACGCAGCCTGGTTCTTGAAGTAATTCGCGTTGATCTCCGCGTATTTGGCCCACTCGGCCGGAAGCTGATCCTCGGCGAAGCAGGCGTCGACCGGGCAGGCCTCGACGCAGGCGTCGCAGTCGATGCACTCGTCCGGGTCGATGTAGAGCTGCTCGACGTTGTCGTAATCGGCCTCGTCAGGCGTCGGATGGATGCAGTCGACGGGACAAACCTCGACACACGAGTTGTCCTTTTGGCCTATGCACGGCTCGGCGATGACGTAGGTCATAAAGGGCAGTTCTCCTAAAGCTCGTTTTCCGGGTGCCTGCCGGGGGCCCCGGCCAAGCGAAGCGTCCATTTTAGGGATTCCGGCACCGGCAAGCCCGGCTCATCCCCCCCGAATTTCAGCTTGCGGAGAAAGCGGGTGGGCCCGTAGGGTCCCGAGGCCCGTGTTCCACCAGTCGATAGCAAAGGCTGTCATCTTCCTGACCCTGAGCGCCGTGCCGGCCCTCGTCCCTGCGCCGTCCCTCGCCGACGACGCCGAGCTGGGCGCGAGCTCCGCGCCAGCACAGGGAGAGATCGCGGACCGGGTCATCGTCCAGTGGCTCCCGAGCGCTGAGCGCCCCGAGAAGGTCGCGGCGCGGGACGCCGCCGACGTCGACTTCGTCGCGCAGCTGGGCGCTCTCAGCTTCCAGCTGGTCGAAGCTGAGCCAGGGCAGTCTGCCGCTGCCGCGGCCCGCGAGCTCGAAGCCGACCCGGCGGTGGCCGTGGCCGAACCCGACGGCTACCGCACGCTCAACGCGGTGCCCGACGACCCGCTCTTCTCTCAACTGTGGGGGCTCCGCAACGCCGGTGCGGGAGTGAACGGGTTCACGGGCGCGATCGCCGGCGACGACGTCGGCGCCGTCGCCGGCTGGGATCGAACCATCGGCAGCCCGACCACCGTCGTCGCCCACATCGACAGCGGCTATCGCTTCGACGACCCCGACCTGGGACCCGTCGCCTGGACCAACCCGGGCGAGGCTCCCGGCAACGGCATCGACGACGACGGCAACGGCTATGTCGACGACGTCCACGGCTACGACTTCGTCGGCGACAGCGCCAGCGCGCCCGTCGAAGACGCCGACCCGACCGACGACAACCTGATCTCCGGCGGCCATGGGCTGCATACGGCGGGGACGATCGGGGCTGCCGGCAACAACGGCGTCGGTGTCACCGGCGTGGCCCGCAACGCGAGGATCATGCCGCTGCGGGTCTGCGCCAACCAACCCTCCTCGAACGAAACCCGCTGCCCCTTCAGCTCGATCGTCGCCGGGATCAACTACGCCGGTGAGATGGGAGCGCGCGTCGC
The DNA here is from genome assembly GCA_035688955.1 of Solirubrobacterales bacterium. Lineage (GTDB taxonomy): Bacteria > Actinomycetota > Thermoleophilia > Solirubrobacterales > 70-9 > VAYN01. Next base: position 18,035 of record DASSMJ010000022.1, on the reverse strand, counting down.
CAACATGTCGCTCGGCGGCAACACCTTCACCCAGGCCGAAGTCAACGCGATCGCGGCCCACCCGCAAACGCTCTACGTGATCTCCGCCGGCAACGACGGGGGCGACAACGACGGCGGCGGGACGGCCCCGCTGGGCCACCATTACCCCTGCGATTACCAGCCGACGATCGACGCCTCGCCGCCTGTGCCGGATGCGATCGACAACATCATCTGCGTCGCTGCCACCGACCAGGCCGACGGTCTTGCCGGCTTCAGCGACTACGGCGCCGCCTCGGTCGACCTCGGGGCACCGGGCAGCTCCGTGCTCAGCACCTTCCCGGCCGTTGACAACTGGCTGCCGGACGACTTCGAGACGAACGACTTCGCCAGCCTGTGGACCCCTTACGGGGCGGGCTTCGGTCGTGCCGGTGCGGGCGACGGTCCGTTGACCTCATTCGGGATCACCGATACGCCAGCGGCGGCGCCAGAAGCGAACCACATCTACGGCGTCGAATCGACCACCGGGACCGCGCTGCCCGCCGGTACCGGCAGCTGCCGGATCAAGGGGATGCGTTACCGCAAGGGAGGCTCGCTCACCTACGGTCTCTTCCTCGACGGCAGCACCGCGGGTGCAAGGGAATTCACCTCAGGCGAAACCGCCGGCGGCGCGATGGTCTCTTTCCGCACGGTGCCGATCCTCGGCCTCGGCGGACACTCGCTGCAGATGTTCTTCGAATACGGCGCCGACTCGACCCCGCTCGGAACCGAGGGAGCCTGGCTGGACGACCTCAGGCTCGAGTGCTACGCGCCGCTCACCGCCCCGCTCGCCCACGCATTCCTCGACGGGACCTCGATGGCGGCCCCCCACGTCAGCGGTGCCGCCGCCCTGCTCTTTTCGCTGAAGCCGGACGCGACCGTGACCGAAGTTCGTGACGCGCTCCTTGACAGCGTCGATCCGGTCGATTCGCTCGCCGGCAAGACCACCACCGGAGGTCGCCTCGATGTCGCCGCGGCGCTGGAAACGCTCGTCCCGGTCGGGGATGAGACGGTGCCGCCGGAGACCGCGCTGCTGAGCCGGCCGCCGGCGAGCACGACCGCCACCAGCGCCCATTTCCAGCTTCGGCGCCTCGACGCCGACGGCGGTGGATTCCAGTGCAAGCTGGACAGCGGCAGCTGGAAAGCCTGCGCCGCGGCTCCCAGCTTCGAGGTCGCGGTGGGCGAGCACGAGCTCGAAGCCCGCGCGACCGACCCCGGGGGCCTGGTCGACCCGACCCCGGTCAGCGCCACCTGGAGCGTCACCGGCTCGTCTTCAGGTGGAGGGGACACGGGCGGTGGCACGGGAGGCACGGGTGGTGCCACGGTGATCGCCAACCTTCGCGTCGAAGAACCGCCCGCCCCGGAAACGCCGGCTGTCGCCGCGACCTGCACGGTCCCGAAGCTCGCGGGCAAGACGATGGCTCAGGCGAAGAGCGCCCTGACGGCCGCCGGCTGCAAGCTCGGCCGCATCGACAAGCCGAAGCCGAAGAAGGGCAAGAAGCTGCCGAAGCTGATCGTCAAGTCCTCGACGCCGGGCGCCGGCATTGCGACCGGCGGCACCGTCGATCTCAAGCTCGGTCCCAAGCCTAAGAAGCGTCACCACTAGCATCGGCAGCGCATGCTGCTACTGACGGGGGCGACTGGAAGCATCGGCTCGCGGCTGCTGCCGCTGCTGCTGGAGCGCGGCGAAGAGGTCCGCTGCCTGGTTCGGGAGCCGCGGCGGCTGGGGCCGCGGCGGGTCGACGTGCAGATCGCCCTCGGCGACCTGGGTGAGATGTCGGACCCCTACCTCGTCCGCCAGGCGCTGCGCGGCGTCGACACGGTGATCCACCTCGCGGCCTCGATCCGCGATCAGCCGCCGAAGCGGATCGAGGAGCTGAACGGGCTGGCGACGGTGCGCCTGCTGCGGGCGGCCGAGCGCAGCGGCGTCGGCAGCTTCCACTTCTTCAGCGCGCTGGACGCGCAGGCGGCACAGCGGACGCGCTTCTTCCGCGCCAAGTGGGTGGCCGAGCAGGCGGTCCTCTCCTCGCGACTGCAGACGACCGTCTTCGCCCCCTCGATCGTCTACGACCACAGCGACCCCTGGATCACGCTGCTGCGCCGCTTCTCCTTCCTGCCGGTGCTGCCGGTCTCGGGCGAGGGGCAGGCGCGGTTCCAGCCGATCTGGGCGGCGGACGTGGCCCGCTGCGTAGTCGGGGCCCTCGAGCGCGAGCGCGCCGACGGGGAGAGGACGAGCCGCTACGAGCTGGCCGGGCCGGAGACGCTGACCTACGACCAGATGTCCGACCTGGTCAGCCGCATCGCCGGGCGGCCGCGGCCACTGGTCCACATGCCGCTGCCGTTCGTGCGCGCCGGGCTGATCGCCCTCCGCAACCTCTTCGGCGAGGCCGTGTTCGCTACCTGGGAGGAGGCCGAGTTGATGGAGGTGGGGATGGTCAGTGACCGTGGCCCCGCCGATGCGCAGGCCCTTGGCGTCGAACCGCGAAGGATGAGCGATGTCCTGGAGAACGCATAGCCGGACCGTTGCGCTGTGGCGGCTGCTGTTCGCCGCCGCCGCGCTGCTGGGGCTGCTCGCTCCCGCCGGGGCCGCGGCGCGCTCGTTGGTCCCACCGAAGCCGAACGTGTTCCTCGGCGTCAGCGACCGCGGCACGACGACCGAGTTCAACGAATACGCCGAACTCACCGGCAAGCACCCGGCGCTGCTGGAGACCTTCCATCCCTGGGGCAACAGCCTCAACGAGGCCTACGAACGCTGGCGCGAAACCGCGACCCGGCCGATCCTCCACATCTCCACCGCCGACGACCAGACCCTGGCGGAGCTGATCACGCCGCAGCAGATCGCCCTCGGCGCCGGCGACGAATACCTGCTGCAGCTGAACAACTTCTTCGCGACCAAAGGGGTGCTGGCCTACATCCGCCCGCTCGGCGAGCCGAACCGCTGCCTCAACGCCTGGTCGGCGGTCAACTGCGACGGCTCGCAGAAAGGCGGCGAACACACCTCCGGTTGGTACAAACAGGCCTTCCGCCGGATCTCCCTGATCGTCCGCGGCGGCCAGAGCATCGAAGCGATCAACGCGACCCTGGCGGAAATCGCGCTACCGCCGGTGACGCGGACCAAAGGACCGGTGCCGACGGAACTGCCGGCGGCGCCGGTGAGCATGGTCTGGAGCACCCTGCCGGGCGGCTCGCCCCGGGTCAAAGGCAACTTCCCCGGCAACTACTGGCCCGGAAGACGGTGGGTCGACTGGGTCGGAACCGACTTCTACTCCGAATATCCAGTGTGGGAAGACCTCAACCGCTTCTACGCGGGCAAACAGTGGAAGGGCATGCCGGTCGCGATGACCGAGTGGGCCGTCTCCGGCGAGGACGACCCTCGCTGGGTCAAGCAGGTGATCGCCTGGACCGTCCGCCACCCCCGCGTGCGGATGCTCGTCTACTACAGCGGCTTCGGCCTCGGCAACCCCTACGACCCCCGCCTCTACCCCCGCACGACCAACACCCTGCGCAAGAAGATCCGCCGCCCCAACTTCCTCGAAAGCGCCGAATACAACGCCAGCATCCTGGCGCCGCTGCCGCCGAAGCCGAAGAAGAAGTAGGACCCGAACCCCAGCCTGCCGGTTGTCGACGGGACGATTTCCCTCCACATAGGGGTACTTTCGTCCCGTCACCGGGCAGTTTGGTTCGAAAGCAGCGTCCGGACAGTCTGCGCCACGCGCTCGGGTTCGTTTGTGACCTGGCGCCAGGTGACGCGGATGACCGTCCATCCTGCCGCGGTCAGCCGCTGATCCCGCAGGCGATCCTTCTCGAACGCCGTCGCGGTGCCGTGAACACGGCGACTATCGGCTTCGACGATCAGCCCGGCCTCGCGCCAGATGAAGTCCGGCATCAAGGCAATGCCGTCAACGAGGAGGTGGCCATTGACCTCCGGAGTCGGAATCTGGGTCCGCTTCCACAGGCGGATCAGCTTCTTCTCGAGCTCCTGGCGTGCCTCCTGTTCCAAGGAATCGTGATGCTCGATCGCCAAGCGGAGGCGCGCGACCCCGCGCCGCCCCCTACTGCGCCTCAGCAGCCCAACCACTTCGACCAGATCGAACACTTCCTCGACTTCCGCCTGAGTCACCGCGTAGGTCAGAGTCGAGGCAGATTCGGTAGCAGCAATATCAAGCAGCGTCCGAGCCAGGCTGGTGCAGGGGATTCCATCGATCTTCGCCCGGTCGGTTGCCGTGAGAGTTCCGTCGCGATGCGCCTTGATCGCCCGCGGTGCTCGGCCCCGCCGATTGGGGGCGATGACGTCGACGCGATCACGACCATCGTCGAGGATGCCGTGCAGAAACGCGGCGGAGCGATGCGACAGCACCGCGTCAGGTCCACAGGCCAGAACCGCTGCCATCAGGTTCCCCTTCTGGCTCAAGAGGCGGTGCCCCACGGCGTATGCGCCTTGATGAACCCGGTGCAGCCTGCCGGCTGCAACCCGCTTGTCGACCACCTTGACGCTCAGCCCCAAACGCTCCAGTTGCCAGAGCCCCACCACCCCGTACTGATCTCCCGCGAGGTCGGCCAACGCCCGATCGGCGCCAGGCCCAAGTCGACGGGCCGATTTCCCTCCACATAGGGGTACTTTCGTCCCGTCGGCGGAGGGGTGGGGTGCGGCGGCTTGGGGTGCGGCGGGGGTGGAGGTTGGGGTGCTGGTCACGCTTGAAGCATGGCGCCGTCGAGCGCACGTGTGGCGCGCGGTTTGTGACTTTTGTGGATCGGGATGCGCGCCGAACACGAAAGAGGCCCGGGTTGCCCCGGGCCTCTCGAAACTGCTCCGCGTCAGCGGTGGGCTACATCATCCCGCCCATGTCGGGCATACCGCCCGGCATGCCGCCGCCGGCGCCGTTCTCTTCCGGCGGTTCGGCGATGATCGCCTCGGTCACGAGGATGTTCTTCGCGATCGAGGCCGCGTTCTCCAGAGCGGAGCGGGTGACCTTGGTCGGGTCGATGACGCCGGCCTTGATCAGGTCGCCGTACTCGCCGCTGGCTGCGTTCAGGCCTTCGCCTTCCTTCAGCTCGCGGACCTTGTTGACCACGACCGAGCCCTCCAGGCCGGAGTTCTCGGCGATCTGCCGCACCGGCTCCTCCAGCGAGCGGTGGATGATCCGGGCGCCGGTGACCTCGTCCGGGTCGTCCAGCTTCTCCGGGTCGAGACCGCTCTGCGCGTTCAGCAGAGCGACGCCACCACCCGGCACGACGCCCTCCTCGAGCGCGGCGCGGGTCGCCTGCAGCGCGTCCTCGACGCGGTGCTTTTTCTCCTTCATCTCGGTCTCGGTGGCCGCCCCGACCTTGACGACGGCGACGCCGCCGGCGAGCTTCGCCAGGCGCTCCTGGAGCTTCTCGCGGTCGAAGTCCGAGTCGGTGTTCTCGACCTCGTTTTTGATCTGGTTGATCCGGCCTTTGATGTCCTCGCCCTCGCCGGCACCGTCGATGATCGTGGTGTTGTCTTTGGCGACGACGACGCGACGCGCCTTGCCGAGCTGAGACAGCTGGGTGTTCTCCAGTTTGAGGCCCATCTCCTCGGTGATCACCTCGCCGCCAGTGAGGATCGCGATGTCCTCGAGCATCCGCTTGCGGCGGTCGCCGAAGCCCGGAGCTTTGACGGCGACGCCGGTGAAGGTGCCGCGGAGCTTGTTCACGACCAGGGTCGCGAGGCACTCGCCCTCGACGTCCTCGGCCACGATCAGCAGCGGTTTACCACCCTGCATGACCTGCTCGAGCACCGGCAGGATGTCCCGCACGGAGCCGATTTTCTGGTTGGCGATGAGGATGTAGGGGTCGTCCAGCACCGCCTCCATGCGGTCCTGATCGGTGACCATGTACGGCGAGATGTAGCCCTTGTCGAACTGCATCCCCTCGGTGAACTCGAGCTCCATCCCGAAGGTCTGGCCCTCCTCGACGTTCACCACGCCGTCTTTGCCGACTTTCTCGATCGCATCGGCGATCACGTTGCCGATGTCGTCGTCACCGGCGGAGATGGCGGCGACGCGGGCGATCTGGTCTTTGCCCGAGACCTCCTTCGACTGCTTGTTCCGCAGGTTGTCGACGACCTCCTCGACCGCCTTCTCGATCCCGCGGCGCAGGGCCAGCGGGTTGGCGCCGGCGGCCACGTTCTTCAGGCCCTGGCGGACGATCGTCTGCGCCAGCAGGGTGGCGGTGGTGGTGCCGTCACCGGCGACGTCGTTGGTCGCGGTGGCGACCTCGCGGACGAGCTGGGCGCCTTGGTTCTCGAAGACGTCCTCGACCTCGACCTCGCGGGCGATCGTCACGCCGTCGTTGGTGATCGTCGGCGCGCCGAACTTTTTGTCGAGCACGACGTAGCGGCCTTTCGGGCCGAGCGTGACCTTGACGGCGTTGGCGACGGAGTCGACGCCGGCCTGCAGGGCCCCGCGGGCATCCTCTGCGTACTTCAGCTCCTTATGAGCCATCTGTTTCAGTCCTCCTTGATTACGTAAGTCCGGTGGGGGCTAGGCGACCTTGGCGAGGACGTCCGACTCGCGCAGCACCAGCAGCTCGTCGCCCTCGACGGTCACCTCAGTGCCGCCGTATTTGGAGTAGAGGACCTCGTCCCCCTCCGCGACGTCGAGCGGGATGCGCTTCTCGCCATCCTCGTCCCATTTGCCGTCGCCGACGGCGATGACCTTGCCCTTCTGCGGCTTCTCTTTGGCCGTGTCGGGAAGGACGATGCCGCTGGCGGTCGTCTCCTCCTCCTCGATCGGCTTGACGATCAGCCGGTCCCCGAGGGGCTTCAGCTTCATCCGTGAACCTCCGTTGGTCGGTGAGTGATGGTGGAAAGTTGAGGGACGCCGCTCCCAGAGCCAAATTCCTGGACCGGCGACTCTTGGCACTCCTAGGGTGAGAGTGCCAACGCGCTAAAGATAGCGAACCGCTAGTCGGTTGCCAAGAGGCGGCAGCCCAGCAGCTGGGCGATTCCCTCGCCGCCGCGGCGCATCACCCAATCGTGGTTCCACTCGAAGGCCGGCCGCAGCAGCGGCGCCAGCAGGTTCATCCAGGGCTTGGTCGTCCGCACGTTCCACTCGTAGAGCACGGCGGTGACCCCGTCCTGCTCGTAGAGGCGCCAACGCCCGATCCCCTCCAGCTCACCGACCGCCTGCCCCTCCATCAGGTTCGGAAACTCGATCCGGGTGGTCGTCACCTCAAAGGCGACCCGGTAGGGCAAGAGGCTCCTCCAGACCATCTGCGAGACGCTGCCGAGGCCGTTCTCGTCGCCCCGGCGCAGCTCCGTCGCCTCCTCCACCCCGCGCCACCAGCGCGGCCAGCTCGCCTGGTCGTGGATCGCCTCCCAGACCGGCTCGCGCGGCGACTCCAGCAGCCAGGTGGTGAGGAAGGCGTATTCGGCCATCCTCGCCCCGCACCTAGTTGTGGTGCGGGGTCTCTCCGTTGCCTAGGTGCGTGGTCGGCGGCTCGACGATCTGCGAGAAGCGGATCACCGTCACCAGGTCGCTGGCCTTGACCTCACGGCTGTAGATCTGCTCGAGGAAGCGCAGCTCCTCCTCCAGGCGGCGGAACTCGGGGTTGTCGTGCTCGATGTCGCGGCGACTGAGGTCGCCTGCCTTCTTCACCTCGACGTCGTCGATCACGGCGGTGAAGATCTTCTCCCGCGGGCTGTGGCGGAAGCCGACCGTGACCCAGACCACCTGCCCCCGCTCGTACTTGTTGCTCTTGTCGCCGAGCCGGATCGTCGCGCTCTTGCGACCGCGCTTCAGCTGGTCGACGAAGACCGCCGAGTAGAAATTCAAGACGTAGATGCCGCCCCGCATGCGGTGCGAGCGTATAGGAGAGCGCGCTGGACATCTATACGACCTGCGGTTCTCAGTTTTTTTCGGCGGGAACCGATGACAGGGAGAGATGGCAGGAAGACTCGGACTGAAGACGCTTCTCGCTGCGCTGGCCTGCGCCGCCGGCCTGCTGCTGATCCCGCTGGCCGGACAGGCGCTGGCGATGAAGTGCGACGGCAAGAAGGTGACGATCAAGGGCACCCCCGGCAACGACCACATCGTCGGCAAAAAGGCCAGCGACGTGATCTACGGCGGCGGCGGCGATGACGTCATCACCGGCGGCCCCAACGGCAACGACACGATCTGCGGCGGCCCCGGCAACGACACGATCGTCGGCGGGCGCGGCTTCGACAACCTCAACGGCGAAGGCGGCAACGACAGCCTCGACGGCGAAACCGGCTCCGACAACCTCGAGGGCGGCGACGGCGACGACACGCTCTCCGGCAACAAAGGCGCCGACGGCCTCAACGGCGGCGGCGGCAACGACCGCATCGTCGGCTTCAAGGGTCCCGACAAGATCGACGGCGGCAGCGGTGACGACTTCATCGACGGCCAGCAGGGCAGCGACCAGATCGGCGGCGGCGGCGGCGATGACGAACTTCTAGGCGACAAGGGCAACGACCAGATCGACGGCGGCGCGGGCAGCGACATGGTCGAAGGCGGCCCCGGCGACGACAGCGACCTAAACGGCGGCGGCGACAGCGACGAAGTCCTCGGCGGCGCCGGCACCGACCACGCCGACGGCGGTCCGGGCGACGGCGACATCGTCCGCGGCGACGCCGGCACCGACACCCTGCTCGGCGGCGAAGGCGGCGGCGACATCGTCTCCTACGCCAGCGCCACCCGCGGCGGGGTCGAGGTCAGCCTCACGGCCGATAAGGCCAAGGGCGATGGCCACGACGATCTGGGTGGTTTCGAGGACGTGGTCGGCTCGCCGCAGGGCGACACGATCGTCGGCGACGGCAGCTCGAACCGGATCGACGGCGGCGTCGGCAACGACACCCTCGACAGCGGCGGTGGCGGTGGCCAGGCTTTCGGCGGCCCCGGTGCCGACGACTGCAACGGCTTCGCCAGCGAGGTCTCCTGCGGCCCCGAACCCCCGCTTCCCGCCGGCTCGGCCTACGGAATCCTCAACCTCGGCCTCGACGGCGCCAGCCTGATCATCCAGGGCAGCCCGGGCAACGACGACATCCGCGTCTCCCGCGACGGCAGCAACTGGGTCGTCAGCGACTCGACGCCGATCCTCCCTGGCGACGGCTGTCTGAGCGCCGGCGACAACGCGATCACCTGCGCCGACGGCGGCACGCCGCTGGTCGTCGCCACCGGCGGCAGCGGCAACGATTCGGTCGTGATCGACGGCAGCGTCCCAGGCAGCGCCAAAGTCCGGATCAACGGCAACGCCGGCGACGACACCCTGGTCGGCGGCAACGGCGACGACGTCCTCGAAGCGGGCGAGAACTACAACGGCCCCGACTTCGGCCACGACCGGCTTGAAGGCAACGGCGGCAGCGACGTCCTCTACGCCGACCCGGGCGGCGACGACCTGCTCGGCGGCGACGGCAACGACCTGCTCGTCTCCTCGGTGGTCACCTGCCAGGGCCATCACTTCGACGGCGGCACGGGCGAGGACACCGTCTCCTACGCCCGCTCCAGCGACAACCTGCGGGTAGCTCTCGGCGGCACCGGCGGCCCAGCCGGCTGCGGCAACACCGACCAGGTGCTCGGCGACAACGAGAGCCTCGAGGGATCGGACGGCCCCGACGTCCTGGTCGGCGACGGCGGCGACAACAGCCTCATGGGCCACCTCGGCGCCGACGTCCTGATCGGCAAAGGCGGCGACGACTACATCGACGCGGCCGACGGCCAGCGCGACAAGCAGATCGACTGCGGCGGCGGTGGCGGCGACGAAGTCTCGCGCGACGGCAACGACCCGCCCGGCACCGGCTGCTGAGCAGCGGCCACCAAAAGCCGGAGCCCTACTCCCCGAACCCCTCCTCGCCGATCAGCGGCACGAACCGGCACGGCCCCAGGTCCGTGCGCTCGAACTCCTCGCCGTGCCGCCGCAAGAGCGTCAGCGCGTCGGCCTGGCCGCCGGCGACGGGGACCACCAGGCGGCCGCCCTCGGCGAGCTGGGAGAGCAGGGCCGGGGGAGGCGAGGGGGCGGTGGCGTGGCAGGCGATCGCGTCGAACGGCGCCCGGCCCGGGACCCCGAGGCTGCCGTCGCCGACCACAAGCTCGACGTTCCTCACCCCCAGCGACGCCAGCACCTCGGCCGCCGCTCGTGAGAGCGGCTCGTGGCGCTCGATGCTGACCACGTGCGCTGCCAGCCGCGAGAGCACGGCGGCCGAGTAGCCGGAGCCGGTGCCGACCTCCAGCACCAGCTCCACCCCGCTCAGCTCCAGCGCTTGACAGATCGCGGCGACGATCCAGGGCTGCGAGATCGTCTGCTCGGCCCCGATCGGCAGGGCTGAGTCGGCGTAGGCGCGAGCGCGCAGCTCGTCGGGCAGGAAGGCCTCGCGCGGCACCTCACCCATCGCCGCCAGGACCCTTTCGTCCTCGATCCCGCGCGCCCGCAGCTGCCGCTCGACCATCCGCGCCCGGCGGGAGCTGAACTTGGCCGCTGCTTCGCTCATCCTGCAAGCGTAGGACGAGGCCCGAATTCGGACAGAGCTGCCCGGTCCTACACCCAAGTTTTCTCAACCGTGAAAGAGTTCTTCAGCATTCTTCTGCGAGTGAAGCCCGCAGAATGGACCCGCGGAGCTCAGTAGATGTAGTTGCGGAGCTTCGCGGGCTCCAAAACCGTTACCCGGCCGCGGCCGGAGCGGACGACGCCGGCGCGCTCGAGCTCGGCGAGGAAACGACTGACCGACTCGCGCGAGGTGCCGGCGAGCTGGGCGAGGTCGGTCTGGTTCATGTTGATCGTCACCTCTTCTTCGGGGTCGCCATCGCCGTCGTGGCCCTCGCGGCTGAGCTGGGCGAGGATCCCGGCGACGCGGCTGGGGACGGTCTGGAAGGACTGGCGGGAGAGGCGGACGTTGGCGGCGCGGAGGCGGCGGACGAGGCCGGCGACGAGCTTCAGCGAGATCTCGGGATGACGCGCGAGCAGTGCCCGCACGTCGTTGGCCGGCAGCGCCAGCAGCTCGCCCTCGCTCAGCGCCTCGGCGCTGGCGGAGCGTTTGTCGCCGTCGAGCATCGCCAGCTCGCCGAAGATCTCGCCCGGACCGAGGGTGGCGAGGGTAATCGCCCGCCCGTCGGAGTGTTCGCGGGTGACCCGGAAGCTGCCCTCCTTGACGATGTAGCAGGCGTCGGAATCGTCGCCCTCGTGAAAGACACGGGTCCCGGCCGGAAAATTCCGGGGCACGGCGACGTGGGAGAACCTCTCAAGCTCCCCCTCCTCCAGGTCGGCGAAGAGCGTCACGCTCTTCAGCAGCTCGACCGCGCTCTGATCGGCCTCAGGCACCGAACCGATTATGGCAATGGTCTGGCCGAACGGCCAATCGGGTCCCTCATCGGCGCCGGAGCCACTCGGCAAAGAGGGGGTCGAGGAGGTACGGCGTCCCGCTGTCATCTCGCCTGACATGGCGCTCGTCGGCGAGCAGCCGGTCGAGCCCGTCCTTCAGGCTCGAGCGCGGAATGCGATGTTCAGAGGCCACGACGGTGCCGGTCGGGGCGTGCCCGTCACTCAGCGCCAGCAGGATCACCCGTTCGTTCCTGTCGAAGCCGTCCCACAGTGCCTGCAACGCATCTGCGGTCTCCGTAAGCGCCAGGTCAAGGGAAGCCGCTGCGGGATCCTGCACGTCCTGGCCCTGGTCGAGCAGCTCAAATAGATGATGGGCGAGCAGGATCGTCCGCTGGGGGTGGCCGCCGGTGAAGGCGAGGAGCTGGTCGACCCCGTCGGCCTTCAGACCTTCGGCCTCCAGCAAGGCCTCGATGTCGTTGGCCGCTTCATCAGGAGGGAGGGTGCCGAGGGCGAGCGGCCGCGCCTGGCCGTAAAACGGTCGCTCGTACTCGGAGAACAGGGCCCGCATCAGTGACGGCTGGCTTCCGGCGAAGACGTAGGCCGCAGCCTCACCGTGGTGTTGGATCACCGAGCGGAACAGTCCGTCGAGCGCGTCGTCCGCTACCAGCAGATCCTGGAACTCGTCAAAACAGATCACGGTCAATTCGCCGTCCTTCTCGAACAGGGCGCGTGGCACCTCCAGTAGCTGAAGGAGCGCGGCCCGGGCCTCGTCGGCTGCCATTCGGGGCGCCCGAGGCGCCACGGTGAAGCCCACACCGGCGGCCGTCGCCGTTATCCCGAGGCGCTCCGCCCAGCGGCTGACGACGCGTCCCGGCTCGGGCGGCAGCCCTCGATACGCATGAGCAAGACGGACCGCCACGTCCCCCACCGTCGACACCTTGGAAAAGTCGACCCGCACAGCACGGTGTCCGACCTTCCGCATCGCCGAGACATGGGCTTCGAGCAGGCTGCTCTTGCCGAAGCGCCGAGGCGCCGCGAGGCGGATGGCGACGCGGTTGGCTGCCGCCGTCTGCAGCGCTTCCAGCTCCAATCCCCGGTCGATGAGATGCGGAGGCGCGATCGGTCCCTGATAGCTGAACGGATTCACCGCACACGAGTGTACGGGATTGTCGAACAGGAGTGTCCGGGAATGTCGGACAGTTACCCAGTGGCGGTGAGTTTGCGCGGGCCGCGACTGAAGCCGGCGCCGACCAGGGCGTCCTCATGGCCGGAGCCGATGATCGCCTCGCCGTCGAGTTTCTCGACCGCGAGTTTCGGCAGGTGGCCGGCGGCGACGGCGTCGGCGAGGGCGCGCATCGCCTCCTCAAGCTCCTCTCCCTCGATCGCCTTCAGGCGCAGCAGGCCGCGGCCACCGCGCTCGAGAAAGACCAGCGGTTCGCCGTCGCGCAACAGGAGGTGCGCGCCGGGAGTGCGGCCGGGGCGACGGCCGCTCTCGAGCTTCGGCCAGGGCAGGGAGGCGCCGTAGGGGTTGGCCGGGTCGGTGGCGGCGAGAACGAGGTAGGAGCCGTCGGCTTCGGGCAGGGAGCGCAGGCGCTCGACCGCGCCCGGCAGGGCGAACTGGGCGCCGCCGAGGCCCTCGACGAAGTAGCCGCGGCGGGCGGTGCCGAGCAGCTCGAGGTTGCCGAGCTCCCCGTAGAGGGTCGAGAAGCCGCCGGGGATGCCCTCGGCGAGCACGGTCTCGCGGGTGACGATGCCGTAGCGCTCGAGCATCAGCTCGGCCTGGGCGCGGAGCTTGGCGCCGGGCCCGGGAGCGTTGGCGAAGAGCGGCGCGGTCAGGCTCCAGCGGCCCTGGACGGCGGCCCCGGCGGTGGAGCGGCGGCGGGCGAAGCGGCGGCCGGGGCGTTCGGAGGGCGGCACCGCCCGCAGGCGGGGCGCCCGCAGGGGCGCGAAGGCGTCGTTGGTTACCTCACCCGTCCAGACCAGGTCCCAGAGGGCGTTGTGGATGTCCTCGGCGGGATGGTCGAGGTCGACGACCAGGTCGAGCCAGAAGGAGGGGCCGGCACCGAGCCGCTCGCGGATCGCGTCGTGGACCTCGCCGGAGAACGGCTCCAGCTTGGCGTTGGCCGGCGGCGGGCCGGCGAGGCGGACGTCCTCGCGGAAGTAGAGGGCGACGCGGCCGTCGTTGCGGCCGAGGGCGCCGGCCCCCACCCAGACCACTTCGCCGCTGGTGCAGAGCTCGTCCAGCCAGCTCGGCGAGTAGGCGCCGAGGCGGCGCGGCAGCACGTCCCCCTCCCAGACTTTCGGCGTCAGCGCCACCCCCTGCAGCGGCACCAGCGCCTCGCGCAGGCGGTCGAGGCCGGCGCCGGTGCGGCGGAAGGCGTCGACGTTCTGCCAGCTCGGGAGGAAGCGGGCGAGCTCGCGGGTGTCGGCCGCCTCGACCTCTTTGCGCAGGCGGGCGAGGCTGGCGCGGCGAACCCGGCGCAGGACTTCGGAGTCGCACCACTCGCGCTCGCTGCCGCCCGGCAGGAGCTCGCCGCGGACCAGGGCGCCTTCGGTCTCCAGCTCGCGCAGGGCAGGCGAGGGATCGACGCCGTAGCGCTCGGCCAGCTGCTGGGTCGGGAAGGGCCCGTGGGTGCGGGCGTAGCGGCGGACCAGCGCCCGCATCGCATCCGGGTGCTCCTCGAGGAAGGTCTCGGGCAGGCCAGGCGGCTCCGGCACCCCGAGGGCGTCGCGGTAGAGGCCGGCGTCCTCGGCGGCGATGTAGCGCTCTTCACCGGCGACCCGGACCAGCGCCACCCGCCGCTCGGCGACCAGCTTCTCCAGCATCGATTTCGCCGAGTAGCCCTCGGCGACGCGCTGCTCGCACTCCTCCAGGGTGAGATCGCCGAGGTTGCGCAGCAGCTGCTGGAGGGCGTCGCGATCGCCGGCGCGGCCGGCCTCGGTGCGGTGCTGCAGCTGCGCTTCGACCTCTTCCAGCGCCTCGGGGTCGATCAGTTCGCGCAGCTCCTCCTGGCCGAGCAGCTCGCGCAGGAGGTCGCGGTCGAGCGCTAGCGCCGCCGCCCGCCGCTCGGCGTTCGGCGTGTCCCCCTCGTACATGTAGGTGGCGACGTAGTCGAAGAGCAGCGAGGAGGCGAACGGCGAGGCGGTAGGCGTCTCCACCTCGACCAGGCTGAGCGCGCGCGAGTGCAGTTTTTCCAGCAGCTCGGCCAGGGCGGGCAGGTCGAGGACGTCGCGCAGGCACTCGCGGTAGGTCTCGAGGACGACCGGGAAGCGGGGGAAGTCCCGGGCCACCTCGAGCAGGCTCTGCGACTTCAGCCGCTGCTGCCAGAGGGGGGTGCGCTTGCCGGGGTAGGCGCGCGGGATCAGCAGTGAGCGGGAGGCGTTCTCGCGGAAGCGGGCGCCGAACAGGGCCGATCCCGACAGCTCCCCCACGACGAGGTCTTCGATCTGGTCGGGGTCGATCAGGACGAGGTCGGCGGGCGGCGGCTCGTCGGCGTCGGGCAGGTGGATGACGATGCCGTCGTCGGACCAGATCGCGTCGGCCTCGAGGTCGCGTTCGTCGCGGATCTTGGCGGCGAGGGCGAGGCCCCAGGCGGCGTGGACGCGGCCGCCGTAGGGGGAGAGGATGCAGAGGCGCCAGTCGCCGATCTCGTCGCGGAAGCGCTCGACCACGATCGTCTCGTCCGAGGGGACGACCCGGGTCGCCTGCTGCTGCTCACGCAGGTAGGAGACGAGGTTGTTGGCGGCGCGCTCGTCGAGGTCGTACTCCTTCGCCAGCTCGGCCGGATCGCGGGAGACCGCCTCGCGGGCGAAGGCGCCGATCGCCCGGCCGAGCTCGGCGGGACGGCCGATCCCGTCGCCCTTCCAGAAGGGGACGGCGCCGGGCGCGCCGGGCGCCGGGGTGACGATCACCCGGTCGCGGGTGATTTCCTCGATCCGCCAGGTGCTCGAGCCGAGCAGGAAGGTCTGGCCGGGGCGGGCCTCGTAGACCATCTCCTCGTCGAGCTCGCCGACCCGGCGACCGTCGGGCAGGTGGACGCCGTAGAGGCCGCGGTCGGGGATCGTGCCGGCATTGGTGACGACCAGCTGGCGGGCGCCTTTGCGGCCGTGGATCGTCCCTTCGGTGCGGTCCCAGACGATCCGCGGCCGCAGCTCGGCGAAGCGGTCAGAGGGGTAGCGGCCGTCGAGCATGTCCAGCACGTTCTCCAGCTGTTCGCGCGAGAGTTCGTGGAAGGGCTCGGTCGCGGTCAAGAGTCGCTCGACCTCGTCGACCACCCACTCTTCCTGCGCCGCGATCGAGACCAGGTGCTGGGCGAGGACGTCGAGCGGGTTCTGCGGGATCACCGTCTCCTCGATCTCCGCCTCGCGCATGCGGCGGGCGACGACCGCGCACTCGAGCAGGTCGCCGCGGTATTTGGGGAAGATCCGACCTTTGGAGACTTCGCCCATGCGGTGGCCGGCGCGGCCGATCCGCTGCAGGCCGCGGGTCACCGACTTCGGCGACTCGACCTGGATCACCAGGTCGACCGCGCCCATGTCGATCCCCAGCTCCAGCGAGGAGGTGGCGACGAGGCAGGGCAGCTGCCCCGACTTCAGCATCTCCTCGACATTGGCCCGCTCCTCGTGGGACAACGAGCCGTGGTGGGCGCGGGCGATTTCGACGTAGTCCTCGGGCTCGCCGGTGTCCTCGTGGTGGCTGTGCTCGGTAGCGGGAAGCTCTTGTTCGCCTTCGCCGTTGGCGAGCTCGTTGAGGCGCTTCGCCAGGCGCTCCGCTGCTCGCCTGTTGTTGACGAAGATCATCGTCGAGGTGTGTTCCTGGACCAGCTCCAGCAGGCGCGGGTAGATCGCGGGCCAGATCGAGCGCACGTGGGCACTCGGCTCGACTTCGGTCGGCGGCGGGCCGTCCTCGCTCGGGTAGGCGGGGGCGCCGGGGTCGGCCATGTCCTCGACCGGGACGACGATCTCCAGGTCGAGCGCCTTCTTCTGGCCGGCGTCGACGATCTTGCACTCGCGCTTCGGGCCGACCAGGAACTTCCCGATCCGCTCCAGCGGCCGCTGCGTGGCGGAGAGGCCGATCCGCTGGATCGGATCGCCGCCTTCTTTTTCGACCAGGTGGTTCAGCCGCTCCAGGGTCACCGCGAGGTGGGAGCCGCGCTTGGTCTGGGCGACGGCGTGAATCTCGTCGACGATCACCGCCTCGACGCCGGTGAGGATCTCGCGGACGCTCGAGGAGAGCATCAGGTAGAGCGACTCGGGCGTGGTGATGAGGATGTCGGGCGGTTCTTTGGCCATCGCCCGCCGCTCTTTCTGCGGCGTGTCCCCGGTCCGCAGGCCGACCGCGATCTCGGCCCCGATCCCCCGCAGCGGCGCCCGCAGGTTGCGCTCGATGTCGTAGGAGAGCGCTTTCAGCGGCGAGACGTAGACCAGCTTGACCCCGGTCCCGAGCTCTTTCGAGCGGGCCAGCTTGTCGATCCCCCAGAGGAAGCTGGCGAGCGTCTTCCCCGACCCGGTCGGGGCGCAGATCAGCGCATGAGCGCCGCTGGAGATCGCCTCCCAGCCGCCCGCCTGCGCCGGGGTCGGTCCCTCGAAAGAGGCGTCGAACCAGCGCCGCGTAGCCGCCGAGAACGGCGCCATCGGATCAGACTTCGCACTCGCTTGTTGCCTAGTCGCCAACCCACCGATCTTACGCAAGTGGGTCCGCCGTCCCGCCATCGTGCGGCCTTGTGAGGGGGCACCGGGGGGCGAACCTGAGGCGACCGGTCACTTAGGCACAGGATGGTGGTGTCAAGCGACCAGAGGCGGGAGGCGGGAGATCGCGATCGGCGCGTCTGGGCGCTTGTGAAGCGGCAGCACGGAGTAATCGCCCATCGCCAACTTCGCGAGCTCGGCTTGGGTCGGTCCTCGATCCGCTGGCGGGTGAAGAGCGGGCGCCTGCACCCGATTCGGCGCGGCGTCTACGCAGTCGGGAGGGCGGAAGTGAGTCTGCACGGGCGCTGGATGGCGGCGATGCTCGCGTGTGGTCCCGAGGCCGTGTTGAGCCACGGCAGCGCCGCGGCCCTATGGGGATTTGGAAACGAGCCGCGCGGCCTGGTCGAGGTGTCCCTGCCCCCGAGGATGCGCAGTCGGCACCCCGGCATCTGCGCGCACCGCCGGACGGCGCTGCGGCCGGACGAGATGGTCGAACACGAGGGCATAGCTGTCACCTCTCCGATCCGCACCTTGATCGACCTGGCGGGCCGGCTGACCCCGCCGCGCCTCGAGCGGGCAGTCAACGAGGCCGACAAGCTCGAACGGGTCCGGGCGGACGTGCTCTACGCGACGCTCGACGACCACCGCGGCGAGCCTGGCGTCGGCTCCTTGCGCCGACTGCTCGACCCGCTCCACTTCCGGCTCAGCGACTCCGAGCTGGAGCGGGCGATGCGACCGGTGGCAAGGCGCGCCGGGCTACCCGTCCCCGAAACGAAGGTGTGGGTCAACGAATTCGAAGTCGACTTCTTCTGGCCGGAGCTCGGCATCGTCATCGAGGCCGATGGCCTGCGCTACCACCGCACCGCCTCCCATCAGCGCCGCGGGCTCGAACGCGATCAGGCTCATATCGCCGCCGGTCTCTGGCCACTCCGCTTCTCCCACTGGCAGATCGCGCGCGAACCGGCACACGTACGCAACGTCCTACGGCGGGTCGCCGCTCGCGCTCGAGCGACGGGTGGCACGAGACGAGTGGTCGC
>DASSMJ010000021.1:0-7760 GCA_035688955.1 Solirubrobacterales bacterium | reverse complement strand
CGCCCGGATAGCTCAGTTGGTAGAGCACTTCCATGGTAAGGAAGGGGTCACGAGTTCGAGTCTCGTTCCGGGCTTCTAAGAAGTCGCTGCAAATCAGCTACTTCTTCGACCGGTTCTGCGGCTATTTGGCGCCCTCTCGATTCCGCCGATCTGCCACTAGGAGCCTTTGACGAAACTCGCCAAGGCAGTCGTAGTGCGGGGTAGCTGAGTCGGCTTCAAGCTCGATACCTCCAAAGTCGTCGTCTTCTACCCCAAGAAGAAAAAGCCGGATATAGCGAGGAAGAGCCATCTTATTTCCGCGATCCGCAACAAGATCATCTTCTAGAAGGAAGCAGCGCTCGAAACCGACTTATCGGCAGATCTGCCGGTCGGGGCTTGTTCCCCCTACAGGGGTAGTTTGCGCCAAGTTGCATTCTTCACTTGGCTTGTTAAAGCCGAAAAATTTACCTGCAATTTTTTTGTCTGTATCCGAATCGGACAGTACAGTGGTTCCTGTCCATGCGGTCCTCCTACTCGGTAGGACTTAAGAACAAAGGGTCGCCCTCGGCTTGCGGGCGGCCCTTTGTCGTTCTTGCCGCCGGACCAAGGGCTAGCGTGCATCCCACCTTGATTCCTGAATAGGAAACAGCCGACCGCGCGACTTCGCATGGACCCGACAGTCGCAAGGAAGGCTTCCAAAACATGCAAGCCCTCCCGCAACAACTCTCGATGGCGAAGCCCGTCCCCCGGGAGGCGGTTCCTTGCGCGGAGGCGCAACAACTCAAGCTTGAGAAAGGGGCGCCTTGCAGGGCGCCCCTTTCTCGTTACGGGCCAGTGGCGAAATTGGCAAACGCAGCGGACTATCAATCCGCCGCGCATTTACGCGCTTCCGGGTTCGACCCCCGGCTGGCCTATCACGGAGAGGCAGGCATTAGGTGAACCGATCCGCCTTTCAAGCGGACAACGTGTCGAGCGTTTGTGGGTTCGAATCCCACCCTCTCCGCTTCTATGACCCTATTACGGGCAGCTACGGAGCAGAGTAGAGACTTCCTTCCTTCGGCTGCAACTTTTTGGCCGAATATCGGCCACAGCGGGCGCCGAGGAAGGGGGTCGTTTGCGGGTCGCCCGAGCGGTTTTGCCGTCCGGCGAAACCGATAGTTTTCCGCTCTAGTAAGCGAAAAAAGCGACCCCCGCGCTGGTGGAACAGCCGGGGGTCTGGACCAGGAGATTGTGGCTCCTTGGCCTCAGACAGAGTAGCGGCGCGATCACCCGTCGCCGTAATCGCAGAGCTTCTTGAGATGCCCGAGTTTCGGCAGTTAATCGCCGAGCTGGAAGCCACGCGCTGGACCGGCCGTCCCGGCTACGGCGTGAAGACCCTGCTCGGTGCCTGCCTCGTCAAGCACGTTTTCGCGCTGCCGACCTGGACGCGGGTGACGGCGCTGATCGGCGAGCACTGGCGCCTCCAGCGTGTTCTTGACTGCGAGGGTGACCCGCCGAGCCATTGGTCTCTCTATCGCTTCGTTCGCAAACTGAGAGCGAACGGGGAGTCAATCGAGCGCTGCGTCGATGCGGTGGTCGAAGGGCTGAAAGCCAAGGTGCCGACCTTCGGCACCGACTTGGCCATCGACGCGAGCGACATGCCCGCGTTCGCCAACGGCCAGCGGTACCTGTCGAAGAACGGCCCGGAACGGGAGCGCTACTCAGACCCGGATGCGAGTTGGGGTCATCGCTCCGCCGTGTCCACCCGCAAAGGCGGCGGCTTCTACGGCTTCAAGTTGCAGATGGCCTGCTGCACGAAGACGGGCCTCCCTGTCGCATGGCAGGTCGAGACCGCCCGGGCTAACGAGTCCACCTTCGTTACGTCGCTGCTCGACACCGCGAAGAGACGGGGTGCTATCGCCGCAACGGTCGCGATGGATAAGGCGTACGACGTGACGCGCGTCTACGAAGAGTGCGCCGAGCGGGATTGCGAGGCAATCGTCCCGCTGCGGCAGACGACGGCGGTCAAGCGTGGCGAGCATCGCCCGCCGACCTGCGCGCATGGCGAGTGGAAGTTCGCTGGCGCCGACCGTAAACGCGGGGCGACGAAGTGGCGCTGCCCGAGCGGGGAGTGCGTCCCGGCTTCGACGTGGATAAAGGCCGACCGGCTGCACCCGCTGATCCCGAGACACACGGAGCGGTGGTACCGGCTCTATCGAGGTCGGGGTGCAGTGGAGCGCGAGTTCGGCCGCCTGAAGCATTCGTGGGGGTTGAAGCCCCTACGGGTTCGCGGCTTGGATCGCGTCCGACTGCACGCCGACCTAACGGTCTTGACGAAGCTCGCCTGCGCGCTCTCGCGCGCCCGCTCCTACGCCGCGTCCACCAACACTTCGTAGGCGCGGATCGCTGCGCGCGTCGGCAGCACCATCGCTTCGCAGCGGAAGAGAAGCCCGGCGCCCCGCAGCTCGCGCACCGCGTCGTCGATTTCGTTGGCTTCGGTCCGCTTTTCCGAGTCGCGGGTCAGCGCTCGGACCAGTTCCGACAACCGCACCTGACCGGGGTAGGTTTCGATGATGTAGCTGAGGACCGCGCGCTGGTTGGCGAGGTCGATCTCGGCGTTAGGCTGGTCGTGCAAGGGAGTTCACGCTCCTTTGTCACGGCCGGGGGCTGTTTAGGCAGTCGCCCGGCCACTTGTTTTGTTGGACCGGGCGAACCTATGGACGATCAGGGATGAAACTCAAGCGTTTCGCCAACCGAAACGCCAATCCCTCCTAGTGGCAGTTAGCGCCGCGATTGCCCGGATTCGGTCGCGATTGCCCTGGCTTTACGGGTTTCGCCGAGCTAACGTCGCCACCGGAAATGAAAAGCGCCCCGGCGGCGGTTGCAACGCCCCGGGGCCGGCACAGGAGGTTCAGCTCCCATGCAAGGCAAGGGTAAAGGCGCCAAGTCGGCCGCGAAGGCCGGCAAGGCGAAAGCGAATGTAAGCAGCCCGAGGACGAAAAGTCGGCCCAAGGCACAGAAAGCCCAGCAGCGGCAGGAGAGGCTCCGACCGGGTCAGCTCGACGGCCTCGTCCTCGGCTACATGAAGAAGCACCGGACCAAATTGCCGCTGAGCTCGACCGCGGTTGCCCACGGGATCAAACGCTCCTCTGGGGCCGTCGGCAACTGCCTCGGCCGGCTCGATGAGGGAGGGAAGGTGAGGTTGGCCAGCAAGAAACCGCGCCGCTACGACCTCGCCGGCAGCACGAAGTAGTCGCTAAATAAAACAAGCAGCCCCCGGCGGCGCCGTTAACGCCGACCGAGGGCCTGACCACAAGGAGGCATGGCTCCCCATGGCTAATCCGAACCCTACGGGGCAAGGCACCGCGAAGTGCCTGACGACCAATGACCAAGATGAGCGCGAGCAGCTGGCAGTCCTTCGCCAGGTTCTGGGGCTTTACCCGGCGGCGCTCACGCAGGACGAGCTGATCCGCGAACTCACCGGCGGCCGATCAAGGCAGTTCTCTGATCGCGACGCAGTCGCGCGGGCGGTCCGCGACTTGGCCGCCTCCGGCCTGCTCCATCGACCCGGCGAGGACGAGGTGGTGCGGCCGACGCGGGCAGCGGTCCGCTGCTTCGAGCTGAGCGAGGTGGGGTTCTGATGGCGGCGCGCGATCCGTTTCAGGCGGACAGCACGGGCATGAAGGTCTCGACCCTCAAGCTCCCCAAGTCGATGGCAAAGCAAATCGGAGTGATCGCCCGCGCCGACGGCATCACGGTCTCGGAGGTTCTCCGAGAAGGGATCGAGAACCACATCACCGCCCGCTTCTCGGATGAGGAGTTCAAAGAGCGCTTGCGCAAGGCGCAGCAGGAAGATCGCGAAGTGCTCGAAGACCTCGGGATCGAGGGCTGAGCGATGGGGAAGCAGAAAGGACCTCGGGCAGCGGAAGCCGGTCGCGCCTTCGCCCAGAACCTGATCCGGTTTCGTGAGCGCGCCGGCCTCTCCCAGCAGGGCGCAGCCGACCGAGCCGGCATGCATCGCACCCACGTTGCGATGATCGAGGAAGGGCGGCGCCTCCCGCGCCTCGACACGATCGTCAAGCTCGGCGGCGCGCTCGGGGTTCAGGCCTGCGCGTTGCTGGCGGGCCTGGCCTGGGAGCTCGACCCGCCGAAGGAGGAATCGAGATGAGCGGGCTCGGTCAGGAAGACAGATGGGTCCTGAAAGAGTGGACTCTGGCCGAGCGGTTCGGGGCCAATCTGGTGTGGTTTCGCCTCAAGGCTGGCCTGACCCAGCAGGAGCTCGCCGACCGGGTCGGTATGAACCGCGTCTCCCTCGGCGTGCTCGAACGGGGGCAACGACTGCCTCGCCTCGACACGATTCTCAGGCTGGTCGCGGGTCTGGGGGTCGACAACTGCGATCTCGTCGCCTGGGTGTGGTGGGACCCCGCCAGCCACGAGCATTTCGACTCCCCGGCGGACCCAGCCGGCGGACGGGAAGTCCGGGACTTCGACGTGCCGGCCGGCTTCCGGGTTTCGCCGGTCGGTTACGAGAGCAGGGAGCGGTTCAGAGACCGGCTCAGGCAGATGGTCGAGGAGGAACGGCCGGTCCTCGAACTGATGGGGGACGATGCCCCGGAAGTCGCTCCGCGCCCTCGGCCGGACGCAGCCTGGGTTCTGCGGACCGCGGAGGCGCTAAAGGCGCTTCGCGAGGAGCGCGGGCTGACCCGAGAGCAACTCGCAAAGCGGGCGCGGACCACGGCAGCCTTCATCGGGGAGATCGAGGAAGGAAAGGTCTTTGATCCGGGTCTCCGGATACTGACCGCGATCTGCCGTGCCCTCGATGGGGGTGGATCGGCACTGGCCGCGCAGATCGAGCCGATGCGGGCCGAGCGCGAGGCCGCCGTTCAGAAGGCGCTGGATGAGCTGGCGCAGCGCGACCCCCGCCTGGCTGAGGGATAGCGATGTTCACGGCGCCGACGCTGGAGGAGCGATTCGGCCTCAACCTCCGCCGCAGCCGGCGCCGGGCCGACCTGTCTCAGGAAGACCTGGGCAATCTCGCCGGGCTCAGTCGCGACGCTGTCTGCCAGCTGGAGCTGGGACGGCGGTGGCCGCGGCTCGACACCATCCTCCGACTCGCGGCCGGCACGAACGTCTCGACCTGCTTCCTGCTGGAGGGAATGGAGTGGCGCCCCGGTCGGTATGTCGATGGCGACTTCTACGTCGAGCATCCCGCGGCAGCCTTGCGCAGGAGCGTCCGGTGATGAGGGGCGGTCGGCAACTAGAGCTGGACGTGCTCGTCGAGCTCCTTCGCGAGGACCCCGACGTGCTGACTCTCCAAGCGCTCGCCGGTCGAGTCCTCGCGCATCCCCGCAGCCTCACCGGAGGCATCGCGCTCGCTCGCGCGCTTCGGAGGCTCGACGACGAGGGCTTGGTCATCAGCGACGGCCTGCTGGTCCGGGCCACCCGGCCGGCGCTTTACGTCAAGGACCTGGTCGGCTCGCTCGCCGTCGAAGTGCAGGCCCCCAGGGTGACGGAAAAACGCTGAGGGCGCGAGGGGCGCCCCCAGCGGACCAACTAACCCTGCTTGGTCACAGACACGGCCGGTACGGCGGCTGCGGTTCTCTTCACCGTCATGAGCCCTCACCCCCTTCCCTACGAGTCGGTTACAAACCGACTCGTAGGATTGCTTAGGGCTTCTAGATCAGTTCAGGTTCCCATTTCAGTCGCGCCATCAAAACCGCTAATAGTTTCGACCAGTCGGCCGCAATCTCCGCTACGAGAGGATCAGGATCGTGCCCACCAAAAAGAAGAAGCGCCCGCAGACCGGCCATGTCGCAAAGTTCGACAAACGGCTTGCCAAGGCGCTGAGCCACCCGCTGCGGACTGAGATCATCGCCATCCTCAGCGACCGCTGCGCCAGTCCTCGGGAATTGGCTGACGTCCTCGGCGAGGAACTATCGAATGTCTCCTATCACACGCAGGAGCTTCTGAAACTCAGCTGTATTGAGGTCGTCGACCACGAGCGGGTGAGGGGAGCGGTCAAGACGCGTTACCGGGCGACCATGAAGATGTTTCTCGACGACGAGGATTGGGAGCAACTCTCCCTGGGCACCAGGACCGGAATCAGCATCAACGCCGTCAACGAAGCAATCCAGCGAGCAACTCATGCGGTTGAGAAGGGGACTTTCGACAGAAGGAAGGACCGCTTTATCGCAACGCTGAAAATGGACGTGGATGAGCGTGGTTGGAGGGATACCAAAACGGCAGTCCGGATCGCATTTGATCGGTTGAGGGAGATTGAAGACGAAGCGGCAAACCGAAAAGCCGAAGGCGCGAAGACGTTTCGGATGACCGCCTCGCTGCTGACTTATGAGTCGCCGGCAGAGTCAGGCTAGGTGGCCCCTCCCAAAAAGCCGGGCGATCGTCCGGGCAAGGATCGTCGGAGCTGCACCGGTCCAAAAGGTTGAAGTTTCCATAGCAGTTCTAAATCGCTTTATGGCAGGATGCCCGCGCGGCTCGGTACGTAGGCGGTATCGGAGCTGACACACAGGTTGAGGTTCAACGGGCAGACGGGAGGAGTCTTGAAAGCAGGTAGACAATGGCCGGAGCAGCTAGCTCGCGGTTTCGCGGTGCTCGGACTCGTTCTTCTGGGTGTCCTGCTCCCGAAACTCGTGGCCCCTGCGCAAGCCCTCCCCTCGCCACCCAGCAGTGCCTTCCGCTTCCTCCATGACGCTGACGGCCGGCTCAAGGCTGCGATCGATCCGGATGGCGACACCGCCGCCTACAACTGGGATGCTTCCGGAAATCTCCTCTCGATTTCCCGGAACGCTTCAAGCAAACTCTCGATCGTTCAGCTGAGCCCCTCTCGGGCACAGATGGGCTCGATGGTGACCATCGAAGGCACCGGCTTCTCGTCTACCCCTTCCTCCAATACCGTCAAATTCAACGGCACGACTGCCAGCGTCAGCGCCGCCACCGCCACCTCGCTGACCGTCAAAGTCCCTAGTGGAGCCACCACCGGAACGGTCAGCGTCGTTACGCCCGAAGAAGGCCCGGTAACGAGCTCAGAAACCTTCACCGTGACCGAATCGTTAGCCCCGAGCATCTCGTCGATCTCACCGACTTTGGCCGCCGGTGGCGACGAAATCACGATCTCGGGGACGCACTTCGAACCTAGCGCGGTCGCCAACAACCTCACGCTTAACCAGGTCCGCGCGGACCCGACGTCGGCCTCCGTGAGCACGCTCAAATTCAAGGTCCCAAGCAGCACCCTCGGGGGTAAGGTCTCCGTCAGCACCCCTGAGGGGTCGAGCATCGGGCCAGACTTGTTCATTCCCCCGAACGGGATCTCGACCTCCAAAGTCGGGTGGACGGGCAGGTTCTCGCCGGGGGAATCGAAAACCGTGAGTTTCGCGGGATCGGAAAAAGTGGCGCTGCTGTTGTTCGAGGGCAGCGCAGGCCGCCGCGTATCGCTGGCCTTCTCCGAAAGCACGATCACCAATGGAACCGTCTCGGTCTGGAGTCCCTCTGGGACCCAGATCGGCTCCTCGACCTTTTCGCAGAGCGGGGGCGGGTTCTTGGAGATAACGGCGCCCCTGCCGGCCAGCGGCAGCTATACGGTCCTGCTGACGCCAGGAACCAGCGCTTCCGGGTCGGTGAAAGTCACCTCCTACGACTTTTCCGACCTCACCGGCTCGATCACCCCCGCCGCCACCGCCGAAGGCACCACCCAGAAAGTCGCCCTCACCGTCCCCGGCCAGAACGCCCGCTACTCGGTGACGATGGCGGCCGGCGAGAGGGTCTCGCTGCGCACCAACAACGCC
>DASSMJ010000020.1:0-19261 GCA_035688955.1 Solirubrobacterales bacterium | reverse complement strand
CTTCATGATGGCCAACTCGGGCGCTCGCGGATCGTTCAAACAGATCCGCCAGCTGGCCGGGATGCGCGGCCTGATGGCCAACCCGAAAGGGGAGATCATCGAGCGGCCGATCAAGGCCAACTTCATGGAGGGGCTCTCGGTTCTCGAGTACTTCATCTCCACCCACGGCGCCCGAAAGGGCCTCGCCGACACGGCGCTCCGGACGGCCGACTCCGGTTACCTGACCCGGCGCCTGGTCGACGTCTCCCAGGACGTGATCGTCCGCGAGGAGGACTGCAAAACCAAAGACCACATCGAGATGGACCTGCGCAAGGACGACGGGTCCCTCAACGACAACCTCTACGGCCGCCTGGCGGCGAAAAAGCTGGAGACCAAACGCGGTCGCGAGCTGCTCAAGCGCAACCAGCTGATCACCCCTCCGGACGTCGAGGAGATCGCCGAGGCTTTCGGCGACGAGGAGATCAAGATCCCGGTCCGCTCCGCCCTGAAGTGCGAGGCGGAATCCGGAGTCTGCCGCTCCTGCTACGGCATCTCGCCGGCGACCGGCTCGATCGTCGACATCGGCGACGCGGTCGGGATCATCGCCGCGCAGTCGATCGGCGAGCCGGGGACCCAGCTGACCATGCGGACCTTCCACACCGGTGGTGTTGCCGGTCAGGACATCACCCAGGGTCTGCCGCGGATCGTCGAGCTCTTCGAGGCTCGTAAACCGAAGGGTCTGGCGCAGATGGCCGAGGCGGCCGGCAAGGTCTCGATCGAAGAAACCGACAAAGCGCTGAAAGTGATCGTCACCGAGTCCAGCGGCGAGGAGCACGCCTACAGCTTCCCGCTGCGGACCCGCCTGCACGTCGCCGACGGCGACCGGGTCGAGGTCGGGCAGCAGCTGAACGAAGGCTCGCTCTACCCGGCTGACCTGCTGGCGATCCGCGGACGCACCGCCGTCGAGGTCTACCTCGTCGAAGAGGTGCAGAAGGTCTACCGCGCCCAGGGCGTAGACATCAACGACAAGCACATCGAGCTGATCGCCCGCCAGATGCTGAAGAAGGTGCGGATCGAGTCGAAGGGCTCGACCAGTCTCCTGCCCGGGCAGCTCGAGGATCGCGGCAACCTCAAACGGCTCAACAAGAAGGTCAAGGAAGAGGGCGGTACCCCGGCCAAAGGCGAGGAGGTCATCCTCGGCATCACCAAGGCCTCGCTGGCGACGGAGTCGTTCCTCTCGGCCGCTTCCTTCCAGGAGACGACTAAGGTGCTCACCGATGCTGCGCTCGAGGGCAAACGCGATCGCCTCGTCGGCCTCAAGGAGAACGTGATCATCGGCAAGCTGATCCCGGCCGCGACCGGCCTCAAGCACTACCGCACGGTCGCGATCGAGCCGGCGGAACCGATTGCCGCGCCGGGCGACGAGGACCTGCTCGAAGATGACGAGCTCGCCGCCGAACTCGGCGTCGACGGGGTCGAGGCTCCGGCCGAGGGCTTCGGCACCTCCTTCGCGGAGGAGCTCGAGGAGCTCGCCCAGGAGATCGAGTCCTCCTCAGAAGAAGCCAAATAAGTAGTTAGGAGAACCTGGTTTTGCGGTGGCGTACGGATGTGTACGCCCCGCAAATTTGGGTAAATACTCAGTACCCCAAGATAAAGAAACAAGCTTCCGCATCTTGAGGTACTTCACTTTCTCCTTGAACGCCGAAAGGCCGGGACCTCCATCCCGACCTTTTGGTGTGTGAGGACTCCGGCTCAGGCATGAGACGAACGTCGCTGGTCCGCGCGTCCCTCTGTTTCCTCTGCGCCTCGGCTTTGGCGATCGGTCTGCCGGCGACCGTAGCCCCGCGGCTCTTCTACAACGACTTCCCCTTCGTCGCCGGCTGGGTGCACCTGCTCCCGCCCTATAACCAGCATCTGGTGACCGACGTGGGCGGTCTCTATCTCGGCTTCTCTGTGGTTCTTGGCTGGGCAGCTTGGAGCCTGGATCCGGCGCTGGTGCGGGCTGTCAGCGCCGGCTGGCTGCTGACGGGGGTGCTCCACCTCGCGTTCCATGCGACGCACCTCGAGCACTTCGGGACGGGGGACGCCCTGGGTGAGCTGGCATCGCTGGCTCTGATCGTGCTGCCGGCAGGCTTGGCGCTCTGGGGGGCGCTTCCTGCCGCCAATGCCGCGCCGCGCTGACTGGCCAGCTGGCCAGTTCTATAGATTTCTCCCTTATGCCTATCTCCCCCAAGGTCTGCATCATCGGTGCCGGCGGCTCTGGGGTCGTCGCGGCTCAGGTGCTGGATGCGCGGGGGATCCCGTTCGACTGCTTCGAGAAGGGCAGCTATGTGGGCGGGAACTGGCGCTACGAAAACGACAACGGGATGTCGTCGGCGTATCGGTCGCTCCACATCAACACCTCGCGGCGGGTGATGGCCTTCAAGAGCCTGCCGATGCCGGATCACTTTCCCGACTATCCCGACCACTTTCAGATGGCGGCCTACTTCGACGAATTCGTCGACCACTTCGGGCTGCGGGAGAAGATCAGCTTCCGCACCGAGGTGACGAAGGTGGAGCCGGCCGACGGCGAATGGGCGGTGACGACCAAGGGGGAGGGGGGAGAACACTGCGAGCGCTACCGGGCGGTGCTCGTCGCCAACGGCCACCACTGGGACCCCCGCTGGCCGGAGCCCGCTTTCCCCGGTTCGGAGGAGTTCGAGGGCGAGCAGATCCACGCCCACTACTACCGGGAGCCCGACGTGCTGCGCGGCAAGCGCGTGCTCGTGCTCGGGCTCGGCAACTCGGCCACTGACATCGCCGTCGAGTCCTCGCGGATCGCCGAGAAGACCTTCCTCTCCACCCGCCGCGGTGCTTACGTCATCCCCAAGTACGTAAATGGCAAGCCGATCGACGAGCTCTCGAACCCGATCACGTCGATGACCCCGCTGGCGGTGCAGCGATTCTTCGCGATGCGGGCGCTGGCCGTCGCCTCCGCCGCCGACCCCACCGCATACGGGCTGCCGAAGCCGGATCACAAGCTCTTCGAGGCGCACCCGACGGTCTCCTCGGAGTTGCTGCCGCGGCTCGGCCACGGCGACATCACCCCGAAGCCCAACATCGACCGGTATGCGGGCGGCCGCACCGTCCGCTTCGTCGACGGCAGCGAGGAGGAGATCGACCTCGTCGTCTACTGCACCGGCTACAAGATCACCTTCCCGTTCTTCGACCCGAAAGTCTTCGCCGCCCCCGACAACCGCCTGCCGCTCTACCGCCGAGTCGTCTCGGTCGAGCGCCCCGGCCTCTACTTCGTCGGCTTCATCCAGCCGCTCGGCCCGATCATGCCGCTGGCCGAGGCGCAGGCGGAATGGATCGCCGACCTGCTCGACGGGCGGGCGACGCTACCGACGGCGGGAGAGATGAAGCGGGAGATCGCTCGGGAGGAACGGAAGCAGGCGAAGCGCTTCGTTGCCTCTAAGCGTCATACCGTCGAGGTCGATTTCCATCCCTACCTGCGCGAGATCCGGCACGAGCGAAAGCGGGCTGCGCAGCCGGCTTGAGGGGCATGCGCCGGTAGGATCCATCCGATGAACGTCAATGCCAACGGCCCATCGGCCGGTGCAGCGGAGGCGGAGTCGGTGCGGGTGCAGAGACTGCGAGAAGACGCCCGGCGCCCGATCAGCGTCAATCTCGCTGAAACCATTGCTCTCAGCCACAAGCTGATGCGGTTCGCCGGCGCAGCTCGCCGAACTTGACGGAACCCAAGTTCGATGAGTGCTTCGCCGCTTGGTCGCGGCGGACGCACAGTTCGTAATCGTCGGCGGCTTGGCGGTGGGTGCGTGGGGCGTGGTCAGGGCACCAAGGACGTTGACGTGGTGGTTGCGCCGGATCCTGAGAACCTTCGGCGGGTTTCAGATGTTCTGTCGCTGCCGGCGGGCACATCCAGCAGGGAGATGCATTGCTCGGGACGCCGATTTCGATTGCTTCGGCACTGGCAAGTGGCGAACAGGTCCCGATCGAAACGAAGCTTGGGCGCTTGGATGTTGTCCAAGGACTCGATGGGGTCCCTGGTTATGAGGATTTGAGTGCGCGAGCGGTCGAGGCCGAGATCCTTGGAATAGCCGTCAACATCTGCTCGATCGAAGATCTAAGAGCCATGAAGCGAGCCTCAGGGCGGACCCGTGACCTCGCCGACCTTGAGGATCTCGACGCAGCTGCTCCCTGAAGTGCACAAAGGCATCAAGCCGACTCTGTCCCCACCATGATGGGGCGAAAGTCGGAAGCGGTGACCTCAGCGTGGGGCGTCACGCCGGGCTCGGCCCACTGGGACGGGCTGCGCAGCCGGCTTGACGACCCGGGTTCGGCCGCCGGGCGGACAGGGAGGAGCCTGGGCCGCAGCGCCGCCGCCATGGGGACCGCGGCGCGGGCCCCGGGGCAGCTTCGGCCGCGGCCGCTTCAAGCCGCCGCCGCCTTCGTCAGTTGCTGCCTCCGGTTCTTCGTCGTGCTGTTTGGCCGCCCACCAGACGAGCCAGAGCGACCCCAGAACCGGGATCTTCAGTACCACGAGCAGGAAGAAGATGGGCCAGAACCCCGTCACGGGTTTCAGTGTAGAGAGCGGGCTCAGCCCAGCGAAGTGGCCCAGGCTTCGAGTGCGGCGACGTGGCCCTCCTCTAGTCCGAGCTCCGGCTCAGTGGGGACCAACAGCGTCGGCCACCGTCGCTGTTCCGCCCAGCGGTAACAGCTCTCGTCGAAGTTGTCGTCTATCCAGGCGATTGGCCGCTCGCCCACGTATGCCTCGAGCTCGGGGAGCTTCCAATGGGCTCCGGGGCTGGGGATGCCAAAGCTGATGTGAGGCAGCTCCGGCAGGCCCAGCAGCTCCGGAAGGTAGAAGTTCGCTTTGTCCTCCCAGCCGCTTGCCCAGACCAGCTCGAAATGTTCCGACAAGCGCACCAGCCGCTCACCTGCGGCCAACGAGATGAAATGTAGGACGCCGTCGACGAGCTGTGGCCGGCAGGTATCGCCGGGTGGCCGCTCCTCGAAGCCGAAGAGGCTGATGACGCCGTCAATATCGACGGCCAAAAGAGGCTTAGAGACCGGCGCTACCAGCGGTAGTGGGCGAACGCTTTGTTCGCCTGCGCCATGCGGTAGATGTCGTCCTTCCGCTTCCAGGCGCTGCCCTGCTGCTGATTCGCGTCGAGGATCTCGCCGGCGAGGCGCTCCGCCATCGAGTACTCGCGGCGGGCCCGGGCGAACTGGACGAGCCAGCGGACCGCGAGGGTGCGGGCGCGGCGGGCGGGGACCTCGACCGGCACCTGGTAGGTGGCGCCGCCGACGCGGCGGGAGCGGACCTCGAGTACCGGGGTCAGCTGTTTGATCGCCGCCTCCAGCGTCTCGACCGCGTCCTCGCCCGTTTTCTCGCTGACGATTGCCAGCGCGTCGTAGACGATCCGCTCGGCCAGGCTCTTCTTGCCGTCGGTCATGACCTTGTTGATCAGCTGCTGGACCAGGCGGTTGCGATGCCTGGCGTCAGGGTCGATCGGTCGGATCTGTGCAGCGGAGCGGCGAGGCATTAGGAAGCTTTGACGCCGTAGCGGGAGCGGGCCTGCTTGCGATCCGAGACGCCGGCGGCGTCGAGGGTGCCCCGGACGACCTTGTAGCGGACGCCCGGCAGGTCCTTGACGCGACCACCCCTGATCAGGACCACGGAGTGCTCCTGCAGGTTGTGCCCCTCGCCCGGGATGTAGGTGGTGACCTCCATGCCGTTGGTCAGCCGCACACGGGCGATCTTGCGCAGAGCCGAGTTCGGCTTCTTCGGCGTGACCGTTGCGACACGCGTGCAAACGCCGCGCTTCTGCGGGGCGGCTACGCGCTTCTTGCGACCCTGGCCCGACTTGAGGCCCGGCGTCGCGGTCTTCTTCTTCGGGCGCTTGCGGCCCTTCCTGACGAGCTGATTCGTATTCGGCACGGCCGCGCATAGTAGAGCAGTCCGGCCAAGACCATCCCTCCGGCTGCCGCCAGCTCGGCGAAGAACCCGTCCTGCAGCACCGCCGTCGCCCCGGAGAAGCGGGAGCTCTGGCTGCCCTCGTCGAGGCCGTGGGGAAGGTCGACGAGCAGGATCACGGCCAGGGCGAGCACGCCGAGGCCGGCGACGAGGAGCCCGAGGTTGCGCCGCTCCCGCCGCAGCGCCAGAGCGCCGAGGACGATGGCCAGCACCCCGACCGGCACCAGCAGGTAGGCGTGGGCCGCTCCCGCCGTCTTCACCTCGACGGTTGGCGCCCGCGCGACCCCGGGCAGCCCGGCGTACCCCGGTTGCCCGATCTCGACGCCGCGGTAGTCGATGAACTGGGAGACGACGAGACAGATCCCCGCCGCGCAGAGGAGAAAAGCCGCTGCCCGCGCCGGCGTCACCACCTGGCTCGCCCCAGTCGCCACACGCACCAGCAGGGCGCAGAGGCGGCGGACCGCGCGCTCGGCGCGAGCCAGACCCCGGAAGAAGAGAGCGAGCAGGGGGCGCAGCAGCGGCCAGAGCCGAGCCCAGCCCCGGCGGGCCGCCAGCGTCAGGTAATGCCGCAGCCGTACCCACCCCGGGTAGGCCCGCTCCAACCCCCGATTCGCGGCGCGATCGACCTGGCGCGACCGCCGATGAAGCGCTGCTATCATCGCCCCTCGCTCAGGCAGTTCTCGCTGTTTTTTCGCACGACGCTTCGCCGGGCCCCCTGGGGCCTTTTTTTGCGGCTTACTACGACTAGACGACTTAGGAACCATGGCACGCAGCTTTCCACTCGAGAAAACCCGGAACATCGGGATCATGGCGCACATCGACGCCGGTAAGACGACGACGACCGAGCGCATCCTCTACTACACCGGCCGCACCCACAAAATGGGCGAGGTCCACGAGGGCGCGGCCGTCATGGACTGGATGGAACAGGAGCAGGAGCGCGGGATCACGATCACCTCGGCCGCGACCGCCTGTGAGTGGAAGGACCACCGGATCAACATCATCGACACGCCGGGCCACGTCGACTTCACCGTCGAGGTCGAGCGCAGCCTCCGCGTGCTCGACGGCGCGATCGCCGTCTTCGACGCCGTCGCCGGCGTCGAGCCGCAGTCGGAGACCGTCTGGCGCCAGGCCGACAAGTACGGCGTCCCCCGCTTCGCCTACATCAACAAGATGGACCGCACCGGTGCCGACTTCTTCAACTCGGTGCAGACGATGACGGACCGCCTCGGTGCCAACCCGCTGCCGATCCAGCTGCCGATCGGGGCGGAGGAGAACTTCAAAGGCGTCGTCGACCTCGTGCGGATGAAGGGTCTTATCTGGACCGACGAGCTGGGCGCCGCCTACGAGGAGATCGAGATTCCGGACGACCTCAAGGACCAGGCCGAGGAATACCGCACGGCCCTGATCGAAGCCTGCGCCGATTACGACGAAGAGCTGATGGAAGCCTTCCTCGGCGAGGAAGAGATTCCCGAGGAGAAGCTGATCGCCTCTCTGCACCAGGCGACGCTCTCGACCAAGCTGACCCCCGTCCTCTGCGGCACCTCCTTTAAGAACAAGGGTGTGCAGCCGCTGCTCGACAACATCGTCGAACTGCTCCCCTCGCCGCTCGAGGTGCCGCCGGTGACCGGCGTTGTCCCCGCCGGCAAGGGCCAGGCCGAGGACGTCGAGGACACGCGCGAAGCGAGCGACAGCGCTCCCTTCTCCGCGCTCGCCTTCAAGGTCATGTCCGACCCCTACGTGGGCAAGCTCACCTACTTCCGCGTCTACTCGGGCAAGCTCGAGAAAGGCGGCCGGGTGCTGAACGTGAAAACCGGCAAGACCGAGCGGATCGGCCGGCTGCTGATGATGCACGCCAACAGCCGCGAGGAGATCGACGAGACCTATGCCGGCGACATCTGCGCCGGCGTCGGCCTCAAGGAAACCGGTACCGGCGACACCCTCGCCGCGCCCGACGCCCCGATTGCGCTCGAGAGCATCGAATTCCCGGAGACGGTGATCGCGGTCGCGATCGAGCCGAAAACGAAGGCCGACCAGGAGAAGATGGGCAACGCCCTCGCCCGCCTCGGCGAGGAGGACCCGACCTTCCGGATCGAAACCGACGAGGAAACCGGCCAGACCCTGATCCACGGGATGGGCGAGCTCCACCTCGAGGTGATCGTTGACCGGATGCTGCGCGAGTTCAAAGTCGAGGCCAACGTCGGCAAGCCCCAGGTCGCCTACCGCGAGACGATCCGCAAGCGGGTCGAGAAGGTCGAGGCGCGGTTCGTGCGCCAGACCGGCGGTCGCGGTCAGTTCGGCCACGTCGTCATCAACCTCGAGCCCGCTCCCGAGGAGGGCTTCGTCTTCGAGAACAAAATCAAGGGCGGCGTCATCCCCGGTGAATTCATCGGCCCGGCCGAGCAGGGGATGCGCGAGGCGCTGGAAAACGGCGTCAAGGCCGGCTACCCGATGGTCGACGTCCGCGCCGAACTGGTCGACGGCTCCTTCCACGACGTCGACTCTTCGGAGATGGCCTTCAAAATCGCCGGCTCGATGGCGATCCAGGAGGGTGCGCGCAAGGCGAACCCGGTCCTGCTGGAGCCGGTGATGGCGGTTGAGGTGGTTACGCCCGAGGACTTCCTCGGCGACGTGATCGGCGACCTCTCCCGCCGCCGCGGCAAAGTTCAGGGCCAGGATCAGCGCGGCAACGCCCTCGCGGTCCAGGCTTACGTCCCGCTCGGCGAGATGTTCGGATACGCGACCGAATTGCGGTCGATGACCCAGGGCCGGGCCACCTACACGATGCAGTTCGAGCGCTACGAGGAGGTCCCCTCGAACATCGCCGAGGAGATCGTCGAGCACCGCTCGGGTGACCCGGTTGGTGCGGCCTCATGAGGCCAACCGCGGACGGGCGCTGAACCTGGCTATATTTCCCGGGTTGCCCGCAGGCAGCAGGTAGCTGCCGCGGACGAGCCGCCCACAAGACTCAAGCAACTAGATCAGACAGAACACACAACTTCCGAAAGGCGAAACGGAGAGAGATGTCCAAGGAGAAATTCGAGCGCGATAAGCCGCATGTGAACGTCGGCACCATCGGTCACATCGACCACGGCAAGACGACGCTGACGGCCGCGATCACGAAAACGCTCTCCACCGTGGGCGGTGCGGAAGCACACAGCTTCGAAGAGATCGACAACGCCCCGGAGGAGAAGGAACGCGGCATCACGATCGCGACCTCGCACGTCGAGTACCAGACCGAGAACCGGCACTACGCCCACGTCGACTGCCCGGGCCACGCCGACTACGTGAAGAACATGATCACCGGCGCCGCTCAGATGGACGGCGCGATTCTGGTCGTCTCCGCCGCCGACGGCGTCATGCCGCAGACCCGTGAGCACATCCTGCTCGCCCGTCAGGTCAACGTCCCGCACGTGGTCGTCTTCCTCAACAAGATCGACCAGGTAGACGACGAGGAACTGGTCGAGCTGGTCGAGGAGGAGGTCAAGGAACTTCTCGACGAGTACGACTTCCCGGGTGAAGAGACGCCGATCATCAAGGGCTCGGCGCTGAAGGCGCTGGAAGGCGACGAGGAGGCACAGAAAGCCGTCTTCGAGCTGGCCGCGGCGCTCGACTCCTACATCCCGGAGCCGACCCGCGAGCTCGACAAGCCCTTCCTGATGCCGATCGAGGACATCTTCTCGATCACCGGCCGCGGCACCGTCGCCACCGGCCGCATCGAGCAGGGCGTCGTCAATACCGGCGACGAGGTCGAAATCGTCGGCATCCACCCGGAGACGAGCAAAACCACCGTCACCGGCGTCGAGATGTTCCGCAAGATCCTCGACGAGGGTCAGGCGGGCGACAACGTCGGCTGCCTCCTTCGCGGCACCAAGCGCGAGGAGATCGAGCGCGGGCAGGTTCTCTGCAAACCGGGCTCGATCACGCCGCACACCAAGTTCAAAGCCGAGGTCTACTGCCTGAAGAAGGAGGAGGGTGGTCGTCACACCCCGTTCTTCTCGGGTTACCGTCCTCAGTTCTACTTCCGGACCACCGACGTGACCGGGATCGCCAACCTCCCCGAGGGGACCGAGATGGTGATGCCGGGAGACAACGTCGAGATGACGATCGAGCTGATTCAGCCGATCGCCATGGACCAGGGTCTGCGGTTCGCCATCCGCGAGGGTGGCCGCACCGTCGGCTCGGGGGTCGTCGCCGAGATCATCGAGTAACGACGCCACCAGGGACGGGCGCGAGCCCGTCCCGAACCCCGCCCTCGGGCGGGTGAAAACTGCAAGGACATACGACCGGGGCGGCGCCCCAAGTACAGGGGCCCCGCCCTCTTTGCGCGGTAAAGCGAAGAAGAAACAAAAGAGAAGACAGGAAGAAGCGTCAGAGAAGTGGCCACCATCGCGGCACAAAAAATTCGAATTCGACTGAAGGCGTACGACCATGACGCCATAGATCGGGCTGCCAAAGAGATCGTCGAGACCGCCGAGCGCACCGGCGCCACCGTCTCCGGCCCGGTGCCGCTGCCGACCGAGAAAAACGTCTACTGCGTGATCCGCTCGCCGTTCAAGGACAAGGACTCGCGCGAGCACTTCGAGATCCGCACCCACAAGCGGCTGATCGACATCCTCCAGCCGTCGCCGAAAACCGTCGACTCGCTGCAGCGCCTGGACTCGCTGCCGGCGGGCGTCGACATCGAGATCAAGCTCTAGGGACCTTGCGATGGCGGCGATTCTCGGCAAGAAGCTCGGCATGACCCAGGTCTTCCAGGAGGACGGAAGCGTCGTGCCGGTGACCGTGATCGAGGCCGGTCCCTGCAAGGTGACCGCCGTCCGCGACGCCGACCGCGACGGCTACCAGGCCGTGCAGCTGGCTTTCGGCGAGGTCAAGCAGGGCAAGCTCAGTAAGGCCGAGGAAGGCCACCTGAAAAAGGCCGGGGCGGCGCCGATGCGCCACCTGGTCGAGTTCCGCAACGAGGACCTGGGCGCCGAGGACGAGGGCCCGAAGGTGGGCGACGACGTCACCGTGGCGGGCTTCGAGCCGGGCCAGAAGGTCAAGGTCGCCGGGATCTCGATCGGCAAGGGCTTCCAGGGCGGCATCAAGCGCCATAACTTCAGCCGCGGCCCCGTCAGCCACGGCTCGCACAACGTCCGCGCGCCGGGTTCGATCGGCGCCAGCGCCTTCCCCGCCCGCGTCTTCAAAGGCATGCGGATGCCGGGGCAGATGGGCAACAAGCGGATCACCCAGAAGGGGCTGGAAATCGCCGACGTCGACGCCGATCGCAACCTCTTGCTGATCAAGGGCTCCGTTCCCGGCTCCCGCAACGGAATCGTCGAGGTGAGGACCGATGGCTAAAGCGACCGTCCTCGGCAAGACCACCAAAGCCGACCTGCCGGAGCTCTTCGCCGAGCCCTTCCACCAGTCCCTGGTGCACGAGGCGGCGCGCGCCGACCTCAACGCCCGTCGCCGCGGCACCGCCTCGACCCTGACCCGCGGCGAGGTCTCCTTCACCACCGCCAAGGCCTGGCGCCAGAAGGGCACCGGCCGTGCCCGCGTCGGCTCGCTCGGCGTCCCCAACCGCTTCGGCGGCGGCGTTGCCTTCGGCCCGAAGCCGCGCAAGTACACGGTCAAGGTCAACCGCAAAGCGCGGCGACGCGCGATGCGCTCTGCCCTCTCGGTCCACGCCGAGCGCGGCTCCGTCGCCGTCCTCGACGCTTCGACCTTCGAGACTCCCTCGACCAAGACCGCCTTCGACGCGCTGCAGAAATGGGGGGCGAAGAGCCCGCTGCTGGTGATCGTCACCGCCGAGGAGATCGGCGTGATGAAGAGCTTCCGCAACCTGCCGCGCACCCACGTGCTCGAGGTGGGTGCCGCTGGCGTTGCCGACGTGATCGGCGCCGCCGCCGTGGCGATC
The DNA here is from genome assembly GCA_035688955.1 of Solirubrobacterales bacterium. GTDB lineage: Bacteria > Actinomycetota > Thermoleophilia > Solirubrobacterales > 70-9 > VAYN01. Next base: position 7,403 of record DASSMJ010000020.1, on the reverse strand, counting down.
TCCGAAACCGCCCTCGAGGCGCTGAAGGAGAGGCTCGGCTGATGGACGCGCGCACGATCATCATCCGCCCGGTTATCTCGGAGAAGAGCTACGCCCTGATCGCCGAGGGCAAGTACACCTTCCGGGTCGACGACCGGGCCCACAAGACCCAGATCGCCCAGGCCGTGAAGGAGATCTTCAACGTCGAGGTGGCCGGGGTGCGGACCGCGAAGGTGCGCTCGAAGCCGAAGCGCCGCGGCCTCAGCAAAGGCCGCACCCGCGCCTGGAAGAAGGCGATCGTCCAGCTCGCGCCGGGCGAACGAATCGAGCTGTTCGAGGGCGCCGAGACCGCCTAGGAGAAGACTTATGCCTAACCGCAAAACCAAACCGACCAGCCCGGGACGCCGCTTCGCGACCTACCCGCTGCGCGAGCAGCTGACCGCCTCCGAGCCGGAGCGGAAGCTGACCGAGGGCTTGAAAAAGTCCGGCGGCCGCAACGTCAACGGCCGCGTCACCGCCCGCCACCGCGGCGGCGGCGCCAAGCGGCGCTACCGCAAGATCGACTTCAAGCGGCTGAAGGACGGCGTGCCCGCGAAGGTTGCCTCAATCGAGTACGACCCCAACCGCACCTGCTACATCGCCCTCCTGCACTACGCCGACGGGCACAAGGACTACATCCTCGCCCCCGCGCAGCTCGCGGTCGGCGATGTCGTCAAATCGGGTCCCGAGGCCGACATCAAACCCGCCCACGCGATGGAGCTGGGCCAGATGCCGACCGGCACGATCGTCCACAACGTCGAGCTGATCCCCGGCCAGGGCGGCAAGCTCGGGCGCTCGGCCGGCACCTCGATCCAGCTGGTCGCAAAGGAGGGGGAGATGGTCACCCTGCGCCTTCCCTCCTCGGAGATGCGGATGGTCCGCGCCAACTGCCGCGCCAGCATCGGCGTCCTCTCCAACGCCGAGCACCAGAACCTCAAGGTCGGGAAGGCCGGTCGCAGTCGCCACAAGGGCAAGCGCCCGCAGAGTCGCGGCGTCGCGATGAACCCCGTCGACCACCCGCACGGCGGCGGCGAGGCGCACCACACCCCCGGCGGCCACCCGGTCACCCCGTGGGGCAAACCGACGCTCGGCTACCGGACCCGCAAGAAGGGCAAGCAGTCCGACCGCTACATCGTCCGCGGCCGTCGCCGCGGCAAGAAGAAGGGCCGTTAGAGATGGGACGTTCAACCAAAAAGGGCCCGTGGGTCGAAGAGCGCCTGATGGGGCGGATCACCTCGCTGAACGAGGCGAACAAAAAACAGATGATCAAAACCTGGTCGCGTACCTCGACGATCTTCCCGGAGATGGTCGGCCACACGATCGCCGTCCACGACGGCAAAAAACACGTCCCGGTCTTTATCTCGGAGTCGATGGTCGGGCACAAGCTCGGCGAGTTCGCCCCCACCCGCACGTTCCGCTCCCACGGCGGCAAGGACTAGTAGCGATGGCTGACGACAAAGACAAAAAAGCCAAAGCCCCTAAAAAAGAGGCGGCCAAAAAAGAGTCGAAAGCCAAAAAAACTCCGGCGAAAAAAACCGAGCCAAAAAAAGCTGCGAAAAAACCGGCGGCCAAAAAAGAGGCCAAAGACAAAGACTCGAAAGCCAAAGGCGCGAAAAAAGCTCCCGAGGGCAAAAAAGAGTCGAAAGCCAAAAAAGAGCCGGCCAAAACCTCCGCGAAAAAAGGTTCCGCGAAGAAAGCTCCGGTCGCGCCGCCGGTTGTTAAAGCGAGCGCCCGCTACGTCCGCATCGCCCCGCGCAAGGCCCGGCTGATCGCCGACCAGGTCCGCGGCATGCACATCGAGAGCGCCCGGGCCCTGTTGCAGTTCTCGCCTCGCGGCGCCGCCCACCCGATCCACAAGCTGATCAACTCGGCCGCCGCCAACGCGGAAAACAACCACGACCTGATCGGCGACGAAATGCGGATCGCCTCGATCACCGTCGACGAGGGGCCGACCCTGCGCCGCTTCCGCCCCCGGGCGATGGGCCGCGCCACCCCGATCAACAAGCGAACCAGCCACATCCGTGTGGCTCTGACCCCCGCCGAAGACTAGGAGAGGCCTGATGGGACAGAAGATCCACCCCGAGGGTTTCCGCGTCGGCTACATCCACGACTGGAAGTCGAACTGGTACGAGGACAAAAACTTCGCCGACGTCCTCCAGGAAGACCTGCAGATCCGGGACCACATCGAAAACAAGCTTTCGCACGCGGGTCTCTCGAGCATTACGATCGAGCGCCGCGGCGAGGTCGCCGTCGACATCCACACGGCGCGGCCAGGCATCGTCATCGGCAAGTCCGGCAGCGAAGTCGACGCCCTGCGCAAAGAGCTGCACAAGCTCACCGGCAGCCCGGTGAAAGTCAACATCCGTGAGGTCAAGCGCCCCGAGCTCGACGCCAAACTGGTCGCCCAGTCGATCGCCGAGCAGCTGCAGAACCGGGTCGCCTTCCGGCGGGCGATGAAACGGGCGCTGACCTCGGCGATGCGCTCCGGTGCCAAGGGCGTGAAGGTGCAGGTCTCCGGCCGCCTCGGCGGCGCCGAGATGGCGCGGACCGAAAGCTACTCCGACGGCCGCGTGCCGCTGCACACGCTGCGCGCCGATATCGACTACGGCTTCTTCGAGGCCCGCACCACCACCGGCCGGATCGGCGTCAAATGCTGGATCAACAAGGGCGAGGTGATGCCGGAGGGTTTCCGGTCCGACCTCGTTTCCGGCGACAGTGCCCCGCCGGACAGCGGTCGCGGCGGTCGCCGTGACGATCGTGGCGGCGGCGGACGCGGCCGTGGGCCCGGTGGCGACCGCGGCGGACGCGGCGGTGGCCGGGGTCCGGGCGGCGGACGCGGCCCTGGCGGCCGTGGACCCGGTGGGTCCGGCGGCGGTCGCGGCGGACAGAGGGGAGGCGGTCGCTGATGTTGATGCCGAAACGGGTCAAGCACCGCAAGCAGTTCCGTGGCCGCATGCGCGGCAACACCAAGGGTGGCAGCAGCGTCGCCTTCGGCGAGTACGGGATCAAGGCGCTCGAGCGCGGCTGGATCACCAACCGCCAGATCGAGGCTGCCCGTGTGGCGATGACCCGCAAGATCAAACGTGGCGGCAAGGTTTGGATCAACGTCTTCCCCGACAAGCCCTACACCAAGAAGCCGGCCGAGACGCGGATGGGCTCCGGCAAGGGCAACCCCGAGGGCTGGGTCGCCGTGGTCAAGCCCGGCAAGGTGATGTTCGAGCTGGCCGGCGTGCCCGAGGAGCTGGCGCGCGAAGCGCTGCGTCTGGCGGGCCACAAGCTCCCGGTGAAAACCAAATTCGTCATGCGCGAGGGGGCTGGCGAGTGATGAAAGCTGCTGAGGTGCATAACCTCAAAGACGACGAGCTGGTGGCGAAACTGATCGACGCCAAGCAGGAGGCCTTCAACCTCCGCTTCCGGCACGCCACCGGCGAGCTCGAGAACACCGCCCGCCTCGGCCAGGCGAAAAAGGACATCGCCCGGCTGCTGACCGTGGCCAAGGCCCGCGGCATCGATGTTGAGAAAGAGACCCGACGGATATGAGCGACGACGAGCAGAAACAAGAAGAGACGACCGAGGAGCCACAGGCCGAGGAGACGGTCGAGGAGGCGCCCGCGGCCGAGGAGACTCCCGCCGAGGAGGCCCCTGCGGAGGAGACCCCTGCCGCCGAGGCCGATGCCCCTGCTCCGGAAGCCGCGGCTGCGGAGTCGAATCCCGAGGACGACCTTCCCTGGAAGGAGCGCCGGCGGCTGGCGAAATCTCGCCGCACGAGGAAGGCGCGTGCTTCCAGCCCGGAGGAGCGCAAAGCCGAACGGGTTGCCGAGCGGCAGCGCAAGGCAGCGCTGCGTCGCAAGCAGCGCTCCGCGGCGAAGAGCGCCCATACGGCCGGCACCGGCACCCCGCCGGCCGAGCGCGAGTCCAACGCGGCCAAGGTCCGCCAGGGCATCGTCGTCTCCAGCAAAGGCGACAAGTCGATCACCGTCCGCATCGACATTGCCCGTCGTCACCGCACCTACGAGAAGATCGTCCGCAGCTCGACCAAGCTGCACGCGCACGACGAGAAAAACGAGGCCGGTGAGGGCGACGTGGTCCGCGTGATCGAGACCCGGCCGCTGTCAAAGACCAAGCGCTGGCGCCTGGTCGACGTGGTGGAGAAAGCACGATGATCCAGCAGGAGTCCAGGCTGAAGGTCGCCGACAACTCGGGCGCCCGCGAGATCCTCTGCATCCGCGTCAAAGGCGGATCGCATCGGCGCTACGCCAGCGTCGGCGACGTCATCACCGCCACCGTCAAATCGGCCAGCCCGCAGGGCGGCGTCCGCAAGGGCGAGGTCGTACAGGCGGTTGTCGTCCGCACCCGCAAGCCGCTGAGCCGCCCCGACGGCACCTACATCTCCTTCGACGAGAACGCGGCGGTGCTGATCGACCCGGCCAGCAACAATCCGCGCGGCACCCGCATCTTCGGTCCCGTCGCGCGCGAACTGCGCGACCGCAACTTCATGAAAATCATCTCGCTGGCGCCGGAGGTGCTCTGATGGCGAAGAGCATGCGCATCCGCACCGATGACCAGGTGATGCTGACGAGCGGCAAGGACGCCGGCAAGACCGGCCGCGTTGTCCGCACCGACCCGAAGAAGCGGCGCGTCTACGTCGAGGGCCTGAACATGATCAAGCGGGCCGAACGCGCCCGTTCGCAGGGCGACCTGAAAAACGCCCAGGCCGGCGGCATCGTCGAGAAGGAGGGTCCGATCGACGTCTCCAACGTGATGCTGCTCGACCCCAAAGACAACAAACCGACCCGCGTCGGCGTTCGCGTCGACAAAGGCGGCAAGCGGGTTCGCTACGCGAAGCGGACCGGGGCGGAGATCGGCTGATGGAGGCGACTGTGGCACCGACTCAGCAGGCCGCGCCGCCGCCGCGGCTGCGCGACAAATACGAGCAGGACGTGCTGCCGGCGCTGACGAAGAAATTCGGCTACTCGACGCCGATGCAGGCCCCGCGCCTGGAGAAGGTCACCCTCAACATGGGCCTCGGCACCGAGAAACAGGACAAACGCTCCTTTGAAGCCGCCCAGCAGCAGCTGGCGACGATCGCCGGGCAGTACCCGAACGTGCGCCGCGCGCGCAAGTCGGTCGCTTCCTTCAAGCTGCGCGAGGGCATGCCGGTCGGCGTCTCGGTGACGCTGCGCCGCGCCCGCATGTGGGAGTTCCTCGACCGTCTGGTCTCGATCGCGGTGCCGCGGATCCGCGACTTCCGCGGCCTCAACCCCCGCTCCTTCGACGGCCGCGGCAACTACTCGATGGGCGTCAAAGAGCAGCTGATCTTCCCCGAAATCGACTACGACTCGATCGACGTGGTCCGGGGTCTGGACGTCACGATCACGACTTCCGCTAAAACTGACCTCGAGGCCTTCGAGTTGCTGCTCGGCCTCGGTATGCCCTTCGCCCAGGAGGGACGTCCCGGTCAGGCCGACCGCGAAGCCGCGGAAAAAGAGGCCGAAGAGGAGCAGCGCAAAGAGGAAGCCCGCCAGAAGGCTGAAGTCGAACAGGCGGCTCTCGAACAGTTGAAAGAGGAGAACCCGGAGGCCTACGCCAAGCCCGAAGGCGAGGACGAGGGTGCCGCCGAGGGCGGAGACGATGAGGCCGGAGAGACGGCCGAGGAGAGTTCTGACAATGGCTAAGACTTCGATGAAGGTGAAGCAGGCGCGGAAAGCGAAGTTCAGTTCGCGCAAATACAACCGCTGCCGCCGCTGCGGCCGGCCGCGCGCCTACTTCCGCAAATTCGGCCTCTGCCGGATCTGCTTGCGCGAGGCCGCGCACGAGGGCTACATCCCCGGCATGACCAAGTCGAGCTGGTAGGACGCGAAGACGATGCACACCGACCCGATCGCCGATTACCTGACCCGGATCCGCAACGGCATCCGCGCCGGGCACGACGAGGTGGAGATTCCCTACTCCAACCTCAAGCTCGAGCTGTCCCGGATCCTCAAGGAGCAGGGCTACATCAGGGACTTCAGCCGCAAGCCTGCGACCGTCGGCGAACTGATCAACGTCGAGCTCAAGTACACCGAGGACCGCCAGCCTGTGATCCTCGGGATCGAACGGGTCTCGCGCCCCGGCCGGCGCCGCTACGTCAACAGCAAAACCGTGCCCCGGGTCCAGGGTGGAACCGGGACCGCGATCGTCAGCACCTCCGCCGGCGTGATGACCGGTCACGAAGCCCGTAACAAGGGTGTGGGCGGCGAGGTCGTCGCCTACGTCTGGTGAGCTGATGAGCCGGATCGGAAGAAAGCCCGTCGCCGTCCCGGACGCCGTCTCGGTGGAGATCGGCGCCGGCGACATCGCCGTCAAAGGCCCGAAGGGCGAGCTGCGCCAGGAGCTCTCGCCGGACATGACCGTCGAGCAGTCAGACGGCATCGTCACCGTCAGCCGACCGACCGACCGCGGCGAACACCGGGCCCTGCACGGACTTACGCGCAGCCTGATCGCGAACATGGTCGAGGGCGTCACCGACGGCTTCGAAAAGCGCCTGGAAATCCAGGGCGTCGGTTACCGCGCCGCCCTCAAAGGAAAAAAACTGGAGCTGGCGCTCGGCTACTCGCACCCGGTTGCGATCGACGCGCCCGAGGGGATCGAGTTCGAAGTGCCGCAGCCGACCGAAGTCATCGTCAAAGGCATCGACAAGCAGCTCGTCGGGCAGGTCGCCGCGGACATCCGCAAGCGCCGTCCGCCGGAGCCCTACAAGGGCAAGGGCATCCGCTACAAGGACGAGCAGGTTCTGCGGAAGGTGGGTAAGCGCGCATGACGGTTCTCACCAATCGCCAGCGGCGGCTCAAACGGCGCCGCCGGGTTCGCGCCCGCGTCCAGGGCACGGCCGAGCGGCCGCGGCTCTCGGTCTACCGCTCCAACAAGGGCGTCTTTGCCCAGCTCATCGACGACACCAAAGGCCACACCGTGGCCGCGGTCAACTGGATCGAGCCGGAGCTGCGCGAGCTCACCGCGAGCGAACAGGCGAAGAAGGCGGGAGAACTGCTGGCCGAGCGCGCCAAGGGCGCCGGCGTCGAGACCTGCGTCTTCGACCGCGGCGGCTACCAGTACCACGGCCGCGTCAAGGCACTGGCCGACGGCGCACGCGAGGGGGGGTTGGCCTTCTAGTTCCGCTACGGTGGGCCGCTGCTTATGAAGGGCATGGATACGAAAAACGTCGAGACGGTCAGCCCCCGCGGGCTTGATCTGCAGGAGCGGGTGATCGAGATCAACCGCGTCGCCAAGGTGGTCAAGGGCGGCCGTCGCTTCTCCTTCACCGCGCTCGTCGCCGTCGGCGACGAGGAGGGCGTGGTCGGGATCGGCTACGGCAAGGCCCGCGAGGTCCCGCTGGCGATCCAGAAGGG
>DASSMJ010000019.1:0-230378 GCA_035688955.1 Solirubrobacterales bacterium | reverse complement strand
GCACCGCAAGGTCCACCAGCCGCTGGCCGAGGGCTCGTCGTACGCCAGCGGCGACCGCTTCGCCGCCTTCGACACGCCGGCCGGCCGCCTCGGGATGCTGATCTGCTACGACAAGGCGTTCCCGGAGGCGGCCCGGGCGCTCGCTCTCGACGGCGCCGAGGTGGTCGCCTGCCTGTCGGCGTGGCCGGCCAGCCGCACCGACCCGGCGCCCGTCCTGGCCGACGACCGGTGGGCCCGCCGCTTCGACCTGTTCGACCAGGCCCGGGCGCTGGAGAACCAGGTGGTGTGGGTCTCGGCCAACCAGACCGGCACCTTCGGCTCGCTGCGGTTCGTGGGCCGGGCCAAGGTCGTCGGCCCGGGCGGCGAGGTGCTCGACGCCACCGGCACGGGCCCCGGCCTGGCGGTGGCCGACGTCGACGTGCCCGCCGCCCTGGCCGCCGCCCGCCGGGCGATGTTCCACCTCCGGGACCGCCGGGTGGACGCCTACGCCGACGCGATGGCGCGGTGAGGGTCGCCGTCGTCGGCGGCGGCCTGGCCGGGCTGGGGGCGTCGCTGTTCCTCGCTCGCCGCGGCCACCACGTCACGATCCTGGAGCGGGACGGGCCGCCGCCGCCGTCCGCCGGCGAGGCGCAGGGGTGGAGACGCCGGGGAACGCCCCAGGCCGGGCAGTCGCACGCCTTCGTGGCCCGCTGCCGGCGGCTGCTGGCCGCCGAGGCGCCCGACGTGCTCGACCTGCTGGCGGCGGCCGGCGCCGGCGAGCTCGCGGTGGGCCCGCCGCCCACGATCGAGGGCCCGGCTGACCCCGACCCCGAGCTGGTCGTGCTGGCCTGCCGGCGACCCGTGTTCGAGTGGGCCCTCCGCACCGCGGTCGAGCGCCAGCCGGGCGTCGCGGTGCGGACCGGCTCGGCGGCCGCCGGTCTGGTCGTCGCCAGCCCGCTCGGGGGCGTGCCGGTGGTGGCCGGTGTGGGCTGCGCCGACGGCTCGGTCGTCCCAGCCGACGTGGTGGTGGACTGCGGCGGCCGGCGCTCGCCGGTCGGCGCGTGGCTGGCCGACCTCGGCGCCCGCCTGCCCGACGGCGAGGTCGTGCCGTGCGGCATCGCCTACTGGTCCCAGTTCTTCGAGCGCCGGCCGGGGGCCGGGCGGCCGCCGCTCAACCGGGGCTACGTGGGCGGCGGCTCGTTCGACCGCTACTCGTGCCTGGTGTTCCCGGGCGACGGCGACACCTTCTCGGTGACCTTCGGCGTGCTCCCCGAGGACCGGGCCCTCCGGGGCCTGAGCGACGAGCGGGCGTTCGCCGCCGCCGCCCGGCGGGTACCGGTGGTGGCCGAGTGGATGGACCCCGGCGACTGCCGGCCCATCTCCGATCCGGCGGGGATGTACGGCTTGGAGAACCGCTGGCGCCCTCTTGTCACCGGCGGGCGGCCCGCCGCCCTCGGCGTGGTCGCCGTCGGCGACGCGGCGTGCATCACCAACCCGGCCCACACCAGGGGCTCGACCCTGGCCCTGTCCTCGGCGCTGGCCGCCGCCCGCGCCGTCGACGAGCACGCCGACCCCGAGGCGCTGGCCCTCGCCGTGGACCGCGACCAGCGCGCCGACCTCGAGCCGTGGTTCCACGACTCGGTCGAGCAGGACGCCACCCGGTTGGCCCGCTGGCGCCCCGGGTCCGAGCCGCCCGTCCCCGCTGCCGGTCGGGTCACCAACGCGGAGGCGGCCGCCGCCGCCCAGCGCGACCCGGTGGTGTGGCGCTCGTTCACGAGGGCCCAGCAGCTCCTCGAGCCGGCCGCCGTGCTCGGCCACGCCGACCTGGTGGAGCGCACCCGGGCCGTGCTCCGGTCGGGCTGGCGGCCACCGGCCCTCGACGCCCCGCCGTACGACGAGCTGGCGGCAGCGGTGGCCGGCGAGCCCGTCGGGTAGCCGTGCCCACCATCAGGGTGGCCGCCGCCGCCGCCCACTTCGGCCGCAACCTCGACGCCTGCCTGACCCGCATCGCCGGCGTGCTGGCCGACGCCGCCGAGCGCGACGCCGACCTGGTGGTGCTGCCCCATGCCGCCCTCGGCGGCTACCTCGGGTCGCTGGACGGCGACGGCTGGCCCGACCTCCCGCCGGCGCTCGAGCCGGGAGGGCTGGCGGTGGAGCGACTCGTCGCCCTGGCCGGCCGGCGCGTCGTGTGCGCCGGCTACACCGAGGGCGACGGCGACCGCCGGTACAACGCAGCGGTGTGCGTGTCGGGCGACGGGGTGCTCGGCCGTCATCGCAAGGTGCACCAGCCCCCCGGTGAGGCGGCGTTCTTCGATCCGGGCTCGTGCATCCACGCCTTCGACACGCCCGTGGGCCGCCTGGGCATGCTCATCGACTACGACAAGACCTTCCCCGAGGCGGCGCGGACGCTGGCCCTCGACGGCGCCGAGGTGCTGGCCTTCCTGTCGGCCTGGCCGGCGAGCGTCACCAACCGGTCGCCACGGCTGGTGAACGACCGCCAGACCCGGCTGTTCGACCTCTACGACTGCGCCCGGGCGGCCGAGAACCAGGTCGTCGTCGTCTCCGCCAACCAGACGGGGATGCTCGGCCACCTCCGCTTCCTCGGCCGGGCCAAGGTCGTGGGGCCGGGCGGCGAGATCCTGGCCCGCACCACCGCCAAGGCGGGACTGGCCGTCGCCGACGTGGACCTGGCCGCCCAGCTGTCCCGCGCCCGGCGGGTGCTCGACCACCTGGCCAGCCGCCGGCCGGCGGCCTACCGGATGTGATCGCCGGTGCGGATCTACCTGGTGACCTACTCGACGCGGCCGCGGGGCTCGGTGGTGCACACGTTGGCGCTGGCCGAAGCTCTGGCCCGCCTCGGCCAGGACGTGACCGTGTGGGCTGTCGGGCGTTCCGGGGAGGCGGCGTTCTTCCGACCGGTCGACGCCCGCGTCGAGGTCCGCGTCGTGCCGCAGCCGCCGGCGGACGGCGTGGGTGCACGGGTACTGGCGTCCATCGACGCGCTGGGCCGGGCCGTGCCCACCGGCGTGGCCGATGTCGTCCACGCCCAGGACTGCATCGCCGCCAACGCGGTTCCCCGCTGCGTTCGCACCGTCCACCACATCGACGAGTTCACGACGCCCGAGCTGGTCGCCTGCCACGACCGCGCCATCCGCACCCCGATCGCCCGCGTGTGCGTATCGCGGTCGGTGGCCGAGGAGCTGGCCTCCGGCTGGGGCGTCGATGCGACGGTGATCCCGAACGGCATCGACTCGGCCCGGTTCGCGGCCGCCGCCGACGACGACCCGTCGGCGGCGGCCGCCCGTCGCTCGTGGCTGGACGCGGTTGGCGGCCCCTACGTCCTCGCCGTCGGCGGCATCGAGCCCCGCAAGGGCACCCTCGACCTGGTCGAGGCCGCCGGCCTGCTGCGGTCCAGCCACCCCGACCACGCGCTGGTGATCGCCGGCGGCGAGACCCTGTGGGACTACCGCGACTACCGGGCCGAGGTCGAGCGGCGGTGCGCCGATCTGCGCGTGAGGCCCGTGGTGCTCGGCCCCGTCGAGCACGAGAAGATGCCGGCGCTGGTGGCCGGCGCCGCCGCCTTCGCCTTCCCCTCCACCAAGGAGGGTTTCGGTCTCGCCGCCATGGAGGCGCTGGCCGCCGGCGTGCCCCTCGTCGTCCGGGACCTCCCCGTGCTCCGGGAGGTGTTCGACGGTGCCGCCCTCTTCGCCTCCACCCCGGACGGCCTGGCTGCCGCGCTGGGCGAGGTCCTCGACGCCCCGTCGCCCGAGCGGGCCGCCGCCGGCCGCCGGCTGGCCGCCGCCCACACGTGGGAGGCGGCCGCCCTCGCCCACCTGGCGCTGTACCGCACCGTCGCCTGAGGCGGCGGCGGCCGTTGACGGCGCGACATCACCACTACAACCCGGGTCGCCTGCACCGTCGCCGGCCGCGACCTCACCCGGTCCGAGTGGCACGCGGCCTTCGGGCGCCGGCCCTGTCGCAGGGTGTGCCCGTAGCGACCTGCCTGCCAGCACGGGTCAGGGGCCGAGCCAGCGGTGCCCTGGGACGGTGGCATCGAAGACCGACCAGTACTGGTGGTAGAGGTCGGAGAACTCGTCCATCGAAAGCGTTCCGTCGTGGTTGGCGTCGAACCCGGCGAAGGCCGAGTCGATATCCGTCTCGTCGGCAAGGCGGAGTGCGGTCAGCCACTGCGCGTACTCCTCCTGCGTGATCCGACCGTCGCCGTTGCTGTCGATCGCGCTGTAGAGCACCTCGACCCAGTGGTCGAAAGGCCACGGCACCCCCTGCTCCTGAGCTTCCAGGAGGCTGGCGGTGATCCCCTCGGCCGCAGCACGCCACTCGTCGCGGCTGATGCGGCCGTCATGGTCGGAATCAGCCATCGTCGCCAGCGAATCCCAGATGGTTCGCAGCTCGTCACGAAGGGCCGTGATCGCTGGTGCGTCCGTGGAGCGACCCTGGATCTCGGCCAGGATCCTCGTGTGGCGGTCGAAGCCGTCCCACGTGATGTACCCGTCGTATGCGTACGCATCGAAGACCCGGTCGTACCGCGACGTCTGCAGTTCGTCCATGGCTGGCGCCCCTTTCGCCGTCGTCCGTCCACGCCCTTCTGCTGCGGTACGGCACCCAGATCCGAGAGACTAGCGATCGCTGCATCGCCGTTCTGGCGCGAGCGGGCCGGGCACCGAGGCGACGGGTTCCGCTTGCGATCCCTTGCGGTCGGTGTACGTCGTCAGCGAGTCGGGAGGTGCGTCCGAACCCGGCCAGACGGCCGGTGTGCTGACGCCGTTGGCCATCGCGAGCAACGGGACCATCACCTCGGGGCCTCGGTGCCCCGGGGAGGCCCTACGCCGATCCCACCAGGCCCTCTGTCCACGACACCGCCGCCATGGACCGCTCCAACGGAACGCCTGTCGCCACTGCGCAGGCCCTCAACGGGTTACGCCGTCGGCACCAACGCCTTCACCGGCCAGAGCGTGGTGGCCACCATCACGCCCCCGGCCACCGACGTGGCGCTGAACGCCTCGACGCTCAGCAGTCACCCGCCGTGCACGCTCGGCTCCGGGCCGGACAACGCGGTGTCGCGGGCACGAACCAGGCGACCCGCATCTACGAGGTGGAGGCCTGGGGATACCCGTCGGCGACACCCGGCCCGCTCGTTCCTGACCCGGGGGCGACGGCGCCGTCGACCTGTCACCGACTCGTCACCCTGTTGCGATGAAGGCGAGTCCAGCGTCGTTCATGCTGGTCATTACGACGAACCCAGCCGTTCAGAGGAGCCAACCATGAGGACGCCAGCCAACCGCACCCGTGCGCGGCGCCGGTCGGCGGTGGCGGCCCTGATCGGCATCGCCGCCGCCGGCGCCGTGCTCGCCGGCTGCGGCGACAGCGACGGAAAGGCGACGACGTCGGAGCAGGCGACGACCACGACGGCGGCGGAGCAGGACGCAGTGACGACCACGACCGGCACGGCGCCGGCCGGCTTCGCCCTCCGGGACGTCGACTGGGAGAAGGCGGTCACCCTGGACTGCGGCACCGGCTCGACCGCGGTGGGCACCAAGGTCCTCCAGGTCGTGTACGCCACGCCGACGCCCGGCACCGAGGTGGCCGTGGTCCTGGCCCGCTGCGACGCCGGTGCCGGGTCGCCGCCGACGTCGCTGCTCGTCTACGACGGGGCGGCCGGGCCCACGGCGCCGCACCTGCTCCAGACGCTGCTGGACGGCCGGCCCCTCGGGTCGCCGCCGGCCCATCCGCCCATCGCCAGGACCGTGGCCGCCGCCGGGCAGGCGCTGTCCGCCAAGGTCGACGCCTACAGCTCGGCCGACGTCCCCAGCTGCTGTCCCGACCGGCATCACACCGTGAAGTGGCAGTGGGCCGGCGGTTCCTACCAGCTGCTGCCCGCCTGAGCGGTGGCGGTGGTCCTTGTCGCGGCGGGTGGCACCATCGCCAGCCGGCCGCGGCCCGACGGGGCGGTGGCCGTCGCCCTCACCGGCGCCGACCTCGTCGCCCGGGCCGGGCTCGATGCCGGTGCAGTGGAGGTGGTCGACATGGCGCGGGGGCCGAGCTGGTCGCTGGCACCCGACGACATGGCCGCCATCGCCCGCACCGCCGTCGACCGGTCGGGCGGCGCGCCCGTCGTCGTCACCCACGGCACCGACACCCTGGAGGAGACCGCCTTCCTCACCTGGCTGCTCGGCGGGACCACCCCGGTCGTGTTCACCGGTGCCATGCGCCACGACGCCCATGCGGAGGCCGACGGCCCGGCCAACCTCCGCGCCGCCGTCGCCCTGGCCGCCGCCGGGGTGGACGGCCCCGTCGTGCACCTGGCCGGCGAGAGCCACCATGCCCGGTGGGCGACCAAGACCGACACCACGGTGCCGACCAGCTTCCGGTCGGTGGGCGGCCGGGGGACGCCGGCGCCGCCACCGCCGGCCGGCGCCGCGTTGGTGACCGACGTGGCGGAGGTCCGCTCCCACGTCGGCGTCGACGGGGACGTGCTCGGGTGGCACCTCGACCGCGGCGCCCGCGGCGTCGTCGTGCAGGGGAGCGGCGCCGGCAACGTCCACCGCAGCCTCCTGCCCGGCATCGAGCGGGCGCTGGCCGCCGGCGTCCCCGTGGTGGTCACCAGCCGGTGCGCCACGGGCCCCGTGGCACCCGTCTACGGGGGCCCGGGCGGTGGCCACGAGCTGGCGGCGCTCGGGTGCATCCTCGCCGGCGACCTGCCCACCCACAAGGCCCGCCTCGCCCTGTGGGTCGCCCTCGGCACCGACGACCGGCCGGAGGCGGTCCGCGCCTGGTTCGCCGCCCTGCTGGCGTAGCGGCGGCGGCCGCCTCCCGGTCCTATGCTCCCGCCGAGAGGGGGAGCAGACATGACCGCGAGACAGCAGCTCATAGCCTTCGCGGCGAGGTGAGCACGCCGGCCTCGAAGGACGGTGACCGGGAGGCCCTCCGCCGGGTTCCCCTGTTCGCCGGTCTCGCCGACAGCGATGTCGCGGCGATCACCCGGCCGGCGCGCACCCAGTCGGCGGCCACCGGCGGAGCCTACGGCGGGGCATTGTGCGGCAACGGCTTCGGGCGTATCCTCGGAACAGCGGCAGGGGGGTGTTCGAGATGAACAGGCATGGGTGGCGGACCACGGCGCTCGTCGCCCTGGCCGCTCTGGGTGCGATCACGTTCGGGCTCCGGCCGGCGGCGGCCGGGCCGTCGAGCGACCGGTTCCGTCCCTCCAGCCGCAACCCGCTGGCCGGCGGCGACGCCGAGGACGACGCGCTGTCGACGCCCGAGGACTTCGAGAACGCCGCCGCCCTGCACCCGTCGCCCGGCAACCTGATCTACGTCTCGCGGTGCCGGTTCGCACCCTTCAAGTCCCCGACGGTGTACGCCCCTCTGGGCGCCCCGGTCGCCGACGCCGTCGTGGGCGACGGCCAGTTCCCGCTGGCCAACAACACGAGCTGCTACGACCCGCAGAACGAGACGCCGGCCGTCGTGAACCCCGTCGATCCCAGGAACGTGGCGACCAGCGCCAACGAGTACCGCCTCGACGGGCACGAGGTCTACACCAGCACCGACGGCGGGCGGACGTGGCGGAACGTGGTCGTGCCGGGCATGACCGGCGCCACCGGCGGCCTCGGCCCGTTCGCCCACATGAGCTCGTGCGGCGACCCGTCGCTCGCCTTCGGTCCGGACGGCACGCTCTACTACGCCGGGTTGGTCTGCAGCTTCTCCGCCGACCAGCCGGCCGCCCTCGGCTACGTCAGCAGCGGCATCGGCGTCAGCGCGTCGAGGGACGGCGGCGCCACGTGGGGGACGCCACACCTCGTCACCTCGAGCAGCGGCGCCCCCAACTTCAACGACAAGGAGTGGATCACCGCCGGCCCCGACGGCCGGCTCTACGTCACGTGGACCCGCTTCGCCTTCTCGCGGGCGTCCGGGTACCAGGGATCGCCGATCCTGCTGGCGGTGTCGGCCGACGGCGGGGTGTCGTGGTCCGACCCGAGGCCGGTGAGCGACAGCGCCCATCCCTACGACCAGGGCTCGATCCCGCGCGTCGGTCGGGACGGCACGCTCTACGTCGCCTACGAGGCGGCCACGCCGGCCAGCGGTTACCTCGGCGACGCCCTCCTCGTCGCCCGTTCCAGCGACGGTGGGCGCTCGTTCACCAACACGGAGCTGGCCCGGGTCTTCGACGACGCCAATTGCTATCCGCTCAACGTCACCCAGGACCGCCAGACGCTGAGCGGCGAGCAGTTCCGCCTCAACAGCTACCCGAGCTTCGCCATCGACGGGTCGACCGGCGCCCTGTCGATCGCCTGGGCCGACGACCAGGCCAACCGCGGGTGCGGCTACGAGAAGGGCGGCTCCTTCCAGGGGGCGACGGCGAACCAGGTGAAGCTGGTCACCTCGGCGGACGGCTCGGCGTGGAGCGCTCCCCGGGTGATCACCGACGGCGCGTCCGACAAGGTCTTCCCCGCCGTCAGCGCCGGCGGCAGCCGCACCACCGTCTCCTACTACACCCGCGGCTACTCGCCGAACACCGACCTGTGCAAGGCCATGCAGCTGGACCTCGACACCGGTGCGTTCGTCCTCCTGCCGGGGGCCGTCTGCATGGACTACGCGTCGCGCAGCTCCGCCGACGGGTACAGGAAGGAGACCCGGCTCACCACCCAGTCGTCCAACCCGTACATCACCTTCGCGGGCTCGTTCATCGGCGACTACACCGGCGCCGACGTCGCCGCGGACGGAACCACCTTCGCCGCATGGACGGACTTCAGGGGCAACCCGGGGGTGACCGCGCCGAACCAGGACGTCGACGTCGCCCGGGGGGCCGGGTGACCGCCCGTACACCAAGGGCCGGCCTCAGGGCCTGACCGCCTCCAGCGCCCGCACGGCGGCCGCCGGCCCGGGCATGGCGTCGATCCGGGCGGCCGCCGCCGCTGCGCCGGCCCGGAGGGTCGGGTTGCCCGAGGCGGCGGCGACGGCGGCCTCGACGTCGCCCCCGGACGGGACCTGGACGCCCACGCCCGCCCGCTCGACGGCGGCCGCCATCCGCTGCTGGCTGGGCGCACCCTGGGGGACCACGACGACGGGGACGCCTGACGCCAGGGCGGCCAGCGTCGTCCCGGCCCCGCCGTGGGTGACGACGAGCGCGCACCGCGACAGGACGTCGGGGAGCGGGACGAACGGGCGGACGTCGACGCCGAGGAGCGTCAGCGACTCGGCCAGCGCCGGCTCCGACGCGGTGGCGACCACGTCGTGCCCGAGGCGGAGGGCGGCGCGGGCGGCGGCCAGGATCGCGCCGGACGCGCCGGCGAAGGCGGGAACCGTCCCGAAGCCGATGTAGCACGTCCGCCGCTCGGCGGGCGGCAGCGGCGGTATGCCCTCGCCGAGCACCGTCGGCCGCAGCGGCCACACGCGGTGGGCGCCGGGCGCGCCGGCGTCGAGGAAGGGCGGGCAGGGGTTCAGGAGACCGTGGGCGTACAACCCCGCCGCCGGAGGCACCGGTGACCCTCCCCACAGGCCGGCCCGCTCCGCCTCCGCCTCGAGCGCCTGCAGGTCGGCGGCCGGCCGCAGGGGCGACCCCCAGCCGTGGGTGATCCACGGCACCCCTGCTGCGGCGGCGGCGACCGGCCCGCCGTACTCGCCCTCCTCGTGGACGACGAAGTCCGGCCGCCACGATCGCAGCACGGGTGCCAGGTCGCCGGCCATCGGCGGAGCGGCGACGTGGACCCACATCCGGACGCCCCACTGCGTCGCCGGCTGCCCGTCGGACTCCGGCCACCGCCGGAGCCGCTCGGCGTCGACCTCGCGCCCGGAGAGGCCGGCCGCCACCGGCGCCAGGCCGGCGCCGGCGATCAGCCCGTGCACCGACGGGTGGGTCGCGACCCGGACCTCGTGCCCGGCGTCACGGAGGGCGCAGGACACGCCGAGCAGCGGCACCACGTGGCCGGCCTCGGGCGCGGCCGTGACGAGGACCCGCACCGCCGCTCAGGTCGTGGAGAGCAGGGCGCGGGCCAGCTCGGCCGGGCAGGTGAACTGCGGCCCGTGGGCGCCCGGCGTGCGCACGACCTCGGCGCCGGCCCTGGCGGCGATCCACTCGGCCGCCTCCAGGAAGAATGGGGCGCCCTGGTCGCGCCCGACGGCGACCGTGACCGGCACCGACAGGTCGGCCAGCGCCTGCTCGTCGGGGCGGTACGCCTGGAAGGCGGGGAGCTCGACGCCGAACACCGACTCGGCGTTGGCGAGCATGCGCTCCCGCAGCTCGGCCGGCCAGCCGGCGACGACGTCGTCGCCGAAGGCGAAGCGCAGGAA
This sequence comes from Solirubrobacterales bacterium, assembly GCA_035688955.1. Classification (GTDB taxonomy): domain Bacteria; phylum Actinomycetota; class Thermoleophilia; order Solirubrobacterales; family 70-9; genus VAYN01. Next base: position 220,094 of record DASSMJ010000019.1, on the reverse strand, counting down.
CGCGTCGAGGGCCGCCGGCGGGCCGCCCCGCTGCATGGCGCTGCCGATCATCTCGCCCAGCATCGCGCCCACCGGCGCCGGGTCGGCGAGCACCGAGAGCAGCGGTGGCTCGTGGAGGATGACCCGCTCCACCAGCGACGGGTGCCGCAGCGCCAGCTCCAGGGCCACCATCGCCCCGTTGCTGGTGCCGTAGACCACCGCCGGCCGGGTGGCCCGGGCCCGCAGCAGCCCGGCGGCGTCGTCGGCGTGGTCCGCCACGGTCGCCGCCGAGGCCAGCGCGCTGCGGGACGCCCCGGCGCGGTCGTAGGTGATGACGGTCCGGTGGTCGGCGAGGACGTCGGCGAGGGCGTCGAACTGCCCGCCGTCGCCGGGCGTCCCGGGGATCAGCAGCATCGGGTCGCCCGCTCCCCGCACCTCGAAGTACAGCGCCGCCGCGGTCTCGGTCCTGGTCATCGTCGTCTCCTGCGTGTCGGTGGTCACCCGTAGTAGACGCCGGCCGCCCGCCGCGGTCCACGACGGATCGGTGATCGATCGAGAAGCGGCGCTTATCGTTCCGGTGATGGAGCTGCGCCACCTGCGGTCCTTCGTGGCCGTGGCCGAGGAGCTGCACTTCGGGCGGGCCGCCGCCCGGCTGCACGTCGCCCAGCCGGCGGTGAGCCAGACCGTGGCCGCCCTGGAACGGGAGCTCGGCGTCACCCTGTTCGCCCGGAACAGCCGGGGCGTCACCCTCACCGAGGCGGGCCGGGCCCTCCTGCCCGACGCGTCGGCCGTCCTCGACCGGGCCGAGGCGTTCGCCGCCGCCGCGGCCCGTCTCCGTTCCGGTTCCGCCGGCCGGGTGACCATCGGCGTCTCGCCCGCCCTGCCCCCGGACCTGCTCACCAGGGCGCTGGCCGCCGGCAGGGCGGTGGCACCCGGGACGCGGGTCGTCGCCCGGTCGCTCACCCGGCGGGACCCGGCCGCCGCGCTGGCCGACGGCGCCGTCGACCTCGTCCTCGCCCGCGGCCCGATCGGAGCGGCCGGCGTGACGAGCGTGCTGGTCGCCGCCGAACCGGTCGGCATCGCCGTCCCTGCCGGTCACCCCTACGCCACCCGCCCGGAGATCAGCGCCGCAGACCTGAACCGGCAGCCCCTCGTGGGCTTCGCCCGCCACGAGGACCCGGCGCAGTTCGACCGGATCTTCGACGCCCTGCGGCTGGCCGGGCTCACCGACGAGGGCGAGGTGCACGAGTCGCCGGCCGGCGCCGTCGAGGCGTCGCTGCGGCTGGTCGCCGCCGGCGAGGCGCTGTCGTTGAAGCTGGAGAGCGAGACCACGGCGTTCGGCGACCCGGCCATCGTGTGGCGACCGCTGGCCGGCGTCGACCTCCGTGTCGAGGTGCACGTCGCCTGGCGCATCGACCTGACCAACGCGGCAGCCAGGAAGGTCGCCCTCGCCATCGCCGGGCTGCGATCGGCCGGCGGCGACGCCTGAGGCGACTTCGCCGTTTCGGGGGGATTAAGGTGCGCAGGAGATGGTCGCCGCCCCAGGACCGACGATCGGCAGGCAGCAGGTCGATGCCGCGGTCGCCAAGCTGCGCGACCGCATCGGCGAGACCATGGCGAGCACCGGCGTCCCAGGGCTGGCGGTCGGCGTCGTCTTCGACGACGAGGTGATCGTCGCCGAGGGGACCGGCGCCCGTACCCTCGGCCAGCCCGAGGAGGTCGACGCCGACACGGTGTTCCAGATCGCCTCCCTGTCCAAGTCGTTGGGCGGTTCGGTGATGTGCGCCCTCGTGCGGGAGGGGGCATTGGCCTGGGACGACCCGGTGCGCACCGGGAGCCCGGAGCTCGCGCTGGCCGACCCGTGGGTGTCCGAGCACGTGACCTTCGCCGACCTGTTCAGCCACCGCAGCGGCCTCCCGGAGCACGCCGGCGACCTCCTCGAGGACCTCGGCTACGGGCGCGACGCCGTCCTGGAGCGCCTCCGCCTCTACCCGCTGGCGCCGTTCCGCGCCTCGTACGGCTACACCAACTTCGGGTTGACCGCCGCCGGCGTGGCCGGCGCCGCCCGTGCCGGGATGACGTGGGAGGACGCGTCGGAGGCCCTTCTGTACAAGCCGCTCGGCATGGCGAGCACCAGCTCGACCCATGCCGGCTTCGCCGCCCGCCTCAACCGGGTCGCCGGCCATGTCCGCCGGGACGGCAGCTGGATGGTGACGCCGCAGCCCCGCCAGCCCGACGGCCAGTCGCCGGCGGGCGGCGTGTCGAGCAGCGTCAACGACCTGCTCCACTGGCTGGCCATGATGATCCGGGGCGGTACCGCGGTCGGCGGGTACGTCGGCGACCCGGGGGCGCTGGCCCAGAGCTGGCTGCCCCACGCCATCGCCAACCCGCCCGACGGCCCCACCGGCCGCGCCGGCTTCTACGGCCTCGGGCTGAACGTGGGCTACGACGACGGCGGGCGGGTGCGGCTGGGTCACTCGGGCGCCTTCGCCCTCGGCGCCGGCACGGCGATGACGTTCTTCCCGGCCGAGCGGATCGGCGCCGTCGTCCTCACCAACGGGGAGCCGACCGGTCTGGCCGAGGCCACGGTCGAGAGCTTCTTCGACGACGTGTTCCTCGGCGAGCAGCGCAACGACTGGCTGGCGGTGATCGGCCCCTTCTTCGACCGGCTGATCCATCCGGCGCCCAAGAAGGACTTCGCCCCGCCGGGCAGCGTCGCCGCCGGGCCGGACGAGCGCTACATCGGCACCTACGACAACGACCTCTACGGCCCCCTCGAGGTGACGCCGCGACCCGGCGGCGGGTTGGAGCTCACGGTGGGGCCCGACGGCCAGGCCTACCCCCTGCACCCGAACGACGGCGACGAGCTCTGGTGGCAGTTCGCGGGGGAGAACGCCGGTCCGCCGGCGGCGGCGACCTTCGCCGTGGATGCCGGCGGTCGGGCCACCTCGGTGACCCTCGACCACTTCGACGAAGAGGGCCTGGGGACGTTCACCCGGTGCTGACCTCTGCGCCCGGAGGTGTGGCTACTTCGGTTGCCGGGTAGGGCAGGGTAGCGGCGATCGGCGCTGGGCCGGCCGCCCGGAGCGGGGAATGGTCATGGACAGCGCCCTGGACGAGGTGGCGACGGCCGTCGAGGCGGCAGCGCAGGACCAGCGGCGGGTCGCCCGCCGGGCACGCCTCATGCAGCGCCGCCGCGAGCGCGGCTGGTCCTGGGCGAAGGTGCTGGAGGCCGAGGGCAGCCCCGGCTCGGCCGAGCTCCTGCGCAGCAGCGCCCGGCGCGTCATCGCCTCCACCGGTCTCCTCACCGCCACCCTGGCCCGCCACCTGCACGCCGAGGGGGCCACGCACCGGACCATCGCCCGCTGGCTGGGCGTCTCGCACCAGCGCGTCGGCGCCCTCCTACGGGGGAGGCGGAGCGCCTCCGACTCGGAGTACTAGCCGTCGTGGACCTCGACGTGTCGTTGTGCCTTCCCCGGGAGAGCGGCACGGTCGGGCTCATCCGGAGGGTGGCGGCCGGCGCCCTCGGCACCATGGGCGTGACGCCGGCCTGCATCGACGACGTGGTGCTGGCGCTCAGCGAGGCGTGCTCCAACGTCGTGGACCATGCCGCCGTGGAGGACCAGTACGAGGTCCGCCTGGAGGTCAGGGGCCGGCGCTGCGCCATCGCCGTCGAGGACGCCGGTGGCGGCTTCGACGCCGCCGCCCTGGCCGACGTCCCTGCCGACACCTCGTCGGTGCGCGGGCGGGGCGTGGCCATCATGCGGGCGGTCATGGACCAGGTCGACTTCGAGTCCGCTCCTCAGCGGGGCACCATCGTCCGCCTGGTCAAGACGCTCGACCTGTCCTCCCCGGGCCCCCTCGGCGCCATCGGCCGCTCATGGCTGACGGCGCCGGACGGGCAGCCGCCGACCAGACGCTGAACGCGAGGCATCCCGCCATGATCCGGGCGGTGGAAGCGCTGTAGCACAACGGGTCCAGGCGGTCGCAGGCCGGCGCCGGCGTGACCGGCGCCATCCGGATCGAGGTCGGCGTCGTAGAAGGGCCGTGACCCACACCGACGGAGCGCTCCGGCACCGGATGCCGTGCGTGGCCGCACTGGGCGTGACGGCCGCGATCCATGCCGCCGCCGTGCCCGGGCACGTGAACGAGTGGCCGGCGGCCGGCGTGTTCTTCGCCGTCCTGGCCCTCGCTGAGGTGGCGCTGGCGGCCGCCGTGGCCGTCCGGCCCAGCCGGCCGACGATGGCCGCCGGCGCCACGGTGAGCGTGGCGTCCGCCGCCCTGTGGGCCATGTCGCGGACCGTCGGCCTTCCCGTCGGCCCGCAGCCCTTCGCCCCCGAGGCGGTGGCCACACCGGACGTGGTGGCCACCGCGCTGGAGGGCGTCGCCGCCTACCTCTGTACCCGTCTCGCCGCCATGCCGAGGCCGGTGCCCGCCACGACGACCTGACGGAGAGAATCGATGAACGCCTTCCACGGCGCCGGCCGCCCGGCCGGCCGCCGACTGATCCTGGCCGCCCCCGTGCTGGCGCTGGCCCTCGCCGGAGCGGCGTGCGGCGGCGACGACACCGGAGCGGCCGCCGCCAAGGCGCCGGCCGCCGCCGAGGCGCCGCCCGGCACCCACGTCGCCATCGACACGTTCATGTTCGCCCCGAGGAAGGTGAGCGTCCACGTGGGCGACACCGTCACCTGGACGAACGGGGACGCCATCCTCCACACCGTCACGTCGGGCACGCGGGAGTACGACCCGGCCAACAGCGGCCTGGTGACGGCGACGCACAAGGACGGCGCCTTCGACATGCAGCTCGACGGGAAGGGCGCCACCGCGCACTTCACGTTCACCAGGGCGGGCACGTTCCACTACTTCTGCGACCGCCACCCCGGCATGGAAGCCGACGTGGAGGTGTCGTGAGGTCATCCGGACCGTCCGCCCGCTCCGCAGTACCCCCGACCGATCAACGCGACAGGAGCTTCTCTGTGAACCGCAAGACACGCACCCTCCTCGGCATCTTCGTCGTCGTGGGCGCGCTGACCGCTGCCTGCAGCAGCGGCGGCGACAAGACCGACAAGGCCACGGCCGACACCTCCATGACGACCGCCGCCCAGGCGGCCGACGCCGGCACCGAGACCGGTGCCTCGCAGCTGCGGGCCGGGCTCACCGGCCTGCTCCAGGAGCACGTCTACCTGGCCGGCATCACGACCGGCGAGGCGCTCGCCGGCCGCGACTTCAAGCCGGCGGCCGCCGCCCTCGAGGCGAACACCCAGGGCCTCCAGGACGCCGTCACGTCCGTGTACGGCCAGGCCGGCGGCGCCCAGTTCGGCGACCTGTGGCGCAAGCACATCGGCTTCTTCGTCGACTACACCACCGGCCGGGCCACCAAGGACCAGGCCAAGATGGCCAAGGCCAAGGCCGACCTCGACGGCTACCGGGCCGACTTCGGCGCCTTCCTCGAGTCGGCGACCAAGGGTGGTCTCCCCAAGCAGGCGGTGGCCGACGAGCTGAAGCCGCACGTCGAGACGCTGCTCGCCGCCATCGACGCCCAGGCGGCCAAGGACCCGGCCGCCGTCGAGAAGCTGCGCATGGCCGCCGACCACATGCCGATGACCGCCTCCATCCTGGCCGGCGCCATCGTCAAGCAGTTCCCCGACAAGTTCAGCGGCGCCGTCGACTCGCCGGCCGCCGGGCTGCGGTCGACGCTCACCGCGGCCCTCCAGGAGCACGTGTACCTGGCGGGCATCACGACCGGTACGGCCCTCTCCGGTGCCGACTTCAAGCCGGCCGCCGCCGTGCTCGACCAGAACACCCAGGCCCTCCAGGACGCGGTGACGTCCGCCTACGGCCAGGCCGGCGGCGCCCAGTTCGGCGACCTGTGGCGCAAGCACATCGGGTTCTTCGTCGACTACACCAACGGCCGGGCCACCAAGGACGCCGCCAAGGTGAACAAGGCGGTGGCCGACCTCGACGGCTACCGGGCCGACTTCGGCGCCTTCCTCGAGTCGGCGACCAAGGGCGGTCTCCCGAAGCAGGCGGTGGCCGACGACCTGAAGCCCCACGTGGAGTCGCTCGCCGCCGCCGTCGACGCCCAGGCGGCCAAGGACCCGGCGCAGTTCGACAAGCTGCGGGCCGCCGCCGGCCACATGCCGATGACCGCCGACGTCCTGGCCGGCGCCATCGTCAAGCAGTTCCCCTCGAAGTTCGCCGGCTGATCCCACCTCGGCCCGCACGCCGGCCGCCGCCCCATCCCGGGGCGGCGGCCGGCCGTTTTTTCCGATTCTTTGCCGTCCGCTTACGTCCGGTTGGGCGGCCGCTGACCTGGCGACGGGCACCCTGGAAGTGACCAATTCCCCCCACACCACACAGGAGGATGCCCGATGGTCGAGCGACACGTCGCCCGCGCCACCGCCATCGTCGGACTCATGGGGATCGCGCTGATCCACCTGCTGGACCTCCAGAGCAAGTTCCACGAGACCCCGTACCTCGGCGCCGCCTACCTCGCCCTCATCGCCGGCTGCTTCGTCGTGGCCGTGCGCCTGGTGCACCACGACGACCGCTCCACCTGGTACGCCGCCGCCTTCCTCGCCGCCCTCACCATGGTCGGCTACGCCGTGAACCGCACGGTGGGAATGCCGAATGCGACCGAGGACGTCGGGAACTGGCTCGAGCCGCTCGGTCTGGCCTCCCTGTTCGTCGAGGCCATGGTCGTGGCCATCGCCGTCCTCCGCCTCCGCTCGCCGGACGAGGACACGAGCCAGACGACCTACTACCGGTCGTCGGCCGAGGCCCAGCCCACCCGCGCCTGGCGCTGAGCCCGGCGAGCCGTCGCCGGCCGGCCCCCTCCGGCCGGCGGCGGCCCCAGCCAGCAGGTCTCAGGTGTCGACCGGCGGGCACGACGGCCCGCCCGCCGCGTAGGCCCGCCACGTCCGACCCCCGTCGCCGGTGCCGTAGAGGCAGCCGGCCCGGTCGGCGGTGGCGGAGAAGGCCCAGATCGTCGACTGGTCCAGGACGCCGGCGTCGGTGAAGGCGGCGGGCAGGACCCGGCGGCTCCACGCCGTGCCCCCGTCCTCCGACGTCTCGACCACCACCGGCAGCCCGCCCGTCACGGCCACCCGACCGCCGCCGAGGGCGGCGACGTCGGCGACCCCGTGGGGGAAGCGGTGCGCCCGCGTCCAGGTGCGTCCCCCGTCCGACGTCGCCCACGCCGAGCCCGACCCGTCGTCGGCGGCGGCGGTGACCGCCCAGCCGTGCTGGCGGTCGGCGAACGCCATGTCCCGCAGGAACTCCGAGTCCTCGCCGGTCAGCGCCGACACCGTCCAGGTCGCGCCCCCGTCGACGGTCGACGCCACGTGCCGGCCGGCGTCGGCGACCCAGCCGTGACGGGGGTCGACGAAGCGCACCATGGCCGGCGGCGTGACCGCCGGCGCGTTGGCCGCCGACCAGCGCCGGCCGCCGTCGACGGACGCCAGCAGCACGGGCGCCCCGTCAGGGCCGTCGCCCACCGCCCACCCCCGGCGGGCGTCGAGGAAGGAGACGTCGTGGACCAGGGCCCCGCCGTCCGGCAGGCGGCCGGCCGCCCACGTCGCGCCGCCGTCGGACGTGAACAGCAGCCGGCCGGCCGCCCCCTGGTTCACCGCCGCCCACCCGTGGGCGTCGTCGGCGAAGAACACCGACTCGGCGACGGCCGGGCCGCCGAGGCAGTGGGCCCGCCAGGTGGCTCCGCCGTCGCCGGTCCCGACGAGGACGGGCGACACCCCGGGGTCGTCGGCGGGCAGGGCGGCCCAGACGCCCGACGGCCGGGCGACCAGCCGGGTGACGGAGGAGAACGCGCCGCCGTCCTGCGGGGCGGCGCACGCCCGGGTGACGCTCCCCGGGCCCGGGCCGGCCGGCGGGGTGGCCACCGTCGTGGGTGTCGTCGCCGCCGGGGCGGTCGGGGGCGCCGTGCCCGGCCCGGAGGCGGCGTTCCACCCCGAGCAGCCGGTGGCGACCAGGGTTAGGGCCACGGCGGCACGTCGCAGGGACGGCACGGTGTCTCATCGGCAGGCCGGCTGCCGATCGGAGGGTTCGGGCCGGGAGCCCGGCCGGTTCAGCTGTCGGCGCCGTCGGCCTTGGCGCGGGCCACGACCAGGTCGCCCACCTTGCGGCCCATGGTGAGGCCGGCCTCGTCCATGGGGTAGTGGATGCCGGCCCAGATCCGGGACCGGGCCTGGGTCTCGGCCCGCTGCTTGAACTCGGCGGCGTGGGACGGGAAGAGGTAGGTCATCACCTGCTGCACGGCGCCGGCGTAGGTGGAGCTGCCGGAGACGTAGGCCGGGAACCGGGGGGTGTCGATGACCGGCTTGAAGTCCTTGTTGATGCCGAGGTCGTGGATGGCGTTCTCGGGCCGGGGCATCCAGTAGGTGTACTTGGTGTCCCAGGACGCCACGCCGGCGTCGGCCAGGGCGACGGTGACGAGGGCCATGGCCCGCACCGCCCGGGGGAGGGTGAGCTTCTCCCCGTCGACGAGGTCGCCGTTGACGGCCTTCAGGATGTCGCCCTGCGAGGTGTCGGCCACGATGCCGGCCGGCAGCGGGGTGCCGGCCACGCCGGCATAGTGGTCCACCGCCTGCTTCTGCTCGGGAGTGAGGTGCTCCTTCCCCTCGGACACCTGCGTGGCCTGGGCGACGTACTCGGGGGAGCCGTACTTCGGGGGCGGCGGGGCGCGGAACTGGCTGCCCGACGTCATCACCCAGGTCTTCCACGTGCCGGCCAGCGGCTCGGTGGGCGGCGAGCTCGGGTCGGCGCCGGGCGGCGGCTCCCAGAAGGCGGGGCCGCGGCCGATGCCCGGCGGGCGGGTGCCGTCCCACTTCTTGTCGGACCCGTCGGTCTTCGCCCGGGCGATCACCAGGTCGGCGACCTTGTGGCCGAGGTCCAGGCCGGCGTCGACGTCGTGGCGGGTGTTGACGCCGGCGTAGACCCGGGCGTCGGCGGCCTGGTCGGCCATGCCGTCCATCCTGGCCTGGGAGGCCAGGTTCGGGTAGAGGTAGGCGAGCACCCGGGACGCGGCGCCGGCGATGGCGGCGTTGGCCGACGGGTACGACGGGTCGGGGCCGGGGTCGACCATGGTGTTGGCGTCGGGGCCGGGCGGGTCGACCTTGTACCTGTACTTCCAGTAATAGGCGGCGGTCACGGCGTCGTCCATGGCCACGTGGAGCAGGGCGTAGTTGCGGGACGACAGGGGCGGGTCCTTGGCGCTCTTGGACACCAGGTCGAGGGCCGTGTCCGTCCACGGCTTGGTGGGGAGGGGGCCGCTGTACTTCTGCACCAGGGTCCTGATGTCGGTGGTGCGCTTGCCGGCCAGGTCCTTGAGCTCGGCCTGGTCGGCGGCCGCCTCGGGCGAACCCTTCTTCGGAGGGGCGGGCACGGCCAGCTTGGCCGGCGAGCCGATCACCCACGTCTTCCACGTGCCGGCCGTCGGCTCGGTGCCGTCCTTGGCGTGGGCGCCGCTGCTCGACCCGCACGCCGACAGCAGCGGCAGGGCGAGGGCGGCGGCCAGCAGGCCGGCCGGCCAGCGGTGTCGGGTCATCGGGTGCTCCCTTGGAGGACGGGCCGGCCGACGGTGCCGTCGCCGGTGTGCCATTGCTGGGGGAAGGGCCGCGGCGAGCCGGCCACGACCGCCTCGCGCTCCCGCCGGGCGGCCGGCGAGGGGACGGCGCCCCGGATGCCGTCCAGGGCGAGGAGGGCGAGCAGGGCGACGGGGAGGGCGTAGTCGCCGGAGCGCTCGACGAACTGGAACAGGGGCTGGCCGGCCAGGGGGCGCAGGAGCTCGGTGCCGAGCTTCCAGGCCAACACGAACACCAGCAGCTCGCGGACCGGGGCCAGCAGCACGGCCAGGCCGAGCGCCACCTCGAACCAGCCGACCCAGGCGGCCAGGTGCAGGGTGCCCGCCGTGTCCCGGCCGACGCCGAGGACGGCGAAGAAGTCGCCCCACTCCGCCTTGTGGGCCCAGATGCCGAGGCCGCCGTGGCCGACCAGGAGCAGGGCGACGCTCACCCGGGCGACCCAGGCCACCTGGCCGGCCCGCACGGCGTCGAGGGACGGCGACGGCCGCACGGTGCCGAACCAGGAGGACCAGGACCATGTCGGGAGCCCGGCGAGCAGGAGGAACGCCAGCGGCATGCCGTAGTTGGCCCCCCGCTCGACCAGCTCGAAGACGGACTCCCCGACCAGCGGCCGGAGGACGGCGGTGAACAGGCCCCAGAAGGCCATCCACGCGACGGTCGCCCGCATGGGGCGGAGGATCACGAGGACGCCGAGACAGACGTCGACGGTGCCGGTGAGGTAGAAGAACAGGTGGTTGGCGGCGTGGGTGGAGACGCCGAGCAGGGCGTAGTACGGGAGCCACCCCTTCGAGTGGGCCAGGCCGGCCATCCCGTGGCCGATGAACTCGAGGCCCACGCCGACCCGCAGCGCCCAGTACAGCACCGTCGCCGGAGACGGCGCCGGGCGGGCGGCGGCCGACGGTGCGGGCAGGGTGATCGACGACATCGCGGCGGAGGATACGGACGGGCCGTAAGCGGCCCGTAAGCGAACCCGGTCATCCGGCGCCGAGGGCGGCCAGCACCTCCTCGACGGTCGGCTCGGCTGCGCCCAGGAACGCCCGGTGGGCCCGCACGGCAAGCACGGCCAGGGCGGTGGGGCCGCCGGCCCGGAGCCGCTCCGGCAGCCGGTCACGGTGGGCGCCGAGCCACCGGGCGGCGGCCCGCACGGCGGCGGCGGGGGCCTCGTCGCCGGCCGGCACGGAGAACCGCCACCGGCGGCTGCGGACGGCCACGTCCGCCTTGTCGGGCTCGACGCCGGCGGCGGCGAAGATGCGGCAGTCGTAGGTGCGGCATGCCCTGGGCCGGTCCTCGTAGATCGAGCACCGGCCGTCGACCAGCATCGGGCAGTGGCCCCGCTCGTCGTAGCCGAGCACCTTGTGGCCCGGAGGCAGGAGGGGGGCCGGGAACAGCAGGGCGGCCGGGATCCGGGCCAGCGTCGCCGTCTCCGCGGGCGAGATGTGCACGAATTGCGACGAGGTGCAGCAGCCGGTGCACCCGTCGCACGGCACCGCCGCCTCCCCCTGGCCGGCCACCGCCCGCTCGGCGTCGCGGAGCCAGTCCGAGAACCGGCCGGCGTCGAGTGGCCCGTCGCCCATGGCGGGGATGCTACGGCGGTGACGTTCGGCCCTGGGCGGCCGGCCGCCGGCCCCGGACACTGGACCCATGACGACCACCCACGCCTCCGACGTCGCCGCCCTCTACACCGCCCGGCGGGGCACCGTCGCCCTCGTCGAGGTCCCGGAGCTGCTCTACTGCGCCGTCGACGGCCACGGCGCCCCCGGCGACGCCGCCTTCGCGGAGGCGGTCAGGGGGGTCTACACCATCGCCTACGGCGTCCGCTTCGCCCGCCGCGACGCCGGCGAGGACGAGAAGGTGTCGGCCCTCGAGGCGCTGTGGACGTCACCCGACCCGGCCGGCGACTTCGCCGCCGCCGTGTCCGCCGGCGGCTTCTCGGCGGCCGACATGGCGCGGTGGTCCTGGCGGGTCCTCCTGCGCCTCCCCGACGGCGCCGAGGACCTGCTGGAGGCGGTGCGGGCGGAGGCCGTCCGCCGCCACCCCGAGGTGGCGCCGACGGTGGCCGCCGTGCGGATCGAGCGGTGGCGGGAGGGCCTCGCCGTCCAGACGCTCCACGTCGGCCCCTACGCCGACGAGCTGCCCACCGTCCGCCTGCTCCACGACTTCATCGCCGCCCACGGGTACGTGCCGGCCGGCCCGCACCACGAGATCTACCTCGGGGACCCCCGCCGCACGGCCCCGGAGCGGCTGCGGACCATCCTGCGCCAGCCGGTACAGCCCCGCTAGCCGGCCGGCGCCGGTCGCTCGCCCTCGGCGGCGTCGACGCGCCGGACGGCCTCTTCGCCGGAGAGGACGCCGGCCAGGTCGAGGCAGTCCATCGGCGGCTGGTTCCGGTCGCCCAGCTCGGCCCACACCGTCTTGCCCTCCCGCTCGCTGCTGGTGCCCCAGGCGGTGGCCAGGGAGGCCACCAGGCCCAGCCCCCGCCCGCTGGTGGCCCCCTCCAGAGGGGGCGCCACGACCGGGATGCGGGGGTTCTCGTCGAACAGCTCGATGCGCAGGAAGCCGAGGCCGTCGGAGCGCAGCGTCAGGCGCATGGCGGTGCGGGCGTGGAGGACGGCGTTGGACACCAGTTCGCTGGTGATGAGGGTGGCGTCGTCGCGCAGCTGGTCGAGCTCCCACTGCGAGATGGTCGACCCGGCGAACGCACGCGCCGCGGCCACCAGCGCTGGTGTGCTCTCGATGTCCAGGCACGCTTCCAGCAACGGGGATCCCCTCAAGCTTGCCCACTTGCGTTCCCCGCGCGGCGCGCGCTCAACCCTCGGCGTGTGAGAACATGCCCGGCGAACGGTCAGAACCGGAAGAATGCTGCAACGTTGGGAGGCCGATGCCGGCGGAGCCGGGGTATGGAGGTGGTGGTCCGGCATGAAGGCCCGCCAGCTGCGCACCGAGACGGTCCTCGACGCTCCGCCGGAGGCGGTGTGGGCGGTGCTGGCCGACTTCGCCTCCTGGGACGACTGGAACCCCACGCTGATCCGCACGTCCGGCCCGCCCGTCGTGGGCACGGAGGTGCGCATGCGGCTGCGCCTCGGCCGGGCGCTGGTGCCGATGCGCCAGCAGATCCTGGAGGTCGACCCGCCCCGCCGGCTGGCCTGGCGCAGCCGGCAGGCGTGGCCGGCCGCCCTGGACGTGCACCGCCATTTCGTCCTGGAGCCGGTGGAGGGCGGGCGCACCAGGTTCGTGCAGTACGAGGACACGGCCGGCTTCGCCGGTCCGGTCGAGGTCGCCCTCCTCGGGAAGCTGATCGTGCGGGGCTACGACGACCTGGCCCGGGCCCTCGGCCAGCGTGCTGCCGGGTGGGCGGCCTGATGCCCCGCGGCCCGGCCCGGTGGGAGAAGCACATCAACTCCCACGAGCGCTTCGTCCACGACAGCATCGACAGCCTGGGCTACGACTGGTCGAGGGTGGCCGACCCGTCGGCGCCGCCCCACTACCCAGGGAAGGTGTACCTGCCCCGCACCACCGAGGACGTGGTGCGGGTGCTGCGGGAGGTCCGGCAGCTGGGAGAGCACGTCGTGGTTCGCGCCCACGGCCACTCCAGCAACGACCTGGTCGTGGCCGAGGGCGGCACCGTGCTGCTCACGGAGAAGATGAACCGGGTGCTCGACGTCGACGAGGCCGGCCTCACCGCCACCGTGCAGCCGGGGTGCCAGTCGGCCGACGTCGACGACCTCCTCGCCGAGCGGGGCCTCGGGCTCCCGGTGATCGGCGACCACAACCACGTCACCGCCGGCGGCTTCGCCTCGGTGGGCGGCATCAGCGCCTCGTCGTTCCGTCACGGGCTGTTCGTCGACATCATCCAGCGCCTCGAGTACGTCACCTGGGAGGGCGAGGTCGTGCGGTGCAGCCGCGACGAGCGGCCGGAGGACTTCCACCGGGTGCTGCTCGGCCTCGGCCGCTACGGCGTCATCACCGCCATCACGCTGCGCATCGAGCGGGTCGAGAAGTACGGACGGCTCTGGCGCAACCGCCAGACGCACTACCGCTCCCTCGACGCCTTCCTCGACGACGCCGTCCGCAACATCCGCACGCCGCCGCCCGAGGCGGTGTTCATGCGCGGCATGTTCGTGGACGCCGGCATGATCGGCGTCGGGCAGTTCTCGGTCTACGTCGACACCGAGCCGGCCCCGCTGGCCCGCCTGGAGGACCGGGTCTGCAACACCGCCCTGCACGGCGTCGGCTGGGCGGCCGGCAAGCTGCCGTCGGCGGTGGACAGGGCCCTCAAGTACGTCGGGCTGGCCGGCATCCTCTACCCGCCCCGGTTCACGTCCCAGAAGAACGCCGAGTCGTTCTCCGACAAGATCATCGACTCCACGGTGGGCGAGCCCACCCGCTACCTGGTGGCCATCGCCCGCCAGCGCAACCTCGACGAGGTGTGCCGGCGCCTGCTGGCGCTCCTCGTGCGGTACCGGGCCGAGCACCGGTGCTTCAGCGTGCTGACGCTGTACCTGAAGGGCATCGTGTCGCCCTACCTCGCCGCCGGCAACGACGGCGACGACCGCTGGGCCGAGGTGCTGTTCTACGTGGCCATCAAGCCCGAGAACCTCCCGCCCGAGCTCCTCGACCGGCTGGTCGAGGAGTTCGACGACACCTGCCTGCAGCTCGGCGCCTACCGGTACATGCACTCCCGTACCACCCGCGACCCCGACCGGCGCCGGCGCCTCGACCCGAACAGCGCCTACGAGCGGGAGGCGTCGCCCGGGTGAGCGGCGCCGGCATGGCCGACGCCGGATGGCGGACGGTCACACGCGACAAGCCCGGCCCTCTCACCGACACCGAGGTGTGGCTCTACACCATCGGCCTGGTGATCGGCTTCATCCACCTGTGCGACGTGGTGAGCGCCAACGCCGAGTCGGCCATCCAGTTCGTGCCCGCCCTGGTGCTGTGGCTGGGCATGGTCTTCATCCGCGTGGTCGACCCCCGGCTCGGCCAGCGGTGGGCGCCGGAGATGCTGATCGCCGTGTCGCTCGCCTGGATCGAGGGCGGGGTCATGCGCCACCTGTGGCCGCTGCTCAGCACCGGCGTTGAGCCGGCCGCCATGACCGGCACGTTCTCCACCATCGTCGGCGTGGCCTACGTCTGGATGGCGGTGCTGGCCGTGCGCCGGCGGGGCGGGTGGCTCATGCCCCGCCACTTCCACTACTGAGCGACGACACGAAGTCGCCGACCCTGGCGTACACCGCCTCCCGCTCGACGTCCAGGGTGATGACGTGCCACGAGCGCTCGAGCCACACCAGCTCCTTGCGGAGCGAGCCGAGCCTCTCGTGGAGCAGCCGGGGGTTGGCGGCCGGGGCCTCGTGGTCGTGGCGCCCGTGCATGATCAGGGCCGGCGCCCGTACCTCCTCCATCCGGCCCGGCAGGCCGGTGAGCCACCGGGCCATGCGGTAGGTGACGCCGGTGGGCAGCCGGTCGTAGCCGACCTCGCAGCGCAGCGAGGGCTCGGAGATGTCGTTGCCGACGCCCTTCACGGTGGGCACGAACCAGCGGATGAGCCACAGGGCGGCCCGCTTCATCGCCTCCACCTCCACCACGCTGGCCAGCAGCACCAGGCCGGCCGCCTTGTCGC
The DNA here is from genome assembly GCA_035688955.1 of Solirubrobacterales bacterium. Classification (GTDB taxonomy): domain Bacteria; phylum Actinomycetota; class Thermoleophilia; order Solirubrobacterales; family 70-9; genus VAYN01. The sequence goes on along the minus strand of DASSMJ010000019.1, from coordinate 204,902 downwards.
CGAGGTCGGCGGCCAGGTCGACGGCCAGCGCCGACCCGAACGAGACGCCGACCACGAACACCGGGTCGCACCGCTCGGCCAGCGCCTCGTAGGCCTCGCGGACGGCGGCCACCCACTCCTCGGGCCGGCGCTTGGCGAAGTCGTACACGTCGGTGCCGTGCCCGGGCAGCAGGGGGGCCGACACGCGGACGCCCCGGGCGGCCAGGTGCTCGCCCAGGCCCCGCATGGTCTGGGGGCTGCTGGAGAAGCCGTGGACGAGCAGGGCGCCCACCGGCCCGTCGCCCAGCTCGAAGCCCTCGGCCCCGGGCAGGGTGCTGGCGGCCACGGGCCGAACGCTACCGCCGCTGCAACGCCGGGCCCGCTGCCGGGACTGCAGTGCATGCGACGCAACCGCACCGACACCGACCCGGCGCCCGACGTGGTCCGTACCGAGGAGGAGTGGCGCCGGCAGCTGACCCCCGAGCAGTTCGCCGTCCTGCGCCGGTCCGGCACCGAGCGGGCCTTCACCGGCGAGTACTGGGACTGCCACGACGACGGCACCTACCGCTGCGCCGGCTGCGGCGCCGCCCTGTTCGACGCCTCGGCCAAGTTCGACTCGGGCACGGGCTGGCCCAGCTTCACCGACCCTGCGGTGGCCGACGCCGTGACGCTGCACCGCGACCGGAGCCTGCTCATGACCCGCACTGAGGTCCGCTGCCGGCGCTGCGGCGGCCATCTGGGCCACGTCTTCGACGACGGGCCGGGCCCCGGAGGCCGGCGCTGGTGCATCAACTCCTGCGCCCTCGACCTGGACCGTTCCTGACGTCCCGGTTGGCCCTCCGCCGGTCGGGTACTAGACAAGGAGGACTTTCCGCCGACGAGGAGGGCGCCATGGCCGAGGGCCACGAGCAGCACGCGCAGTGGGAGACGCACGAGCACGAGGCGATCGTGCACTCCCACCGGCACTACCACGTCACGCACAACCACAACCGGCTGGCGGGCGGCTTCGACCACCTGAGCTCCGAGCACGAGCACGAGCACGACCACGCGGCGATGTCCCACGCCCACTACCCCCACGAGGACTTCGACCACGAGCACCAGGGGGAGGCGCACGACCACGACCACTCCGCGCCGGTGAAGGCCGACGGCGCCAAGAAGGCGCCGGCCAAGAAGGCGGCGGCCAAGAAGACGGCAGCCACGAAGGCGGCCACCTAGCCGGCCCGTCCGACGGTCAGCGCCGGGGCGACAGGGGGACCGCTCCGACACGATCGAGGCGAATGACCCCGGATTCCGGGGGCATCCGCCTCAAACGTTCGGGGGACCCGGGTTTTCGGGTGGGCGCCACGCCGGGAGCGTGGACCGGCCACCATGGGGCGTGGCCCGCATCATCCCCGTCGACGACCCCGCCGACGAGCGGGTCGCCGACTACGTCGGGCTGAGCGATCCCGACCTGCGCAAGCGCCGGGAGGGCTCGGCCGGCGCCGACGGCGCCTTCTTCATCGCCGAGGGCACGGCCGTCATCCGCCGGCTGCTCACCTCCCCGTACCGGGTGCGCTCGCTGCTCCTCACCCCCCGGCGCCTGGACCTCCTCGAGGCCGACCTGGCCGCCGTCGACGCGCCCGTCTACGTCGGATCCCAGGAGGTCGTGAACGCCGTGTCCGGCTTCCACCTGCACCGGGGGGCGCTGGCGTCGGCCCACCGCGACCCCCTGCCCGACCCGGTGGCGCTGGCCGCCGGCGCCGACCTGGTGGTGGTCGGGGAGGGGCTCAACGACCACGAGAACCTGGGCGCCCTGTTCCGCAACGCCGCCGCCTTCGGCGCCGGCGCCGTCCTGCTCGACCCGGCGTCGGCCGACCCCCTCTACCGGCGCTCGGTGCGGGTCTCGGTGGGCCAGGTGCTGCACGTGCCCTTCGCCCGGGCGGCGCCGTGGCCGGGCGTGCTCGGCCGCCTCCGGGACCTCGGCTTCGAGGTGCTGGCCCTCACGCCGGCGCCCGACGCCGTCGACCTCCGGGACGTGCCGCCCCGCCCCCGGCAGGCCGTGCTCGTGGGCGCCGAGTGGGCCGGCCTCACGCCGGCCGCCCAGGCCGGCGCCGACCGCCGGGTGCGCATCGCCATGGCCCCCGGCGTGGACTCCCTCAACGTCGCCACCGCCGCCGCCGTCGCCCTCCACCACCTCTCCCGCGTCCCGAGGAAATAGCTCACCATTCTGGTGAGCTATTTCCTCGGGAGTGGCCTCAGCCGGCCTTGCCGGGGCGGCCGGGGGCCAGCAGGCCGCGCCGGCGGGCCTCCTTCACCCAGCGCTGGGCGGTGGTGACGGGGACCTCGTTGGCCTCGGCGAGGGCGGCCACCGGGCGGGACGACGTGGCCGACAGGTGGCGGTAGGTGGTGGCCACCGCCTCGTAGAAGGCGTTGGGGTAGCCCTGCACGGCGTTGGACCGCAGCGAGGGGCGGATGCGGGCGCGGGGCTGGCGGGCGGGGCTACCCGGCGCCCGGTGGTGGAACTGGGCGTTGGCCGCCGCCTCGATGCGGCCGACGGGGATGGCCCGCAGGACCTCGGCCGACACCGCACCGTCGACGTGGAGGGCGCTGACGTGGAACCGGCCGTCGTCCGCCTCCCGGACCTTGACCCGCACCGACGCCGGCAGCCGCCCCTCGTCGGCCCACGCCAACCAGCCGTCCTCGAGCGGCACCAGCCGGGACACGGCGGCCAGCATAGCGCAGGATGGACCAACGAAACCTTGTTGCGCCGATTCAGACGTCTGGATACGCTTATCCCGATAGCAAGGCCGGACAGGGAGTCCGGCGGAAAGTGAAGGAGATGCAGACCATCATCGTGGCCCCCGCCATCGCGGCGGCGGTGACGATCCTCGTCGTCGTGAAGTCGGTCCACCGCATCGGCCCCGCCGAGGTCGGGCTGGTGACCAAGAAGCTGGGGTTCAAGCGCCTCGGCGACGACAACCCGATCGCCTTCGCCGGTGAGGCGGGCTACCAGGCCAGGCTGCTCATGCCCGGCCTGCGGTTCCGGCTGTGGCCGGTGTTCTCGGTGGCCCGCCACCCGTGGGTGCAGGTGCCGGCCGGCGAGATCGGCGTGGTGATCGCCCAGGTCGGCGCGCCCCTGCCCATCGGCGCCAAGAGCGCCGTCTACCGCCAGGAGTTCGGCAGCTTCTCGGACATCGAGACCTTCCTGGGGGCCGGCGGCCAGAAGGGCGTCCAGCGGCCCGTACTGCCCCCGGGCACCCTGGTGCCGGTCCACCCGGTCGGCTTCCTCGTCATCACGTCCCGCGAGGTCTTCGGCATCCCCGTGGCTCCCGAGCTTGCCACCATGGAGGACGACGGCGTGCTGGCGCCCGAGTCGTTCGGGCTCGACCCGCAGCAGTTGCGCGTCGTCGTCATCGCCCCCCAGGGCGAGAGCGACGTCGTCGGCGTGGTCACCGCCCTCGAGGGCACCCCGGTCGAGAAGGGCGACATCGCCAGCCGCCTCGGCGGCTTCGACGACGTCGTCGCCCTGGAGGCCGACCCGACCACCACCGACGCCGAGCTGATCGACACCTTGCTCGGCTCCAAGAACGACCTCCACAACAACTACCAGGACTTCCAGGCCTTCCTGGAGGCGGGCGGCCGCATCGGCCTCCAGCACGACCCGCTGCTCTACGGCGCCTACCTGCTCAACCCCTTCCTCGTCCGGGTGGAGCTGGTGCCCATGCTGGTCGTGAACCAGGGCGAGGTGGCGGTCATCAAGGGCTTCGTGGGCCTGCCCACCCTCGACACGTCCGGCGCCGACTTCAAGTTCGGCTCCATCGTGCGGCCCGGCCACCGGGGCATCTGGCAGGAGCCGCTGCGGACCGGCAAGTACCCGCTGAATCCCCGGGTCTACGCCGCTGAGATCGTCCCCACCTTCATCCTCACCCTCAACTGGGCCGCCGCCCAGAGCCAGGCCCACGACCTCGACGCCCGCCTGGAGCCCATCGTGGGCAAGAGCCGGGAGGGGTTCGTCTTCACCATCGACCTCCAGGTGCAGATCCACGTGTCCGACACCCGGGCGCCCAAGGTCATCTCCATGGTCGCCACCATGCAGAACCTGGTGAACGAGGTGCTCCAGTCGGCGGTGGGCAACCACTTCCGCAACACCCTCCAGAACCTCGAGGCGGTGCGCTTCATCGAGACCCGCCAGCAGGTCCAGCAGGCCGCCTTCGAGGCGGTGCGCTCCTACCTGGCCGCCTACGAGGTCGAGACCCGCGGCGTGTACATCCAGGACGTGATCTTCCCGCCGGAGCTGGTGGAGGTCCTCACCAAGCGGGAGATCGCCAACCAGGAGCGCACCACCTACGCCGAGGAGCAGCGGGCGGAGACGGCCCGCATCGAGATGGAGAAGGCCCGGGGCACGGCCGACATGCAGGCCGAGCTGGCCGCCTCCCAGGTGTCGGTCGACATCAACGCCAACCGGGCCCGGGCCCGCGAGGCGGAGGCCCAGGGCGAAGCCGCCTACGTGCGCACCACCGGCCGGGCGGAGGCCGACCGCACCGAGGCCATCGGCCTGGCCGAGGCCCGTGCCACCGAGGCCCTGGGCCTGGCCCGGGCCGCCGGCTTCGAGGCCCAGCGGGCGGCCATCGGCGAGGGCGGCACCGCCCTGGTGGCGGTCACCAGCGCCATCGCCGACGGCGGGGTCGACATCATGCCCGACGTGCTGGTCACCGGCGGGGGCGGCGCCCTCGACGGCCTGGCCGCCACGCTCATGGGCATGCTGCGGACCAACGGCACCCCGCCGAGGGCGCCGGCGCCGGCCGCCGTCCCCGAGGTGGCCGAGGCGGCCGAGGAGCCGGTGTACGACGACCCGGAGGCCGTCCTGGTGCCGGCCGGCGCCGAGGCGCACCTGACGAGGAGGCGCCGCCGGCCGCCGGCCGCCGAGTCGTAGCCGCCGGACGCGACGAGGCGGCGCCCTCGGGCGCCGCCTCGTGCACGTCAGGTCGCTGGTGTCAGATGCAGATGCCGGGCAGCAGGCAGAGCTTCTTGGCACCCGCCGGCGGCTGTGACCCGGCCGGCGCCGGCGGGGGCGCCGCCGGCGGCGGGTTGAGGAACCACTCGCCGCCGTCGCCGCCGGCCATGAAGGGGTGCTGGACGCCCTTGCGCTGGCCCTGGGTCATGAGCGGCGCCTCCCGGGCGGCGAAGGCGAACGCCTCCTGGATGGACACCCGCCCGTCGTTGTTGGCGTCGCCCCGGCCCTTGTTCATGCCCTCGTTGGCCATGAGGCCGGTGTACACCGACATGCCCCAGTCGGGCCGCTCGTAGCCCTTCTCGACCTCCTGGGACGAGGCGGTGAACAGCCGGTGGGGCCCCGACAGCAGGCCCTCCTCGAAGCCGGCCGCCTCGCAGCCGGAGACGTTGGTCCAGAGCCAGCCCCGGACGCCGTCAAGACGCTGGGCCAGCTCGTGGTCGGAGATGATGTTGGTGGCGTCGTAGGGGACGATGAACTCGTCCTTGTCCTCGCCGTCGTGGTCGGGGTCGCCGGTGCGCTGGTAGACGTGCCCCGAGTAGTGGAACACGGTGAACCCGCCCTCGGTCGACCGGTCGGCCAGCCACTGGAGGCCGGCCCGGATGTTGGCTGCCGTGGCGTCGGCCCCGGTGAGGACCCGGACCTCGCTGTCGGCCCAGCCGGCCCGCCGGAGTGCCTCCCGCATGGCGGCGGCGTCGCCGGCACCGCCGACCGGGGCGGCGGGCCGCCCCCGGAAGTGTGCGCTCATCCCGACGATGAGCGCCGATCTGCTGGTGCCAGCAGTGGGGCCCGCCGTAGCGGGCCCCACTGCCAGGACACTCAGGAGGACGGCAACTGCGACCGCCCCCAGGGTCCGCCTGTGCATCGGCCTGCTACTTCAGCGCACGCCGGACCCGGCGGATACCGAAGGCGCTGGCCAGCAGGGCGAGGCCGGTGAAGGCCATGGCCGTGCCGTTGGAGCCGGTACGGGGCAGCTGCTCGACGCCGGTGGCGGGGAGCTGGCCGCTGACCGTGGGCACCGTGACGGTGACGGAGCCGCTGATCGGGACCGTGATCTTGGCGCCGCCCTGGGCCGAGCCGGTGGCGCAGCTCCCGGTGGCGGTGGCGTTGTTGGTGAACGTCCCGCCCTTGGAGCTGGTCGGTATGTTCACCGATATGGTCGCCGATTTACTGGCGTGTGGCCCGATCGGTCCGATGTCGCCGAAGGTGACCGTGTTACCCGACACCGTGCCGCTGGGCGTGGTACCCGTGATCGTGTACTTCACGCCGCTGCTGGTGGTGATGGTGTCGACGACCTTCACGTTGGTGAGGTCGCAGTCGGCGAACGGGTTGGTGACGGTGATGTTGTAGGTGAAGGTCTCACCCGGGTGGACCGTGGTCTTGTCGGCCGTCTTGGTGACCGGGATGCTGCACTTCACGCCACCGGCGGGCACCTGGGCCCGGGACTCCATGTGGCCGATGCGCAGGTCGAGCACGCCCAGCGGGTTGGGCAGGGGGCTGGTGTCGAGCAGCTGCACCCGCACGACGTCGACGGCGGCCGAGACCGTGGTGCCGTCGCCGCCCGAGGTGGGCGTGCTGGTGGCGTTGCCGCCGATGGCCCGGGGATCCTCGCCGACGGCGATGGTGGCGATGCCGGGCACGTCGATGACCAGGCCCTGCTGGCCGAGGAGCTGCTGCAGGGTGAGCTCGGTGTTGAGACCGGCGCCCGTGATGCGAACGACGGGCGTCGACGGGGAGGCGTTGGCCGGCCCGTAGGTGACGTACGCCTGGCCCGGGATGCCGGTGGCCACCGTGCGCAGGTCCCACTCGCCCAGCACCTCGATGGTGATCGGGGCGGGGGTGTTCTGCAGGATGGTGACGGGGGCGATCGTCATCCGGGTCTCGCTGAGGAGCCCGAAGTTGTCGCCGACCTTGTTGCCCTGGGAGTCGGTCTGGGGCACCAGCTTGGTGAACGACCGGCTCTGGGAGACGGAGCGCTGCGGGTCGGCGGCGTCGACGGCGGCGGCCGCCCCGGCGAACGGGTTGTTGGCGCCGGTGTCGGTGCCGCTCAGGTCGAGCAGCTGGGCGTCGGCGACGTAGCCGAGGCCGTTGCTGATCTCCTCACCCGCGATGCAGGTGCCGTCGGCGTTGAACCGGGCCGTGGCCTGGCCACGCACCAGCGACGCGTAGGCCGCCGGCGGGATCTTGATGGGCCCGACCTCGTTGGTGATGGGACCGACGCTCGGCGGGGCCGAGGCGTAGGCCCGCTGGGCCAGCAGGAGCTGGTTGGCGTCGACGCCCGGGTCCAGGGTGGTGAGGGCGCCGATCTCCAGCCCCGAGCCCCGCGCGTAGCTGCGGTCGCCCTGGAGGTGCGAGTCGAGCGTGGTGTTGGGCAGCTGCGGCTGCACGTTGATGCCCATCTCGTTGACGATCGCGCCGTTGGGCGCTCCCTGGCCCTGGGTGATCGCCCCGGACCCCTGCGACGCGACCGACGCGCCGGAGAAGGCCAGCTCGGTGTCGGCCACGGTGGTCTGCCCCACCGTGAGCGCATCGACGTGCACGGCGGTACCCGTGCTGTAGCCGTTGTAGTTGGCGCTCGCCGAGGCGACCTGCGCCCCGGCCGGCGCAGTGGCCAGCATTGCCGTCGAGGCGCCCACCAGCAGCAGGCTCCCGACCAGTGACAACCGTTTCCTCACAGGTATCTTCCCTTCGCCGAAGACCCGACACGCCCGGCGCTGCCGGCTCTCTCGTTACGACGGAGAGACGGCACCCACAACGCCGTATGACGGTGAATGCCCGATTTTCTTTCCTTCACGCCGGAATGGGCGTTGCGCCCTGCCCATCCCTTTTGTTCGACGCGATGACATCCTGGCACATCGACGTCGAGCGCACACATTCCCCGCCGGCGGCCGGGGAATCCTGCGGGGGCGTCGCGCGTTCTTGCTAACGTCATGCACAACTTTCCTACGTCCGCCCGAGTGAGGTAGCCGATGGCGCTCGACCCCAACCGCTGGACCCGCAAGACCACCGAGGCCTTCAGCGACGCCACCGAGCTGGCCCGGGCCGCCAACAACCCCGAGGTCACCCCCGACCACCTCCTGGCCGCCCTGCTGGGCCAGGCCGAGGGCGTCGTCCTCCCGCTGCTCGAGCGGGCCGGCATCTCCCCCCTGTCCGTCCGGAACACGGTGGCCGACGCCCTGGCCAAGCTGCCCAAGGCCTACGGCGCCGAGGCGACGGTGGGGCGCGCCCTCCAGCGGGTCATGGAGGACGCCGACGGCGTGCGCGCCGAATTGAAGGACGAGTACCTGTCCACCGAGCACGTGCTGCTGGTGCAGGCCGAGCGGCTGGGCACCACCCGGGACCAGCTGCTGGCCGCCCTGCGGGAGGTCCGCGGCAGCCACCGGGTCACCAGCCAGGACCCGGAGGCCCAGTACCAGGCCCTGGAGAAGTACGGCCGGGACCTCACCGAGGAGGCCCGCCGGGGCAAGCTCGACCCCGTCATCGGGCGGGACGAGGAGATCCGCCGGGTCATCCAGGTCCTGTCCCGGCGCACCAAGAACAACCCCGTGCTCATCGGCGAGCCGGGCGTGGGGAAGACCGCCATCGTCGAGGGCCTTGCCAGGCGCATCGTGGAGGGCGACGTCCCCGAGAGCCTGAAGAACCGCCGGCTCATCTCCCTCGACGTGGGCGCCCTGGTCGCCGGGGCCAAGTACCGGGGCGAGTTCGAGGAGCGGCTGAAGGCCGTCCTCAAGGAGATCACCGACGGCGCCGGCGAGGTCATCACCTTCGTCGACGAGCTGCACACCATCGTGGGCGCCGGCGCCGCCGAGGGGGCCATGGACGCCGGCAACATGATCAAGCCGCTGCTGGCCCGGGGCGAGCTGCGCATGATCGGCGCCACCACCCTCGACGAGTACCGCAAGCACGTCGAGAAGGACGCCGCCCTGGAGCGGCGCTTCCAGCAGGTCTACGTCGGCCCGCCGTCGGCCCAGGACACCGTCGCCATCCTCCGGGGCCTGAAGGAGCGCTACGAGATCCACCACGGGGTCCGGATCCAGGACGCCGCCCTCGTGGCGGCCGCCGTGCTGTCCGACCGCTACGTCACCGGGCGCTTCCTGCCCGACAAGGCCATCGACCTGATCGACGAGGCCGCGTCCAAGCTGCGCATCGAGATCGACTCCGTGCCCATGGAGATCGACGTGGTGGAGCGCCGCATCCGCCAGCTGGAGATCGAGCGGGTGGCCCTCGAGAAGGAGACCGACGCCGCCTCGGTGGACCGGCTGGCCAAGCTCGACGAGGAGCTGGCCAACCTGCGGGAGCAGGCCGACGGCCTGCGGGCCCACTGGCAGGCCGAGAAGGACGACATCTCCTCGATCCAGGCCCTGAAGGAGGAGCTGGAGGGCGCCCGCACCGCCATGGAGCGCTTCGAGCGGGAGGGCGACCTCAACCGGGCGGCCGAGATCCGCTTCGGCCAGCTCCCCGAGCTGGAGCGGCGGGTCGAGGAGGCCGGCGCCAAGTTGGAGGAGCGCCAGGCCGCCGACCGCATGCTGAAGGAGGAGGTCGACGCCGAGGACGTGGCCGAGGTCGTCGCCAAGTGGACGGGCGTGCCCGTCGCCCGCCTGCTGGAGGGCGAGGTGGCCAAGCTGGTCCGCATGGAGGAGGTCCTCCACGAGCGGGTGGTGGGCCAGGCGGAGGCCGTCCACGCGGTGGCCAACGCCATCCGCCGGTCCCGGTCCGGCCTCTCCGACCCCAACCGGCCCATCGGCTCGTTCCTGTTCCTCGGCCCCACCGGCGTGGGCAAGACCGAGCTGGCCCGGTCGCTGGCCGACTTCCTGTTCGACGACGAGAAGGCCCTCGTCCGGGTCGACATGGGCGAGTACCAGGAGAAGCACACCGTGGCCCGCCTGATCGGGGCGCCCCCCGGCTACGTCGGCTACGACGAGGGCGGCCAGCTCACCGAGGCCATCCGCCGGCGCCCCTACGCGGTGGTGCTGCTCGACGAGATCGAGAAGGCCCACAGCGACGTCTTCAACGTGCTGCTCCAGGTCCTCGACGACGGCCGACTCACCGACGGCCAGGGCCGCACGGTCGACTTCACCAACACCGTCGTCATCATGACGTCCAACCTGCCCGGCGACCCCCGGTCGTTCTTCAAGCCCGAGTTCATCAACCGCATCGACGAGATCGTGCGGTTCCGGGAGCTCACCCAGGACGACCTGGCCGCCATCGTCGGCATCCAGCTCCGCCACCTGGCGGCCCGGCTGGCCGAGCGCCGGCTCTGGCTGGAGGTCACCGACGAGGCCCGGGCCTGGCTGGCCCGCAACGGCTACGACCCCGCCTTCGGGGCCCGGCCGCTGCGCCGGTTCATCCAGCGCCACATCGGCGACCCCCTCGCCCTCGCCCTGCTGGAGGGCCGTTACGAGGACGGGGCCACCGTCACCGTCGACGTGGCGGGGGACGACCTGATCCTCAAGTAGGCACGCGCGGCCGGGCCGCTATGCTCCCTGGACCGCCAGCAGCTTTCATCCGAGGAGTGGCGCGTGCCCGCGACCGTCGTGGTCGGGACCCAGTGGGGTGACGAGGGGAAGGGGAAGCTCACCGACCTCCTCTCCAAGGAGATGAGCGTGGTCGTCCGCTACCAGGGCGGCCACAACGCCGGGCACACCATCGTGGTGGGCGACGAGACCTTCGCCCTCCAGCTCATCCCGAGCGGCGTCCTCTATCCCCACATCACGCCGGTGATCGGCAACGGGGTGGTGGTCGACCCGGCCGTGCTGCTGGCCGAGATCGACGGCCTGGAGCAGCGGGGCGTCGACTGCTCGCGGCTGCGGGTGTCGGGCAACGCCCACATGATCATGCCGTACCACCAGGAGCTGGACCGGGCGGCCGAGCGGCGCCTGGGGAAGAACCGGCTGGGCACCACCAAGTCGGGGATCGGCCCGGCCTACGCCGACAAGGCGGCCCGGGTCGGCCTGCGGATCCAGGACCTCCTCGACCCCAAGATCTTCCGGGAGAAGCTCGAGGTGGTGCTCAGGGAGAAGAACGCCATCCTCGCCAAGGTCTACAACCGGCTGCCGCTGTCGTTCGACGAGCTGGCCGACACCTACCTCGGCCGGTACGCCGAGCGGGTGGCGCCGCTGGTGGCCGACACCGTCGGGCTGGTCCACGAGGCCCTCGACGCCGGCCAGCACGTCCTGTTCGAGGGGGCCCAGGCCACCTTCCTCGACCTGGACCACGGCACCTATCCCTTCGTGACGTCGTCGAACCCGGTGGCCGGCGGGGCCTGCACCGGTGCGGGGATCGGGCCGTGCCGCATCGACAGCGTCATCGGCATCGCCAAGGCCTACGTCACCCGGGTGGGCTCCGGCCCGTTCCCCACCGAGCTCGACGGCGAGGTGGCCGACGAGCTGATCGAGCGGGGCCACGAGTACGGCACCGTCACCGGCCGGCGCCGGCGGGTGGGGTGGTTCGACGCGGTGATGGTGCGCCACGCCGCCCGCCTCAACTCCCTCACCGAGCTGGCCCTCACCAAGCTCGACATGCTCGACACCATGGACACGGTCAAGGTCTGCGTGGCCTACGAGGTCGACGGCCGCCGGGTGGAGCACCTGCCCTACCACCAGTCGGAGCTGCACCGGGCGGTGCCCGTCTACGAGGAGCTGCCCGGCTGGCGGGCCGACCTGTCGGGCGTCACCGAGGTGGTCGACCTCCCGCCCGCCGCCCGCTCCTACGTCGAGTTCCTGGGCGAGCGGGCCGGCGTCCCCATCCGGCTGGTCGGCGTCGGGCCGGGCCGGGACCAGTTCGTGCGCATGCCCGCCGGCGCCGCCGCGTGAGGGTCGCCGTCATCGGCGGCGGGGGCCGCGAGCTCGCCCTGCGGCACGTCCTGGGCCGCACCGCCATGCTCGTGGACCCGTCGGAGGATGCCGACCTCTACGTCATCGGACCCGAGCAGCCGCTGGTCGACGGCGAGGCCGACCGGCTGCGGGCGCAGGGGAAGCTGGTGTTCGGGCCGGGCGCCGACGGGGCCCGCCTGGAGGGGTCGAAGGCGTGGATGAAGCAGGTGCTGGTGGAGGCCGGCGTCCCCACCGCCCGCCACGCCGTGTTCACCGAGGTCGAGCCGGCGGTCGAGTTCCTGAAGAGCCTGCCCGGGCTCTACGTGGTCAAGACCGACGGCCTGGCCGCCGGCAAGGGCGTGTTCGTCACCGAGTCGCTCGACGAGGCGGTCGACGACGTGCGGGCCAAGCTCTCCGGGTCGTCGTTCGGGCCGGCCGGCCGCACCGTGGTCATCGAGGAGGGCCTCACCGGGCCCGAGCTGTCGCTCCTGGCCGTGTGCGACGGCCGGCGGGCCGTCCCCCTCGCCCCGGCGCGCGACTACAAGCGGGTGGGCGACGGCGACGCCGGGCCGAACACCGGCGGCATGGGCGCCTACTCCCCGGTCGCCGACGCCGGGCCCGACGTGGTCGACCAGGTGATGGCCAGGGCGGTGGAGCCGACGCTGGGCGCGCTGCGGGCGGCCGGCGTCGACTACCGGGGCGTCCTCTACACCGGCCTCATGCTCACCGCCGAGGGGCCAAAGGTCATCGAGTACAACGTCCGCTTCGGCGACCCGGAGGCGCAGGTGGTCCTGCCCCGCTTCGCCGGGGACCTGGCCCAGTTCCTGGCGTCGGCGGCGGCCGGCGAGCTGGGCACGGAGCCGTCGTTCGTCGACGACGCCTGCGTGTGCGTGGTGCTGGCCGCCGAGGGCTACCCGGCGTCGCCCCGCTCCGGTGCCGAGATCGACGGCATCGGCGCCGCCGAGTCGCTGGAGAACGTGATGGTGTTCCGCACCGGCGCCCGGCCCGACTCCGCCGGGCGACTGGTCACCGCCGGTGGGCGGGTAGTGAACGTGGTGGCGCTCGGTCCCACCGTGGCCGACGCCAGGGCCCGCGCCTACGAGGCGGCCGCCCTCATCCACTTCGACGGCATGCACTACAGGAAGGACATCGCATCGTGAAGGTCGCCATCCTCATGGGCTCCCCCAACGACAAGGCCAAGATGGCCGGCGCCGGCGAGATGCTGGGCCGCTTCGGCGTGGAGGTCGACGAGCGGGTGCTGTCGGCCCACCGCACGCCGGCCGAGGTGGCGGCGTTCGCCTCGTCGGCGCGCGAGGAGGGGTTCGCCGCCGTGATCTGCGGCGCCGGCATGGCCGCCCACCTGGCCGGCGTGGTCGCCGCCCACACCACCCTGCCCGTCATCGGCGTGCCCCTGTCGGGCGGCGCCCTCAACGGCGTCGACGCCCTCTACGCCACCGTCCAGATGCCCAAGGGCATCCCGGTCGCCACCGTCGCAGTCGACGGCTCCGCCAACGCCGGCATCCTGGCCGTCGAGATGCTGGCCATCACCGACGCCGGCCTGGCCGAGAAGCTGGCCGAGTTCCGCGCCGGCGGCGCCCGTTGACGACCGACCGTCACTCCCGAGGAAATAGGTCACCAAAATGGTGACCTATTTCCTCGAAACCGGGGGGCGCCGGTGATCCCGCGGTACTCGCTGCGGGAGATGGCGGCGCTGTGGACCGACGAGGCCCGGCTGGCCACCTGGCTGGAGGTCGAGGTGCTGGCCGTCGAGGCGTGGGCCCGCCTGGGCGTGGTGCCCGAGGACGCGGCGCGGGCGGTGCGGGAGCGGGCGCCGGCGGTGACGGCGGCCACCGTCGAGGCGGTGAACGAGCGGGAGAAGGTCACCGACCACGACGTGGCCGCCTTCGTCGACGTGGTGCAGGAGGCGATCGGGCCGCCGGAGGGGAACTGGGTCCACTACGGCCTCACGTCCTCCGACGTGGTGGACACCGCCCTGGGCGTCACCCTCATGCGGGCCGCCGACCTGCTGGTCGAGGCGGCCGGCGGCCTGGTGGCGAGCCTCAAGCGGCGGGCCCTGGAGTTCCGGGACACGCCCATGGCCGGGCGCACCCACGGCGTCCACGCCGAGCCGACCACGTTCGGCGCCAAGCTGGCCCTGTGGTGCCTCCAGGCCGACCGCGACCGGGAGCGGCTGCGCCGGGCCCGCGAGGCGGTGGCGGTGGGGAAGCTGTCGGGCGCGGTGGGCACGTACTCCAACGTGGACCCGTCGGTGGAGGCCCACGTGTGCCGGTCGCTCGGGCTGCGGGCGGTGCCGTCCACCCAGGTGGTCGCCCGGGACCGCCACGCCGAGTTCCTGTGGGCCTGCGCGTCGGCGGGCGCCGGCGTGGAGCTGATGGCCACCGAGGTGCGCCACCTCCAGCGCACCGAGGTGCGGGAGGCGTTCGAGCCCTTCGGCGCCGGCCAGAAGGGCAGCTCGGCCATGCCCCACAAGCGCAACCCCATCACCGCCGAGCGGTTGTCGGGGCTGGCCCGGGTGCTGCGGGGCTACCTCGGCGCCGGCCTGGAGGACGTGGCCCTGTGGCACGAGCGGGACATCTCCCACTCGTCGGTGGAGCGGGTGATCCTGCCCGACGCCAGCCTCCTCGCCTACTACGTGCTGCGCCGCATGACGCGGGTGGTGGACGGCCTGGAGGTCGACGCCGCCCGCATGCTGGAGAACCTCGACCGCTCGCACGGCCTGGTGTTCAGCCAGCCGGTGCTGCTGGCCCTGGTGGCCGGCGGCCTGCCGCGCGACACCGCCTACCGGGTGGTGCAGCGCAACGCCATGGCGGCGTGGGAGCAGGGCAAGAGCTTCCGCACCCTGCTGGAGGGCGACCCCGACGTCACCCTGCCGGCCGAGGCGCTGGACGAGGCCTTCGACCTGGCCCGGGCCGTGCGCAACGCCGGCCGGGTCTTCGACCACCTGGAGGACATTTCGTGAAGCCCATCTACAGCGGCAAGGTCCGCGACATCTACGACGCCGGCGACGACCGCCTGCTGTTCGTGGCCTCCGACCGGGTCTCGGCCTTCGACGTGGTGATGGCCGAGCCGGTGCCCGACAAGGGCCGGGTGCTCACCGCCATGACCGTGTTCTGGCTGGAGCTGCTGGCCGACGTGGCGCCCAGCCACCTGGTCTCGGTGGACCCGGCCGACTTCCCCGCCGGGGCGGCCGACATCGTCGACGCCGCCGGCCGGGCCATGCTCGTGCGGCGGGCCGACATGCTGAAGATCGAGTGCATCGTGCGCGGCTACCTGTCCGGCTCGGCGTGGAAGGAGTACAAGGCCACCGGCACCATGCACGGCTCGCCGCTCCCTTCCGGCCTGCTCGAGTCGTCCAAGCTGCCGCAGCCCGTGTTCACCCCGTCCACCAAGGCCGACACCGGCCACGACGAGAACATCTCCTTCGACGAGGCCTGCAAGATCGTCGGCGACGACGTGGCCGAGGAGGCCCGCCGGATCAGCCTGGCCGCCTACACCAAGGGATCGGAGTGGGCGGCCGAGCGGGGCATCATCCTGGCCGACACCAAGTTCGAGCTGGGGTTCATCGACGGCGAGCTGGCCCTGTGCGACGAGGTCCTCACCCCCGACTCCTCGCGCTTCTGGCCCGCCGCCAGCTACCAGCCCGGCGCCACCCCGCCCTCCTTCGACAAGCAGTTCGTCCGCGACTGGGCGAGCGCGCAGGGCTGGGACAAAAAGCCGCCGGCGCCGGAGATCCCGGCCGACGTGGTCGAGCAGACGCGGGCCAAATACGTCGAGGCCTACGAGCGCATCACCGGAGAGAGCTTCTGATGAGGGCCCGGGTCCTGATCCGCCCCAAGGAGGGGATCCTGGACCCGCAAGGCAAGGCGGTGGAGCGGGCGCTGCCGGCGCTCGGCTTCGAGGGAATCGAGCAGGTCCACGTCGGGCGGATGGTCGAGCTCGAGGCCGAGGACCCGGAGCGGCTCGGCGAGCTCTGCGAGAAGCTCCTCGCCAACCCCCTGATCGAGGACTACGAGATTCAGACCCTTTGAACGCCTCGGACCGCGGATACGTCAGGCACCCCCGGACGCGAAGCGGAGGAGGTGCCGTTCAGTGATTTGGGCTGTTCTCCAATTTCCTGGTTCCTGCGACGAGCGGGATGCCCTGCACGCCTGCGAGGTACACGGCGACGGGGCGCGGTTGATCTGGCACGAAAGCCGCGACCTCGACGGCGTCGACGGCGTTGTCGTCCCCGGCGGCTTCTCCTACGGCGACTACCTCCGGGCCGGCGCGATCGCCCGCTTCAGCCCGGCGATGGAAGCGGTCGCCGAGGCGGCCGAGGGCGGGGCGCCGGTGCTGGGGATCTGCAACGGCTTCCAGGTCCTCTGCGAGGCCGGGCTGCTGCCGGGAGCGCTGCTGCGCAACGTGGAGCTGCGCTTCCGCTGCCACCAGGTCGACCTCGTCGACGCGCGCTCGGGCGAGCGGCTCTCGATCCCGGCCAAGCACGGCGAAGGGCGCTACTACGCCCCCGAGGAGATGCTCGACGAGCTCGAAACGAAGGGGCAGATCGCCTACCGCTACGCCGAGGGCCACAACTCCAACGGCTCGGTCCGCGACATCGCCGGGGTGACGAACGAGCGCGGCAACGTCCTCGGCCTGATGCCCCACCCCGAGCACGCGGTCGACCCGCTGACCGGCTCGACCGACGGGCTGGCGGTCTTCGACCGGGTGGGCGAGTTTGCAAACCAGGGGTTGGCAAAGGCGCCCCAGCCGTGAACGTCGAGACCGCGAAACACCGCGAGCTCGGGCTCACCGACTCCGAGTACGAGCTGATCGTCGAGAAGCTCGGGCGCGAGCCGAACGACGTCGAGCTGGCGATGTTCAGCCTGCTCTGGTCCGAGCACTGCGCCTACAAGCACTCGCGCAAGCTGCTGCGGCGGCTGCCGACCGAGGGCGAGCGGGTGGTGATGGGGCCGGGCGAGAACGCCGGCGCCGTCGATGTCGGCAAGGGCTACGCCGTCGCCTTCAAGGTCGAGAGCCACAACCACCCCAGCGCGGTGGAACCGTTCCAGGGCGCGGCAACCGGGGTCGGCGGCATCCTCCGCGACGTCTTCGCGATCGGGGCGCGACCGATCGCGATCCTCGACTCCCTGCGCTTCGGCGAGCTCGACTCGGTCCGCTCGCGCCACCTGCTCGACGGCGCGGTCCGCGGGATCGGCCACTACGGCAACTCGATCGGGGTGGCGACGGTCGGCGGCGAGATCTACTTCGAGGAGCCCTACGAGCACAACTGCCTGGTCAACGCGATGTGCATCGGCTTCGCCAAGACCGCGGACATGGTCCGTGCCGCCGCCGCCGGGGTCGGCAACTCGATCGTCCTGATGGGCGCCTCGACCGGGCGCGACGGGATCGGCGGCGCCTCGGTCCTGGCCTCGGCGGAGTTGGGTGAGGGAGACGAGGAGAAGCGGCCGACGGTGCAGATCGGCGACCCCTTCGAGGAGTCGAAGCTGCTCGAGTGCTGCCTGGAGCTGCTGGCGAAGGGGCTGCTGGTCTCGCTGCAGGACCTCGGCGCGGCCGGGCTGACCTCCTCGGCCGGTGAGATGGCGAGCGCCGGCGGGGTCGGGATCGACATCGACGTCGCCAAGGTGCCGCTGCGGGAGGCCGACATGGAGCCCTTCGAGATCATGGTCTCCGAGAGCCAGGAGCGGATGCTGGCGGTGGTCGAGCCGGCGCGGGTCGAGGAGGTGCGGGCGATCTGCGAGAAGTGGCAGACGAGCTCGGCGGAGATCGGCACCGTGACCGAGGGCGGCGCGATCCGGATCCTGCGCGAGGGCGAGGTCGTCGGCGAGATGCCGGTCGAGGCGCTGGTCGACGGCTGCCCGCTGTACGACCTCGAGCCGGCCGAGCCGGAGGGCTGGATCTACGGCAACCGGGAGACGCTGGCGGCGGGCGCCTCGCCGGAGGAGACGCTGCTGGCGCTGCTGAGCGCGCCGAGCATCGCCTCCAAGCGCTGGGTCTTCGAGCAGTACGACTCGATCGTCGGCTCCCGCACCGTGCGCCGCCCCGAGCAGGCCGACGCCGCCGTCCTGCAGCTGCCCGAGGCCGGCAACGCGATCGCGGTCTCGATCGACGGCAACGGGCGCCGCGTCGCCTGCGACCCCTACGCGGGGACGATCGAGGCGGTGCTCGAGTGCGCCCAGAACCTCGCCTGCGTCGGCGCCGAGCCGCTCGGCCTGACCAACTGCCTCAACTTCGGCAATCCCGAGAAGCCGACCGGCGCCTGGCAGCTCGACCGCGCGGTCAGCGGCCTGGCGGATGCCTGCAACGCCCTCGGCGTGCCGGTGGTCGGCGGCAACGTCTCCCTCTACAACGAGGGGCCCGACGGCCCGATCTACCCGACGCCGGTGGTCTCGCTGGTCGGCGAGCTGCCCGATCCAGGCGAGGTCGCAGGCAGTGGCTTCGTGGCGGCGGGCGACGCGATCGGCCTGATCGGCCCCTTCGAACCGAACCTCGCCGGGTCGGAGCTGGCGAAGCAGCGCGGCGAGCTGAAGATGGGTCTCCCCCAGCCGAACGTCGCCGACGTCGCCGCCGCCTGCGCGATCGTCCGCGACGCCGTCCGCGCCGGCAAGCTCGCCTCCGCCCACGACGTCTCCGACGGCGGCCTCGCGGTCGCGATCGCCGAGTGCGCGATCGCCGGCGACATCGGCTGCGAGACCAACGTCGAACATCTGCGCGAGCGCGGCGCCCAGCCCGAGGAAGCCCTCTTCGGCGAGGGCACCGGCGGCTTCCTCGTCAGCGGCGACCGCGCCACCCTCGAGGAGCTGGGCGCAGTCCTACTCGGCAAGGTCGGCGGCAAGGCGATCGAGATCGGCGCCGGCGACCGCAGCCTCTCGCTCAGCCTCGCCGACGCCCAGCGCGCCTGGCGCTCGCTGCCGGCGCAGGCCGAGGGCGACGGCGCCTGAGACCAGCGAGGCGATGACCGCGAAGAGGTAGGCGGCGTCGGAGACGTCGAGCGCCGCGGCGAGCGAGGCCGGGTCGCCGACGATCGCGATCAGGATCGCGGTGCCGAGGACGGCGCCGACCTGGCGGAAGGCGGCGTTGACCGCGCTGGCAGTGGCGAAGCGGTCGTCGGCGACGTCGCGGACCGCAGCCGAGCCCAGGGTCGGGAAGGCGAGGCCGATCCCGATCCCGGTCAGCGTCGCCCCCGGCAGCCAGATCCCGAGGTAGTCGGGATCGGCGCCGGCGGAGCGGAGCACGAGGGCGCCGGCGGCGAAGACCAGGGTCCCCGGGACGATCACGGCGCGGTGGCCGAAGCGGTCGGCGAGGCGGCCGGCGGGCCCGGAGACGACGGTCGTCATCGCCGGTCCCGGCAGGGCGGCGAGGCCGGCGCTGAGGATGCTGTAGCTCCAGACCGTGGTGAGGAAGAGGACGTTGCCGAGGATCAGCGAGAAGAAGGCAGCGGCAAAGAGCAGGGTCCCGAGGTTGCCGAGCGAGAAGGACCGGTGGGCGAAGAGCGCCGGTTCGACGATCGGGCGCGGGTGCCGGAAGCTGCGCGCGACTACGGCGCCGAGGAGCAGCGCGGCCGCCCCGAAGACGGCGAGCGTGCCGGGCGCGGTCCAGCCCCAGTCGTTGCCCTCGACGATCCCCAGCGTCACCGCAGCCAGCCCCGCCGCCATCGCGACGGCCCCTGGCAGGTCGGGAAGGCGGCTCTGGGAGATCTTCCCTTCGGGCAGCAGGCGCCGCCCGGCGAGCAGCACCGCCGCGCCCAGCGGCAGGTTGACGAGGAAGACGAGGCGCCAGCTGTCGAGTTCGACCAGGGCGGCGCCGAGGGTCGGGCCGGTCGCCGCCGCGGCGGCGGCGGCCGCACCCCAGAGGCCGACGCCGGTCGCCCGCTTCTCGAACGGGAAGCTGTCGAGGACGATCGCCAGCGAGGTCGGCGCAATCGCCGCCGCCCCCACTCCTTGCAGGACACGGAAGGCGATCAGCGTCTCCAGCGAAGGGGCGATGGCGCAGAGCAGGCTGGCGGTGGTGAAGCCGGCGAGCCCGGCGAGGAAAACTCGTTTATGACCGAAGCGGTCGGCCACTCCCCCGGCCGGGACCAACAGCGCCGCGATGACGACGAAGTAACCGTCGAGCACCCAGGAGAGGAGACCGCGGCTCGCTTCCGGGAACGACGCCGAGATGTCCGGGAAAGCGATGTTGACGATCGTCGTGTCGAGGAAGACGAGGAAGGCGCCGGTGCAGGCGATGAGGACGCTTGCCCTATGACCGCGGTCATACATCGTGCCGGCGACTATACTATGACCATGGGCATAACGCGGCTCGCCGATGCAAAAGCTCTCGAGCCGACCCGGCGCGACGGGCGCGACCGTCTCCTCAACGGGGCGCGCAAGTTGCTCGCCGAGAAGGGCTACGCGGGAATGGAGCTGCGCGACGTCGCCGCGCGCGGCAAGGCGCCCCGCGGCTCGATCTACCACCACTTCCCCGGCGGCAAGAAGCAGCTCGCGGTCGAGGCGGCCGAACTCGAGGGACGTGAGATCCGCGCCGCGATCGAGTCCTCCCTCGCCGAGCTCGGCCTCGCCGAGACGCTCAGCACCTTCGGCGAGATGTTCCGTCGCCGGGTCAAGGACAAGCCCGAGCGACTCGGCTGTCCCTGCGCCGCCGCGGCCCTGGCGCGGCCCGAGGATCCGGCGCTCGCCGCCGCGGCCACCGCCGCCTTTGAAAGCTGGGAAGCGCCGATCGCCGCGGCCCTGCGCGCCGAGGGCGTGAGCGAGCGCGACGCCAAGAACTTCGCCGGCCTGGTCGTCTCGACGATCGAGGGTGCGCTGGTGCGCGCCCGCGCCGCCGGCGACCAGGATCCACTCGACTCCGCCATCGCCGGCCTGCAGCAAGCGCTCCAAGCGCTGGTCGCCGACGTTTAGACAGCTCCCCTCGCGGGCAGCTTCCTCAATGCACCCCTGGGAAGGGTGAACCGAAGGAGGAGCGGATTTGACGTCCAGTCGTGTGTTGGGAGCCGTGGCGTGTGTGGCGCTGGCGCTGCTGGCGACGCTCTGGCTTGCCGCCTGCGGCGGCAGCTCCGACAGCTCCGGCCCGCGCGACCTCACCTTCTTCGTCGCAATCCAGCCGGGCGGGACGATCGAGGAAGTCTCGAAACGGTGCTCGGAAGAATCGAACGGCAAATACACGATCACGCCGGAATTCCTCCCCACCGACGCCAGTCAGCAGCGCGAACAGCTGGTGCGGCGGCTGGGAGCCGAAGACAGCTCGATCGACATCGTCGGCATGGACGTGATCTGGACCGGCGAGTTCGCCAACGCCGGCTGGGTCGAAGCGTGGACGGGGGGACTCAAGAAGAAAGCGACCGAAAACGTCTTCCCGAACGTGATCGAAACCGCGTCCTTCGAGAACAAGCTTTACGCGGCGCCGTTCAACACCAACACGCAGCTGCTCTGGTACCGCAAAGACCTGGTCAAACAGGCGCCGAAAACCTGGGACCAGATGATCGAAGAGGCCGAAGGGCTGAAGGAAGCCGGCTCGATCCAGGTGCAGGCGAACCGCTACGAGGGCTACATGGTCCTGGTCAACGCGCTGATCGAGAGCGCCGGCACCGAGATCCTCTCCGGCCCCGAAGAAGTCGACCTCGAACAGGGGCCGACCGAACAGGCGCTGCAGGTGATCGGCAAGCTCGCCAACGGCGGCGCCGCGCCGCCGAGCCTCTCGACCTCCGACGAGGACAGCGCCCGCCTCGCCTTCGAGGCCGGCGAATCGGCCTTCATGACCAACTACACCTTCGCCTACGCGAGCGCCAAAGAAGAAGCCCCCGACGTCTTCAAGAACATGGGCTACGCGCGCTTCCCCCGGGTCGACGCCGGCAAGCCGAGCAAACCGCCGCTCGGCGGCTTCAACCTCGCGGTCAGCTCCTACTCGAAGAACAAGGACGTCGCTTTCGAAGCGGCGATCTGCCTGGCCGACAGAGACAGCCAGAAAACGGCGGTCGAACTCGACGGTCTGCCGCCTTCGCGCTCGGACCTCTACAGCGACAAAACGGTGACCGAAGCGTATCCGGGGTTCTCCCAGCTGGTGAAGGAATCGATCGAAGGCTCCGGCCCGCGGCCGACCACCCCCGCCTACCAGGACGTCTCGCTGGCGGTCCAGCGGACGCTGCACCCACCGGACAAGATCGACCCCGAAGACACGGAATCGATCTATGACGAACTGAAGTCGAACGTCGAAAAGGCCGTCAAGCGGGAAGGGCTGCTGTGAAATCCGAGCGGACCAGATCGGAACGCAAACTGGCCTGGATGCTGTGCGCGCCGGCGGTGCTGGCGATGCTGCTCGTCACCGCCTACCCGATCGCCTACGCGATCGTCCTCTCGCTGCAGAACGTCGACCTCCGCTTCCCCGACGAGGGCGGGTTCGCCGGGCTCAGCAACTACACCGCCGTCCTCACCTCCGACCTCTGGTGGACGGACATCTTCAACACCGTCTTCATCATGCTGATCTCGGTCGCGATCGAGCTGGTGCTGGGGATGGCGATCGCGATGGTCATGTACCGGGCGATCTTCGGCCGCGGCGTCGTCCGCACCGCCGTCCTCATCCCCTACGGGATCATCACCGTCGTCGCCGCCTTCGCCTGGCAGTTCGCCTTCAGCCCGGAAACCGGGTTCGTCAACAACCTGCCGCTGATCGCCGACGAAATGGACTGGTTCGGCGGCCGCTTCAGCTCCTTCGCCGTGATCATCCTCGCCGAGATCTGGAAAACGACCCCGTTCATGGCGCTGCTTCTCTTGGCCGGGCTGGTGACGATCGACAGCCAGCTCTACGAGGCGGCGCGGGTCGACGGGGCGAGCGCCTGGCAGCGCTTCACCCGGATCACGCTGCCGCTGATGAAGCCGGCGATCCTCGTCGCCCTGCTGTTCCGCACCCTCGACGCCTTCCGCGTCTTCGACACGATCTTCGTCATGACCCGCGGTGCGCTGGACACCGAATCGGTCTCGATCCTCGGCTACAACCAACTGATCAGCCGCCTCAACCTCGGGCTCGGCTCGGCGGTCTCGGTGCTGATCTTCTTCTGCGTCTTCCTGATCGCCTTCATCTTCGTCCGCGGATTCGGAGCCAAAGTCCAGGAAGGAAGGCCGGGAAGCTGAGATGGAACGCAGCAGCCGCGACTACGCCCTCTGGACCATCGCCATCGCCCTGGTGGTGATCTTCGCGCTGATCCCGGTGGTCTGGCTGATCTCGATCTCCCTGAAGCCGCCGGAAGCGTTGACCGACCAGCGCTTCATCCCCTCGGACATCTCCTTCGACAACTACAAGAGCTTGTTCGAAGGCGGGATCGACGGCAGCCCGTTCATCAAGCCGCTGATCAACTCGATCGGGATCGCCCTGATCACGACCGCGATCTCGATCGTCCTCGCCTCCTTCTGCGCGTATGCGATCGCCCGGCTCGAATTCCCCGGCAAGCGGGTGATCCTCGCCGGAGCGCTGGCGATCGCGATGTTCCCGCCGATCTCGACCGTCGGGCCGCTGTTCGACATGTGGCGGGCGCTCGGCCTCTACGACACCTGGCTGGGGCTGATCATCCCCTACCTCACCTTCTCGCTGCCCTTGGCGATCTACGTCCTCGTCGCCTTCTTCCGGGAGATCCCGTGGGAGCTCGAGCAGGCGGCTCAGGTCGACGGGGCGACGCCGTTCCAGGCGTTCACGAAGGTGATCGTGCCGCTGGCCGCACCGGGCGTCTTCACCGCCGCGATCCTCGTCTTCATCTTCTGCTGGAACGACTTCCTCTTCGCGATCTCCCTGACCAGCTCGGATGCCTCGCGCACCGTTCCCGCCGCCCTCGCCTTCTTCACCGGCGAATCGTCGTTCACCGCCCCGACCGGCAGCATCGCCGCCGCCGCGGTGGTGGTGACGGTCCCGATCATCATCTTCGTCCTCTTCTTCCAGCGCCGAATCGTCGCCGGCCTCACCGCCGGTGCCGTCAAGGGATAAGGAGCCCCCGATGTCAGAGATAGTCCTCGACGGAGTCACCAAGACGTTTGCCGACGGGTTCGAAGCCGTCAAAGACATGGACCTCGACATCAAGGACGGCGAGTTCATGATCCTCGTCGGCCCCTCGGGCTGCGGCAAGTCGACCGCGCTGCGGATGATCGCCGGGCTCGAGGACATCTCCAGCGGCGAGCTGAAGATCGGCGGCGAGACCGTCAACGACCGCTCGCCGAAGGACCGCGACATCGCGATGGTCTTCCAGAACTACGCGCTCTACCCGCACATGACGGTGCGCGAGAACATGGGCTTCGCGCTGAAGCTGGCCGGGACCGACAAGGGCGAGATCGACAAGAAGGTCGAGGAGGCGGCGCGGACGCTGGACCTCGAGCAGCACCTCGACCGGCGGCCGGCGAACCTCTCCGGCGGGCAGCGCCAGCGGGTGGCCATGGGGCGAGCGATCGTCCGCGACCCGAAAGCGTTCCTGATGGACGAGCCGCTCTCCAACCTCGACGCGAAGCTGCGGGTGCAGATGCGGACCGAGGTGGCACGGCTGCAGTCGAAGCTGGAGACGACCACGGTCTACGTCACCCACGACCAGACCGAGGCGATGACGCTCGGTGACCGGGTGGCGGTGATGCGGGCGGGCGTCCTGCAGCAGGTCGGGACGCCGGCCGACCTCTACGACAACCCGAAGAACCTCTTCGTCGCCGGCTTCATCGGCTCGCCGGCGATGAACTTCATGCCGGGAGAGCTGAGCGGCGGCCGGCTGAAGCTGCCGATCGGCGAGGTCGACGCGAGCGAGCTCGGGATCGAGCGCGCCGACGGCACGATTGTCGTCGGGCTGCGGCCGGAGAACTTCGAGGACGTCGAGGTGATCGGCGACCTCAAGGAGGAGCGCGGGATCACCTTCGAGGCCGAGATCGACCTGGTCGAGTCGCTCGGCTCCGACCTCTACGCCTACTTCCACATCGAGTCGGCGGGCGTCCAGTCCGACCAGCTCGCCGACCTCGTGCAGGAGAGCCTGGAGGAAACCGGCGCCGGCGCCGAAACCTCCGAGGGCCGCGAGCAGATCGTCGCCCGCCTCGACCCGACCAGCAAGGTCCGCCGCCGCGAGCACGCCGAGCTCTGGGCCGACACCTCGAAGCTGCACCTCTTCGACCCCGAGAGCGGCGAGAACCTGCGGCCGAAGTGATCGCGGGGCGAGTTATGGGCGCTATACGCCCATAACTCGCCCCGCTGCTACCTTCGGCGCGTGGGCAAGGTCTACGGGCGGATCGACGAGCACCAGCGGGAGTGGGTTGCGAAGCAGCCGCTCTTCTTCGTCGCCTCGGCGCCCTTGGACGCCGAGGGGCATGTGAACGTCTCGCCGAAGGGGCCGATCGGGACGCTGCGGGTGCTCGACGACCACACGGTCGCCTACCTCGACATGGTCGGCAGCGGCGCTGAGACGGTCGCCCACGTGCGGGAGAACGGGCGGATCGTGGTGATGCTCTGCGCCTTCGAGGGACCGCCGCGGATCGTCCGCTTCCACGGGCGCGGCGAGGTGATCGTCGCCGACGATCCACGCTTCGAGGAGCTCTACGCCCGTGCCGGGTTCGAGGCACCGCACGACGTCGAGGCGGCGCGGCGGGCGATCGTCCTCGTCGACGTCACCCGGGTCAGCGATTCCTGCGGCTACGGCGTGCCGCTGATGAACTACGAGGGTCAGCGCCCCCACATGGAGGCCTGGGCGGAGAAGAAGCTGCGCGTCGGCGGACCGGAGGAGATCGACGCCTACGTCGCCAAGAAGAACGCCGAGAGCATCGACGGCCTGCCGGCTTTCGAGAGCCACGGCTGACGACACTCCGGCAAGGGCATCAGCCGCCCTCACCGGAGTGTCCTGCGGCACGTCTCGGCTCGGCCTGCGACTCCGGCGCACCGCCCCGCCCATGGGTTGGGGAATTCCAGGCTCTCCTGCTCTGGTTTGCCTTAAGGGTTGCCCGAGAAAGGTAAGAGGGCAACAGGTGGCCAGATGGGAGTGCCGTCAACCTCATGCGCCTCGAGCTTCCACCCTCGTGGGCGGCGGCGCCATGGTGCTCGACCCTAAGATTGACCCTAATTTCCTCTTTTACTCGAAGCTTGCATCGGGGAGAGTTTGGGCCTGTGAGGTTGCTGGAGCGGGAACGAGAGATGGCGGCACTCGAAGCCGCGCTTGCCGATGCAGAAGGTGGCGATGGGCAGGCGGTGGCGATCGAAGCCAGCGCGGGATTGGGTAAGACGTCCCTGCTCAAGGCAGCTCGGAGCGCCGGGGAGGCGTCTGGCTTCACCGTTCTCGCCGCCCGGGCGACGGAGTTCGAGCGCGATTTTCCCTTTGCCCTCGTGCGGCAGTTGTTCGAGCCGCACCTGAGCGGCTTGCCGCTGGAGGGACGGGAAGAGCTGTTGGATGGAGCCGGTGCGGCGGGCGATGCCCTTGGACTTTCCAGCAGCGACGTGGATCGTGACCCGTTCGCTGTTCTCCATGGTCTCTACTGGGTGACTGCCGCAGTGGCCGAGCGCGGACCGCTTCTGCTCGCGATCGACGACCTGCACTGGGCGGACGACGCCTCACTCGACTACCTCGGCTTCCTGCTCCCGCGGTTGGAAGAGCTGCCTGTGGCGCTGACGATCGCCGTTCGCACCGATGAGCCGGTGTCGCCGCCAGGGTTGGGACCTGTTCTTTCGGACGGCTCGCTCCGCCATCTGCCGTTGTCGCCGTTGAGCCCGCAAGCGGCGGCGGCCCTGCTCGCCGATGAGCTCGAAGGACAGGCCGACTCCGCGTTCGCGGAGGCCTGCCACGAGGTAAGCGGCGGCAACCCTTTCCTGCTGTGTGAACTTGTGCGCTCGCTGGCGGATCGCGGCATCCGCCCCGGAGCCGAGCAGGCACAGCAGGTGCGAGAACAGGCACCGGATCGGGTCGCCCGGATGGTCCTCACCCGGATCTCCCGGATGCCACCGGAAGCAGGAGCGGTAGCGCGGGCCCTCGCGGTGGCGGGCGAGGGCAGCGACCACCAGATGCTGATCGCGATGAACGGGACGAACCGGGCAGAAATCCAACGAGCCGTCGACCATCTGCGGGCCCACGCGATTTTCGACCCTGCCCCATCCCTGCGCTTTTTCCATCCGCTGGTTCGCAATGCGATCTATGCGGACATACCTGCCGGCGAACGATCTCGAGCCCACAGCCGCGCAGCAGAGATCCTGCGCGAACGCGCTGCCGGGCCCGAACGGATCGCCACCCACCTGCTTGCGACGGAAGAGCGAGGGGAGCGCGCGACCGCCGAGGTGCTGCTCGAAGCGGCAGAACATGCCCTTGGGGCTGGAGCGCCGCGATCGGCGATCGCCTATCTGACGCGTGCGCTTCGCGAGCCTGCGCCTTCGGATCTGCGACCCGCGCTCCTCGATCTTCTCCTCACGGCGAGCCTCCGTGCCGCTGACCAAAATGCATTCGCGGCAATCGAGCACGAGGTGCTGGCGGAATGGACACGGGACTCCTCGCTGCGCAGCCGCTGGGGAACCCGGCTGACCATGCTGATCGCCCTCGGCGGGCGCTTCGAGGAGGCTGCGCTGTTGCTGCGGGAGGCGGTCGAGGTGGCGGTAGCCGAGAGCGACGTCGAACAGGCATTTCGGCTGACGGCCCAGCTGAACACGCTGGCCGCGATCGTGCCCTCGGTCTCGGAGGTGGAGATCGCGGGTCTCACCGAGGAGATCGATCCCGAAAGCCCGATGGGGCGACTGGCTGCAGCGCTGGAAGTCCGCTCCGTCGTCGTCAACGGTAAGGCGGAGGAGGTGGCCGAGAAGGCCAAGCGAGCCTTCGGGAACGACGGCAGCATCTTCGCCGAGGAGCCCGAGATCATCGCCGCCGAGTTTGCGCTGATGGCATTGGTGGCCGTCGACGAGATCGAGGCGGCGCAATATGCCGCCGAAAGGGCGCTGGCAATCGCCCAGGAGCGAGGCGCTACCCCTGAGCTGTCGAGAGCCCGGTTCCTCAACGGGTTCGTCGCCTGGGGTTCGGGAGACTTAGTTGCTGCCGAGGCCGACCTGCGGCAAGCGATCGACCTCGCGCGTCTGACGGGCCTTGCGCCCCTGGTCATGCTCAGCACCGGGCCGCTGGTGGAGGTGCTGATCGAAAGAGATCAGTTGGAGGCGGCGGAAGCCGAGCTGCAGGCGATCGGTATGGCGGAAAATCCGATTCCGGCCAACCCGATGCTCGGCATGCTGGCTCTAGTCCGCGGTCACCTGCGTCTTGAGCGAGGGGAGTTCGGCGCAGCCGTCGAGGACTTCGAGGTCATCTCGGTCCTCGCCGAGGAGGGCTTTGGGTCCGGCGCGGCTGCGACGGCCAGTCCGTTCGCAGCCCGAGCTCTGATGGCGCTGGGTCGCGAGGACCGAGCTCGGGACCTGGCCGCAGAAATGCTCGACTGGGCGGAGCGGAGGGGAGGGCCTTCGAGCGTCGCCCATGTCCTCGGGGCGGTCGCCGCCGTCCGCGAAGGCAGAGAGGCAATCGAGGCGTTGAAGAGGGCAGTGATGTTGCTCGAGGATTCTCCACGGAGGGGATTACGGGCGCGGGCCCTGTTCGAGTTGGGTGGTGCTCTGCGCCGCGAGGGTCGACGAGCCGACTCCCGCGAGCCGCTGCGGGAGGCATTCGAGCTGGCGCGGCGATGCGGCGCCGCGCGAATCGCCAGGCAGGCGAACGAAGAGCTCCGAGCGAGCGGGGAGACCGTGCGACGCTATGTCCCGACCGGGGTCGAATCTCTGACGCCGAGTGAGCGCCGGGTGGCAGATCTGGCTGCCTCTGGGATGTCCAACCGGCAGATTGCCCAGTCGCTTTTCGTCACGGTGAAGACCGTTGAGGCACATCTCGGCGCGTCCTACCGGAAGCTCGACATCCGTTCGCGCCGCGAGCTTCCCGCCGCGCTCGCAGCGGCCGAGGCTTAGTCAAGCGGCAGCAGCGGCGAGGCGCCGCATCAGCTCGGCGGCTTCCTCATCGTCAAGACCGGCCTCGGCGCTCAGCTGCTGCCAAGTCCGGAAGGCGATCGCGTGGGCGATCGCGGCGCGGGTGCGGTCGCGGGCTTTGCCGCGGAGGCCTCTCCCCCGCATCAGGATCTCGGTGATCATCGTCATCAGCTGGTGGTAGGGGGCGAAGAGTTTGGCGACTATCGGCACCTGGGCCTCGTCGCGGAGGAGCTTGTCGAGCATGCCGCCGGCGCGGCGGTAGTAGGCGTAGAGCTCGGTCAGGGCGGTCTCGAGGCGCTGATCGGGGTCCTCGATCTCCTGCCAGAGGCTGACGTCCGGTGGCGGGTTTTCCCCTGCCCAGTGGGCTGAGCAGGCGCCGAACAGCTCTTCCTCATCGGCGAAGTGGCGGTAGACGGTCGACCGCGGCACCCCCGCGTGCTCGGCCACGGCCTTCATCGAGGTGCGGGCTGGGCCGAGGGTGCCATGGAGCTCGACCGCGCTTTCGGTGATCCGCTGCTTGGTCTGCGCCTCGAGTTCGGCGCGGCGCTTCATCTTGTAGGGGCGTTTTCTATCGGACATGTATGTAGCGCCAATCTTGACAGATGGCGCGGAGTCTGTCTATATTTGGCGCGACACTTCTGTCTCACGAAAGGAATGAGTTGATGGCAACGGTTATCGGTCCCGGCGACGGCAAGGCAGGCTTCCTCGGCAGCATCGGGGTGCGGTTCATGATCAACGGCGAGGACGCGGGCGGCGACTTCTCGCTGGTCGAACATCCCCTCTCCGCCCACGCGCTGGCGGCGCCGATGCACCGCCATACCCGCGAGGACGAGTACAGCTTCGTGCTCGAAGGGCGGATGGGCGGGCTCCTCGGCGACGAGGTGGTCGAGGCCGGCCCCGGCGAGCTCGTATTCAAGCCGCGCAACGAGTGGCACACCTTCTGGAACGCGGGCGAGGAGCCCTGCCGGATCCTCGAGATCATTGCCCCGGCCGGCTTCGAGCACTTCTTCGAGGAGCTGGTCGACATGGGCGGCGTGCTCAATGCCACGCCGGAGAAGCTGGAGGATCTGAACAGCCGCTACGGCCTGGAGATGAAACCGGAGAGCGTGCCTGAGCTGCTGGAGCGCTTCGGTCTGGTGATCGGCGAGCCGGTGGAGTCGGCGCTGCAGCTCGCTTAGCGCCACCCTCACCCTGCAAATTCCGGCAGTCGGAGACGGATCGCGCAGCCGCAGGGCGCTGCTACCCTCCTGCGGTAGGCAGCGTGTCTGCCTGCGCGTCCGTCTTCAACTAACGAGGAAACGCGCTTTCTTGACTCCCGACCAGGGGTTCAGCTTCGATCGCGAAGGGCCGCGAGAGGAATGCGGCGTCTTCGGCCTATACGCACCCGGGCACGACGTCTCCCGGCTCGCCTACTTCGGGCTCTACGCGCTGCAGCACCGCGGCCAGGAGTCGGCTGGGATCGCCACCTGCGAGGGCGGGATGATCACGACGATGCGCGAGGCCGGCCTCGTCTCCCAGGTCTTCGACGAGGAGAAGCTGCGGGCGCTCGAGGGCGACATGGCGATTGGCCACGTCCGCTACTCGACCACCGGCGGCGGCTCCTGGGAGAACGCGCAGCCGATCTGGCGCGACGACGGCCGCGAGCTCGCCCTCGCCCACAACGGCAACCTGACCAACGCGGTCGAGCTCTGGGGCGAGCTGAAGGAGCGCGGCCTGCGGTTCCGCGGCACCTCCGACTCGGAGATCATCGCGGCCCTGCTCTCTTCCCACGAGGGGAAGATGATCGAGGACGCGGTCGCCGACGTGATGCCTCGCCTGCAGGGCGCCTTCTCGACCGTGGTGATGACGAAGCGGGCGATCGTCGCCTTCCGCGACCCGCACGGAATCCGCCCCCTCAGCCTCGGCCGCCTCGACGATCGCTTCGTCGTCGCCTCCGAGAGCTGCGCCTTCGACATCATCGGCGCCAAGCTGATGCGCGAGGTGCACCCCGGCGAGATGGTCTCGCTGACCGAGCGCGGCCTGGAGACGCGCCAAGTGGTGAAGACCGAGCGCCGCGCCAGCTGCGTCTTCGAGCACATCTACTTCTCCCGCCCCGACAGCCGGCTCGAGGGCAAAGTCCTGCAGCAGACGCGCGGGCGGATGGGCGAGATCCTCTGGCGCGAGGCGCCGGTCGAGGCCGACCTGGTGATCTCGGTGCCGGACTCGGGCAACCCGGCGGCGGCCGGCTTCGCCCGCGCCTCCGGCCTGCCGCGCGACGACGGCCTGATCAAGAACCGCTACGTCGCCCGCACCTTCATCCAGCCGGGCCAGGAGCTGCGCAAACACGGGCTGCGGATGAAGTTCAACCCGCTGCCCGAGATCGTCGCCGGCCAGCGGCTGGTCGTCGTCGACGACTCGATCGTGCGCGGCAACACCACCCGGCAGATCGTCGGCATGCTGCGCGACGCCGGCGCCAAGGAGATCCACCTGCGGATCTCGGCGCCGCCGATCCGCAACCCCTGCCACTACGGCGTCGACATGTCGACCCGCGAGGAGATGATCGCCCACAACCGCACGGTCGAGGAGATCGCCGACGAACTCGAAGCCGACTCGCTCGCCTACCTCTCGATGGCCGGGGTCTACGAGGCGATCGAAGGCGACCCCGGTGAACACTGCGACGCCTGCTTCAGCGGCCACTACCCGCTCGGCGACCCGGACGAGGCGGACGGCAAATTCGCCCTGGAGACGATCGCGGCCGCAACGCCCGGCTAGGCGAAAGGCGCGGCCGCGTTTGCGACCGCGCCACTGCCTACTGAGGGTCTGCTACATCGAGACCCAGAGGGGTTCCGGGCTTGTGACTGTGTAAGCGCCGAACCAGTTGCCGTTGCCGGGATTGCAGCCGAGGTTGCCTTTTGTGTAGGTGAGGATGCCTTCCCAGTCGATTGTCGCCATCGCTCCACCTGTGAGGGTGCCGACGTCGCTGGGGTCATAGAAACATTCTTTGCCGGAGAATGTCCAGAGGACCCGGATTTCGGTCCCTGTCAACGTCAGTGTCCCGTTGTGGGTCCATTCCGGGAGATCGATGATCTCGATGTCCAGTGTGCCTTTTTTGACGGTTTCTATGTCGACGGGTTCGCCGCCGTTGAAGCATTCCCCGAAGGTGAGCGCCGTGACATTGGCCCCCAGCGGTTTGAATGTCGCCTGCTCGGTGAACGCCTCGAGTGTCGATTTGTTGCATTCGACGACCCCGTTGGGGGTCGGGACGACGAGTTTTTTCCCCACCTCCAGTTCAGCGTGAATACGCGTATTGGGCGGGTAGAGGTGGTTTGGTTCACACCTCGGCAGCCCGGCGAATGTTGTCGGCTGCTTGCAGAGGGCCGTTTCTGTCGCCGCGGCGCTGCCGGCACCGACAACAGCCATCAGAGCGGCAACCGCCATCACAGCGAGCCCGAGGATCTTGATCCGATTCATTGCACTTTCTCCCTTGTGCCCGGCGGTCAGCCGGGCGGTCTTTGACGGACGGGACGAGCGTCCCGTCCGTCAGGTACCACCCCGCCGCCATTTAGTCAAGACATGCTTAGCAATACCCCTGGTGACATCGCCTGGGTGGCCGGATCAACTCGCCGTCACGTACAGCGCACTGGGAGCTGTGACTTCGTAGATCCCTTTCCACCAGAGGTTCCCGATGCAGAACCCTTTTTTCGGTTCGAGCTGGATCGAAACGTCAATCACGGCGGGGCTCCCCCCTGTGAGGGTTCCCATCCCCTGTTCGCCGGACGCGCCCCAGACGCATTCGCCATACGTGATTTCCATGCCCGTCTCTGTAATGGAGCCGTGATTGCTCCCGCTTATCCAGTGGATCACGAGGCTGGGTTTTTTCGAGATGCTCGGGACGGTCCCAAACGTGCAGTTGCCGAACGAGGCCGATTCGACGTCGGCGGTGACTGTCTGTCCTACGCCTCCTGTGCTTGTCGTGACCAGGTTGAGCATCGATTCGTTGCAGTCAAACCGTTCAGTGCCGTGTTCGTCGGTGAAAAGGGTGCGGTTGCCGGCTTTGAGATGGCTGCTGATTTTGGTCCCCGCGCCGTAGTCGTTTCCGGCTCCGCAGCTGGAGGCCGAGGCCACTTTGCAAAGCACGGTCGCCGAGGCCGGGGCCGCGCCGAGAATTAGCACCCCGGCGGCAAGGGCCATGACCGCGAGACTGGCCGATTTGAGATAGCTCATTACCTTCTCCTTGTTCATCCAGGGCGAGCCTGGGCTTTAGAAGAAGACTTTATTCAGCTATCGCTGAGCATTAGACAGTCAGTTCAGGACGACCAGGCCGAGCTTCCACTGAGGACGAGCAGCCCGAAGGCGATCAGCGAGCCGTAGCCGAAGCGGCGGGCGATGGCGCGCAGGCGCTCGCGGTCGGGGTCGCGGCGCAGGATCGGAACCACGACCGTCCCGAAGACGAGCTGGCCGCCGACGAAGAACGCCATCGCCAGTAGGTGCAGGTAGAGGACCGCTTGCCAGAGGCCGTGAACGCCCACGGTCGCGAGCGTACTGAGAAGATGCCGCCGTGAGCTCGTTCCGGATCGTCGTCCTCGCCTCGGGCAGCGGCACCAACCTGCAGGCGATCCTCGACAAGCTCCACGGGCGAGGACCGATCGAGGTGGTCGGCGTCGGCTCCGACAAGGCTGAGGCCGGGGCGCTGGAGCGAGGACGGCGCGCCGGGGTCGCGACCGCCGTCTTCGCCGCCGCCGAGTACCCGGCCCGGGCGGCGCGCGACGAGGCGATCGGCGACTGGATCGAGTCGCTTCAGGCCGACCTGGTCGTCCTCGCCGGCTACATGCAGCTGCTCAGCCCGGCCTTCGTCGCCCGCTTCCGCAACCGCGTGGTCAACATCCACCCCGCGCTGCTGCCCGCGTTCCCGGGCCTCGACGCGATCGGCCAGGCGCTCGCGGCCGGGGTCGAAGCCACGGGCGTCACCGTCCACTTCGTCGACGAGGGGGTCGACACCGGGCCGGTGATCGCCCAGCGTGAGGTCTCGGTGCCGCCGGGGGTGCGGCGCGAAGAGCTGGAGGCGGCGGTGCACGCGGTCGAGCACGAGCTCTACCCGGAGGCGATCCGCATGATCGCGGAGGGCCGGGTTAGGATCGACCCCAGCGATCCGCGCCGGGTCGCGATCGCCTCCCCGATGAGCTCAGAGCCAGCCACCGACAGCCAGCAGGAGCGCCGCGGCGACGGCCAAGTGCGGGTGCGCCGGGCGCTGGTTTCCGTCTCCGACAAGACCGGGGTCGGCGACTTTGCCAAAGGCCTGGCGGCGCTGGGGGTCGAGATCCTCTCCACCGGCGGCACCGCCACGGCGCTGCGCGAGGCCGGACTCGAGGTCGTCGACGTCTCCGCCTTCACCGGCCAGGAAGAGATCCTCGGCGGCCGGGTGAAGACGCTGCATCCGCGGCTGCACGCGGCGCTGCTGGCGCGGCGGGGCGACCCCGAGCACATGGCGACGCTGGAGCGCGAGGGGATCGAGCCGATCGACCTCGTCTGCGTCAACCTCTACCCCTTCGAGCAGACCGTCGCCGACCTCGACGTCGCCCATGACGTCGCGGTCGAGAACATCGACATCGGCGGCCCGACGATGATCCGGGCCGCGGCGAAGAACCACGAGAGCGTCGCGGTGATCGTCAAACCGGAGTCCTACGACGCGGTCCTGGCCGAGCTGGAAGAGGGCGAGGGCGAGGTCTCCGCCGCCACCCGGCACTGGCTCGCCAACGAGGCCTTCGCCCAGACTGCGCGCTACGACGCCGCGATCAGCCGCTGGTTCTCGATGGAGTACGAGGACTTCCCGGAACACCTCGCGGTCGCTTACGAGAAGGTGCTCGACCTCTCCTACGGGGAGAACCCACACCAGCGGGCGGCTCTCTACGCGGAGTCGGGGCTGCGGACGCACATCCTCGCCCGCACCTCGAAGCTCCACGGCCGCGCCCTCTCCTTCAACAACGTCCTCGACCTCGACTCGGCGCGGAGCCTGGTCGACGACTTCGAGCAGCCGGCCTGCGTGATCGTCAAGCACAACAACCCCTGCGGGGTGGCGATCGGCGCTGACGCGCTGGAGGCTTACCTGAAGGCGCTCGCCTGCGACCCGGTCTCCGCCTACGGCGGCGTGATCGCCCTCAACCGCCCGATCGACCGCGAGCTGGCGGAGGAGCTGCACAAGAACTTCGTCGAGGTCTTAAGCGCGCCCGGCTACGAGGACGGCGCCCTCGACGTCCTCACCCAGAAGGAGGCGATCCGGATTCTCTGCGAGGAGGAGCGCCGCGAGGCCGACCCGCGCGAACGCGACGTCAAGCGGGTCGAGGGCGGGCTGCTGATCCAAGACCGCGACGGCGACCCCGAGCCGCGGCAGATCATGGAGGCGGTGACCGGCAACGAGCCGAGCGAGGAGCAGTGGCAGGACATGCTCTTTGCCTGGACCGTCAGCCGCCGCGTCCGCTCCAACGCGATCGTGATCGCCAAGGGGGGCGCCACCCTCGGCATCGGCGCCGGTCAGATGAGCCGCGTCGACTCCGTCCGCCTCGCCGTCGAGAAGTGCCGCGAGGCCCGCGGCGCCGAAGCCGACTCCCTCCTCGTCGGCTCCGCCCTAGCTTCCGACGCCTTCTTCCCCTTCGCCGACGGCCCCGAGCTGGCGATCCAGGCCGGCACCACCGCCGTGATCCAGCCCGGCGGCTCCAAACGCGACGGCGAGGTGATCGCTGCCTGCGAAGCCGCCGGCGTCGCGATGGTCTTCACCAAGCACCGGCACTTCCGGCACTAGGAGCGGATCGGCGACGAGCTGCTTCAACTCCGCCGCGATCTGGGCTGGCGGGGACTTCATCTCGACAAGGTGTTCCACGCGACCGAAGATCCGCAGGACGTTCGTGACGAGGTCTTCGAGATCCTCAGTCGCGGCAACTTTCGCATCGATGCGACCGTTCTCGAGAAGTCAAAGGCGCAGGTACATCTTCGAGAGCAGCGAGCCCTCTACAAGATGGCCTGGTACCTGCATTTCAAACACGTCGCTCCGAAGGTCGCCAGCAGAGCCGATCGAATGTTCGTCGTCGCTTCCAGCCTCGGGACCAAGAAGAAGAGAGGAACCTTCCACGGCGCCGTAGACGAAGTCGTTGCTCAGGTGTCTCCCTGCGCGTCTCACCGGGTCGCCTTCTGGCCGGCGGCAAGCGATCCCTGCCTGCAGGTCGTCGACTACTGCGTCTGGGCGATCCAGCGCAAATGGGAGCGGGATGACCTGCGCTCCTACGAGCTGATCGAAGACAAGATCGAATCCGAGTTCGACGTCTGGTCGATCGGGAGAGAGCACTACTACTGAAAAGCTTGGCCCCCGGACAGCTAGCCGTGAGGCAGAGCCCAGGGGCTCTTTCGCCATCCGAGAGCCAAGTTCAGTTCAAAGGCAGTGTAGCTACCCTGCCGGACGCTTGCGAACCTCTGTTCGGGTCTATTGGACCAACTCCCGCTGCCGCTCAGTCGCGCGCAACACGTGTTTGCACACCTGATCCGGTTCGTCGGCGACGACGAGGAGCTCTTTGTCGCCGGGGGAGATCAGGCCGTGGTCCTCGAGGCCGCGGTCGATCCACTCCAGGAGGGGGTCCCAGAACTCCGAGTCGACGAGGATCGTGGGGAAAGCCTGGATGCGGCGGGTCTGGATCAGGGTGAGGGACTCGAACATCTCGTCGAGGGTGCCGAAGCCGCCGGGCATCATCACGAAGGCGCGGGCGAAGCGGACGAACATCAGCTTGCGGGCGAAGAAGTAGTGGAATTCGTACTGTCGGTTGACGTAGCGGTTGACGTGCTGCTCGTGCGGCAGCTCGATGTTGAGGCCGACCGAGAGGCCGCCGGCCTCGGCGGCGCCGCGGTTGGCGGCCTCCATCAGGCCGGGGCCGCCGCCGGTGATCACCGTGTAGCCGTGGTGGGTGAGGCAGGCCGCCGTCTCGCGTGCCAGCTCGTACCAGGGGTGCCCCTCCTCGACCCGGGCCGAGCCGAAGATCGAGACCCCTTCGTCGATGTCACGCAGGGCGTGGAAGGCGCCTTCGATCTCTTTGTGGATGCGGTCGAGGCGGCGTTCGTCGTCGCTTGCCTTGTCGACCGGAACCCGCAGCAGGTTGCGGTCGTGCCGCATGCCGTCGCTGCCGTTCTCTGCGCCCCCACCGGCCACGGTTCAAGTAGAGCACATGCCTTTCGCCGTGAGTCGCGCTCGGGCGCATCCAACCCCGGTCTGCGGGTAGCTGAGGGCATGGGCGCCCGCCGTCTCCTCCTCTCGCCAGCGCTCGCGCTTGCGGTTCTCCTTGCCCTTCCCGGTCCCGGAAGCGCGGCGCCGAGCTGCGCCGAAGGACCCGAAATGACGGGGACGACGATCGTCGGCACCCCCTGCGCCGACGTGATCCGCCTGCCTCGCAACATCACCGCCGTCTTCGGCGAAGGCGGCGACGACATCCTCTACGGGCAGCGCGGCAACGACAGCCTCTTCGGCGGCGAAGGCGCGGATCGGCTCTACGGCGGCGTCGGCGACGACAGGCTGCGCGGCGGCGAGGGCGACGACCGTCTCTTCGGCGGCTTCGGCGCCGACTCCCTCGACGGCGAAGGGGGCGACGACCTCACCCGCGGCGACGCGACGATCGACGCGCTCGGCGATTCGGGGGGCGGCAGCGACACCCTCAGCTTCGCGACCGGCGTCACCCCCGGGTTCCAGAACACCGGCTCCTTCTTCACCGATGCGGGATTTCCGGCGAGCGCCGAGGGACGCGGGGTCTACGTCGACCTCGGCGCCGGCTTCGCGAACAATGGCCTCGCCCCCTCCGGCGGCGGCGTCGACGGCCCGCTCGAACCGGCAACCGACTTCAGCGATTTCGAGACGGTGATCGGCACCCCCTTCCCCGACTACATCGTCGGGACCGCCGGCGCGGAGACCTTCTACGGCGGCGGCGGTGCCGACCTGATCGACGGGAACGGCGGCGACGACACCGCCCACGGCGGTGCCGAGGGCGACGGCTGCGTCGATGTTGCCGTCGAGAATTGCGAGCTGGGCGGGGAAGAAATCAATCCTCGCAACCCCGGGGCGATAGCCGCCGGGGTCGTCGTCAATCCTGCCGCGGGCGCGGACGTCTACCTGACCGGCAGTGACAAAGGCGATCGGGTGACCGCGACCTATGCGGCGAATGCGGCAACCCAGAATCCAGACGACGGCGTCGTCACCTTCACCCTGACGGCCGGCAGCGAAGGGCAGTTCGACGCCGCCGCAAGCACGGCCGGGGGCTGCGGCGCGCCGACGGCGGGAGCGGTCTCCTGCGCGGTCCCGGAAGCTCCCGACTCGATCCTCCTCGCCGGGCTGTCAGGGGACGACACCCTGCTCGCCTCCACCCTGCCGGAAACCGTCTCCGTGGTGCTGCTGGGAAACCAGGGTGACGACGGGCTCACCGGAGGCGAGACGGAAGACGCACTCATCGACGGCGCCGGCGAAGACACGGCGGCGGCCGCGGGGCGCGACGACGCGCTGCCGA
This sequence comes from Solirubrobacterales bacterium, assembly GCA_035688955.1. Lineage (GTDB taxonomy): Bacteria > Actinomycetota > Thermoleophilia > Solirubrobacterales > 70-9 > VAYN01. Next base: position 166,659 of record DASSMJ010000019.1, on the reverse strand, counting down.
ACAACGGCGGCGCCGATCAGCTCGCCGCCGGTCCGGGCGAGGACCTCTTCATCTCCAACGCCGTCTGCGACGGCGACGTGCTCAAGGGGGGACCGGATCGCGACAACGCCAACTGGGCCAACTTCGGCTCCGGGGTGTCGATCGAGATGGAGCAGCAGAGGGTCGGGTTGATCGGCCCGCAGGGGGAACCGCAGTGCCCCTCCCCGACGCTGCTGACGACGCTCGAGGAAATCGAGGACGTCGAGGGCACCAACACCGGCGACAACCTCGTCGGGGACGCCGGCCCGAATCAGCTCCTCGGCAGGGCCGGACCCGACAACTTCCTTGCCGGTGCGGGCAACGACCTCCTGCTCGTCAACTCGGGTGACTCCGACCCGCTCGTCGACTGTGGCGAAGGGTTCGACACCGCCCTGATCGACTTCGCCCCGGCCTTCTCCGACGGTCCCCCGGTCGACTGCGAGTCGATCGAAGAACGGGCACCGAACAGCTTCCGCCCGCCCGACACGCCGCCCGACCCCGACCCGGAAACGCCGCCTGACCCGGATCCCGAAACGCCCCCCGCCCCAGCGCCCGAATCGTCACCGGGGTCGGGTGGTTCCAGCCCGGCGCCCGGCGGAACGAACTCCGCTCCCTCGGTCGCCCCTTCGGTGTCGCAAACGCCCTCCCCCGCCGGGGACAAGGTGCCCCCCGCAACCAGCCTGCGGCGGCGTCCCGCAACGCTTCTGTTCACCTCACAACCGCGGCGCCGCGTCAGCTTCGCCTTCAGCGCCTCCGAGCGCGGGGTCCAGTTTCGCTGCCGCCTCGATCGCCAGCCGTTCCGCCGCTGCCGCTCGCCCCGCTCCTACCTGGTCGGCCCCGGCGCTCACGCCTTCCGCGTCTTTGCGATCGACGCCGCCGGCAACCGCGACCCCTCGCCCGCTCTGCTCCGCTTTCGTGTCCGCGCTCGCTGAGCGGGCGTGTAATGCCCCCGGCGGGACTCGAACCCGCGCCGCGCGGCTTAAAAGGCCGCCGCTCTAACCAGCTGAGCTACAGGGGCGAGGTGCCAATGGTAGAGCCCGGCTGACCGCCGTGCCGGGAGCTTCAGGAGAGGTCGGGAAGTCCCTCGTAAGCGGTGGAGGCCTCGGCGTGGGTGCGGCGGGGGATGCGACCGGCGCGGCGGGCGAGGTGGCCGGCCTCGACGGCGCGGCGCAGGGCGGTGGCCATCGCGACTGGGTCGGCGGCACCGAAGATGGCGCTGGCGGCGAGGACGGCGTCGCAGCCGAGCTCGAGGGCCTGGGCGGCGTCGGAGGCGGTGCCGATGCCGGCGTCGAGGATGACCGGGACCTCGGCGCGCTCGGTGATGATCGCGATGTTGTACGGGTTGCGGATGCCGGCGCCGGAGCCGATCGGCGAGCCCAGCGGCATCACCGCGGCGCAGCCGGCCTCCTCGAGGCGGCGGGCGAGGATCGGGTCGTCGTTGGTGTACGGGAGGACGGTGAAGCCGTCGCTGACCAGCTGCTCGGCGGCGTCGAGGAGCTCGACCGCGTCGGGGTAGAGGGTGCGGTCGTCGCCGATCACCTCGAGCTTGATCCAGTCGGTGGCGAACGCCTCGCGGGCGAGCTTGGCGGTGCGGACGGCGTCGCGGGCGGTGTAACAGCCGGCGGTGTTGGGGAGGACGAAGAGGCCGAGGCGGTCGATCACGTCGAGGACCGAGCCCTCGGACGCCGGGTCGATCCGGCGCAGGGCGACGGTGACGATCTCGGTCCCGGCGGCCTGCAGCGCCGCCTCCATCTGCTCCAGCGAGCGGAAGCCGCCGGTGCCGGCGATCAGCCGCGAGGTCCACTGGCGGCCGCCGAGCTCCCAGGTCTCCTCGGCCTCCGGCGCGCCGCCCTGGATCGCCGCGAGGACCTCGACCGCCTGCCCCTCGCGCAGCACCGTCTTCTCCCATTCCGAGCGCGGCACGACCTCGCCGTCGAGCGCGACCGCGACCCCGCGGCCCCCCTCCCCCGCTCCGGACTCCCGCACCGCGGCATCAAGCGTCGCCCCGCTCGGCAGCTCGAGACGCTCCCCGTTCAGCTCGATCCTCATCGCGCAGCCCCGACGCGAGTCGAGACACCGGAGAGCAGATCGGCGATGGCTTCGGCCGCCAGCGGCGCTAGGAGGATGCCGTTGCGGAAGTGGCCGGTGGCGAGGACCAGGCCGGGGATCGCGCCGGGGCCGACGAGCGGGAGGTTGTCCGGCGTCCCGGGGCGCAGGCCGGCGACGGCGCCGAGCAGCTCCATCTCGGCGACGTCGGGCAGGAGGCGGTAGGCCTCGCGCAGCAGCTCGTGGACACCGCCGGCGGTGACGGCGGTGTCGAAGCCCATTTCTTCGACGGTGGCGCCGACGATTAAGCGGCCGTCGGCACGCGGGACCAGGTAGACGCGCTCGGAGGCGAGGACGTGGCGGGCCGGAGGCTCGCCGTCGCGGCGGCGCAGCTCCAGCACCTGGCCTTTGACCGGCCGCACCGGCGGCCGCGCCTCCGGCGGCAGCCACTCGGCGCTGCCGGACCAGGCGCCGGCGGAGAGGAGCACGGTCCCCGCACGGACCTCATCCAAAGGTCCGCCGGACTTTGGCCCCGCATAGCGGTGCAAAGGTCCGGCGGACCTTGAAGCCGTCCGGACGCCGACCAGCTTTTCCCCTTCGAAGACCCCGTCGACGACCTCGGTCCCGGTTCGCATCTCGACCCCCTCGGCATCGCACGCGGCCAACAGCGCCGCCGTCAGCGCCCGCGGGTCGACCGCCGCCTCCCCCGCCGCGAAGACGCCGCCGTGGAACGACGGGGTCAGCCCCGGCTCGAGGTCGCGGCAGCGGCGCGGCGGCAGCCACTCCGCCTCGAGCTCGAGCGAGCGCTGCAGATCGTGGACCCGCCGCAGCTGCGCCGCCTCGTCGCGGTCGAGGGCGACGTGCAGCGCGCCCAGCTCTTCGTAGCCGGTGCGCTCGCCGCTCGCCTCCTCCAGCTCGGTGACGAACCCCGGGTAGAGACGCGCCGCCGCCAGGGTCAGCTCCAGCAGCTCCGGCTCGCCGAAGGTCAGCTCGCCGACCGGCGCCAGCATCCCGGCCGCCACCCGGGTCGCGCCCCGCCCCGGCTCGCCGCGCTCCACCACCGCCACCCGCGCCCCGCGCTGGGCCAGGCGCCAGGCGCAGCTGAGGCCGATCACGCCGCCGCCGACGACAAGCGCGTCGAAGCGACCGGATAGATCAGAACCCTGGGAACCGCGCGTCTCAGTCACTGCTTTGCCTCCGCCGGCATTACCCGGATCAGGTCAGACGGTCGGTGGCCTCGATGCCACCCTCTCAGCCCTCGCGGGCTCCCGTACCCCAGCGATGGTACCCCTCCGCGCAGCCCGGCGGACGAGGCTCGACAGCCATAATCGACTCGATGAGCCTTTCACTGCCCGAGGGAGACGGACCGCTGCGCCGCGAGCGGCTGCGGACCGCCCGCCTCTACTTCGTCTGCGAGGCGCGGCCGGCGACCGACCTCGAGCGGCTGCTGCGGGCGGCGCTGACCGGCGGCGCCGACATCGTCCAGCTGCGGGAGAAGGAGCTGGGGCGGGCGGAGATCGAACGCGCCGCCGGCACCTTCCGCCGCATCGCCGACACCTTCAGCGCCCTCTTCATCGTCAACGACGACCCGGAGCTGGCGCGCCGCTGCGACGCCGACGGCGTCCACGTCGGCCAGGACGACGTCAGCGCCGAGCAGGCCCGGGAGCTGCTCGGGCCCGACGCGGTGATCGGCCTCTCCACCCACTCCGAGGAGCAGATCGCCGCCAGCGCCGAGCGCCCCGTCGACTACATCAGCGTCGGGCCGATCTGGGAAACGCCGACTAAGGAGGGTCGCCCGGCGGTCGGGCTCGAGCTGATTCGCCACGCGGCCGAGCACGCTCCCCATCCCTTCTTCGCGATCGGCGGCATCGACACCGACAACGCGATCCAGGTGATCCAGGCCGGCGCCGAGCGGCTCTGCGCGGTGCGGGCGATCCGCGACGCCGCCGACCCCGAAGCCGCGGCCGCGGCACTGCGGCAATCCTTCGCCGACAGAGTGCGAGGGGTGGCGCCGGGTGGCTGAGGTGTGCGGTGGCTGACGAGAAGGTCAAGCGCAAGCAGCGCGGCGCCGACCGCATGACCCGCGGCTACGCCCGGGCCGAGCAGCGCAACCAGGAAGCGCGGGAAGCGCTGAAGCCGCTGGGCGCGGGCGAGCGGCCGACCGTCGTCACCGTCGGCGCGATCGTCGCCGCCCTGATCGCGCTCTCGGTCGTGATCGGCTACGCCGCCGGGGTCGAGGTCAACGGCGAACAGCCGAAACTGCCCCAGGTGGTGGCGCCGGTGGTGATCATGGGAGCGATGGCCTGGGGGATGTGGCACGCCCGCTACTGGGCGGTGCTCGGCTTCCAGCTGATGCTGGTGATCGTCCTCTTCAGTGCCTTCTTCGGCCTCGTCGTCGGCGCCTCCAGCGTCGGTCAGATCGTCGGCACCGTCGCCCTGCTGGCGATCGCCGGTACTTTCTTCTACTTCATGGTCAAGGCGATGGCGCGGATCCAGATGCCGACGCGCCCGGGGGACGAGCGGTGAGCCCGAGCCTTCCCTCGCTCGGCGGGCTCGGCGCGGTGCCCGGCGACATCGCCGAGGCGATCCACCGGCTGCCGGAGATCGCTGACAACACCCGGGCGATGAAAGAGCACACGGCGGCGCTGGAGCGGGTCGCCGACGCGCTCGACAAGGTCGCCAGGGACGCCGCCAACCTGCCGAAGCTGCGGGCCGAGATCCAGGAGGTGGCGCTGCTGCCGAAGACGCTCGGCGGGTTGGACGAGCGGATCACTCGCCTCGATGCCGGGATCGAGCGCCTGACCGGGCTGATGGAGCGGATCCTCACCGGCATCGACGGCCTCAACGAGAGCGTCGAGACGCTGCAGGGCGCGGTCAAGCCGCTCTCCCGCCTGGCCGGCCGCGTACCCGGCCAGCGGAAGGACTAGCGCCGAGCGCCCAAGGCGCTTTCCCCAACCAGGGGTGAAGAAAGGCGCCTGCCGGCGGCGCACCTTCTATAGGCTCAGCCACGGATGGCCGACTCCTTCGATCAGATCGTCATCGGCGGCGGGCCCGGCGGCTACGTCGCCGCGATTCGGGCGGCCCAGCTGGGCCAGAAGACCGCGGTGGTCGAGGCCGACAAAGCCGGCGGGCGCTGCCTCAACTACGCCTGTATCCCGGCAAAGACGGTGCTGCGCACGGCCGAGCTCTACCACGACGCCCGCAACAGCGAGAACCTCGGCGTCGTCGGCAAGGACGTCGAGCTCGACTGGGAGGCGCTGCACCGGCGCCGCGAGGAGGTCTCGCAGACGCTGTCGGGCGGCGTCGAAGGTCTCTGGAAGAAAAACAAGATCGAGTTCATCCACGGCGAGGGTTCGCTCACCGCCGAGGGCAACGTCAAGGTCGGCGACGAGGTCTACGAGGCGAAGGCGGTGACCCTGGCGACGGGTTCGGTGGCGCTGCCGATCCCCGGCGTCGAGTTCGGCGGCCGCGTGCTGGAAACCTGGGGCGCCTGGTCGCTGGACGAGCGGCCGAACAAGATCGCCGTCGTCGGCGCCGGCGCCTCCGGGGCGGAGCTCGCCTCCGCCTACGCGCGCTTCGGGACCGAGGTGCTGCTGATCGAGATGCTCGACCAGATCCTTCCGGCCGAGGACCGCGACATGGCCAAAGTCGTCGAACGCGTCTTCAAGCGCGAAGGAATCGAGATCTCCACCGGCACCCCGGTCGAGAACGTCGAGGCCGGCGAGAGCTCGGTCAAGTTCACCTACGGCGACAAGAGCGCCGAGGTCGACTACCTGATGATCGCCGGCGGCCGCGCCCCCGACGTCGAGGGTCTGGGACTGAAGGAGGCCGGAGTCGAGCTCGAGGAAAACGGCAAAGTCAAGGTCGACGAGTTCGGGCGGACCACCAACCCCAAAATCTTCGCGATCGGCGACATCGTCAACCGCAAGGCGCTCGCCCACAAGGCCTCCGAGGAGGGCGTGGTCGCGGTCGAGGCGGCGGCCGGGGTCGAGACCCACCCGGTCGACCAGAACCTGATCGCCGGCGCCACCTTCTGCCATCCGCAGGTCGCCAGCGTCGGCCTCACCGAGGCGCAGGCCAAAGAGGCGGGGCACGAGATCAAGGTCGGCAAGCAGAAAATCGCTGGCGAGGGCGCGGGCACCGTCTACGACGACAAAGACGGCCTCGTCAAGCTCGTCGTCGACGCCAAGTACGGCGAGATCCTCGGCGCCCACATCGTCGGCAACCGCGCCTGCGACATGATCGCCGAGCTGGTCGCGGCGATGGAGCTGGAGGGCGGCTACCAGGAGCTCTCCCGCACGGTGCACCCGCACCCGACCGTCTCCGAGGCGGTCCTCGACGCCGCCCGCGCCGTCGACGGCTGGCCGATCCACGCCTAGGCGTGGCCGCGCGCGCCGTCTTCTACTTCGACCTCGGGTCGCCGTACGCCTATCTCTCCGCCGAGCGGATCAGCGCCCTCTTCACGGAGGCCGAGCTGGAGCAGCCGGAGTGGCAGCCGATCCTGCTCGGCGGGCTCTTCCGCCGCTTCGACCGCGGCTCCTGGGCGGAGACCGACAAGCGGGCCGAGGGGATGGCGGAGATCGAGCGCCGCGCCGCCGAGTACGGGCTGCCGCCGATCGTCTGGCCGAAGCCGTGGCCCGGCAACACGCTGGTGGCGATGCGGGCGGCGACGTTCGCCAAGCAGACCGGCCGCACGATTTCCTTCTCCCTCGCCGGCTTCCGCCAGGCCTTCGCCGCCGGCCGCGACCTCACCGACGTCGACAACGTGACGATCGCCGGTGCCGCCTGCGAGATGCACCCACGGGCGCTGCTGAAAGGGGTCGAAACCAAAGCGGTGAAAGGAGCGCTGCGGGAGGCGACCGACCGCGCCGGCGACCTCGGCGTCGAAGGCGTCCCCGCGGTCGTCGTCGGCGAGGAGGTCTTCTGGGGCGACGACCGCCTCGAGGACGCGGTCGAGGCCGCGGCTCGCGCGTAGCCGAGGCACGGCTTCCGAACTGCATCAAATTTCCTACCTGCCAGAGGGGAAATTTGATGCAGTTCGGCTGAGGCGGCCGTGATCTAAGGTGAGGTCGATGGCTGATCTGCCTGACGCCACCACCTGTTACGAGCTGCTTGCGCGGATGGCGCTGATCCGCCGTTTCGAGGAGGAGGCGGGGCGCCAGTACCAGCGGGCGCGGGCCGGCGGCTTCCTGCACCTGGCGATCGGCGAGGAGGCGACGATCGTCGGCACCACCTCGGTGATGCGCGAGGAAGACTTCCTCATCGGCACCTACCGCACCCACGGCCACGCGATCGCCCGGGGGACGGCGCCGCAGCGGGTGATGGCGGAGCTGTTCGGCAAGGTCGACGGCACCAGCGGCGGCCGCGGCGGCTCGATGCACATCTTCGACGCCGAGAAGCGGTTCATGGGCGGCTACGGGATCGTCGGCGGCAACCTGCCGATCGCCGCCGGCATCGCCCTCGCCTCCCAATACAAGGGCGAAGACGCGGTCACCGTCTGCATGTTCGGCGACGGCGCCTCCAACACCGGCAACTTCGGCGAGACGATGAACCTGGCGGCGCTGTGGAAGCTGCCGGTCCTGTTCATGGTCGAGAACAACCTCTACGGGATGGGGACCTCGGTCGAGCGCCACTCGGCGCAGACCGACCTCTCGAAGAAGGCCGAGGGCTACGGCGTCTCCGGCACGCGCCTCGACGGGATGGACGTGGTCGCGGTGCGCGAGGGGGTCGCCGAGGGGATCCGGCTCGCCCGCGAGGAGCAGCGGCCGACCCTGCTCGAGGCCTTCACCTACCGCTACAAAGGCCACTCCGCCGCCGACCCCGAGGTCTACCGCGAGCGCGAGGAGGTCGAGGAGTGGCAGCGCAAAGACCCGATCGAGAGCTTCGCCCGACGCTGCGTCGAGGCCGGGGTGCTGGGCGAGCGCGAGGTGCAGCAGGCGCGCGACGCGGCCGATGAGGAGGTCAAGGCGGCGGTCGAGTTCGCCGAGAACTCGCCGGAGCCGCCGCTCGACACGATGTACGAAAACCTCTACGCGCAGACCGAGCCAGGCGGCTGGTACGCGGTCGACGAGCGCAGCCCGGAGCCGCACCGCGGCGAGGACGAGGCGGAGATGCCGGCGGCGGCGCGCGAGCTGGCCGAGGCGGGGGCCGCCTACGCGGGGCAGCCCAGCGGCGAGCGGCCGAACCCGGCGGTGCACGGCGACGCCCAGGAGGGCGTCGAGCCGCGGGTCAGCGCCGAGGCCGAGGTCGGCGACGAGCCCGAAGAGGTCCGGGCGGAGGCGAGCGACGGCGACACGCCGGGTGGCGACGAAGAGGACGAGGAGTGATGGCGACGCTGCGGATGCGGGAAGCGCTGCGCGACGCGATGGCCGAGGAGATGCGGCGCGACGAGAGCGTCTTCGTGATCGGCGAGGACGTCGGCGTCTTCCAGGGCGCCTTCAAGGTGACCGAGGGCCTGCTCGACGAGTTCGGCGAGCGTCGCGTGCGCGACACGCCGATCTCCGAGAACACGATCGTCGGTACCGGCGTCGGCGCGGCGATGAACGGGCTGCGGCCGATCGTCGAGCTGATGACGGTCAACTTCAGCCTGCTCGCGCTCGACCAGATCGTCAACCACGCCGCCGCGATCCCCTACATGTTCAACGGCCAGGCGCAGGTGCCGATGGTGATCCGGATGCCGGGCGGCGGCGGTCACCAGCTCGGCCCCACCCACTCGCACAGCTTCGAGGCGCTCTACCTGCAGGTGCCGGGCCTGCTCGTCGCCTGCCCCTCCACCCCGGCCGACGGCAAGGCCCTGCTGAAGGCGGCGATCCGCGACCCCAACCCGGTCGTCTTCATCGAGCACGAGAGCCTCTACGGGACGCGCGGCGAGGTGCCCGACGGCGAGACCGAGCCGCTGCGCTTCGGCGAAGCCGCGGTCCGGCGCGAGGGCGGCGACGTGACGATCGTCGGCGTGCTGAAGATGGCCCACGTCGCCGAGGGAGCGGCGGCGCAGCTCTCCCACGAGCACGGCGTCGAGGCCGAGGTGATCGACCCCCGCACGCTGCGCCCGCTCGACCTCGACACGATCCTCGACTCGGTCCGCAAGACCAACCGCGCGGTGATCGTCGAGGAGGGCTGGCCGCACGGCGGCGTCGGCGCCAACCTGGCGACGCTGATCACCGAGCAGGCCTTCGACTACCTCGACGCCCCCGTTCAGCGGGTGACCGGCGCCGACGTCCACATGCCGTACTCCAAACGCCTCGAGCAGGCGGCGATCCCGCACGAGGAGCACGTCGTCAAGGCGGCGCTGGCAACGCTCGAGGGCTCGCGCTAACAGGTCTTCTTCGCGCCGGTGACCGCGTTCCACGCCCGGCCGACGCTGAAGTCGGCGGCGACGCGGAAGGTGCCGGGGCGCGCGGCGCGGGCGACGGTCCAGTCGCCGCGGCGGAGGATGCAGCCGGCGCCGCGGGAGATCGACCAGTACGGGGTGAAGTTGACGCGGACGAGGAACTCGCCCGGCCGCTTCACGTCGAGGGCGAAGCCCTGGCGGCCGACCCAGAGCGTCTCCGCCGCGGCGGAGCCGAGCGGGGCGACCAGCGGCTTCGGATCCCGCACCTCGTAGATGCGCCAGTGCTGGGAGCGGAAGCGCAGCTGCAGGGATGAGGGTTCGCCGAGGATCAGTCGGCGCTCTTCCTGGGAGGAGTAGTCGAGCGGGGCGTCCGGGAGAGCGACGTAGGAGATCGCGTTGGCGCGCAGCCACTCGCCATAGCTGGTCGTCGTCAGCTCGTTGTCGTCGTAGAAGAGGTCATCGCGGGTGGTGTCGAGCTGGCGCAGCCAGCCGCGGGCGAGCTCGAATTTCGGCGCCAGGTAGGCCGACTCCCAGTGGTTCGCCGTCGGCGGCACCTCGATCCGGGTCCCCCCCGCGCCGTGGGCGCGCAGCCAGCGGGCGGCGGGATGGAAGTAGGCCGCCTTGGTCGAGGGGTCGCCGACCGAGCGGGCGATCTGGGCGACGCTGGCGGTCAGCTGCCAGTAGAGGCTGCCGGCGATCGCCAGCGCCAGCAGCGGCGCGAAGAGCCACATCGGGACGGCCGGGCGCGGCCGGCGCGAGAGCAGGACCGCGGCCAGGACCGGGCCGCCGAAGAGGGCGCCGAGGCGGACCGCGTTGCCACCCATCGCGTTCGGCATCAGCCAGATCAGGGTCGAGGCGAGCAGGTAGGCGGCGATCACCCGGCGCAGCTGCCGCTCCTCCTCCCGCACCCCCTGGGTGAGGATCAGCGCGCCGGCGCACCAGAGCGGGATCGCGACGTAGGAGGAGAAGACGAAGGGGAAGTGGCCCGCTTCGGGGAAGGCGATGTTGGGGGCGATGGTGAGGGTGAGCGCGAGGGCGCCGGCGACGAGCGGGAGGCTCTGCGGACGGCGGCTCTTCTCCGCCGCTCCGGCGAGGAGCACGCCGCCGAGGAAGGCGCCGGCGACCGGGCTCGCCAGCGGGCAGGCCGCGGCGGCCAGCAGCGTCAGCGCCGGCCGCCCCAGCTGCAGGCAGCGCAGCGCCGCCAGGCCGAAGGCGACGCCGAGGGCGAAGGTGAGCTGGCCGTCGGCGAGCAGGGTGACGACGCCGGCCGCGAACCAGAGCGTCGCCCAGCGCGCCTCGACCCCCCAGCGGTCGCGGACCAGGCGGTCGAACAAGTAGGAGGAGGCGACGACCGCGCCCGTCCCGACCAGCTGTGGGCCGAACAGCGCCGCCAGCGGCGGGAACAGCAGGCTGTAGGTGAGGGTGTAGTGGCCGCCGTACCAGCTGCCGTTCCAGATCGCCAGGCCGGCGCGCTGGAAGAGCTCGGTGCGGAAGACCTGGGCGGCGAGGTCGCCGACGGGCGGGCTCCAGATCAGCATCAGCAGCGCCAGCGCGGAGCTGAGCGCCACGGCCGGGAGCCACTCTGGGCGGAGGGGTTTGGACTGGACCATGGGGGGCGGACAAAGGATATGCCGCGCTCCTGCGACGATTCGTGAATGGCTGGTGAGATCCTGGTCGTCCGCTGCGGGACCGTCCCCTACGAGGAGGCGCGGGAGCTGCAGCGGCAGGTGGCGGCGCGGCGCCAGCGCGGCGAAGTCGGCGACGTCCTGCTGCTGCTCGAGCACCCGCCGGTGTACACGCGCGGGCGGCGCTCGCAGCCGGAGGAGCTGCCGATGGGGGCCGAGTGGTACGAAGCGCAGGGGATCGAAGTGCGGGAGACCGATCGCGGCGGCCTCGTCACCTACCACGGGCCGGGACAGCTGGTCGCCTACCCGATCGTCGACCTGCGGGGCTACGGCGACGACGTCCACCGCTACGTGCGGGGGCTGGAGCGGGTGATGATCGAGGCGCTGGGCGAGGCCGGGGTCGAGGCGGCGACGATCGAGGGGCTGACCGGGGTCTGGGTCGGGACGCGGAAGATCGGCTCGATCGGGTTGCACGTCAGCCGCGGGGTGACGACGCACGGGCTGGCGATCAACGTCAGCAACGACCTGCAGCCGTTCGAGTGGGTCGTGCCCTGCGGGATCGAGGGGGTCTCGATGACCTCGCTGACGCGGGAGCTCGGGGCGGAGCAGGACCTGGGGGCGTTCGCCGACGCGCTCGTTGCCGCGTACGCGCGCGTCTTCGAGCGCGAGGCCGTTGCGGCGGATGGACCCGGGGCGCTTTTGCAAACCAGTGGTTGACAAAGTCGCCCACGGCGGGCCGCTAGGCTCCGTCAAGTCGATGAGCGAGACCGCCGAGCGCATCCACGTCACCCGCTCCCGCGCCAAGCCGGGCGGGACCGCGGCCGACGCCGAGGGCACCGTCCCTTTCCGCCGTGCCCGCAAGCCGCCGTGGCTGAAAGTGCCGGCTCCGGGGGGTCCCAACTACCGCCGGCTGAAGCAGAAGATCGGCAGCGACAACCTGCACACGGTCTGCGAGGAGGCCAACTGCCCCAACGTCGGCGAGTGCTGGGAGCGCGGCACCGCGACCTTCATGATCCTCGGCGACGTCTGCACCCGGCGCTGCGGCTTCTGCAACGTGCAGACCGGCAAGCCGAGCTGGAACGACCCGCTGGAGCCGCTGCGCGTCGCCAACCAGGTGAAGGCGATGGGGCTCAGGCACGCCGTCGTCACCTCGGTCGACCGCGACGACCTGCCGGACTACGGCGCGTCCGCCTTCGTCGGCGTGATCCGCTCGATCCGGATGCTGGCGCCGCAGTGCAAGGTCGAGATCCTCACCCCCGACTTCCGCGGCCAGGAGATGCCGCTGGCGAAGGTGATCCACGAGCGCCCCGACGTCTTCAACCACAACGTCGAGACGGTGCCGCGCCTATACCCGGTGGCCCGCCGCGGCTCCCAGTTCCTGCGCTCGGCCCGCGTCCTGAAGATGGCGAAGGAGATGGGCGGCGAGGAGGTCGTGACCAAGTCGGGCCTGATGGTCGGGCTAGGCGAGTCCTTCGAGGAGATGGTCGAGACCTTCGGCCTCCTCCGCGAGCACCAGGTCCAGGTCCTCACCGTCGGCCAGTACCTGCGCCCGACCGAGAACCACCTCCCGGTCGTCCGCTACTGGCACCCCGACGAGTTCGCCGCCCTCGAGCAGGCCGCCTACGACCTCGGCTTCGAGTCCGTCGCCGCCGGCCCCCTGGTCCGCTCCAGCTACCACGCGGATCAGAACCTGCCGGAGGGCAAGCGGGCCGAGAGCCTTCTCGCTTAGGCGTCAAACCCGCCTACAATGCGGTGACGGGGCCATAGCTCAGTTGGCAGAGCGCCTGCTTTGCAAGCAGGAGGCCGCCGGTTCGAATCCGGCTGGCTCCACTAACCGCTAGTCGTCGAAGTTGAAGTCCTTCGGGGGACGCTGCTCGAACCAGAGCTCGTCGTCCTCCGGAGCGTCCTCGAGGAACTCGGGGGTGTCCTCGAGCACGTCCTCGTGGCCCGTGTCGGGGTCGTAGTCGGGCCGGAGGGCTTCCTCGGAATCGTCCTCGTCGACGGGGGCCGGGGGCTCGGCGGCCGGGGCCGCGGGCTCCTGCGCGTCGGTCGGCGGGGGCAGCTCGTGCTCTTCGGTCAGCGGCGCCTCGAGCGCCTGGTCGAGCTCGTCGGAGAGGCGCTGCTCGCTCCAGAACTCGTCGTCCTCTTCGTCCTCGTCAACCAGCTCCTCCTCGGCGGGGGCGCTGGTGCGGGTGGCGTGGATCTCGGTCGGCGGTTCGGCGGGCGCGAGGGTCGGTTCGCTCAGCTCGGCGGCGGCGATCTCCTCGTCGCTGGGGCTGGGCGCCTCGGCGGGCGGGGCGTCCGCGGTCCCCATCTCCGCCTCGATGTCGAAGAACTCGGTCGGCTGTTCGGCGATCGCCTGACGCTCGGCCGCCTCGTCCTCCTCGGCGACCGGCTCCTCGGCAGGCGGCGCCGCCTGCGCCGTGTCCTCGGCGGGGATGAGTGGGACGGCCTCGGCCTGCGGCTCGATCGCAGCCGCCGGCTCCACCTGCGGCTGCTCCTGCCCGGCCTTCTCGGGGGGCGGGGGCTCCTGCAGGTCGGCGATGTTGATCCGCCGCCGCCCGGCCTCGTCCTCGGGCTCCCCAGCCTCGACCTCAGGCGTCGTCAGGAACTCCGTCGGCGCCTCGGCGAAGGGATCGGGCTCCTCCGGCCGGCCCGGAGGACCAAACGCCTCGTCCTCGAGCTTTTTCAGCTCGGCCTCATCGGCGCCATGGGCGCGCTTCAGTTCCAGGTGCTCTCGGATTGCGTCGTCGAGGATGCTCATGCTCGCCACTTCCTAAGCAGGCTTTCAAAGACTATGGGGTTATCCTGTCGCTTGCGAGGCCATGGGACCAACTTCCCATCCCGCAACCCCCCGGGGCTATAGCTCAGCTGGCAGAGCGCCTGGATCGCACCCAGGAGGTCGGCGGTTCGAATCCGCCTAGCTCCATCGCTCGATGTCCCTGCACGTGGGCAACTTGCTGTTCTGCAGGGCTTTCCAACCCTCTCCGGAATCCGCTCCCACTTCAGGCACTAGTGCCTGAAATAGCGGCGATATGTAGAGGTAGCGGCGATTTCGTGGTCTCCCCATCGATCACCTCTGCTGGTTCTACTGGCTGCCTCCGATGCCTAGAGCCGGCAAGTCTCGGTGTCGGAGTCGCCAAAGTGCTCGGATAATGTCCACCGCGTGATCACTGGCGACCTAAGACGCAGGGTCGATGCCATTTGGGACGCATTCTGGTCCGGAGGTATCGCCAATCCGCTCGAAGTGATGGAGCAGATCACTTATCTGCTCTTCATTCGGCGGCTCGACGACCTGCAGAAGGCTGCCGAGAACCAAGCAAATCGCTTCGACAAGGCGATCTCAGATCCGATTTTCCCGTCCGGTGAGGATGAGTCGGGTAGGCCCTTCGCCGATCTCCGCTGGTCTCAGTTCAAGGGCAAGGCGCCCACCGACATGTTCGAGATCGTGGGCGAACGCGTCTTCCCGTTCCTGCGTCAGCTAGGCGGGGATGGTTCGACCTATTCGCAGCACATGCGCGACGCCCGATTCACGATTCCCACTCCCGCCTTGCTGGCCAAGGTGGTCGACATGCTGGACGAGATGCCATTGGAAGGTCGCGACACCAAAGGCGACGTCTACGAGTACATGCTCAGCAAGATCGCCACTGCCGGACAGAACGGACAATTCCGGACCCCGCGCCACATCATCTCCCTAATGGTCGAGATGACCGCCCCCCAGCCAGAGGACGAGATCTGCGATCCCGCATGCGGGACCGCCGGATTTCTCGTCGCCGCATCCGAGTACGTCCGCCGCGAGCATCCAGACGTGATGCACGATGCCAAGGCGCGGGAGCACTTTCACGAAAGCATGTTTCACGGCTTTGACTTCGACGGCACGATGCTGCGCATCGGCTCGATGAACATGCTGCTTCATAACGTCGAGAGCCCCGACATTCGCTACCGAGACTCCCTCTCGGAGGGGGCCGTGGGCGAGGAGGAGCAGTATTCGCTGATCCTCGCGAACCCTCCGTTTGCGGGCAGCCTCGACTACGAGACGACGGCGCAGAACCTGCTCCAGGTCGTGAAAACGAAAAAGACCGAGCTCCTGTTCCTAGCGCTATTCCTGCGGTTGCTGAAACCGGGCGGCCGAGCCGCTGTGATCGTCCCAGACGGTGTCCTCTTCGGATCCAGCAACGCGCACAAAGGCCTGCGCAAAACGCTCGTCGAGGATCAAAAGCTCGACGCAGTCGTGAAGCTGCCCTCGGGCGTCTTTCGGCCGTATGCCGGAGTTTCCACCGCGATCCTCTTCTTCACCAAGACCAAAAGCGGGGGAACTGATTTCGTCTGGTTCTACGACGTTGCCGCCGACGGCCTGAGCCTCGACGACAAACGCGTGCCACTCCTGGAGGAGGACAAACTCGGTCCCATCCCAGCCCAGCCCCTAACCGGCGACGAGCACGACAGAAACAACCTTCCGGATGCTTTGGCCCGCTGGAGGGAGCGCGAGGGGAGCGAGCGCCGGCGAAACCGCACCGAGCAGAGCTTCTGCGTTTCAAAGGACGAGATCGCAGCTGAGGGCTACAACCTCAGCCTCGGCCGCTACAAGCAAATCGTCTACGAGGAAATTGAGCACCGTCCAACCACGGAGATCATCGACGAGATCGAAGCCGCCGACGAGGCGATCCGCACAGGCCTGAGCCAACTCAGGAGTGAATTGACTCGATGAGCGTTGTCGCACTTCCGCAGACGACAAAAGTCGGGGAGATTTGCGAACTCCGCTATGGGAAGAGCCTTCCTAAATCCAAGCGCAGGCAGGGGCGGGTCCCGGTCTTCGGCTCCAATGGGATCGTCGGGATGCATGACGCCGCCCTCTCAACTGGCAAAACGATTGTCATTGGCCGGAAGGGTTCAATAGGAGAGATCCACCTTTCAGACGAGGCGTGCTGGCCGATCGATACGACCTACTACATCGACGACGCCAGCACTGACGCCGATGTCGGTTGGCTTGCCTACGCCCTCAAGCGGCTGCACCTCAAGGACCTCAACCGAGCAGCGGCAGTACCGGGCCTGAACCGCGAGGATGTCTACCGGCTTCAGATCGTTGTGCCGTCATCCGACGAACAACTACGAATCGCGAAAGTCTTGGACTTCGCTCAGAGCCTGATCGACGCTCAGCGTGAAACCGTTTCGCTCTTCGACGAGTTACTTCAGTCGATCTTCGTGGAGACGTTCGGCGATCCCTTGTCGAACGCCAACGACTGGCCAATTGGGACCATCGGAGAACTACTCGCGGCTGCCGACTACGGCACCAGTAAGTCGGCAGGGCAGGAGGGCGCCCTGCCTGTCCTACGGATGGGCAATTTGACCGCACAGGGGAGAGTGGATATGACCGACCTCAAGTACATGGACATTACCGCCGACGAAATTTCGCGGTACACCGTGCAGGCGGGCGATGTCCTGTTCAATCGGACCAACAGCCCCAAGCTGGTTGGGAAGACTGCGATATACGAAGGTTCAACTCCCGTTGCCTATGCCGGATATTTGATTCGGCTGCGCGTTAAACCTCCGCATCGGGCCGAGTACCTGAAAGGTTTCCTGAACACGGCGTACTCGAAGCAAACGCTGCGGGAAATGTGCAAGTCGATCGTCGGCATGGCCAATATCAACGCGACCGAGCTGCAGGAAATGTCTATTCCTGTCCCTCCTCCGCACCTCCAGCTCCAATATGCCAAGAGAGTGGCGTCTGCTGAGCGGCAGCGTCAGCTGCGGCTCGACCAGCTCAAGAGGCTCGAGACGTTGTCCAGCTCCCTCCAGTCACGAGTCTTCGGCGGCGAATTCTGACGATGACCGGGAGCAGGGATGAGATGCGCCCTCCCAGCAACTTCCTCTTCCTCGAAGCTGGGTGGCCAGAGCTCTGCGCAGAGGCGCTCCGGGCCGAGCAGAACGTGTTCGCCGATCCACGTACGGCCTGCTTCTACAGCCGCCGCACGCTTGAGCTGACTGTGCGGTGGATCTATGACGCCGATCGGGCCCTGAAGCCGCCCTATTCGCGAGATCTTGCGGGGATGCTGTTCGAGCCAACCTTCATCGATGCGGTCGATCCCAGGATCCGCACCAAGATGGACGTGATTCGCAAGGAGGGCAATGCCGCCGTCCACCGAGCCAGGCCGATCAGGGCGGAGGAGGCGGGGCGGGTCGTGCGGGAGCTCTTCCACGTCCTTTATTGGCTGGCGCACACTTACGCACTGAAACCGGAGGTCCGTCCTCCCGCAAGTTTGACGTTTGACGCCGAAGCGGTTCCGAGGCCACCTTTCACTCAGCAACTGCAGGCTGATCGGGAAACGCTCCTCAAACGCTCGGCGGAGGACACCGTACGGGATGAAGAGCTCGAGAAAGCCCGGGCGCGAAATGTCGAGCTACAGGCCGAGCTGGTACAGCTCCGCTCCGAGACGGCTGCGGCCAAAGTCGTCAACGAGGAGCGGGTCGACTCCCACGACTACGACGAGCAGGCGACTCGAGATCTCTACATCGACCTGTTGCTGAAGGAGGCCGGCTGGCAACTCACCGACGAGCGGGATCGGGAGTTCGAAGTCACCGGGATGCCACCCCCGTCTAAGAGCGGCACCGGCTTCGTCGATTACGTGCTGTGGGGCGAGGACGGCAAGCCTCTTGGGCTAGTCGAGGCGAAACGGACCCGTCGCGATCCCCGCGAGGGACGCCAACAGGCAAGGCTCTATGCCGACTGCCTGGAGCGGCGCTTCGGGCAACGGCCGGTGATCTTCTACTCCAACGGCTACGAAACGTGGATCTGGGACGACAGTCGCTATCCCCCACGACCGGTGCAGGGCTTCTTCACCCGTGACCAACTCGAACTGCTGGTCCAGCGCCGGACCGGCAGGAAGCCGCTTGGAGAGGTCGAGATCAACGCAGGAATCGTGGAGCGCCCCTACCAGCACCGGGCGATCAGACGGGTCGGGGAGAGATTCGGCGAGGAGAATCAGCGCGGCGCTCTGGTCGTGATGGCGACCGGTGCCGGCAAGACGCGAACGGCTATCGCGTTCGTCGATTTGATGATGCGGGCCGGCTGGGTCAAACGCGTCCTGTTCCTTGCCGACCGCCTCGCTCTGGTCAAGCAGACCGTGGGCGCCTTTAAGACCCATCTACCGGATGCGACCACGGTCAACCTAGTCACCGAGCGCAGTGCGGAAGGTCGCGTCTACGTCTCCACCTACCCGACGATGATGGGCCGGATCGGAGAAGCAGAGGCCGGTGAAGAGAAGCGCTTCGGACCGGGCTTTTTCGACCTGGTGATCATCGACGAGGCTCACCGCTCCGTCTACCAGAAGTACCGGGCGATCTTTTCCTACTTCGACTCGCTTCTGCTCGGCCTTACGGCCACCCCAAAGGACGATGTCGATCGCAATACCTATGGCCTGTTCAACCTCGAGCCGGGCGTACCAACCGATGCCTATGACCTGGACGAAGCAGTCGCCGACGGCTTTCTCGTCCCGCCTCGAGCAATTTCCGTGCCCTTGAAGTTTCCACTCAAAGGTCTGCGATATGCAGACCTCAGCAAGGAGGAACAGGAGCAGTGGGAGGAACAGGACTGGGGTGATGAGGAGATACCCGAGGAAGTGAGCGCCGACGCCGTCAACCGCTGGCTATTCAACACGGACACCGTTGACAAAGCGCTGGAAACCCTGATGACCCGAGGACACAGGGTCGCCGGAGGCGACCGGCTCGGCAAGACGATCGTCTTCGCGAAGAACATTCAGCACGCCGAGTTCATCGCCGAGCGCTTTGACGCCAACTATCCGGAGTACGCGGGCGAGTTCGCTCGCATCGTCACCCACAAGACTTCCTACGCGCAGAACCTAATCGACGATTTCTCCACCCGCGAAAGGAGTCCCCACATCGCGATTTCGGTGGACATGCTCGACACCGGCATTGACATTCCCGAGGTGGTCAACCTCGTCTTCTTCAAGCCGATCCGGTCGCGAACCAAGTTCTGGCAGATGCTTGGGAGGGGGACCCGCCTCTGCCCAGGGCTTTTCGGACCGGGGGCGGACAAGCGCGACTTCTACGTCTTCGATTGCTGTGACAACGTCACCTTCTTCAATCAAGAAATCGAGGAAGCGTCTTCGGCCGTGACGCCTTCACTAAGTCAGTTGCTGTTCCGCGAGCGCCTCGACCTCATCCTCGCTGTGAGAGAGCGTGGCGAAACCGACGGCGACCCTGTGGGGGCGATGGAGTTGGATGCTGCCCTCGTGAACCAGCTACGCCGCGAAATCGCTGGCATGAACGTCGACAATTTCCTGGTTCGCCCTCACCGCCGCTGGGTCGAGCGCTTTCGGGCCGCCGACCCTTGGAGCGACCTCAGCCTCGATTCCGCAAATAGGCTGGCAGAACACCTAGCCAACCTGCCAAGTGCCGACCGAGACACTGACGAGGACGCGAAACGTTTTGACCTGATGATCCTCCGCCTCCAGGTTCACCAGCTGAGATCAGAGCGCGACGGAGAGCGCTTGCGCCACCAAGTTCAAGAGATAGCCGCAGGCCTACTCGAACAGACCGCCATCCCAGCAGCGCGCAAGCAGCAAGAACTACTGGATGATTTAGCCGGAGACACGTGGTGGGAGGACGTCACGGTAGCGATGCTGGAGAACGTTCGCCGTCGAATTCGCGACCTAGTGAAGCTCTTGGAGAAGCGCAGGCGGACCTTCGTCTACACCGATTTCGAGGACGAGCTGGGCGCGGTCGAAGAGCTAGCACTGCATGGCGCACCGGCTGGCGCCAACTACGAGCGTTTTCGCGAGAAAGCAGCCGTATATCTCCGTGCCCACGAAGATCACCTGGCCCTCCAGAAGCTGCGGCGCAACGTTCCCCTGACCACTCTCGACATCGAAGAGCTGGAGCGCATGCTGCTGGAGGCGGGGGTAGCAAACCCGGCAGACCTGGAGACAGTCCGCCGCGAGTCGCCAGGACTAGGGACCTTCGTTCGCTCCCTGGTCGGACTGGAAAAAGTGGCCGCGACCAAGGCGTTCTCGAATTTCATCGAGGGCCGAAATTTCACCGCGGACCAGCTCCATTTTCTCAACCTGGTGATCGACCACCTCACCGTCAACGGGATCATGGAGCCGAGCCTCCTCTACGAACCACCCTTTACCGAGCTCGCCCCTCTGGGTCCCGAGGGGCTGTTCCCAGAGGCCGACGTCCAGCTGCTGGTCGACACGATCGAGCAGGTGCAGAAGAATTCAGAGCCGCCGGACGCACGGTCAGCGGCCTCCTAGCTAAGGGTGATCAGCAACTCCCGGAAGACTTCGACACCATTATGAGGTCAACTCCGTCCTTTCCTTCCTGAGGGTTTCCACCTCGGCGACCAGGTCCTGGAAAGCCTTCGGAGTGTTCAACAGCCAGCCGTAATAGCGGCTCTTGATAAAGGCGCGCTCCTCATGGGTAAGGTCGAGGTCGGCCGTTTCTTTCTGGCTTTCCAGCTCTTCGCGGATGGAGGCTTCGTCGACGTTGGTCTTCAGTCGGAGGAGCAGGAGCGAGGGCAGGCGGTCGGCGATGCTGTGGAGGGCCTCGGTCCAGCGTTCGACCAGCGCGAACATGCGCTCGTAGCGCTGGGCTCGTTCGCGTACTTCGAGACTTCCCCCCAGTGCAAGAGTCGATCGTTCGGCAGGGCTGAACTCGAGCACCACCTCTTCGATGCCGGCGCGGCGGTAGGGGAACCAAATCTCGTCAAGCGGAACCATGTCGCCACCGTCTCCCAAGGGGTCGAGTGCTCCCTTGAGCCGCCCGTTGCAGCTCTGGCACATCAGCACGAGGTTCAGGCCGTGGACGACGAGCGCCGGGTACTTCGACTTAGGCAGATAGTGATCAGCGTCGGACAAGGAGCTGTTTCGCGCCGGCCCCTCCAGGGGTGAGCTCAGACACGCCGGGCAGACCTCCACCTCGGGGTTGGCTTCACGGAAGCTCTCCTCCCAGATCGTCCGGCTGACTTCCTTCCCGGCCACCGCGATGCCCTTCTTCCCGCAAAAGACGTCCTCGTAGACCGAAACCAGCAGCGCCTTTCCCGCTTCCTGGACGATGACGTCGAGACCGGGGAAGGCGAACTCGAAGGTGGGGTCGCCGAATTTTTCGTCGAAGATCAGATCGGAGGCAACCGCTTTGCACAGCAACCTCTGCTCCTCCGGCGCGAGGGCCGCGACCGCCTCCACCACGGCCGCCTTCGGCCGGCGGCCAGGTGGCCAGCGCTTTCGCACGGAGCCGGCGCTCTCCCCGGTGGCCAGCCGTTCGAGCAACGCGAGAACTTCCTCTCCCACCGCTCGCAGCTCCTGGCACGCGAGGGCTGACTGGTTCAGCTCAAGAAGCATCTCTGTCCTCCCCCTCCCGCTCGATCGCATAGCGGAGGCGAAACCTCTGGAATCCGGGGCCGAGTCGCCGCAGCGTGTCCTCCAGCTCTGCGGGCTCCTTGTGCTCCAGAGCGTGCTCAACGATCTCGGTCGCCCGGCGTCCGCTCGCCGATCTGGCGCCGAACACCTGCTGGGTGATCTCACTGCGATCCGCGCCGAGGGGAGAGATGGAGGGCGGCGCTGGATTCATCCCGTCCCCCCCGTAGTCATCGTCAAAGACGAAGACGTCGCTACGGTCGGCATCGGTGAGCGTGAGGTCGGAGTGGGTCGCGAGTACCAGCTGCGTCTGGCTGCCCTGCATGATCCTCTCCATGTCGTACACGAGGTCAATCTTCCAACGATCGTTGAAGTGGGTCTCGGGCTCGTCAAGGAGGACGAGGCAGCCCTCATGTTCGCGAAGCAGCAGCAGCAGGGCGTACCGCCCCACGTAGAGGAACTCTCCGTCAGAGAGATCGAAATGACGAACCAACCCCTCCCGGCCGGGGAGATGGAGAAGCAGCTCGGGGGTACGTAGTGCTCCCGTCTTCAGCCAGGTGTGTAGGCGGGTAAACCAGCGGAACGGAGTCTTCGCGTACTGGTCGATCCACTCCCCGAGCACCTCGTCGTACACGAAGACCGCCCGCAGGTCGCGTTGCTCGCCGTCCGCGGACGAACGGGCGAGGCTGACTCGACGCACCGCCTGCTCCATGAAGGTGGCGAACATCCGCTGCTCGCCCGGCGGCAGCCGAGCGCGCCAGTCAGCCGCGATTTCGAAGCTGAACGACTGCAGGCTGCCGACGCTCAGATGTGCCTTCCGCAGGATCTCGTCGCGCTCGAGGATCGCACTCTGCCTTGACCGGCGATGGCTGAGAAGAGCGAGCATCGCGAGAGCCAGCTCGCGTCCTTCGATTGCTAGGCAGTGGGGCTCGGTCACCAGCTCGGCCAGCTTTTCGCGGACGATCTCCTCCTCCATCTCCACCTCGCGGTTCTGCTCGCGAATCCCCTCCGCACCCGGACCTTCGCCCCCACCCAAGCGAAGTGACAGCGACGCCGCCACCGAGTCCCGCAGAGCCCACTGGAGACGGCTCGCTGGACCCGAGGAAATCCCCACGACCCGAAAGGGAAGAACCTCCTCAAGGTACGTAGGCCAAGCCCTCTGCGCGTGCTCCGCAAGCCATCCTCCGAACGAGTCGGCCGGCGAGACGAGCAACCAGGCGCCAACCTGAGGTAGACGGGGAACATCGACGATCCGCTCGATTTGCTTCTCGGTGCCAAGCAGCACGCGACTGTCACCCAGCTCATATTCAACTTCGAAGGGAAACCCGGGGGGGACGCCGGCTGCGACGTGGGCGAAGATCTGCCCCATCGCCTCGAGAAGGCGGGACTTCCCGCTCCCGTTCGGCCCAACCAGGAAGGACAGGGCTGGATCTTCCTGCCGCTGAACGCCGAAGTCGATCTCGAGGCCGCCGGTGTCATGGAACCTCGGCAAGCTCATTCGCAGCAGGCGCATCAGCCGACCAGATCCTCTTCGGCGTGGGGCAGCCTCCAACTGGCAATCACACCGTCGCGTTCGCAAATCAGCACGCCGAGCTGCTCCAGGACGGCGAGCGTATGCTGCAGCGTCGCCCGGTCCAGCTCGGAGTCAACCAGATCTGCGACCCGGAACGGCCCCTGCATTCGCGCGGCTTTAAGCCAGACCTGGCGCTGTGCCGAGGAGGCATGCCCGAAGATCTCGCGCAGGGCGGGCGGGACTGCCTCAGTCGGCGCCGACTCGAGACTCGCCTCGGGGACGCTGACGGGCCCCGCGAACACGCGTGCGAGATGCGCCTGCGTAAGCCTTTCGAGCAACCCGAGCTGACGATTGGCAGCACGGAGAGCCATCCGCACCGCTTTGGCAAACAGCGACAGCTCCACCCAGCGTCCGCGGAGGGCGGGGATGGGCAACTCCGCAAGGGCTCCCAGCGTCAAGGTCGGGATCCCGGCGCCGGTGGCGCTGGCCCCTAGGTACTGGCTCGCCTCGGCGGTCTGGAGCCAGCCCCATACGAGGTCGCCGAGGAAGTGCCCGCCACGGATGCGGGCGAGGCCGCCGCCGAAGCTCGCTTCCTGCGGCTCGTCTTCGTACACCGCCGCCTTGCCCAGATCCGGGCCGATCCTGGCAATGAGGACGTCGCCAAGATCCAGCGGGCGCAGGCGACGAGCATCGTCGGGAGCGAAGCTCGGTACGCTCACCTCGATGCTGCCGTCGCGGAGGTCCGCCCCCCCGAGCAGCGGCACCGTGCCCTCCTCCTCTTCTGCTCCCTCCGAGTTGCCAGGGGTTATCTCCGTGACGCTTGCGAGCGGGAGCCGCTCCTCGGCGGCGGTGGCGCGAGCGAAGGCGACGCCGACCAGGTGACGCATCTCGTCGAAGAGGCGGCGCCGCAGAAGCACTGCCCGATCCAGATGCTCAAGTGCCTCGACCGCGGTGGCCCAGCGCCGGGGCATGACCTCCGGCACCTCCACCGCTTCCAGGATCTCCCTGGCCAGTCGGGGCCTCACCGTGCCGACCATGTACTCCCTTAGGGCGTCTCGAAGCGCCTGCCGCCTAAGGAAGGCCCAGACCAGCTCCTTTTCGACCCCTGATTTGGGTCGCAGGACCATCAACTCGCTGCTGACCAGGACCCCGCCCGTCTCGGTCTCCGGGACGAGGGCGACCTTGCCGTTCTCCATCGAAGGCGAGATCTGGGCGAAGATGACGTCCCCGGGAAGGGCGAGACGGTGGTGTCCCGGCGCTTCATCCGCGCTTTGAAACACCCGCGGAGTTGCCGAGGCAGACACGGGGTCGATGTCGGCGAGCCCGATCGCGCTCCTCGGCTCCTTGGGGAGCGAGGGCCGCGGGTTGACCGTGACCAACTCTCCGAGCCGGGTCATTCGGCTTCCGCGAGGAGTCGCCGCACCCGCTCCAAGAGACGGTTGATCTCGGACTCGACGCCGCCGATCTCGTCGATCAGCTCGATCGGGTTCTCCTCAATTTGAGGCACCTCTATATCCCGGTAGAAGGCTGGCGAGAGGCTCCAGTTGTTCTCTTTGATCTTGTCGATGGGGATGCTGAATATCTCTATCCCCAGCTCGACTGCCTCCGGGCGCACCGGCTCTTTCCCAACCAACTTCGAGCGAAGCGCTTCTGCCACGCACCCGAGCTGCGTCTCGACCGCAGAGGCATCGGGGGCGGCTTCGCGACCGCGCCTTTCGCCTATGGGACAGAACCACACCTCCTCGGTGGTTCCCTGGCAGGAGGCGACGAGGATCGCGCTGCGGATGTTGGTGAACCCGAGGATGCCCGGCGGCAGCAGGATCACGGCATCGACTCGCCTTCGCTGCAGCCATTCCCGGCGGGCCCTGGTGAACTTCCCGGTCCGCCCGAACAGGATCGCCTCCGGCACGAGTATCGCGGCCCTTCCCCGCTGCATCTGACGACAGCGCTCCAGGTAGAGCAACTCCGTACGCTTGCCCGCCTCCGCCAGCTCGCCGTCGACCTCCTCCTCTCCCCGCAAGCCGCCAAACGGTGGCGCGCACAGCACGACGTCGAATTTTTCCGGCTGGATGGCTGATGCCAACACGTCTGCCTGTTCGATTTGCGGGTTGGCAACCCCGTGGAAGATCAGGTTGAACGCCGCCAGGCGCACTTTCCCTGGATCGATGTCGAAGCCGTAAAGCTTCGCCCTGCTGAATCCAGGCCGGGGGCCGATGCGACTCGCCGCCTCCAAGAGGAGGCTGCCGCTGCCGGTGGCCGGATCGCAGATGGTGTCGCCGGCCTTGGGCTCGACGAGGTCGACCATCGCCGCGGCCACCGCGGGAGGGGTCCGCACCTGCCTGTTGTCTCCCGGCCGCCCCTGCTGCCGAAGCAGTTCTTCGAAAACCTCCCCTTCGGAGCCGGGCTCGAGCCGGTCGATCCTCTCAATGCACGACCGGAGCAGCTTCGGGTCGTCAATCGCAAAGCGCGCTTCTTCCATCGTCGGCCGGATACTCGCCGGCATCGACGCGGCGACGAACGGGATCAGATGCTTGCTCAACCTCGCGACCAGCTCGTGGCCGCCGAGCTTCCCCAAATCGTTCCAGCGCAGGTCCGGTCCACCCCTGTGCGACGGAGGCTCCTCCTCCCTACTGAGACGCTTCAACATCAGCAGGTACGAGATCTGCTCGAGCAGGATCGTCGGCTCGGAGATCCACCCGCGTAGGTCGTCCCAGAGCGCCGTCATAGAGGCGTTACCCTCCGGCTTGGCGTTCATTGCCGTTCCTTTCCGGCGACCGCCGATATGCATCGGTCGATGACCTCCGTCAGGCCGTCGTCTCGCCGAAAGTCAAGCTCCACAGTGTCAACGGGCACAAGCGGCGAAGCGTCCCAGCGAGCGGCGAATTCCTCGTACCGCCGGCCGAGGCCCGTCAGGTACTCAAGGCTCACATTCGACTCCCCCGCTCGATCGCGGAGGGCGATCCGCTCCGCCAGGGTCCGCGGCGGAGCGTGCAAATAGATCAGCAGGTCTGGCCTTGGCAGCGAGACTGAACGTTGGAGGCGCTCGAGGATCTCGAACTCCTGGTCGGACAGCATCCCGGAGTCGTGGAGCTCGCGCGCGAAGACATCGTGGTGCTCCTCCAGGGTCCTCTCTAGGACGGCCCCTCCGGCCGCGCAGACCCTTTCGTAGTCCTCGATCGAAAGCCTGAGAAATCCGGCCTGAGCGTGGAATGCCCAGCGCGCCGGGCTCTCGTAGAAGCTTTGGAGGTACGGGTTTTTCGTGTGCCTCTCCAGAACCCCAACCGAGCCGAGTGCCTCGGCGAGGCTTTTCACCAAGGTGCTCTTGCCGGCACCGATATTGCCCGAGACGACGATAAACCGAGACGCCAGGCCGCTCACGGGCGCGCTCGTCACGTCCACTCACTATCCAACCGCTGGGTGACCCTCCGCGCGAACTGGTGGCTCCTCGCATGGGCGAAGCTCAGCTTCTGGACCTCGAACGGATGGAGCCGCCGCTCGTCTTCCAGCTGGACCTGGAACTTGTAGCGCAGAGCTTGCAGCGGCAGCCGCGCTGGCAGTTCGGGATCCTCCCAGCGCACTTCGAACTGGGGAAACATCAAATTCAAATGGGTCCCAGGGTAAAAGCGGCCTTCGTGCAGCTCGCACACCTGCATGGTCACCTGGCCAGTCGCCTCTGGATCCTTCTCCACTGGGCTGGTTCTGTGGCGCCCGGAGAAGGAGAACTGGTCCTCGGTTTCAGTTGACGGCTCGTCGTCGCGGTAAACGCGTACTCGCAGTGGCTGCTCCGGCAGGTCCGACAGTCGCGCAAGCTCCTTCAGCGTGATGTAGTCGAAGTCGTCCAGGGTGAGAACGTGGATCGCCAAGCGGTAATGGAGTGGCCAGCCGAGGCTGGTGAAGAATTTCGAGTCCGCGTTCTCCCAGAGGTCGAGCTTCTGCTGGAAGATCGTCGGCAGGTCGGAGGAGTCGAGAGCGAGAAAGTCCTTTCCCCGCTCCTCCATTTTCTCCAGCTGGTCCCGGTCGATGAAATACGCCCCGTGACCGTCCTTGACCTCGGCAAGCGCCTTAGCGATACCACCTATGTCCTGGTAGTGCTTCACCAGCAGGACGAGATCTATGTCCGACGGACGCTCGGAGGTGTAGCTCCCGTAAATGGTGAAAAAACGACCGAAACTGAGCGACCCCCCCAGGATAGCGGTCGTGCCCAGTGGTTCCAGCTTGTCGCGAACTCGATTGAGGTCGGTGATCCTTTGGACCGTCTCGACCGCAGCCTCGAACGGTTTGGGTCTCGGTTTAGTGTTCCGCCCGCCGCCCTTGAAAGCCTCGAACCCCTTAAGGGACTCATCTTTATAGAGGCGCCTGGAGCGCTCCCTCTCGGACCCGCTTATCCCGTCGATTCTCACCATCGTGTCCCGCAGGTGTAGAAGGAATTCTTCCTCGCAATCTTCATAAGAGGCAAAGACCCCGGCGACGGCTTCCGCGAGGCGGTCGGTGGTCGCACTCAGGGCGGAAACGGAGCCCCTACCGCTTCTCTTCAACTCGGCCAGTTGGCGGTACAGGCTGTCGACCATCCGCCAGTCGCCCTGGCGGACACTGCGGTCCAGATCTGGTGAGGAGGTTCCCGTGCCCATCGGTCCCGAAGGGACGCATGATACCGGGGGGTACCCAAAATGATCAGGCGGTTTCTGGCCTTAGATCGAGCAGTTGCTCGGGTGGGGATGGATGTCAAAGTTGGGCGGCGGATATCGCTCCCGGTCGAAACCCGAGGGAGATGAGTTGTAACCGCGATCTCCACAGTCAGGCACAAAACGGATTTGTGCCTGAATCGCTGGTCACCGCGTTCGACGCGGACGGGCAGATCATCTTCCGCCTCCACCTCCGGGCCGTGCCGTTCCCTCCGGCGCCGTGACCGAGAAAACTCAGCTAGGCCAAGGGGCGCCTCCCGACGTCTCGCTCGAAGATCTGGCCGCTTGGCCTCCCTCTTGTTTCCAACCGCCCTTTCGATTTCAGGCACTTTTCACCAGAAGTGCCTGACTCCCCGCATATCGGTGCATATCCCTGCATATCTCACTTCTGCAGCCTCTCAAAGACAATCAGAACAGCGCTGCAAACAAGCATGTTCTGGCGACTCCCCAGCCGCCCCCAACCGTGGATCGCACCCAGGAGGTCGGTGGTTCGAATCCGCCCAACTCCACTGCAGTCTGCCTGAACCTCATGCCCTCCCGCCTGACAGCGAACGGTCTTGCCTTCAATCTGTTTCGCAGGGCGAAGGCGTGGGGCGATGGCGCGCCTCGCGGACGCCGACTTTTCGCGAGAGCAGCGCGTTTAGGCCCTCGGCGCCGGGATCGGCGATCGCGCAGGCGCCTGTCGGGCCGTGAAGCTCGGGGGCGAGCGGGTTGCGGCCGCTGCGCCGGGCGAGAGCTGCGAGGGGGCGGAAGAGGGTCGCTTGGATCGCCGCCGGGGGCTTGACGAAGCGGATCGCGTCGCGGTACTCGCGAGCGATCGCGGCCAGCCAGAGAGGGTCAGGGAGGCCCTTGTCGTTGACTCGCCCGAGCGCGCCGAGGGACCACAGCGTCTCGATCATCGAGACGAAGCGGATGGCCGGCTCGCCGGGCGCCGACTGAGTCGCCGCGACCTCGACACGCACATGGGCGATGCCGTCTCCAGCATTCCACCAATCATGAACGGCTCCCGAGGGAACCTCGACAAGCTCGTCTCCGGCCCGGACCGTGCGCGCTGTCCCGTCGACTTGGACACTGACCTCACCCTCCTGCACGAGGAACCGCTCGACGAAGTGCTCGTGCACGTGGGCGCCGGCGACCGCGGCGCCGGGCTGCAGCCAAAGGTCGACCTCGATGCGACGCCCGTCCTCATCGGCGGCGAGCAGATGGGCGATCTCGCCGGTCGCGGGGTTGTGGAGCCAGCGGCCGGACAAAGGATCGGCGGCCTGGGCCGGGGCCTGTGCAGATCGCGAGCCATCGGGGGTCATGGGTCCGTCCTTCCTTGACGATAGTTTGACAATCTAACTATTATGGTTCGACCCTCTAACGAAAGTCAAGGGGACCCCCTCCTCCCCCGCCGGCGGCCGAGCGGAACCGACAATTTCGGCAACCTCTTTCGAGACCCGGCCCTGGCGATGCAGCAGCTGGTCGCCGAGGAGCTCGCCCGGCGCGGCTTCGCCGACCTGCGGCCCGCCCTGCTTGCGGTCGGCCAGCACGTCGGCGCCGACGGCACGCGGATAACCGAGCTGGCCGAGCGCGCCTGGCTGACCAAGGCGACCGTGGTCCACGCCGTGGACGAGCTCGAACGCCTCGGCTACGTCACCAGGAAGCCCGACCCCACCGACCGCCGCGCCAAGCTCGTGCACCCCACCCCGCGCGCTCGGGAAGCCGAGCAAGCGGCCCGCAAAGCGATCGCTGAGATCCGCGAGGCATGGGCCCAGAGGCTCGGCGCCGATCAGATGGATGCGCTCGAGGCGGGGCTCCGTCAGCTGCGCGCATCGCTCTGGGCAAAGGATTTGCCGACTTGAACCAGCGGCCTGGAAATCAGGGGACTCCTCAAAGAGCGGGCGGTGCCGCCGCGAGCCAGTCCCGCTCCTTCGAGCGCATCACCGGCGTTGCCAGCAGGCTGCCAGCTCGGCGCTGAAGGGATCGCAGCCGGGATCCGGCGTCGGGCGGGAGGAGCTTGGCCAGTTGGCGGTACTCGGAAGAGACTTGGCTGGTGCGGAAGATGTCGGCGATCGCGGGGAGGAGGTCGGCGGCGGTGGCTATTGAGGTTTGGGAGATCTTCTTGCCCTCGACCTTGACCACCAGCTCGGCCGGGTAGGTGCGCAGGGGTGGCGGCTGCTGCGGGGCGGTGACGGCGGCGGCGATCGCCTTGCGCAGGGCGAAGTGGACGTCGGCGGGTTCGACTGAGCGGGCTCGGCCGCGGCCTTCTCCTTCCTTGGTGGTGAGGAGGCGAGCGCTGCCGAGCTCGCCGTCGCCCATCTCCTCGAGCAGCCAGCGGTCGCCGGCGGCGACGAGGATCGGGACCTGTTCGGCGGCTAGGGCTTGGGCGTAGGTCTGGACCTCGCTGAGGGAGTCGCCGTCGAGCAGCACCTCCATCCCCCATATGAACGTGTGGGAGCAGAAGCCTCGCGGGCTCGGGGTGCGGGCGTGGTGGCCGATCATCACCACCGCGTCGAGGGGGCCGCCGTGGGCTTTGGCCATCGACGGTTCCGCCTCGGTCAGCGCCAGGTCGGCGATCGGGCGCACCTCGACGCCCTCCGGCATCCGCTCACGTTCGACATTGGTCCCGACCATGTGCCAGTCGCCGACCGAGATCCGCCCGGCGCCGGCAGCCCGCAGCGCTTCGATCGCAACCAGCACTTCGTCGGTCATCTGCCGGCGGCCGCGCGCGTAGGCGGTGGGATGGGACGGCAGGCAGTCGCCATAGTCCTCGATGCCCGCGATGCCCTCCATGTCGGCGGCGATCAAGACGTTCACGGCGGCAGCCTAACCCGGCGCTCTCACGTTTCCTCCGCCCGACGCGTTCTATACGTATGTGCACCATGCGCTGGACCGTCTACGACAGCCCGGTCGGCCCTCTGACCCTGGTGGCGAGCGACGCGGGGCTGGCCGCGCTCAGCTTCGCGGGGCGCTCCGCCGTCCCCGCCGGGGCGACCCGGGCGCCGATGCCCGAAGCTGCCGAGCAGCTCGACTCCTACTTCGCCGGCGAGCGGCGTCAGTTCGACCTTCCGCTCGACCTTCGCGGCACCCCGCTGGAGCTGGCGGTCTGGCAGGCGCTGCTGGCGATCCCCTACGGCCAGACCGCCGCCTACGGCGAGCAGGCGGCGCGCCTTGACGCCGCGCTCTTCGACGACGGCGTCGAGCCGTGGCAGCGCGCTCGGGTCGTCGGTGCCGCCAACGGGCGCAACCCGGTGGCGATAGTCGTTCCCTGCCACCGGGTGATCGGTGCCGACGGCTCGCTCACCGGCTACGGCGGCGGCCTCGATCGCAAGCGGGCACTGCTTGATCTCGAGCAGAACCGCCAGCTGGCGATCCTCTGAGGCACTAGTTCAGCGCACCACTCGATAGCGAAGGTGCGTGACCCCCTCGCCCTCCCGGACGCTCACCGGCTCCAGCTCGATGTGCTCCGCCCCGAGGTGCTCGAAGAGGCGGCGGCCTTCGCCTAGGAGCACCGGGATGAGGTGGATCTGGATCTCGTCGAGGACCCCGGCGGCCAGGGCCAGTTGGGTGACGGTGGCGCCGTGGACCAGGACGTCCTTGTCGCCGGCTGCCTCTCTGGCGCGGGTTATCGCCTCGGCGATGTCGGGGACGTAGGTGACCAGGGGCCAGTCGGGCGTGTCCGGCCCGGGCTGGCTGCGGCTGAGGATGAAGATCGGAACGCCGTCGTGGTGGTCGCCGCCCCAGCCTTTCGCCGGCTCGAAGGTGCCGCGGCCGGCGACGACCGCGCCGGTCGCGAGGGCCTCGTCCATCACCTCGCCGTTGACGCCGCCGGGCCGGCCCGGCGCGCCGCCGTGCTCGGTCGGGGCACCGGCCATGATCCACTCGTGCAGGCGCTCGCCGCCGTCGCCGAGGCCGTTGTCTACCCGCTCGTTGGGGCCGGCGACGAAACCGTCCAGGGACATCGACATGTAGAGCACTGACGCGGACATCTCTTCCTCCTTCAGTTCTTGGCGGCGAGCACGAAGGTGACGACGCCGTCGGGGTAGGTCGTGGTCGAGACCGGGGCGAAGCGCTGCGGCTCGGGCAGGCCGTGCCAGAGGGGGAGGCCCGCGCCGAGCGCTACCGGGTGGACCGTCAGCCGGTACTCGTCGATCAGGCGGTGACGCGCCAGGGAATGGGCGAAGCGGGCGCCGCCGAAGCAGACGATGTCCCCCTCCCCCGCCTGCTTGCACTCCGGAATCTCCTCCTCCACCGGCCGCCCCGAGCGGCTCGCATTTGCCCATTCGAACTCGTGGTCGCTGACATCTGGTCTTCTCCTTCGTCGTCCAGCAGGACCGCTTGCCCCGCCTCTACCCAGATGACGAACGAGCACAGCCCAGATCGACATGACCGCCCGGCCGAACTTCGTAACGGTTCTCCGCCCCACGGCCAATAAGAGGCATGGAGACTGAATTGGCTCTTGACCAACCGCCCAGCTCGCTCAGCCGTCACCTCGCCCTGAAGGAGGTGCGAGACGGGGGCGTGCGCCCCGCGCAGGTCCACCTGATCGCCAGCGACCCCGAGATCTTCGAGGTCTTCTATCGCCAGCACGTCGAGGCGATCCAGGGCTTCATCGCCCGCCGGGTCGGCGACCGGGAGCGGGCGGCCGACCTGACCGCAGAGATCTTCCTCGCCGCGATCGGGGCAGCCCATCGCTACCAGCCGAGGCGCGGGAGCCCGAAGGCGTGGCTCTACGGCATCGCCCAGAACGTGATCGCCATCGACCGGCGGCGGGCGGGTCGCGAACAGGCCCGGGAGGAGCGCTTCGGCGCCAGTGCGCTGCTGGACGAGAACGATGCGGCGGCGATCGACGCCCGGATCGACGCCGCCACCGAACGGCGTGACCTTTACCGGGCGATGGAGCGGCTCTCCGAGACAGAGCGGGCCGTCCTCGAGCTCGTCGCGATCGACGAACTCAGCCTCGCCGAGGCCGCTGCCGCGGTGCGGGTGCGGCCCGTGACCGCGCGGGTTCGCCTGCACCGCGCCCGGCGCAAGCTGCGGGCCGAGCTCGAAGCAGCAGCAGCAACCAAACCAACCAACCCGACCACCAACCAGGGAGAACCAAGGTGAAAGAGAACCGAAATCAAGAGAGCCGCTTCGAGGAGAGGCTGCTCGACGAGCTGAAAAACGTCGTCGCCCAGCGCGCCGAGGAGCGGGAGCAGCCGCTTGAAGCAGCGACCCACTCGACCGTCCGGCGGCAGGCGCCGCGGTTGGCCCTCGGCGCCGTCGCCGTGTGCGCGGCCGCGGCGGCGATGCTCGTCTTCAACTCCGGCGGCGACAACGCCCCGAAGGCGTTCGCGGTCGAACCGCAGGACGGCGGCGGGGTGGCGATCAGCGTCTACAGCGCCGAAGACTCCAAGGGCCTCGAAGGTGCGCTCGCCGACGCCGGGATCCGCTCCCAGGTGACCTGGCTGCCCGCGGGGATGACCTGCCGCGAACCGCGCTTCACCCAGTCCAGCGCGACCACCTCCGGCGGCGGCTCGATCGGCGGGATGACCCTCGCCGGCCCCGGCCAGGCGATGACGATCGGCGTGATGAGCCCGGAACAGCGGGACCAGCTCTGGAACGAGCACGTCAACGGCGAAATCTCCGGCGACGACTTCTACGCCGCCACCGGCAACGTCAGCCTCGACCCGGCGGGCCTCGGTCCCGACCAGACCGTGGTCATCTCCGGCTCGCGAGGCCCCTACGACGGTGACCCGGAAGGCGGCTTCGAAGCCCAGCTGGCGATCGCCGAAGGGCCGGTCGAGCCGTGCGACCCGGTCGCGGTGCCAAGCGGCAGGAGCCTGGAAGGGATCAACAAAGTGATCGAATCGGAAAAGGCAGGGAAGTAGGATGCGCCGATGCCGAACCAGTCGAGGAAGTCATCGGGATTATTGATCGGGCTGATCGCCCTTGCGATGGCGGCGCTCGTGGCTCCGGCCGCGAGCGCCGACGAAATCGCCTACAGCTGCGAAGCCGACCTCTGCCTGATCAACCCCGACAACCCGGCTGAACATCGGTACCTGACCGAAACCGACGACGCGGTCGGGCAGGAGCGCTCCCCCTCCTGGTCGCCCGACGGAACCCAGATGGCCTACGTCGGCTTCTACCCGGCGCTCGGCAGCTGGGACATCTGGACGCTCGACCCGAGCAAAACCGCCGCCGAAGTGGAAGCGACCAACCTTTCCGATTCGCCCGACCGCTCGGCCGAACTGGGTCCCCCCGCGTGGTCGCCCGACGGAACCCGGGTGGCCTATACGGAGCGCATCGGCTCGAACGCGCCGCCGAACCTCGAAAGCGAGCTGTACATCAGCCCCGCCGACGGCAGCGCCGACCCGCTGACGGTCGAATCGACCTCCAACAAATCGGAGCTGACGCCCGCCTGGTCGCCGGACGGCGCGACCCTCCTCTTCAGCCGCGAAGGGTTCCTCTGGAAAGGCCCGCCGGACAACTCGGTGAAACACACGATCCTCACCAACTCCTATGGCTACAGGCCGGAATTCTCGCCGGACGGGAGCAAGGTCGCGACGGTCACCTTCAGCGACCCGGAGAAGATCCGCGTCACCAATGCCGACGGCTCCGGCTTCAAAGAATTGCCCGTCCCGGCCGACCTTAATTCCAGCGTCGATTGGTCACCTGACGGCAAACAGATCGTCTACAGCGCCGACGAAGAACCGCTGGACCTGATCCGGGTGGCGCCCGCGGACGGCTCGAGCGAAGGCCACGTGATCGAAATGCCGGACGGGTGGGTCGTCCCCTACAACGCGCGGTTCTCGCCGGACGGCACCCAGGTCGCCTTCGACGCCTACCCGACGTTCGGGGCCGGCTACCGGCAGATCCTCGTCGGTCCCGCCGACGGCAGCTCGCCGGCGGTGCCGATCACCAAATCGGCCGAACAGAACCAGGAACCGGACTGGAAGCCCTGCGAGGGGTGCGCCCCGTCGGGCGAACCGCAGAACCCGGGCGGCGGCGGGACCGGCGGCAGCGGCAGCGGTGCAGCAGGCGGCAGCGCGAGCGGCGGCGCCGGAGGCAACGGCGGGGGAACGAAAACGCCGACGAAAGTGCGGCTCATCGCCCTGAAAAAGGTCTACGCCTGGCGCTACATGACCCCGGCCTTCATCGACTGCAACGCCCAGGGCGGCCACCCCGACCCGAAATACTGCAACGGCGACGGCATCGCCAAGGCGGTTGCTCCCCGCACCGCCTTCCGTCCCTGGGCCAAGCCGAAGACCAAGGCCCAGACCATCGTCTTCGCCAAAGGCTCGGTGAAGGTGCCGGAAGGGAAAAAGAAGGGGCTGAAGATGAAAGTCACCGCCGCCGGCAGGAAGCTGCTGAAGGCCGGCGGGAAGGTGAAACTGAAACTGACGGTCAAAGTCAGCCGCCCGGTCGGTGCTCCAGAAGCGTTCACCCAGACGATCAAGGTCCAGGCGCCGCCGAGCAAACTGAGGTAGGCGGCGTCAGGTCAGTCGCGCAGGTCCGCCGCGATCCGCACCCCCGCGGAGAGCAGCGGCGCCGCGAGGACCAGGCCGATGGTGCCGAAGAGGCAGCCGCCGGCGATGGTGACGATCAGGACCGCCAGGGGGTGGAGCTTGAGCGCGGCGCCGTAGGCGATCGGCTGGACCAGTTGCTGGAGGACGCCGTTGGCGAGGAGGACGATCACGGCCATCGCGCCGGCCGCCTCGGGACCGCTGCCGCCGAGGGCGATGAGGACGGCGAAGCCGCCGGCGGTCCAGGCGCCGATGTAGGGAACGTAGCCGCCGAGGAAGGTGACCACAGCGATCGTGCCCGCCAGGGGGACGCCGAGAATCAGGGAGCCGACGCCGACCAGGAGGGCGCTCCAGGCGGCGACGATCGTGACCCCGAGGAAGTAGCCGCGCATGCTGCCGGCGACGCGGCCGAGGACCGAGCGGGCGACTGGGACCGGGACGCCGAGGTGGCGCTCGACGAAGGCGCCGATCGTCGGGCCGTCCTTGAGCAGGAAGAAGAGGCTGAGGGCGGTGAAGGAGAGGAAGACGGCGAGCCCGGCGAGGCGCTCGACGCCGCCGAGGACCCCGTGGGTCAGGGCTTCGAAGGCGGAGCTGATCGAGGCGCTCGCCGACGAGTTGGCGTCGGCCGCGGTGGGGGCCTTGACGCCGAGGTCGCGGGCCCAGGACTCGAGCTGGCTCGCGCCTTCCTGCAACCGCGAGGAGAGGCTGTCGGCCTGGCTGGCGATCCCGGTGAGGACGATCAGCCCGACCCCGAAGGCGAGCGCGACGATCAGCAGCAGCACCGCCGCGGCGCCGAGGCCGCGCGGAATCCCGAGGCGGCGCAGGCGATCGACCAGGGGCGATGCAACCGCGGCGATGATCCCGGCGGTGATCACCGGCATCACGATCGTCTCGGTCAGCGCGAGCAGCCAGATCGCCCCGACCAGCGCCGCCGCCACCCCGACCAGGAGCCAGGCCGAGAAGCCGAGGTCGCGCAGCCACTGCGGCGCGGCGAAGAGGCCGCTCAGCGCCCCCGGCTCGATCTCGATTACTTCCTCTTCCGCCGCCTCCTCCCCGTGCCCGGGTCGGCGCAGGCGGCCGCGGAAGAGTGCGCGCCGCTCGCTCATGCCGCCATCTTCCCCTGCAAGGCAGACGCCGCCGCTCCATACTCGACCGCACGATGGAGGGCTCCGGGAGCGTCACCTACGTAGGGCACGCCACCACGCTGATCGAGCTCGACGGGGCGCGCCTCCTCACCGACCCGGTGCTGGGCCGCTACCTCGGCCCGCTGGCGCGCCGCGGCCGACCGCCCGCGGCCGCCACTGTCCGCGACGTCGACCGCGTGCTGGTCTCCCACCTGCACCACGACCATGCCGACCTCCGCTCGCTGCGCCGGCTCGGGCGCGGGATGCGGATGCTGGTGCCCCCGGGCTCGCGCGGCTTCTTCGAGCGCCACGGCTTCGCCGCCACCACCGAGCTGGCGCCCGGGGAGTCCGCCGCCGTCGGCGCGCTGACGGTGACCGCGGTCGAGGCTCACCACGACGGCGGCCGGCGCCGCGGCGCCGCCGACGTACAGCCGATCGGCTTCCTGGTCGAGGGCAGCCGCAGCGTCTACTTCGCCGGCGACACCGACCTCTTCCCGGGGATGGGCGACCTCGCCCCCGGCCTCGACCTGGCGCTGCTGCCGGTCTGGGGCTGGGGACCGACGCTCGGCGCCGGCCACCTCGACCCGCGCCGCGCCGCCGAGGCCGCGGCGCTGCTCTCGCCCCGCCTCGCCGTGCCGATCCACTGGGGCACGCTCTATCCCCTCGGCCTCGCCCGCCTCCGCCCCGGCCGCCTGCACCGTCCCGGCGAGGAGTTCGCCGCCCACCTGCGTGAGCTCGCCCCTCAAGTCAGGACCCGCGTGCTCTCGCCGGGAGAGTCGACCTCGCTCGCGTAGGCGCTCTGGCCCAGGCCCGCCAGCCAGCCGCGGAAGATGCGGTGCACCCGTTCGGCCCCGACCACCTCCTCCGCCGGCCACTCCAGCTCGGCCGGGTGCAGCACGAAGGGAAAGCTCTGGGTCCCGCCCATGCCGCCGTGGGAGCCGACCAGCTCCTCGAAGGCGGCGACCTCGCCGAACTGCGGCCAGTAGGTGCTGTTCAGCATCAGGTCGGCGCAGTGGGGGAAGCCGTCGGTCCGGCGCAGGTGGTCGGCGGCGTTCTTGCCGAAGGGCGCCAGCGGGTCCTCCCCCTCGACCCGGTCGTCATCGAGGTAATGGATGCCGGCGGGACCGATCGCCATCGCCCCCTCCCGCTCCGAGCGCACCAGCAGGAAGCCGATGCCGGGATGCTCGCGCAGGGTCGGGATCAGCCGGGGGTAGAGCGCTTCGATCCGCTCCCGGCTGAGGCGGCCCGGCTCGCGCGGAAAGCTGATCAGCCCGAGGCAGCCCGAGGCCATCACCGAGAGCTCCGGCAGCTCGCGGTCCTCGCCGTCGTGCGTCTGCTCCACCTCGCGGCGGGCGTCGGAGTCGAGGGCGACGACGCCGTCGGCGCGGCGGTCGCGGGTCACGGCGCGGACCGTACGGGCGGCGACGGTGTCGTCCCGCGCCACCTCGGTCAGGCCGGCGCTGAGGTAGGAGAGCGCGTCCTCGTCGCCGGCTTCGGAGGCGACGACGCTGTCGGGCTCGCACGCCGCCCGCACCAGCTCCTCCAGCGTCTGGTCATAACGGTCTCGGAAGGTTTCCCCCTGCGACTGGCCGTGGTCGGAGAGGACGACGAGCCGGTACGGGCGCGGGGCGTCCTCGCAGGCGCGGGCGATGCGGGCGATCTGGCGGTCGAGGTCACGCAGCACCGCCAAGGCGTCGTGGCGCTCGATCCCCGAGTGGTGGGCGACCTCGTCGTAGGCGAGGAAGGTCGTGTAGATGACCGGCCGCCCGGCTAGGACGTCGCCGATCACGGTCGCCACCTGGAGGTCGCGCTGGACCACCGTCCCCCAGGCGCGGGCGAAGACGTAGGAGCGGCTGCGGTGGATGCGGGGGCGGACGTCGTCGCGGACCTGGCTGCGCGCGGCGCGGCGCTCGCGGCCGATCTCGGCGAGCGAGAGCACCAGGGTCCGCGCCGCCGCGTAGGGCCGGGCAAAGTAGGCGGCGTAGTCCTTGCCGATCGGCCGCCGCCGCCGCAGCGCCGTGCTCATCGTCAGCATCGAGTGCGGGGCGTCGCCGGAGAGGATGTTGGCGCGGCTGGCGCCGTCGGCGTGCAGGAGGCCGCGCCCATCGGAGTGGCGCCGCTCGAGCTCTTCGGCGTCGCGCGGGTGGTTGGTGACGATCGCCGCGCCGCGCTCCTTCTCCCACCAGCGGAAGGCCGGCATGTCCTCGTTGGAGCCGTGCAGCAACCCCGCCTGGCAGGCGCCGGTCTGCGAGGACCAGTCGGTTTCCCACCAGCGCAGGGAGTGCGAGCCGCCACGCACCCAGGAGGAGAGGTGCGGGGCGCTGCCGTCCTGCAGCGCCCGCAGGAGGATGTCGTGGGCGAGCCCGTCGATCTCGAGGAAGAGCACCCCCGGGACGTCGGTCTCGATCGCCTGGCCGCGGCGGCGCGCCTGGCGGCGGACGACGTTGCGATACCAGGCATCGTCTTCGTCGATCGCCAGCAGCGAGTAGACAACCGAGGTCACGGCGGTGACGACGAGGGTGATGACGATCCCGTCCAGCACCGTGGCGACTTCGCCGCGGGGGAGCAGGTCGATCGCGACCATCGCCAGGATTCCGTTGAGGACAAGAGCGGCGAGGCCCAGGGTCATCACCGTCAGCGGCAGGGCCAGGCGGGCGAGCAGCGGCCAGACGAAGGCGTTGAGGAGGCCGATCGCGGCCGCGGCGCCAAGCGCGGTGGCGGGGCCGGCGAGGACGAAGCCGTCCAGCACCTCCGAGAGCAGCAGCAGGATGAGCGCGTCGAGCAGGAGGACCAGGACGGCGCGGCGGACAGTTCCGAGGCTCACGCCGGCGCTCCCGCGATCGCGAGCTCGCCGGCGGCAGCGGCCGCGGCGGCGCGCTCGAAGTCGCGTTCGTTCTGGTCGGCGTAGGTCTCGGCGAAGCGGGCGAGGGCGTCGTCGAAAGCTTCGCCGGACCCCAGGTAGGAGGCGATCGCGACACGCTCGCCGGAGCGGCCGTGCGCGCGCGCCAGGGCTTCGCCGCAGAGCGCCGCGTAGGCGGCGAGCGTGTCCGGCGACATCCGTTCGACTTCGGCCGAGCCCTTGCCGTCCCAAAGCTGGCGCACGTAGAAGCAGCGCTGCTTGCCGTCGAGGCCCTCGGCGCTGACCCAGCCGAGAAAGACGTCACTCGCCGCCTGCATCAGCCGCTGGCCTTCGACCACGCGACGGCCGTGGTCCTCGCCGGGCGACTCCTCGACGTAGGGCTCCAGCACCGAGGCGCCGGCTTCCTTCGCCTGCAGGAAGAGCGGGTCGTCGCCGTCGCGGCCGAGCAGGAGCACGATCCAGGCGCGGGTGCCGACGCTGCCGACGCCGACCACCTTGCGCGCCGCGTGGACGTAGCGGTAGGAGGAGACGAGGTGCTGCCGGTCGGGCTCGAGCGAGTCGCGGTAGGCGGCGAGCACCCCCTGCAGCAGCTGCTCGGCGTCGGCGGCATCGGTCAGCTCCTCCAGCGGCGTGATCAGCGGCGGTTCGCTGACGATCCGCAGCTCCCCGTCGACCTCGTGGCTGAGCTTGCCGAGGGCCCGCAGGCTGTCCTTCGAACGCGCCTTGGCGAGGTTGCGCTCGAGCCGCCGCAGGCGCTTGCCGTTCAGCCGCGGGCGCAGGGCATCGAGCGCCGGCTCGACGTCGAGGCGCGAGTACCAGACGTCGAGGTTCCGCATCGCCGCGAACTCCCGCATCGCGCGCCGGTAGGACGACACCGCCGCCCGCGTCGCCCGCCCTCGCTCCTTGCGGTTGAAGCCGCGCTGACGGCCGGCGACGGCGATGCTGGCGGCGAGCCGCTTCACGTCCCACTCGAACGGCCCCGGGCAGGTCTCGTCGAAGTCGTTGCAGTCGAAGACGAGGCGCCGGTCCGGGGCGGAGAAGACGCCGAAGTTGGAGAGGTGCGCGTCGCCGCAGAGCTGCGCGGTGAGCCCGGTGCGCGGCCCCTCCGCCAGGTCGGCGGCCATCACCGCCGCGGCGCCGCGGAAGAAGGCGAACGGCGAGGCGAGCATCCGCCCGTAGCGAATCGGCACCAGCTCCTGGACGCGGCTCTCGTCCTGCGCGGCGAGAATCGGCAGGGGGTCCCGCTCAGCCCCCTCCCACTCGCCATGGCTCGAGCGCGGCACGGCCTTGCGGATCGCCTTGCCATGCTGCTGCTGTTCAGCGACACCTGTCTCCAAGGAACTGGGCACCCCGGCAGTCTCCCTTGGCGAAGAAGTCAAAGCAAGCCGCCGGCACTGCCGCCGCCCATCGGACTTCCGACACAGCCGGCTGTGTCTTGAATCGGCTGCGGTCAGCCGGCGGGGACGCAGGGCCTGACCACGCTGCCCGCCCCCTTGAGGCCGTTGGCGAAGGTGACTTCGCCGCGGGCAAAGAGGGTGCCGGTGGGGCAGCCGGCGAGGAGCAGGCTCTGCTTCTTGCCCTTGTAGGTCCAGGTTTTGTGCAGCGTCGCCCGGAAGGCGGTGAGGGAGCCCTGGCCGCTGACGATGGTCGGGACCTGGATCAGCGCTTTGGTCCCGTATTTGCCGGCCGTTTTGGTGATGACGCCGGTGGTGACGAAGGTGGTCGGCGCCGGCACGTTGGCATGGACGTGGAAGATCATCACCTGCTTGCCGCCCTTGGAGGGGCCGTTGAAGATCAGCAGCGGGCCGGAGGCGCCGAAGGGCTCCTGTTCGGGCAGGGCGATGTCGGCCGAGACGCGGCCGGTGCCGATCAGGGCGTCGCCGCAGATCTTCTTCGCCTGCGCGGTGAGCGTGCTCAGCAGCTTCCCGACCGTGCAGGTCGGCAGCCCCTTGGTGTTGAGGCGGCCGTTCTTGTCGAATTCGAGCAGCAGCGTTTTCAACGCCGGGGGGTGGGTGCCGTCGTCGGTTTTGATCGTGCCGTTGACCTCGAGGGTGATCGGCGCCTCGCCCTTCTTCGGCAGCTTCTTCGGGGTGATACCGCCGTCGACGGTGAAGATGAGGTTGTCGATCTTCACGGTGTCGGCGCCGGCGCCGGTGATCAGCACGCCGCCGAGGAGGGCAACGGCCAGCAGGGCTGCGAGCGCGCGCCGCATCAGTTCCGCACCTTGCAGTCGCGGCTCATCACGGCGCTGAGTTTCTCGCCGGTCTCGAATTCATAGCTCGCCCGGGCGAAGGGGAAGACCGCTCCCGAGAAGCCGCTGGGCGCCGGGCAGGAGGCGGCGGCGAAGGTGCGCTTCTGGCCGTGGCTCGTGTAACGCCGCGCCAGCGCCAGCGAGAAGGAGGAGATGTAGCCGTATTCGGAGGCGATCGGCGGCAGCGTCCCGATCAGGGCAGTGCCGAAG
The DNA here is from genome assembly GCA_035688955.1 of Solirubrobacterales bacterium. Lineage (GTDB taxonomy): Bacteria > Actinomycetota > Thermoleophilia > Solirubrobacterales > 70-9 > VAYN01. The sequence goes on along the minus strand of DASSMJ010000019.1, from coordinate 125,137 downwards.
GTCCCCTTCTGCTTCTTCACTTCAAAGGCGATCACGTAGGTGAGCGGCAACGGCGCCTCGGTCGACACCTGCGCCAGCACCGCCGGCCGCCCTTGGAGTCGGCCGTTGAAGGCCAGCAGTTCCCCGGTCGACGCGAAAGCCCCCTGCGAGGGCAGGTAGATGCGAGAGGTGACGCTGCCGTGCCCGACGAGGGCGCCCGAGCAGGTCTTCCTCGCGGTTGCGGCGGAGACCGAGTTGAGCTTCGCCAGCGAGCAGGTCGGCAGCCCCTTGTTGTCGATCACGCCGTTGCGGTTGATTTCCAGCAGGATGCGCTCCAGCTTCGGCGGCTCGGAGCGGTCGGTCGTGGTGATCTTGCCACCCATAGTCACCGTCACCGGCGCCAGTTCGTCGCGCGGCAGCTTCTGCGGCGAGATGTCACCGCTGAAGTTCCCCTGCAACACGCCTTTGCGATCGATCTCCGCGGTGGCCGGGGAAGCCACCGCGGAGACCAGCAACACGACCAGGCTCAGGGCCAGGAGTACTCGTACGTGCACCTTTCGCCTACCTCACCAGCGCGTAGGCGCAGATGTACTCAGACGGGGAGTCGACGCCGGCTTCGGTCAGTTTCCCGGTGCCGTCGATGACGATCGTCGTGTAGTTGGAGCCCGAACCGACAGCGTTGTAGTAGGAGTCGGTGAACTGGTGCGAGGTGCCGACCCCGGTGCCGAGGTTGAGCACCGAGCGGGTCGAGTAGAGCTGCATCGGCGAGGGCAGAAAGCCGCCCTTGGAGGCGCAGGCATCGGCCGCTGCCTTCAGGTTCGGCGCTTCGGCATTCGGGGTCGCGTCGAAGCAGACGCCGCGAATCAGCACCGTGCCACCGGGGCAGGATGCGGCATGGCCGCCGACCGTGCCGGCGTTGCCGGCGCTATCGGCGTTGGTCGCCGTCGGGACCGTGCCGAGCGCGCTGACGTTGATGTCAGCTCCGGTGAGCGAGTTCTTCGCGACCTTGGCCGAGGTCACGGCGTTGTTGGCGATCTTGCCCGAGGTCACAGCCCGCGCCTTCAGCTGCTTGGTCCCGACGCTGTTCTTGCCCAGGGCCGCGTAGGCGGACCCGCTGAGGGCAGCGATCAGGGCGATTACGGCGACAACCATCGCCGGGGAAGGACGGGTCACTGCGATCTTCATCTAATCCTCGCTTAGTTATCTCGGGTTCAAGCGCCGCGGCGCTTCTTGGCGTTCCCGCACTTGGACTGTGCCTTCATCTTCTGGGTCAGCTTCTTGCCGTTCTGGGCGACGTATTCCACCGTCGAGACAGCGGGCTGGGCGCAGAGGCTGCGGGTGTTGACCAGGTAGCCCTGCTTGCCGCCGAAGATGGTGAGGCGGAAGTCGCCGATCGGCGCGTCGGGGATGGTCGGGATCACGGTCTTCAACGCTCCCTTGGGGGTGGCCGAAGATTTACCGCGCGGGACCAGCGGCACCTGGCCGTTGAGGACGAAGGCGAGCCGCGGCAGGCCGCCTTTTCCGGAAACCGCATAGGCGGGACCGGCGAGCGGGGCGTCGAGCAGCGGGGTCCGGACCGTGGCGGTTCCGATCGCCTGCCGGCCGGCGCACTTGTCCCTGGCCAGCTCGGCCTCCGAGCAGAGGTTGCCGAGGTGGCGCTGGTCGATCTGGAATGCCTTGGAGAGAGTCACGGTGATCGTTTTCACGTTCGCATCGCCGGGACGGGTCCGCAGGTGGAATTCCAGCCGCGGGTTGCCCGAGCGGGCCTTGCCGCCGCCTTTGTGCTTCAGGGTCATCTTCGGCTTGAACGGCAGCTCGGCGCAGTTCGCCGCCTGGAAGTAGGAGCTGAAGTTCGCCACCGTGCCCTGGTCGCCGATCCCCTGCGAGTCGACTGACATCGGCGCGCAGTTGGTCGGATTGAGGATGAAGTTGTCGCGGTCGAGGTTGACCTGGATCGAGCGCATCCGGATCGGGATGCCGCCGATGATCGACGGGACCGTGTCGGAGACGGCACTCACCTGCGCATTGACCGAGTCGACGTGAAGGGCGACGCGAACCACAACCACGCCGTAGTCGTAGGGCCCGGCGAGCACGGGCGTGATCGCGACGAGACTGAGGGGCGCCCCCTTGAACGGGCCGGCCATGTACATCGACCCCACCGCGTGCAGCGGGTGGGTTCCGGGGCCGGCGGCGACGTTGGTGGTGCCGACCTGCGAGCTCGCCGGGCAGCTCGGAACCGCCTGCTCGAAGCGACCCAGCTTCGCGGAGGCGGCGGCGATCGCCTGCTCGGAGCAGTAATCGATGCCCCGCAGGGAGCCGAGCAGCCCCGGCGGCATCTTGAAGTTGAGGTCGCCGAGGAACTGATCGCCGTCTTCGCGATCCAGCCGCAGGGTGAAGTGGCTGAAGCTGCCTGCTTTCGAGTTGGAGGTACCGGCGTTGAGGCGCGGGTTGAAGGGCCGCACCACCGTCGGGCACGGCTTGCCCCTGGGCCCCTGCCCAAGACTCATGCCGTACTGGCCGCCCTGGTCGGCGAGCTGGTTGTTCCAGGGGAAGAGGCGGGTTTCCACCGCGTAGACGGCGCAGTGGGTCGGGGTTGCGAAGACGCCGCGATCGGAGGCGAAGAGATGAAGCGAGAAGGTTTCCAGCGGCAACTGGGGCAGGTCCTCGAACTTCGCCGTTATCTGGCCCGTCTTCGGATCGGGCAGCAGCTGGCCGACGAGCTTGATGTGGAAGCCGAAGCCGTCGGCGATCAGGAGCAGCCGGTACTGGTCGCCCGGCAGCGGCTCGCCGAGGTAGATCGAGCCGCCGAGATCGCCGGGCAGCGATTCGGACTGGATGTTGACGTTGCCGACCTTCGAGCTGTCCGGGCAGGCGGCGGTCGTTTCCGTTCCCAGACGCGCCTCCGCGTTCGTGCAGGCGGTGAGGCCGTCGGCGGCGTCGGGGTTGATCGTCAGCTCTTCCGGGAAGACGAGGGTGGCTGCCCGCAGCTGCGAGGGCGAGGCCGCGGCGCTCTGGGCCTGTGGGATCGTGAACTCGAATTCCATGCCCGAAGGGGAATCGGTTTCGTCGGTGGTCAGGTGGGCCTGCGCCACCGGACGGAAGGTCTGCCGCTCGCATTCGACGATCGGCGGGTAGGAGTCCTCGCCGTGGACGAGGACGCCAGGCCGCTGGTAGGTCTCGACGTCGAGCGTGGTCGGCATCGGCACGCCGCAGACCGAAGGGTTGCCGGTGAAGGGACGGTTGGGGACGCTCGCCTGGGTCGGTTCGGTGATGCAGCTGGTGTCGGGCGATTCGGGGCAGCCGGCAGGGCTGCCGGGGGAGCCTTTGGCGAACCGTTCCATCGCGTGTTCCGGCGAGGCTGGAAAGCCCCAGAACATCAGGTCGGCTTCGGTCAGCGGCGCCTCCTGGGTGATGCCGGAGACGGTGAAGCGCAGCCCGTAATCGGAGGCCGACCGGACGGTGACAGGTATCGCAACTGGGATCTCCAGCACCGGAACGACGAAGGCGAAGCGGGCGGCTTCGTCGGCGCCGGCTTCGATGTTGTAGATCGGGGCCGTACCGAGCAGGAAGTTGGGGTCGCCTTTGTACCTGGCGTGAATGGTGATCAGCCCAGCCTGGGTGTTGCTGGCGCAACGGGTGAGGGCGAAGTCGATCGGTTCGCAGGCGGTGAGCACCTTCGGGTTGCCGAAAAGTCCGCGCGGTGCGTTGAAAGCGACGTTTTTCGGCACTTCGGGCCCGACCCCGCCGAGCGTGAAGTGGGTGAAGAGGTCCGGATGACCGCCGGCCTGCGAGGTGGAGCTGGTGGTTTCGAACTCGTCGATAGTCACCGCCGCCTGCGCCGCGGCGGCCGAGGCGCCGAAGGCAAGCAGGCAGGCGAGGACTCCGATTGCATGGACCGTCCTACGCATGACGCTTTCCCTTCCCCTGCTTTCCCTGGTTATGGCGCTTCTTGTGATGGTGCTTTTTCGTCTTTTTCTTTTTCTTCACGCACTTGCCGTGGCGCTTGACCTTCGGCTTCTTGCAGACGAGGACGTTGCCCCGCGTCGTCGGGCCGGAGCTCTTGATGTCCGGCGGCGGGGGAATCGGCGTCCCCGCACCGTGGCACTCGTCGGCGGCGGCGCACGGGACTTCCGGGGGCAGCTTGAAGAAGCCGCCGCCCACGCGGGCGTCGTAGATCTTGGTCAGCGGCCCGAGGTGGTCTTCCTCAGGAGCCAGTTCGTCGTGGGTGAAGAAGAAGACGTCCGTCCCATCCTGGGAAGCCGTCAGCAGCCCCGAGTCGAAGGCGCCCGTCCCAGCCGAGATCAACTCGGCCTTTCCATCCGACCAGTAGTAGACGTCGGTACGGCCGTTGGAGTCGGTGAGGGCCAGCGGCGTCCTCGTGGTGAAGAAGACGCGCCCGTCCTCGAGCAGGGCCCTGCCGTCCGTCGGCATAAAGGAGTCGGCGATCAGGCTGAGGTCCGTCGTGCCGCTGCGGTCACATGAGGCGCAGGCAACCCGGTCGGCGGCAGCGCTGTACTGGAAGACGTCGCTGAAGCCGTGGGTCTCGTAGCCGGCGAGATCCAATTTGCTGCTGAATGCCGCGAACCCCCCGTTGGCGGTCGCCTGGAAGTCGGCGGTCTCACGATCGCTCGCGTCGCTGACCGAGTCGAGGACGAGCGGGTTGTTCGGCTCCAGCGTGGCGACAAAGCTGGGGGTTCCTCCCGGGTTGGCGCGGTAGAGGTTCGGCTGATCCGCCGTGCCCTCGCCGCCGAACTGCTCGGGGCTGAGGAACCAGACGGTGCCGCTGGCGCTGGAGACGCCTCCCCCACCCCCGACCGCGACGACGCTGCAGTCGGCCGTCCCATCGGCGCTGTTCCAATGCGGGCGGTCGTCGTTGCCGACGGGGTTGCAGGCGTCGGAGTTCGAGCCTCCGACGAGGTTGAGCGTGGCTCCGCCGGTCTCGCCGACCACCGCTTCGTAGAGGTCGGAGCTTTGGTCGGTGTCGCTGCCGAGCAGTTTGTCGAAGGTGGTGAAGAAGACCCGCGACCCGTCCTTGGTCATGCCGGCGTAGAGCACGCCGGTCGTCGTGGGCGGCGCCAGGTCGACGCTCGCCGCGGTCCCGCGGCGGTGCAGATAGGGGTGGATGTAGACGTTGCCTTCGCCATCGCTCGAGAGCTCGTTCCCGACGATGACGCGGGAGCCGTCGTCATTCACGTCGAGCTCGGAGACGTCGCCGCTCAGCGTCGCCCCGGAGTCGTCGGTCGAGACGATTTCCGTCACCCCGGCCTGGATGTCCCGCTCGTAGACCGTCAGGTCGCCGTTGGTGTTGGCGCCCGGCTCGAATGCGTATTTCGAAGCGAATACGAGGTTCCGCCCGTCGTTGGAGAAGTACTTCGCGACTTCGCCTTCCGGTCGCGCCGAAGCGACGCCCGGGTTGAGCGAGCCGGCCATCCCCTGGACGAGGGAGCCATCCGCCCGCCGCACCGGGATCCCGGTTTCGAGGCCGCTGCTGAAGCAGGGGCTGCAGAGGTCGGGGCCGACAAAGGCGAGGCTGTCGAGGCGGGCGCTCGCTTCGCCGAGTTGGGAGGCGAAGGACCCGGAGGCGGGGTTGATATCGGCCGGTAGGCCTCGGTACTCGGTCACCCAGCCGTCATCGGTGCGAGTCGCCAGATAGGGGTCGGGACCTTTGTTGGTCGGATTCCAGGGACCCGAGATGGCGCCATCGTGGGTTCCGTAGAGGACCCGGTCCTTCGCTTCCGGGAAGCCCGGGAACGGTTCCTGTCCCGGCACCAGTGAGGACTCGACGTCGTAGCCGTTGGTGTCCTTGGCTGAGACGAGCTCGTAAGCCCGGCAGTCCGGCCGGTAGCGGGCGCCGGTCTGCTGGCGGGCGAGCGCATTGGGGCAGGGGTCGGGCCCAGGGGGTAGGAAAGCGTAGGTGAGGAAGGTCTTGTCGGGCCCGTACGTGGTCCCGGCCGCGTTCACCGCGACCATCCGCACGTGGTAGGTGGTGTTTGGCTGCAGGCCTTCGACGCTGCCGCCGACGCTGACCGGGAAGTGGCTGTAGGGGACGCTCTGCGGCGCGGTGCTGTTGCCGTAGCTCGTGTCGGTCCCGTATTCGAAGTAGTAGGAGGTGGGAGCACCGCCCGAGATGAACTGGCCGTGCAGGGCCGCGCGGTCGGTGCGGATGGCGTCGACGCCAAGCGTCCCCAGGCCCCATGGCGCCGCGGCGGGCTCGCGATGGAAGATGCTGATCCGCGTCCCTTCGGCGATGTAGACCGTTTGCCCGGTCGGGTCGAAGGCGAAGGGTTCCTCGCCTGGACCGATTCCACCGAGCGCTTCGACCCGGGTTCCTTTGACCAGGGGATCCGTATACGGAAGGCGGAAGAGCTTGCCTCCGCCACGTTGGTAGACGTCGTTGGTCGCCGGGTCGACAACCGGACGGCCCTGGAAGAGGGAGAGGCCGGTGGCGCCTTCGTCTTTGTAGCCATCGAGGAAGTCGAAGCGATGGAATTCGAGGTCGGGGTTGGGCAGGTAGACGTGACCGAGCCCGTCCTGCCGGAAGGGGTAGTAGTTGGCGTTCGGATCGAAGTCGAACTGCACTATCGGCCCCGCCGGGGGCCCCTCCGGTTCGACCGGCAGGAGGCTCGGGTGCTGGGAGCTGTAGTCGAAGCCGATCAGCCAGAGCTGCCCGTCCGGCGCGACCCAAGCCCCTCTGATCCCGAAGAAGGTGGTGCCCACTTCTTCGTGCGGGTTGGTCCCAAACGGATTTCCGTCGGCGTCGAAGGACCAGAACCTTTCGCCTCCGTTGTTGCAGCAACCGATGACGTCGACCACGTAGATGTTGCCCTGGCTGGCGGTGCCGGAGTTGTCGATGACCAGCCACTGAGCGCCGTTGATCCCTTCGATCGTCGGCGAGCCGGTGGCCGCGAAGTCGACGGGATTGCCTTCGGCGTCGAACTGGTGCAGGCGGCCGCGCTCGAGAACGATCACATTGCCGGTTTCTTCGTTCACGGCCATCGACGTTTGGTCGCCGCCCATGACGACCCCGCCGGAGATCTCAGAGGTGTCGAAGAAGCCTTTGAACTGGAACGGATCGCCCGGGGCCGCGGTCGCCGGAGCGGCAGCCGCGAGGGCGGCGAGGACCAGGAGCGCGAGGATCAGCGGGCGCCGCATCAGCGCTTACCCCCCTTCGCGCCGCGCTTGGCTCGCTTGGCCTTGCCTCCGCAGGGAGCCTTCAGCAGCGGCCGCAGCGTCTTGCGGGCTTCGTTCTGGCCGATCATCTTCGCGTTGAGGAAGCGCTTGCGAGAACAGAGATTTTCCGAGTTGACCAGCAGCCCTTTCTTGCCGCCTTTCATTTCGAGCACGAACTTGGAGACGGGCGCATCGGGCACCGCCGCGAAGGTGGTGCGGATGCCGCCGGCCCTGTCGGTGTCGATGCGACCAGAGAGCTCGATTTCGATCGGTTGCCTCGCCGGACCTTTCAGGGCCGCGACCAGATCCGGCAGGTTGTGCGAGCTGGACCGCAGGTAAACCGGGCCTTCGAGCGGATCGTCGAGGATCGGCGTCACCACCCGCGCGCGTCCGTAGACGGACGCTGCCGGGCAAGCCTTGGCGGCGAACTGGACGCGGGTGCAGATCGTCCCGATGTGCGCCTGTTCGAGGAACTCGGAGTGGGGCAGCGAGACCACCGCGCGGCCGATGTTCGACTCGCCCGGATCCTGGGTCAGGACCGCTTTCAGCGCGGGGTACCCGGTCCGCTTCGTCGAGCCCCTCAGCGTCGTCGTCAACTTCGGGGAGAAGTCGAGGGCATCGCAGTTGGCCATCTGGAAGTGCGTGGAGCCGGTTGCGCTGGTCCCTTCGTTCCCGACCAGCAGACCCTGGACGTCGAAGGGCTTGCAGCTCGTCGGATTGAGGGAGAAGCGCTGGCGGTTGAGGTTGATCAGGACCGAACGGACCCGCAGCGGGATCCCCTCGATGACCTGGGGCAGCGGGTCGGAGACCGCGGTTACCTGAGCGGTGACCGGGTCGATTCTCAGGGCCACCCGGTTGACGACGTTCCCGAGGTCATAGGGGCCGGAAGTGGCGGGCGTGACCACCGCAAGGCTCAGCGGCGCGCCTTTATAAGGACCGGCAAGGTAGACCTTTCCGTCAACGTAGTAGGGACGGCTGCCGGCGCCGGCGCCGGCACTGGAAGTGCCGATCTGACTGCCGGCGGGGCAAAGCGACGATGCCTGCTCGGCGAGGCCGGTGCGGGAGGAGGAGGCGATCTCAGCCAGCGTCGCGTCTGGGCAGTAGGGGACGCCCTTCAGAGAGGCCGTGAACCCGGGGGGAGTCTTGACCGTGATCGTGTCGAGGTTCTGATCGCCATCGTCACGGGTGATCAGGATCGAGAACGGGTCGTGGGCCCCGGCGCCGTTGGTCTCGCCGACGGCGCGGAAGCCGGGGGAGAACGGCCGCTTCTCGCCGGGGCAGGGCTTGCCGCCGGGACCGGAGTCGATCTTGAAGAACTGGGTCGACGTCTGGTTGGGGAGGTTGCCCGCCCACGGTTCGAATTCGCTTTCCACCGCGTAGGTTCCGCAGCGCTCCGGAGTTGCCAGCAGGCCTCGCTCCGAGCCGAAGTAGTGCTGGTCGAAGCGGGTGTACGGCGCCTGCGGCAGATCGGTGAAGACCGTCGTCATCTGGCCGGTCTGCGGGTCGACGTGGACCGACCCCTGGAGCTTAATGTGGGTTCCGTAGCCGTCGGCGGTGGTGATCAGGCGGTAGCGGTTGCCGGGCTTCGGCTCACCGAGATAGATCCCGCCCTCGATCGGCGTCGGCAGCGTCCAGCTGTCCAGGGTGAAGGTGCCCACCTTGGAGAACTCGGGGCATTCCGCTTCCTCTTCGGAGCTGTACTGAAGGACATGTGCCTGCTCGTCGCTGCACGAGGTCTTCCCGTCGGCGGTGCTCGGGTTGATCGAGAAGCCCTTTGGCAGGGTCGTCTTAATCGCGCGGATCGACGAGTCGGTCGGGGTCACCGGGCTCTCTTTCTGCGGCACCTTGAGGGTGACGTCGAGGCCGCTCGGAGAATCGCTCTGGCTGGTTGAGGGGCTGGCGGAGAGCGAGGGGTTGAAGCCGATCTGGTCGCAGCCGGTGGTGGCGGGCCAGGGTGCTTCGCCGACATGAACACCGCCGTCGTAGGCGATCGAGACCAATTTGCTGGTCAGCGGTCCCTGGCAGGTGGTCGGCATGGTGAAGAACGGCTTTTCGGGCAGGTTCGAGGGAGTCGGCGTGCCCATGGGAATGAAGCCGCCTTTGGCGAAGCGCATGTCGTCGTGGATCGGGGAAGCCGGGACCCCCCAGAGAACTTGATGGAACCTGACCAGGCCGAAGTAGCGGGTGATTCCGTTCACTTCCGCGTTCAGCCCGAAATCGCCGCCGGTGCGGGCGTGGATCACCGTGTAGATCGGGAAGCTGTAGATGTAGCCCTTGAAGCCGAGGAGGCCCGCCTGACCCGGCTTCGGGACGAGGTTGTAGACAGGGGTCCAGGAGGTGATGGCGCAGCAGACATCCGTGAGCAGCACTTCCGGCAGGGCGACGCCGACTTGCGAATCGGTGGGGCAGTGGTCCGTCACGAACAACTCCGTCGTGCATTCGGCGACCGCGTGCGGGTTACCGAAGAACCCTGCCGGCGTTTCGACTTTGGCGGTTTCGATGTCGTTGCAGAAGCACGAGTTGGGAATGAAGGGATCCGACCTGCTTCCCACTTCGAAGTCGATGTTGAGGTCGGGATGGCTGCCGGCCTGCGAGCCGGACGGCACGGCGGTGAAGCTTTTGATCCGGGCGCCCTCGGGCTGGGCCGAGGCGCTGCCGACCGTGACGGTGAGCAGGGCCAGGAAGGTCAGGGCGAGGACCGCCGCGAGGGACCGCGAGCTGAGCCGAATCGTCTTTGCCTCAACCACGGTGCTTTCCTCCCTGCTTCGCGCTGCGCTTGTTCGCCGTTTTCTTGCCCTTCTTGTGCTTCTTGTGCTTCTTGCACTGTTTTTTCTTCTTCTTGCAGTGCTTCTTCTTGTGCGCCTTCTTCTTCGTCTGGCCCAAGTTGGCGCTGGTGCGGTCCGGGGGCAGATCGGGCTGGTTGGCAACTGGGCCGTGACACTCGTCGGCCGCGGGGCAGTTCGGCGGTATCCGCACCGCCGGGAAGCCGCCACCGGTGCGGGCGTCGTAGATCTTGATGTTGCTGCCGTTGGCGTCCTGACTGACCAGCGTGTCGATCGACGCGAAGTAGACGTCGGTCCCGTTGGCGCTGACATTGATCAGGCCCGGCCGCGTCGTCGTCCCCAAGTAGCCGGCCAAGCCGCGGATGTTCGGACCCACACCGGTCGTGATCAGCCATGGTTTGCCCTGCGTGAACTCGTAGATGTCTTCGTTCCCGTTGGTGTCGCGCGGGACCAGGCTGTCCTCGCTGGTGAAGAAGGCGCGACCGTCATCCGTCAGGAAGCGCCCGTTCTGGCTGGCGGTGACGTCGAAGATCGGCGGTTTGCCGTCGGGGCGGCAGGAGGCGCAGAGCAGCCGCCCGTTGTCGGGAGTGAACAGGTACATCTCGGCCCGCTCGCCGCTGTCGTAGCCGGTCAGATGGCTGTTGGTGACGATCCCCATATGGGAGCCGCTCGGCGTGATCTGCATGCGGGCTATTGGTCCGCTCGTGCAGGCGCCGTAGAAGTCGAAGATGGTGCAGAGGGTTTTCCATTCCATCGTCGTCACATAGCCGAGCTGGCCATGGCGGTAGACGTAGAGGTTCGGCTGGTTGGCCTCCCCATTCGCCCCGATCAGCTTCTCCGGCGACATGAAGTAGATGTCACCGCTGTCGGGGGCGATGAAGACGTCGGAGTGGCTGTTGCCCCCTTCGCCTGAGAGGCCTTGCGAGTATTCCGTGAAGTCCGGGAACTGGACCCCGCAGCCCCCACTGTTCCAGTTCACGTTGCAGCCGTTGCTGTTGCCTCGTCCGCCCCCATCGCCAACCGAGACGAGGGTCAGTGCGTCGGGGTTGCTCGCGGTCCAGCGGTAGAGGTCCTCGCTCGAATCCGTGTCACCGGGGGTCAGTTGAGCGGTCGACGTGATGTAGATCGTGCGGTCGTCATCCGTCGCCCCGACATAGTGGATCTGCTTGCCGGCGGCGAATTCCTCGGTCCGCCCCCCGTCGATGCGCACGTAGATGGGGCCGGTGATCAGTTTGTCGCGGAAGTTGCCTTCGGCCATGACGATCGTCGAGCCGTCTTTGGACACGTCGTAGAGGTAGCCCAGGAACGGCGATCCGTTCTTCTTCACCGAGGCAAGCGCGACGCTGCGATCGGCGATTTTGTTGTCGTAGATCGAAGCCGGAGGCAGAGGCGGGAAGTTGGAGCTCTGGCAGCAGCCGATCGATTCGGCAAATCCGGTTCCTCCGTCAGCGAAGACGACGTTCGAGGAGAAGACGAAGTGGCTGAGGTCCCCCGAGGGCATCGGCAGCCCGACGAAGTCGTAGCCGCCTTCGACGTCGGCGAAGTTGGTCGGCCAGCGGTCGAGCAGCGCGCCCGTCGTGCTGTCCCAGACGTACGGAACGTTCGACGGGTGCCCTTTTTGACCTTGTAGTCCTCCGGACCCGAACCCACGATCCCACTGGACGATCCGATCCAGTTCGGGGTCGGTGTAGATGTCCCGCTGGATCTTGCTCATGCCGATCGGCGACTGGAAGTACTCCTGGATGTAGTTGATAGGCGGGTTACCCATCTGGAAGGTGTCGTTGCGGCCGATGTACCGCTGGGTCCAGCCCTCGTCGGTGCGGGTGGAGACGTAGAGATCGCCGGTGGTGTTCGCGCCCTTACCGCTCTCTTCGTCGAGCGTGCCGAGGTTGCCCGTGTACGCCAACCGGGCCGGACTGTTCGCATAGCTGGTGGTCGGTCCACCCAGCGGTAAGAACAGGGTGCCTCGGGCGTTGCTGGGGGATACCAGCTCGTAGGCGCGGCAGTCGGGCAGGTCGTTCGACCCGGTTTCCTGTCTCAGCTGTGCGTTCGGGCACTGCGGCGGGTAGAAGCTGAAGGTCTGGTCGAGCGAGGCCGTGGTGCCATAGGCGTTGGTGGCGACGAGGCGGAAGTGGTAGGTGACGCCTGGGGTCAGACCTTCCACCGGGGCCGATACCGGGAGGAATTTGTCGACGCCTGCCAGTTGGCCATCGGGCACCGGTACCGAGTTGCCATAGCCCGCCGTCGGCCCCCACTCGAAGTGGTAGCTGGTCTCACCGTAGCGGGGGTTGATTTCGCCGAGGAGGACGGCCGAGGTCTCCAGCACGTCGCGGGTGCTGATGTTGCTGACCAGCGGAGCCTCCGCCGCCTTGAACACTACGTCGGACCCGAACGTCACGCCAAGGGAGTTTTCGGCGACGAGGCGGTAATGGTAGGTGCCGCCGCTGACCAGGCCGGTTATCGCTTTCGGTGGCACGTTGACGCGGCCACTCCCGGCCGGGATCGTGCCCTCCGAAGTGGTCTGACCGTACGCGGAGGACGAACCCCATTCGAAGTAGTACGTGGTTTCGTGGGAGTCGGCGTCGAAGGAGCCGTGGAGCTGGGCGGAGGTGTCGGTGATGTTGGTGGGCGGATCGGTGGTCAGGTTGGTAACCGCTGGGGCGCTCGTGAAGACTTCGTCCTGGCCACGGGAAATGCCATCCGCGTCTTCGGCGACCAACCGGAAGTGGTAGGTCGTGCCGCCGACCAGGCCGGAGATGTGGACCGGGTCGACGGTCTGGAAGCCGGCCGCGCTGCCCGCGTCGTTGCCGGGGGGCGCCGGCGTTTTCTGCCCGTAGGCCAGGGTGCTGCCCCATTCGAAGTAGTAATGGGTGTCGGAGCCGTCGCCGCTGAAGGAACCGTTCAGGTCGGCACCCTGGTTGGTGACTCCGGTTGCGCCACCGGTGGAGACGCCGTCGATCGCCGACGGGGTGAAGAAGGTGCGCTCGGGGCTGGCCTGGGTGCCGTTGGCGTTGGTGACGAAAACGCGGTAGCGGTAGGTGGTCCCGGAGACGAGCCCGGTGAGGTTCGCGGTCACCGCGGTCGGGGAGTTGATCGGGCCGCCCGGGGAACAGGGCGCGGAGCCGGTCGAGTAGCCGCTGTCCTCCCCCCAGCGGAATTCGCAACCGGTGATCGTCCCGGCCGAATCCGGATCGACGGTCCCGTGTCCTTCGGCCGAGCCGAAGGTGACTTTCTGAGGATCCTCGGTGGTGGCCACCGGCAGCTGCAGCTCGGCCGTGCCGAAGACGAAGATCGCGCCCTGGGCCTCGGCGGCGAAGATGTGGCCGTCGCCGTCGGAGGCGACGCCGGGGGAGCCGTTGAGGGAACCGAAGATAGATCCCTGATGGACCCCCGTGGAATCGAGGACCCACAGGACGCTGCCGTTGGTGACGTAGATGTCGTCGGTGGTGGGATCGATCGTCAGGAACGTCCCGCTATCCGAATCGATCGGCGTCCGGGAGGGCGTCGTGGCACCGAACTCGGAGGCTTCGTATTTCCCCACGCCGCCGCCGGCCGTGTAAACCGCGCCGCTCGTGTCGACCGCGATGTCGCAGAGCAGGGCGTGCAGCGTCCCGTTCGGCGACGCCGAAGCCGGGTTGCTCCCCGGGGCCGCGTAGCGCTGGACCGCGCTTTCGCTGTAGTCGGCGACGTACACGGCTCCGTTCGACTGGTTGACGTCGATGCCGCAGAACTGGTGCGGGCCGAAGGCGAGTTCCGGGCCGAGGGTGCCGAGGTAGGCGCCCGTGGAGTCGAAGACGAGGACGGCGGTCGTCTGTTGATTGCTGCGGAGGAGGTAGATGTTGCCGTCGTCGGCGCCGCCCGATTGGTCGACGGCGAGCCTGACGAAGAAGCCGGGCTGGATCCCGAGCGAGCCCGAGGTGGTTCCGAGGATCGCGTTGCCGGAGACGTAGGGCACCGAGGCGCTGAAGGGTGCGGGGTTCCCGCTCGAATCGAATTTGAGAATCCGGGGCTGGCTGTCGCTGGTGACGGTGTAGACGTTGCCGGAAGAGTCCACGGCAACCCCCGCCGGGTTGCTGTTGACGCCGACGGAGATCGTGTCCAGCAACGAACGGCCCGAGGCGGCCGAGGCCGAGCTGGCGGCCAGGAAGAAGAAGGCGACGCAGAGGACTGCCGCGAGGGCGATCCGAATCGTCCGGTTGGCGCGTGGCTGCGGCAGCGCGAAGGAGCCGACCATCGAAGCCTCAAAGTTCCCGTTCAAATCTTCCCTCTCCCTGTGGAGCCGTTGACGCGGTGTCCATGGCACCGCCGGCTCCTGTTTCCCTGGTCTTGCGCGGTCCGCAACCCACGGCCCCGCGTGGAGAAAGATAAATAGGCCGACATTTCGTTGTCAAGCCCTAGATACTCAAATGACCTTAGATGGTCGTTAGTACACGCTCATTTGCAGGGATTTTCTAAAAACACAGAAGTGCGCGCGCAGCAAGTGTTTTTCCACTTTTGACCCCGGACAGGCGCTAAAGGCCGTGCGGGTGAAGGTGATCTTCGGCCATCTTCTTGAGGCCGGCGCGATCGATCTTGCCGGTCGGATTGAGCGGCATGTCGTCCAGGAAGAGGACCTCCTCCGGGGCCTTGTAGCCGATCCGCTCGCGGCAGTGGACGATCAGGTCGGCGGCGCTCGGGCGCTCGGCGCCATCGCGCAGGGTTACGTAGGCCCGCACGTTCTCGCCGTGGACCTCGTCGTGGACGCCGACGGCCCCGGCGAGGGCGACGGCCGGGTGGTCGTTCAGCGCCCCCTCAACCTCGTACGGGCTGATGTTGGAGCCGTCGTGGACGATCACCTGCTTCTTGCGACCGAAGAACCAGAGGTAGCCGTCCTCGTCCGGGCGGGCGAGGTCGCCGGAGTCGATCCAGCCCTCCCTTAAGACCTCGGCGGTCGCCTCCGGCGCCTGCCAGTAACCGGCCATGCTCGCCTCGGTGCGGATGAAGATCCGGCCCACCTCGTCGGGGTCGACCAGCTCCCCTTCCTCGCCGCGGACGGCGACGCTGAAGCCGCTGATCGGGCGGCCGATCGAGCCCTGCTTGACCACTCCCGAGGGAGGGTTGAGGGTCGCCAGCCCGACCTCGGTCATCCCGTAGCCCTCGACGATCGGGAAGCCGGCGACGGCGGCGAACTCGTGCAGCAGCTCGGTCGAGACCTTGTCCGAGCCGCAGCGGCAGACGCGCAAGGAGGCGAAGTCCTCGGGCTGCAGGTCGTGGTCGCGGACCAGCGCCAAGAGCGCCGCCGGGATCATCGCCAGCACCGTCGGCCGCCGCTCGCGCAGCAGCGGCAGCAGCTCGTGGCTGTCGAAGGTCCGCGCCACCACCACCTCGCCGCCGACCGAGAGCATGCTCAGCGCCCAGAGGAAGGAGCCGATGTGGGACATCGAGGAGCCCGGCAGGAAGACGTCCTCGCCATCGAGCTCGAAGGCCGCGGCGGCGCTGGCGATCATCCAGCGCAGCGAGGAGCGGGTGTGGGTGACGCCCTTGGCCGGGCCGGTGCTGCCGGAGGTGAAGAAGATCGCCACCGGCGAGTCCGGGTCGGGCCGCGGCTGGGGGTCCAGCGGCTCGCTCTCCAGCAGGCGGTCGAAGCTGCGGGGCCAATCGACGTCGCCGACCGCTCCCGGCCCCTCGGGGTCGGCGTAGGCGATCGCGCCGAGTGGCAGTGCGGCGGCGAGGCGGCTCTCCCCCACGTCCTCGACCCGCTCGACGTGGGCCAGGAGCGCCCGGGCGCCGCTGACCTCCAGGGCGTGGTCGATCTCGCGGGCGGTGTAGCGGTAGTTGAGCGGGGTGACGATCAGGCCCGCCTTGAAGCAGGCCAGGTAGTGGACGATCAGGGCGATCCGGTTCGGCATCAGCGAGGCGATCCGGTCGCCCGGCTCCAGCCCCAGCGCCCGGTACCCGCCGGCAAGCCGCATGCTCTCCTCCTCCAGCTCCCGCCAGCTGAGCGAGCGCACCGCCGAGACCAGCGCCGGCTCCTCCGGGTGCGCGTCGAGGCCGACCCGCGGCAGATCGGCCAGGGGCGCGGTGGGAGCCTCGAGCGGAAGGCCGTCGATCAGCACGGGCGAACTTCTACAGCACCGGGAGGCACGAGACGAGGGGACTCGCGCACTCTGTGAAAATAGGCGCGGTGACGGACCGGGACGTATTCCTGCAGAAGCGGATCCTCGACTGGTCGCGGGGGTTACCGGACTGGCAGCGGGGCCTGATGCGCAAGCTCTGCGACGGCCCGCTCGACGAGGCCGGCCGCGCCGAGGTGCTCGCTGCCCTTTGCGGCGAGCCGGGGGCGGCGCCGCTGCCGCCATTGGAGCTCGCCAACCTCCCCGCCGACGAGGCCGACTACGGCACGGTCGAACTGCGGCAGATCCGCAACCTGCGCAACGTCAACCGGCTGGCCGAAGACCAGACGCTGCGCTTCGGTCCCGGGCTCAACATCGTCTTCGGTGAGAACGGCGCCGGCAAGAGCGGCTACGGCCGGCTCTGCCGCCGGGTCTGCCGCGCGGCCGAGGTGGGCGAGGTGCTGCACGACGTCTTCGACCCCGGCAAGGCCGACGCTCCCCAGACCGCCGAGTTCGTGCTCGCGGTGAACGGCGAGGAGCGGGTGGTCGAGGTCGATCTCGACCAGGAGGCGCCGCGGCTGCTCTCGGCGATGACCGCCTTTGACGCCAGCTGCGCCGAGTTCTGCGTCACCAAGTCGAACGCGATCGAACACACCCCACGCCCACTGCGGCTGCTGCGGGAGATGTCCGACGCGCAGGACCAGCTGGCGGCGGACCTGGCCGAGCGGATCGCCGCCCGTCGCGAGGCGCTGCCGGCGCTGCCCGACCTGGGCGACGCCGGGGCGGCCGCCCTGCTGGCGCGGGTCGAAGCCGGCGAGGCGACGCGCGAGGAGGTGAAACGGTTCGCCGCCCTCGACGACGCGGAGCTGGAGGAGCTGCGGGAGCTGGAGCAGGCGCGGGCGGCGATCGCCGCCGACCAGAGCGAGGCGCTCGAGCGCGAGGCGCGCAAGCGGGCGACCGCGGTCGAGCGCCTGGCCGACGAGCTGCAGGAGGCGTGGGACCGCCTCGACGACGAGGCGCTGAAGGAGATCGCCGAGCTGCGCGAGCGCCTCGCCCGCGCCTCCGCCGCGGTCGAGCAGGTGGCCGCCGACGCCTTCGCCGACCAGCCCCAGCCCGGCACCGGCGGCGAGGAGTGGCGACAGCTGTGGGAGGCGGCGCGGCGCTTCGTCGAGGCCGGCGAGGGGTCGTTCCCCGATGAAGCCGACGACGCCACCTGCCCGCTCTGCCAGCAGGACCTCGAGGAGGCCGCGCGGGAGCGGATGCGCCGCTTCGAGGCCTTCGTCTCCGGCGAGCTGCGCGAGCAGCTGCGGCTGGTCGAAGTGGCGCTGACCGGGCACCTGGAAGAGCTGCCGGACCTGCAGCGGATCCTCCGCGACGCCGAGGTCGCCGTCGCCACCGCCGGCGAGGAACTGCAGCCCACCGCCGACGCCGCGCTGCAGGCGCTCGCCGACCGGCTGGCGATCGCCACCGGTGCCGACAACCCGCTGACCGCGCACAGCCTCGACCTGCGGCGGCTGCGCGACTACGTCGCCCTCCAGATCGCCCAGGCCGAAGGCTTCGCGGTGCTGCGCGACGACGCCGAGCGGGCGCGGATCGAACGGCGGCTCGGCGAGCTGCACGGCCGGCGCGCGATCGCGGAGGCGCTCGATGGCGTCCGCGCCCATCTCGAGGGCCTGGAGGAGATCGCCCGCTGGGAGGAAGCGCGCCGCCGGCTCTCCACCACGACGATCTCCCACCGGATCCGCGAGCTGAGCAAGCTCGCGATCACCGGCCGCCTGAAGCAGGCGCTGGAAGAGGAGATCGGCGAGCTCGATCCGATCGCCGAACGGGTGGAGCTCGCGGCCGCGGCGAGTAAGGGCAAGCCCTCGGTCCGCTTCAAGCTGCGCAGCGAGGGGCGCGAGCGGGTGGCGAAGGTCTTGAGCACCGGCGAGCAGACGGCCCTCGCGACCGCCTTCTTCCTCGCCGAGCTGCAGGTCGGCAACGGCCGCGGCGCGATCATCCTCGACGACCCGATCTCCTCGCTCGACCACCAGCGCCGCGAGCACCTGGCGACGCGGCTGGCCGAAGAAGCCCGGCGGCGGCAGGTCGTCGTCCTCACCCACGACCTCGTCTTCGTCTACTACCTGCAGGAGAAGGCCGAAGAGCTGGAGGCCGAGCTGCACGGGCAGTCGCTCGAACGCGCCTACCACTCGGTCGGCGTCGTCTCCGAGGAGCTTCCCTGGGAGGTGAAGTCGCCGATGGAGCGGGCGAAAGCGCTGCGCCACCAGCTGAAGAGCCGGCTGAAGCCCCTCTATAAGGGCAACGACCCGCTGTACGAGGGCGAAGCGCAGCGCTGGAAGCTGGAGCTGCGGAAGGGATACGAGCGGCTGATCGAGGTTTACGTGCTGGGCGGCACCGTCGAGCGGCAGGCGCGGAACATCCGCGTGCGCAACCTGCACAAAGTCCGCTGGAGCGCCGAGCTCGCCCGGGAGATCGACGCCGCGGTGAAAGAGCTCTCCGGCGGCGCCCATCAGGAACCCCTCGGCCGACAGGCGGCGGCGATCTCCCCGGCGAAGCTCGAGGCCCTGCTGGAGAAGTTCGCGGCGCTCTGCGCCAAGACGAAACCGGGGATCGCTCCGAAGCAAGAGGCGGCGAACTCGGTGACGCGAATCGGCGTCGCCTGAGAAAAGGGGCGTCGCCCGGCCCGGGGAAGACCGGGCGACACCGGCTTGAATCGCGTGGGAGGATAGGTACATATCCCTTTCCATGTCAAGCCATGTTCTGCTGCACCCGCCGAAAACGCGCACTTGCGGGCAGATGAGGGCGTGGCACTAGGAAGGGAAATATTTCGGTTTCTGACTCACCCCTGTACTCGTTTAGAGACCTCGTAGGGTCTTTTCCCTCAGATGACGACGACGCCTTGGGGAGATTCGGAACGACTGCGTGAGGAAAGGCTCCCGCCTGGGCCTTCCAACACCCCTGAGGCGGTCGCCGAGAACCAGCGCCGGCGGCTCTACGGAGCGATGGTCGCGAGCGTCGCCGAGCGCGGCTACGAGAGCACCCGCGTGGCCGATCTGGTGGAGATCTCCGGGGTCTCGCTGCGCAGCTTCTACGACCTTTTCGACGACAAAGCCGCCTGCCTCGCCGGTGCGGTCGGCACGCTCGTCAAAGCGACCATCGGCGCCACGCTGACGGGAGAGAGCGATGGCGATTGGGAACAGGACTCGAGGGATCGCCTGAAGAAGTTCGCGGCGTTGCTGTCAGAGCATTCAGCGGCGGCGCGGATGTGCCTGGTCGAGGCCTATGTCGCCGGCGGTGAAGCGGAGGCGCTGGTGGAGCAATCGATCGTGCGGGTGGAGGGTCTCGTGCGCGAGCGGTTGGCAGTCTCGAAGCGGTATTCGGACCTCCCCCCCGAGATGGCGACCATCGCCGTCGCCGCGATCATC
Organism: Solirubrobacterales bacterium; assembly: GCA_035688955.1. Classification (GTDB taxonomy): domain Bacteria; phylum Actinomycetota; class Thermoleophilia; order Solirubrobacterales; family 70-9; genus VAYN01. Next base: position 105,688 of record DASSMJ010000019.1, on the reverse strand, counting down.
GAAATCTTCCGCTCGCGGCTGCTGAGCGACCAGGCGGAGGCGCTGCCGGAGGTCGCCGACGAGCTCTCCGGCCTGCTGCTCAGCTACGAGCCGCCGGCGCGGCCGCTGCGCTCGGCGGCGCGGGCGCCGGAGACGAGGCCCGAGCGGCTGGAAGCGAGCGACCACGCCGAGCGCGGCCTGCGGGCATTCGAAGCCCTGCTCACCCGGCAGTCCTTCAACGAGACGACGATGGAGCAGGTGGCGCAGGAGGCGAAGATGTCGGTCCGCACCCTCTACGCCAACTTCGCCGGCCGCGAGGAGCTGATGCAGGCCGCCGTCGACGGCGCCTCGGCCCAGGTGGTGGCAACGGTGATGCCGGCCTTCAGGCGCCACCCGCATCCGGCCGAGGGCGTGCGCGCCGCGCTCGCGACGCTGCTGATGCTGCTGGCCTCGCGCCCGAACCTCACCCATCTGCTGCTGCTCGGCGCCCGCGAAGGCGGCGCCCCGGCTTTGCGCCGCCGGAGCGCGGGGTTGGCGCCGCTGCGGCCACTGCTGACCGCGGGGCTGCCGGCTCACCGCCTGCCGATCAACCTGCGGCTGGGCTCGGAGGCGCTGCTCGACGCCGTCATTGGCCTCGCCACCAGGCGCCTGACCGACGCCGGCGCGGCGGCACTGCCCGGGCTCGCCCCGATCTGCACCTTCGTCGCCCTTTCGCCTGTTCTGGGAATCGAGGGGGCGACCGCGGCGGCGGAAGGAAAGAGCTACCGCCGGCCCTCGCCGCAGGCGGCCAACGCGCTGATGCAGGTGGGCACGGGACCGGCGAACACCCGCCTCACGGTCGCCCTCTCCTTGGGGCCGAAAACGGTGGATGAGCTGGCGACCGAAACCCTCTTTCCGCCCGCGGAGGTCGAAGCCCAGTTGGCCGAGCTCGAACGGCAGGGCTTCGCCGAACCGCTGGATCCCGAGGACTCCCCCGATCGCCACTACCGGTCGACCTGGTCCTGGATCGGATCCAAGGAGTGGAGCAAGAGAGGCAAGGCCGAGCGCGAGCAGACGTCAGCCGAAATCCTCGAAGTGATCCAGGCCGAGATCGAAGAAGCCTTCGAAAAGGGGACCTTCGACAGCCGCGTCGAGCGCAGTCTGATCAGGATCGGACTCTGGCTCGACGAGTCCGGATGGCGCGAACTCTCGGGGGTGATCGACGCCTCGCTGGAGGAGTGCCTGGAAATCCAACGCCGGGCGACGCGCCGGCTGAAAGAGGCCGGCGATTCCGCCAGCGGCAGCGAGGCACGAGTCGCCTTCATCTCGTTTGAGGTGCCGCCGTCGGACTGAGGCGCCGTCAGCCCGAGTCCTTGCGCCGCCGGTAGCGGCGGGTCTTCTCGCGGTTGCCGCAGACGTCCATCGAGCACCAGGTGCGGGAGTGGTTGCGGGTGGAGTCGTAGAAGGCCCACTGGCAGCCATCGTCGGTGCAGGCCTTGAGGCGGGGCCAGGCTCCCTGGGTTTGGAGGCGCTCGAGGGCGAGGAGCAGGCGGGCTTCGAAGCCGCTGAGGTCGGCGCGGGCCGGGTCGAGGGTGACCAGCCCTTGCGGTGAGAGGGTCGGCCGGTAGCGGCTGCGCTCGACGGCGGCGCGGAGGGCTGTCAGATCGGCTGCGCCCGGCTCGTGCCCGTTGTTGCCACGGAGGAGGGCTCGGAGGGACTCGCGCAGGTCGAGCACGCGCTGCAGCTCGGTGCCGTCGGGCTCGGACACGAGCTCGCCGGTGTTCTCGGCGATCCAGGAGCGCAAAAGGGCCGGCTCGGCGACCGCGTCCGTCTCCTCCTCGAGGTCGCGGGTGTTGACGAACTCGACCAGAAACTCGATCTCGTTGTTAAGGTCGCTTGACACTGTCTATCCAGTTTAGCTAGTGTTGATGACACCGGCAAATTGATTTAGACAGTGTCGAAGGCACCAGGAGGTCGATCGAGATGAGATTCCTCGCCAGCTTCACCCTCGCCAATGCAGCCGAGTCGCAGCGAAGGCTGCGGGAAGCAGCCGCGCGCGACCGTCAGGTGCACCGTCGTCCTCGCCACTGAGGCGGGGACCTCCTAAAGCCGCTGCCGCAGGTACAGCAGGGCGATCACGGTGGTGGCGTCGCGGATCTGCGGCAGGGCCGAGTCGATCTGAGCCAGGTCGAGGCGGACGACCTCGATCTCCTCGTCCTCGTCGCGCTCGCCCCCGGCGGGTGAAAGCTCGGTGGCGGCGAAGATCGTCACCTTCTCGGTGAGGAAGCCCGGGCTCGGGTAGACGACGTGCAGCACCTCCCATTGCTCGGCCCGCAGCTCCGCCTCCTCGGCCAGCTCCCGCCGCGCGCACTCGAGCTCGCTCTCCCCCTCGACGTCCAGCGTCCCGGCAGGAATCTCCAGCAGCTCGTCCTCCTCGACCGCCTCGCGCGGCTGGGCGACCAGGTAGGCGAATTCCTCGTCGTAGGCGAGCACGGCCACCGAGCCGGGGTGCTCGACGATCTCCCGCTCGACCTCCGTCCCATCCTCGCGTCGATAGCGCTTGGCGACGAAGTCCACGTGCTTGCCCTCGTGGAGAGGACTGGTCCCGAGGTGCTCCACGGGCCTTACTCCATCAGATCCCGCAGCAGCTCGACCTCGACTTTCTCTCCGGCCGGAATGTCTTCGGCGTCGGCCGGGATGACGGCGAGGGCGTCCGCTCCGAGCATCGAGGTGAGGACGTGGGAGCCCTGGCGTTCGCGGGTGAGGTGGGCCCGCCAGCCCTCCTCGGTCAGCTCGAGCCGGCAGCGCAGGTATTGGGCCTTGCCGGGCTTCTTGCGGTAAGGCTCGACGAGCGTGGCATGGGTGCGGCCGGTGTCGGGGTCGAGCCCAACCATCGCCCGCAGCGCCGGCCGGACGAAGAGGTGGAAGGTGACGATCGCCGAGACCGGGTTGCCAGGAAGACCGAAGACGAGCGTGGGCCGTCCCTCCAGCCGCGGCAGCACCCCGAACCAGGTCGGCCCTCCGGGCCGCAGCGCCACCCGCCAGAACCGTTCCTCCACCCCAAGCTCAGCCAGCGCCCCCTTGACGTGGTCATGCCGCCCCACCGAGACGCCCCCAGCAACCACAAGGACGTCCACCTGCCGAACTGCATCAAATTTCCCCTCTGCCAGGGAGGAAATTTGATGCAGTTCGAGGGAGAGGGCTGTGGCGATGGCGGTGCGGGTGGTGTTTGGGTCGTCGGGGAGGCTGGTGACGTGGACCGGGTCGGCGCCGGCTTCGCGGGTCAGGGCCGTCAGGGCGTGGCTGTTGGAGTCGTGGATCTGACCTGGGCCCAGCGGTTGGCCGGGCGGGACGAGCTCGTCGCCGCTGCCGAGGATCGCGACACGCGGGCGGCGGGCGCACTCGATCTCGGCCACGCCAACGGCGGCCAGCACTCCCACCTCCGGCGCCCGGATTTGCTGGCCCGCCGCGATCAGCGTCTGCCCAGCCTCCACGTCCTCGCCGGCGCGGCGGATGTTCTCGCCGGTCTGCACCGGCCGGGCCGGCAGCATCTGGCCGTTCTCCTCGTGGGCGTCCTCGACCGGCAGGACGGCGTCGGCCCCTTCGGGAACCATCGCTCCGGTCGAGATCCAGATCGCCTCCCCCTCGCCGACCGGGACCTCAGCCGGGTGACCAGCCCGGGACTCGCCGACCAGGCGCAACGGGCGGCCCTCGCCGGGCGCATCGGCGGCGCGTAGCGCGTAGCCGTCCATCGCCGAGTTGTCGAAGGGCTGCAGCGCGATCGCGCTCCTTACCTCGGTGGCGGTTACGCGGCCGAGCGCGTCGGGCAGCGGGACCCGCTCTGAGGGCATCACCTGCACCTCCGCCAGCACCAGCTCGCGGGCCGCCTCGACGGGCAGCGGCCGCTCGGTCACTGCCGGTGCGCGGTCGGGGCGTCGCGCAGGAGGGAGACCGCGTGGGGCAGCGCCGGGAGCAGAACCTGCGCCGTCTCGGCGATCGCCTTCGGGTTGCCGGGGAAGTTGACGATCAGCGTCGCGGCGCGGATCCCGGCGGTCGCGCGCGAGAGCATCCAGTGCGGCGTGTGGGGCGCGGAGGCGGCGCGCATCGCCTCGGCGATCCCCGGCGCCCGCCGCTCCAGCACCGCTTCGGTCGCCTCCGGCGTGACGTCGGAGGCAGCGAAGCCGGTGCCGCCGGTGGTGAGGACGAGGTCGCAGCCGCCGCCGTCGGCGAGGCGGCGGAGCGCGGACTCGATCTGGGTCCAGTCGTCGGCGACGAGCTGGCGCTCGACCAGCGCGCCTCCCAGCTCCTCGACCAGCGCGACCAGCGCGTCGCCGGACTCGTCGCTGCCGCCCGCCGCGGCGCGCGAGCTGCTGACGGTCAGCACCGCCGCGCGCAGCGGCTCGCTAGCCGTCGGCGCGCCAGTCATGCTTGCCGCCGGTCTTCTCCAGCAGGCGCAGGTTGTCGACGACGACGCCGCGCTCGAGGCCCTTGACCATGTCGTAGAGGGTCAGCGCTGCGATCGAGCAGGCGGTCATCGCCTCCATCTCCACGCCGGTGCCGGCGACGGTCGCCGCCTCGGCCTCGATCCGTGCCGCTCCGCTCTCGCCGTCGACCTCCACCCGCACGTCGACGTGGGCGAGCGGCAGCTGGTGGGCGAGCGGGATCAGGTCCCAGGTCCGCTTCGCCGCCTGGATCCCGGCGAGGCGGGCGGTGCCGATGACGTCGCCCTTCGGGGCGTCGCCGGCCAGGACCTTCCGCGCGGTCGCGGGCGACATCCGCACCGTCACCTCGGCGCGTGCGCGGCGACTGGTCGCCTGCTTCTCGCCGACGTCGACCATGCGGGCGCTGCCGTCGGCGTCGAGGTGGGTGAGGTCGCCCGATCCGGCCGCCTCGGCGGGGGTGCTCATCGGCCTAGGATAAGGCGATGGTGCTGCAGGTACGGCTCTTCGCGGTCCTGCGCGAGCGGGCGGGACGGGACAGCCTCGAGATCGAGCTGGCGGAGGGGGCGACGGTGGCCGAGGCGCTGCGGGCGCTTGGCGCGGTGAGTGCGCCGCTGGCCGAGGCCCTGGAGGCGATGCCGGTGGTGATGGCGGTCAATCGCACCTATGTCGATCCCGAGGAGAAGCTCACCGCCGGCGATGAGCTGGCGCTGATTCCGCCCGTCAGCGGCGGCGGCGAGACGCCGCACGTCCGCGTCACGCCCGAGCCCCTCTCCGCCGACCGACTCAACCGGCTCGTCGCCACCCCCCACACCGGCGCGATCGTCACCTTCCAGGGAACGACCCGCGACGTCGAGCGGCTCGAGTACGAGGCCTACCAGCCGATGGCCGAGGAACGGATCGGCACGATCCTCGCCGACCTCTTCGAGCGCCACGAGATCGAGGGCGCCGCCACCGAGCACCGCATCGGCCAGGTCCCTCGCGGTGAGCCCAGCGTCATCGTCGCCGTCGCCGCCGCCCACCGCGGCCCCGCCTTCGCCGCCGCCCGCGAAGCGATCGATCGGATCAAGGCCGAGGCGCCGATATGGAAGCGCGAAGTGGAGAGTGGACGCGCCGAGTGGGTCGAGGGGCAGCCGCCGCCGTCAACTTGAGGTCGGGAAGTGCAGCGAGCCGGCGTCGGCGGCAGTTGCCTGCGTCGCCGGCCAGCGGCTGGTGATCGCCTTGCCGCGGGTGTAGAAGCGGATGCCCTCGGGGCCGTGGATGTGGTGGTCGCCGAAGAGGGAGTCCTTCCAGCCGCCGAAGGAGTAAAAGGCCATCGGCACCGGGATCGGGACGTTGATGCCGATCATCCCGACTTCGACCTCGCGCTGGAAGCGGCGCGTCTCGTAGCCGGAGCCGGTGAAGATCGCGGCGCCGTTGGCGTAGGCGTTGCGGTTGATCAGCTCGATCGCCTCGTCGAGGTCGCCGGAGCGGACGACGGAGAGGACGGGGCCGAAGATCTCGTCGGTGTAGACCGACATGTCCGGCTGCACCTGGTCGATCAGCGTCGGGCCGACCCAGAAGCCGCCGCCGTCCACCTCGAGCTCGCGACCGTCGACGGTCAGGCGGGCGCCGGCCTCGGCGCCCTGGCCGATGTAGTCGACGATGCGGTCGCGCGCCTGCGGCGTCACCACCGGGCCCATTTCCGAGCTGGGCTCGAGGCCGGGGCCGACCTTGATCTCGCGCGCCCGCCCGGCCACCTCCTCGACCAGCGCGTCACCTGACTCCCCCACCGCCACCGCGACCGAGATCGCCATGCAGCGCTGGCCGGCCGAGCCGAAGCCGGCGGCGGCGAGCTGGTCGGCGGCGTAGCCGAGGTCGGCGCCGGGCATCACCACCGCGTGGTTCTTGGCGCCGCCCAGCGCCTGCACCCGCTTGCGCTTCTCCGTCGCCCGCGCATGCACGTAAGAAGCGATCGGGGTCGAGCCGACGAAGGAGACGGCGGCGACGTCGGGGTGGTCGAGCAGGGCGTCGACCGCGACCTTGTCGCCGTGGACGACGTTGAAGACCCCGGCGGGCAGACCCGCCTCGGCGTAGAGCTCGGCCACCAGGTTGGAAGCCGAGGGGTCACGCTCGGAGGGCTTGAGGACGAAGGAGTTGCCGCAGGCGATCGCCACCGGGTGCATCCACATCGGCACCATCGCCGGGAAGTTGAAGGGGGTAATGCCCGCGCAGACTCCGAGCGGCTGGCGGAACGAGTAGGCGTCAACGGTGGTCGAGACCTGGTCGGAGTACTCGCCCTTCAGCAGGTGCGGAATGCCGCAGGCGAACTCGACCACCTCGAGCCCCCGCAGGACCTCGCCCTCAGCGTCCTCCAAGACCTTGCCGTGCTCGGAGGAGACGATCCGCGCCAGCTTCTTGACGTTCTCGTCCAGCAGCTGGCGGAAGGCGAACATGATCTTCGCCCGGCGGCTGAGCGAGGCCTGCGACCACTCGGCGAAAGCGGCGCGGGCGGCCGCGACCGCGGCGTCGACATCGGCGGCCTCGGCCAGGACGACCTCGGCCTGCACCTCGCCGGTGGCGGGGTCATAGACGGGCGAGGTCCGCGAGGACGAGCCGCCCGTCTCTTCGCCGCCGATCCGGTGGCGGATGGTGCGCCCCGTGGTCACCGAGCTCATCGCTTCATTGTGGCGACACCGGGGTCAGCGGCCCTTGGCCGCCTAGTACAGAAATAGCGTTGCGGGCCGCCAGCTCGGCCATCGCCGTGCGGGTCTCGACAGTGGCGGAGCCGAGGTGCGGCGCCAAGACGACGTTCTCCAGCGCCAGCAACTCCGGCTCGACCCGGGGCTCGTGCTCGTAGACGTCGAGGCCGGCGGCGGCAATCTCGCCCGCCGCCAGCGCCTCCGCCAACGCCGCTTCGTCGACGATCGGCCCGCGGGCGGCGTTGACCAGGACCGCAGTCGGCTTCATCGCCGCCAGCTCGGCGGCGCCGACGAGGTGGCGGGTCTCCGGCGTCAGCGGGCAATGGAGACTGACGACGTCGGCCTCGGCCAGCAGCTGCTCGAGGGGCAGTCGGCGCGCCCCCAGGGAGGCCACCGTCTCCGGCGCTGCCTCATGCCGCTGGTGGTAGGCGATCTCCAGCCCGAAAGCGCGCGCCCGTTCGGCAACCCGGCGGCCGATCCCACCGAGGCCGACGATCCCCAGCAGCTTGCCGCGCAGGGAGCTGCCGAGCATGAAGTGCATCCCCCAGCTCCAAGGCCGTCCGGCGCGGACGAGGCGGTCGCCCTCGGCGACCCGCCGCGTCGCCGCCAGCAGCAGCGCCAGGGTCAGGTCGGCGGTGGCGTCGTCGAGGACGCCGGGGGTGTTGGTGACGACGACACCTCGACGCGCCGCCGCCTCGACGTCGACGTTGTCGTAGCCGACGGCGACGTTGGCGACGCAGCGCAGTTGTGGCCCCGCCGCCTCCAACAGCTCGTCGTCGACCCGGTCGTGCAGCAGGGTGAGGATCGCCTCGGCGCCGTCGACCAGCGCCAGCAGGTCCTCGCGCGGGATTGCCATCTCGCGCTGGTCGGCGCGCACCTCGCCGGCGCCGCGCAGCATCTCCATCGCCGGCTCCGGCAGACGGTTGGTCACCGCATAGGTGTGGGCGCCCGGGCCGGCCATCCCCCGACGCTACCGCGCGCTGCCGCCCCACCGAAAAAAGCTCCCGAGACGTTCGCGTGGACCGAGCGGCTCGGGAGCTGGAGAAATACTTGAAGCCCATCCTTTTTGACAGGCCACCGGGGCCGATTCAAGACCCCATGAGTACCTATGTGGGCAGGTGCCAAATGGCACCCTCGCACCGTGTCACCCGGTCTCGGGCTTCAGCACCACCAAGCAGAGGTCGTCGCGGATCGGTCGGTCGGCCCAAGCGAGGATCGACCGTTCCACCTCCTCGGCGATCACCTTCGCCCCCAATCCACAGAGGGGAGCGAGCACTCCTCTGAAGCCGTCGAGCCCGAGCATCTGCTTGCCGCGGCGGACGTCAGTGGCGCCGTCGGTGAAGACGACGATCCCCTCGCCGGCGCCGAGGGAGAACTCGACGTTGTGCAGCCGCAGATCTCGTTCGGCCCCGAGCAGGAAGGTGGAGCCGTCCAGTGGCAGCTCCTCCAGGGCGGGCAGGCGCAGCGGTGGCGGGTGCCCGGCCCGCGCGTAGGCCACCCTCGACTCGCCCGGCCGCAGCCGCAGGCAGACGGCGCTGACCAGCTCGCGCTCGCGCCCCGGCCGATCGGCGAGGGCGACGTTGGCGAGGGTCAGCAGCTCGGCCGGGTCGCTGGTGCCGGCGGCCAGGGCGGCGAAGCGGGCGCGGATGAAGGTGGCGAGGCGGGCCGCCGCCGGCCCGTGGCCGACGACGTCGCCGACGATCGCGACGGTCGAGCCGTCGGGCCCGTTGGTCAGCAGGTAGAAGTCGCCGGAGACCCCGAGTTCGGAGGGGACGAAGGCGGCGGCGGCGTCGAGCTCGAGTAGGTCGGGAAGCTCAGCCGGGGCCAGCGCCGCCCGGATCGCCTCCAGCTCCTCGGCCGAGTGCTCGAGCGTCCGCAGGCGCTGGGCGACCCAGGAGACGAGGGCCGCCGCGGCGAGGAAGAAGACGGCGCGAATGATCAGCGCCAGGCCGAATTCCGGGATCGGGTGGATGAGGTCCCCGATCGCGTAGAGGGCGAGGCAGACGACGGCGGTGAAGAGGCCGGCGCGCGCTCCGAACCACCAGGCTGCGAGTCCGACCGGCACCACATAGAAGAACGCCAGTCCCGCGCTGACAGCCTCGACCGCGATCCAGACAACGAAGACAGCGAGAACCGCGGCGACGATCCAGGCGATGCGGGCGGTTCGCGAGTGTCCCCCGGGCACTTGCGCTGAACATACATCAGCAAACCGCCCATCAGTACGGCCAGCCCGCCCGCTCCTCAGGAGCAACGGGCGGGCTGGTCAAGCGGGGATCAGATGACTAAGGCGCTAGTACCACTTGCCGCGGGCAAAACCGCCGAAGGCGATCAGCCCGATCAGGGCGATGATCAGCCCGATCCAGAAGCTCCAGACGATCATCAGCACGATCCCGATGATCACGAGGATGCCTCCCAACGAGATCCCGCCGATGCCTCCTCTATCCGCTCTGGTGCTCATCTGCTCCTCCGTTCGCTGGTTTCCAAAGACGAATGCTTCGATCCAATAGCTACCCGCAGGGCGGGTTATTACTCCGGTTGCGGCCTCTCCTCACCCGGCCAGCTGCCGGTCAATTTCGCGAAGGAGGTGCGGGTTCCGTGGTCGACGAGGCCTTTGACGAGGCGGAAGATCGCGCCCTCGACGATCAGCGCCACGATCAATTTCGGCCAGGAGAATTCGCGGTGCTCGGGCTTCGGCGGCTCCTGGTCGTCGACCAACCCCCAGACCTGTTCGAAGATCTTCTTGCCGAGCAGGCCGGCGATCAGGCCGAGGACGATGCTGATCGGGGCGAAGATCAGCTTCATTTCTGCGCCTCACCCGACCCCGCGCCTTTGGCGGCGATCGCCGCGCCGGCCGCGGCGGCACCGGCGACGCCGATGATCGCCAGCCGTTTCGGCCAGTGACGCTTCGGGTGCTCGCGCTGGTCGGCGAGGGCCCGCGCGCCCTCCCGCAGGCTTTCGTAGCCCCGGCGCAGGTTCTCCTGCGCGTACTCGTTTTCCGCCAGCTCCTTCACGTACGTCGGGATTTGCGGAGCTGCCTTCGACAACGTCTTCGTCCCTCTCATCGCTCGCTCCTCTCTCAGGTGGTCTTCTGGTCCTTCGGCTCCTGCCGCGGCTCGAGCTGGATCTCCTTCTCGGCCCGCGGGTGGCCTTCTTCGATCTCGACGCTGCGCTCGCGCTCGGCGTTCATCTGGTGGCCGAAGAGGATCGCCAGGTTGGTGATCCAGAACCAGAGCAGCAGCACGACGAGGCCGGCGAGGGTGCCGTAGGTCTTGTCGTAGGAGCCGAAGTTGGAGACGTAGAAGGCGAACAGCGCCGAGGTGATCGCCCAGACGACGATCGCGACGATCGCACCCGGCGTCACCCACTTGAAGCCGCGCAGCTTCACATTTGGCATCGAGTAATAGAGGAGGTCGACCAGGAGGATGAAGATCGCCGCCATCACCGGCCACTTGGCGATGTTCCAGACGTCGACCGCGGTGCTGCTGAGGCCGATCGGGTTGGCGACCGCTTCGACCACCGGGCCGGTCAGGACCAGGCCGAGGGCGAGCAGCGCCATCAGGATGATCATCGCCAGGGTGACGGCGATCTGCAGCGGCCGCAGCTTCCAGAAGGGGCGGCCCTCGGGGGTCTCGTAGATGATGTTGGAGGCGCGGGTGAAGGCGCCGACGTAGCCCGAGGCCGACCACAGCGCGGCGGCGAGCCCGAAGACGAAGGCGAAGCCGGCGGCGCTCTGGTTTTCGACGATCGATTTGATCGGGCCTTCGAAGGTTTCCGCCCCGGATTCCGGCCCGATTTCAGTGATGATTTCGGTCAGCTTGCTGGTCGTCGTCTGGGGGTCGCCGAAGATCCCGATCAGCGAGACCATCGCGATCAGCGCCGGGAACAGGGAGAGCAGGCCGTAATAGGTGAGCGCCGCCGCCCAGTCCGTGAGGTTGTCCTCCTGGAACTCGGTCAGCGTCCGCTTCAGCGTCGCGCCGAGGCCGGTCTTCGAGGCCGCGCCCTCAGGCGCGTAGTCGCGGCGGACCTCGTCGCTGACCTCCTCGTGGGTGCCCATGCCCCCTCATTGCCCGATCTCTGGACGGATTAACCGATCTAGAGATCGGGGAGGTGCTGCTCTTCGCTCAAGAGCGGCGCGAAGAGATCACCCTTCGCCTCGACCCGCTCCAGCACCGCGGCGTGATCGAAGACGAGCGCCTCGGGGTCGCCCGCCTCGAGAGCCGCTTCGACCTCCTCCCACTCGAGCGGGGTCGAGACCGTCGGCCGCGCTTTCGCCCGCAGGGAGTAGACGCAGACCGTGGTCTTGTGGCGGTCGTTCTGGCTCCAGTCGATCAGCACCTTGCCGGGCCGCTTCGCCTTCGACATCTGCGAGACGACGCGGTCGCCGAAGCGCTGCTCCAACGCCTCGGCCACCGCTTTGGAGAACGGCTTGGTCTGCTCGTAGGTGAGATCGCTGTTGAGCGGCACGTAGAGCTGCATCCCCTTCGAGCCGGAGGTCTTCGGGTAGCAGTTCAACCCCAGTTGCCCGAAGAGGCCGTGGAGCCAGACCGCGACCTGGGCGCAGTCGAGCACGTCGGCGGGAGCGCCGGGATCGAGGTCGAAGACCATCGCGGTCGGCCGCTCGATCGCCACGACTTTGGCGAGCGAGGTGTGGAGCTCGATGTCGGCCAGGTTCGCCAGCCAGACCAGGGTCGGCAGGTCTTCGACCACGCAGTAGTCGATCTCGCTCTTGTGGCGGTCGCTCCAGACGCTGGCCGTGGTCACCCAGTCCGGGCGGTGCTTGGGACAGCGCTTCTCATAGAAGTGTTTGCCCTCCACCCCTTCGGGATACCGCTTCAGGGTCAGCGGACGGCCGCGCAGGTGCGGCAGTAAGACCTCGCCGATCCGCGCGTACCAGTCGATCAGCTCGCCCTTGGTGAAGCCCGCCTGCGGGTAGAGGACCTTGTCGAGGTTGGAGAGTTCGAGCTCCCGCCCCTCGACCGTGACCGCCGCTTTCCTGCGGGGGCGCTTGACGGCGCGGGAGGTCAGCGACTCGCCCTGCGGATCGCTGGCGCGCTCGAGCTCGACCTCGGTCGCCGGCTTGTCCTCGCGCAGGCCTTTGTAGGCGGCGTGGCGCAGGACCCCCTCCTTGGTCATCTCGCGGAACTCGATCTCGGCGACCAGGCGCGGCTCGACGAAGCGCGAGCCTTTCGGCGGTTTCGGACCGGCGGCGAAGGGGCTGGTCTTGCGCTCCAACGGGGCAAGGCGGGCGGCGAGCGCGGTCAGATCCTTTGCCTTGAACCCGGTGCCGACTTTGCCGCCGTAGCGGAGGACGGGGTTGCCGTCGGCGTCGGGCTCGAAATACCCGACGAGGAGGGCGCCGAGGTGTTCCTTGCGGCGGCCTTCACCGAGCGTCCAGCCGCCGATCACCATCTCCTGGCGGCTCGTGTTCTTCACCTTCAGCCAGGTGCCGGTGCGCTTGCCGGGGCAGTAGATCGAGTCGAGGCGCTTCAGCATCACCCCCTCCAGGCCCTGCTCCTTGCTCGCCTCCAGCAGCTGCTCGGCGTGGCCGACCGAGTGGCCGGGCGTCTGCCAGTGATCGCCGTCCAGCTCCAGTCCCTGCAGCAGCTCGCGGCGGCGCGCGTAGGGCTCGCCGGTGAGGTCTCGCCCGTCGAGGTAGAGGAGGTCGAAGACGACGTAGACGACGGGGTGGGTCTGCATCCGCCGCTTGACCACGTTCGGGTCGGTGTTGTGGATCCGCTGCTGCAGGCGCTCGAAGCTCGGTTTGCCGTCCTCGTCGAAGGCGACCAGCTCCCCGTCGAGAACGGCGTCGTGGGAACCCAGCGCCCGGGAGATCCGCCGCACCTCCGGGTACTGGACGCTGACGTCGTTGAGGTTGCGGGTCTGCAACTGGACGCGGCCTGGCTGGCAGTAGGCGAGCGCCCGCACCCCGTCCCACTTCACCTCGACCGCCCACCTGCCGTCGTCGCGCGGCAGCTGCGAGAGCTTGGCCAGCATCGGCACCACGTTTTCCGGGAACGGGTCGCGCTCGCGGGCGGGCGGGTCGATCCGGTGGATCATCCAGTCCTTCTCAGCTTTGCCGGCGCGGAAGAGGGCGTAGCGGCCCTGCAGCCGCTCGCCGTGGAACTCGACCATCACTTTCCCCGGCTCCCACTTCTCCAGCGTGTAGGTGCCGCTGTCCCAGACCTTCATCGTCCCGGCGCCGTACTCGCCCTGCGGGATCTCCCCCTCCCAGCTGAGGTACTCGAGCGGGTGGTCCTCGGTGTGGACCGCCTTGCGGTTCTCCTCCGGCGTCTCCGGAATCCCGTTCGGGATCGCCCAGGAGGCGGCGACCCCGTCGTGCTCGAGCCGCAGGTCCCAGTGCAGGCGGCGGGCGCTGTGTTCCTGGACGACGAAGCGCGGCGCCCCCTTCTTCGGGCGCCGCTTCTTCGGCGCCGGCTCGGCGGTCTTGCCGAAGTCCCGCTTGCGCTCGTACTCACTCAGTTTCTTCGCCATAGGATCGTCCCTTGCGCTCTACCCGGCTCATCCTCTTGATCATCTGCCTCGGGCTCGCTGCGCCGGCGGCGGCCGGAGCCGAACCGTTCTTTCCGCATACCGGTGACTCCCGGCTCGACGTCGAGCACTACCAGGTGTCCGTTTCTTACCGTCCCGAAACCGGCGGAATCCGGGTGCGGGACCGGATTGCGATTCGGGCGACGCGAACCCTCCGCCGCTTCTCGCTCGACCTCAACGGCATGCGCGTCGGCGCCGTCAGCGTCAAGGGCGAGGCGGCGCCGTACCGGCGCACGCCGGGGAAGCTGGTGATCGAGCCGAAGGAGCCGATTCCGGCCGGGGACAGGTTCGTCGTCTCCCTGCACTACGCCGGGGTGCCAAAGCCGGTGGTCGATCCGGACGGGACCCTCGAGGGCTGGATCCGCACCGACGACGGCGCGGTGGCGCTGGGCGAGCCGCAGGGAACGCAGGCCTGGCTCGCCTGCAACAACGTGCCCGGGGACAAGGCGACCTTCGTCATCCAGGTCATCGTCCCGATCCCACTCGTCGCCATTTCGAACGGACGACAGGTGCAGGGATACCTGGACGGGCGCCTGCGTCGCTTCCGCTGGCGCGAAGACTCGCCGATGAGCCCGTACCTGGCGATGCTCGACATCGGCCGCGGCCAGACGGTCAAGAGCACGATCGCCGGCCGTCCCTTTTGGACGTTGATCGACCCCAGGCTGGAGCGGCGCTCGCGGCCGGTGCTGGCGGCGCTGCCCGAGGTGATCCGGTTCGAGAGCGGGCTCTTCGGGGCCTACCCGTTCAAAGCCGCCGGCTCGGTGGTCGACGTCGCGCCGAAGGTCGGCTACGCGCTGGAGACTCAGAGCCGGCCGTTCTACCCCTATGTGCCGGACCTGACCACGGTCGTCCACGAGACCGCGCACCAGTGGTTCGGCGACTCGGTCGGGCTGAAGCGCTGGCCGGAAATCTGGCTGAACGAGGGCTTCGCGACCTGGACCGAGTGGTACTACGCCGAGCGCCACGGGCGCCGCAGCGCCCAGGCGATCTTCGTCCGCCTCTACCGGGTCCCGGCGTCAAACGAGGAGTTCTGGAACCCGCCCTCGGCGCACCCGGGCACGCCGAAGCACATGTTCGGCCCCTCCGTCTACATCCGCGGGGCGATGGCGCTGCAGGCGCTGCGGGTGAAGATCGGGACGAAGCCGATGCTGCGGCTGCTGCACGACTGGGCGGTCGGGCACCGCTACGGCAGCGGCACGATCAAGGAATTCATCGACCTGGCCGAGGAGATATCGAGGCGGAACCTCGACCCCTTCTTCCAGCGCTGGCTCTATCGGCGGGGCAAGCCATGATGTCGGCCCCGATGCGCCTCCGCACCCTCGCCTCGCTTCTCTCACTAACCCTCTTGGGGCTGTTGACCTTGACGCCCGGTGCCGGCGCGGAAACGGGTGCTCATACCGTGGCGGTGGGCCGGGTCACGCTCGCCTCGACGGGTGGGCGAGCCACGCTCCTGATCCCGGTCCGCTACGGGATCCAGTTCGCCGGCCGGGTCGTCAAGACCGATGTGACGCTCTCCGCGCCGGGCAAGGGAGAGATCGCCGGGCTCCTCCTCCACGACCGCCTCAGCAGCGGCCGTCGCCAGGCGCCCGAGCGGCGGCGCGGATTCACCTTCGTGCACCGGCTCGACCTCGGACCGGCGTACGCCTCGCAGCTGGTCGAAGGATTGACTGTGCGGGTGCGCTCGCCGAACCGCCTCGACGTCGACGGCGACGGCACGGTCGACATCGGCGGCGTCTCCAATTGGAAGGGGCGACTGCGGGCGGCTCCCGCAACGACCTGCAGCAGCACCCCGCGGCTGCGGCTGCGGCCGGGGCGGCGGGTCTCGGTGCCGCTGCCGGTCTGCGGCGAGGACCGAGGCTGGGTCCTGGCCGCCCAGCCCGAGCACGGCCGTGCCCATATCCACCATGGGCGCCTCGTGTACGTCGCGCCCCGCCGCTTCCGCGGCAGCGACCAGATCCAGCTTGCCGGCAAGCCGCGCCGCCGCCATGGTGCCGCCGCGTCGGCGGCGCCGGTCCTCTCCGACGTGCAGGTGGTGGTCGGCAGCGCCGCCGGCGTCGTCGTCCGCGCACTCGGCGACTCGGTCACCGCCGGCTTCGGCTACTACAGCAACGGCACGCCGATGACGATCGGGCGGCTGCTCGGCTGCCGCCCGCCGGCAAGCGAATACGACGACGCCTGCTCCTCGAACTCGCTCAACACCAGCAACAAGCAGAAGGGCCCGAACTACGCCCCCGACTACGGGCTGGCGAACAACGTCTCCTGGGCGGCGCAGTGGGCGAACGAGCATGGCATCACCAACTACGAGAACGTCGCGGTCAGCGGCTCCGAACCCGGCGATTGGGCACCCGAAGGGGCCTTCTACGAAACCACCAAACGGATCGAGTCCGAAGACCCCGACTACATCCTGATGACGGTCGGGGCCAACCCGCTGCTTTCCAACATGCTGTTCGGCGTCGACAACATGGGCTGCGCGATCTATTCGGAGATCGTCGGCGGCTACAGCGAATGCATCGAACGCGCCTTCGGCGAAGTCCACCTGCGCGAACGGCTGGCGAAGCTCTACGCCGACCTCGTCCAGCGCACCGACGCGACGATTTACCTGATGCAGTACCACCTCTCGATCCCCTCGACCGCGCTCGCTTACAGCGCCGTGCAGATCGCCGAGATGGGGCAGCTGCTGAACCGCGAAATCGCCGCTGTCGCCGCCGAAGTCAACCCGCAGCGGCTGCAGGTGGTGGCGCCGCCCCACTTCAACGTCGGCATCGACATCACGCCGGTGTATCCCGACGGCTACTCCTGCTCGCGCTTCGGGTACCAGGTCGACGGGCCGAGCGTGCAGTCGACCCCGGCCCAGGACGAGCTCGAGGTCCTGCACCCGCTCTCCTTCTGCGACGGCCCGGCCGACGGCGGGCCGCCCTGGGTGATCAGCGGCGACACCGGCATCCACCCGAGCGCCACCGGTTACGCGCAGATGGCCTCGCAGGTGCCGGCGCCCGTGGCGCCCTAGACCTCGAGGCGCTCCTCTTCGAGGTCGAGGTCGCGCTCGACGCGGCGCATCACCTCGGCCGAGATCTGGCCGCCGTCGCGGAGGCCGACGAGGGCTTCGCGCTGGGCGCCGTAGAGCTCGTGCATCAGCCGCTGGTAGGCGATCGAGCGGTCGGCGATCCCGTCCTCGTCCTCGATCTTGCCGGCGAGGACCTTGAAGCGGCGGCGGCGGAATTCGTACAGCGCCCGAACGCGGTCGATCGTCTCCTCCCGGGTCCAGTCCTCGGCCGCGAGCTCGTCGAGGCGCTCGAGCGCCGCCGCGGCGGCGGTGAGGCGGGCGCGCAGCTCCTCGCGTTCCTCCTCGCTGCCGTCCTCGCCGACGCCGAGGCGGCGGATCAGCGCCGGCAGCGTCAGCCCCTGGCCGACGACGGTGAAGACGATCACCCCGAAGGTGACGAAGAGGATCAGGTCGCGGCCGGGGAAAGCCTCGCCGGCGTCGGTGGTCAGCGGCAGCGCCAGCGCCGCGGCAAGCGAGACCGCGCCGCGCATCCCCGACCAGGCGGCGACTACGCGCAGCTGCCAGCTCGCGCGGCGCTCCCGCTGCTGCGGGCGGCGGTCGAGGACACGGATGATCCCGGTCACCCCGAAGCTCCAGGCAAAGCGGGTGGCGATCACCAGCGCCGTCACCAGCGCCGCGTCGGCGATCGCCTCGCCGGCACCGATGCCGCTTTCCCGCAGGCCGTCGACGATCACCGGCAGCTGCAGGCCGATGAGGACGAAGAGGGTCGCGTTGAGGAGGAAGACGAGGATTTCCCAGACCGCGAAGGACTGCAGGCGGGTGCTCGGCGAGACCAGTTCCGGCGAGCGCCAGCCGAGGTAGATGCCGCAGGCGACGGCGGCGAGGACGCCGGAGGCGCCGATCTCGTCCGCCGGGAGGAAGGCCGCGTAGCCGCTGAAGAGGGAGATCGTGATCTCGGTCGTCGGGTCCTCGGTGCGGCGGCGGATCGCGGCGATCAGCCAGCCGGCGAGGAGGCCGATCGCGAGACCGCCGCCGGCGGCGAGGAGGAAGCGGCCGCCCGCCTCGGCAAGTGAGAAGCTGCCGCCGACCGCGGCGACGACGGCGACCTTGTAGATGACGAGGGCGCTGGCGTCGTTGACCAGGCTCTCGCCCTCGAGCACGTTGACGATCCGGCGGGGGATGCCGAGCCGACGGAGGATCGTGGTCGCCGCCACCGGGTCGGTCGGGCCGACGATCGCGCCGAGGGCGATCGCCACCGCCCAGGGCAGGTCGAAGGCGAGGTGGGCGACGGCGCCGACCACGAGCGCAGTGGCGAGCACGAGGCCGATCGAGAGCAGCGAGATCACCCGCGTGTCCTGGCGCAGGGCGTTGAGGTCGGCGAAGAAGGCGCCGGAGTAGAGCAGCGGCGGCAGGAAGATCAGCAGCACCAGGTCGGGGTCGAGTTCGATCTCCGGGATCCCCGGCACCAAGCCGAGGGCAAGCCCGCCGAGCACGAGGACGATCGGGTACGGGACCTGCCACCAGTTGGCAACCGCGTTCAGCAGCGCCACCGAGACGAGCAGCGCGGCGATGAAGATCTGGATGTCTCCCACTGCGCTGCATTATGTGGTGGTGGCGCCCTCCGCCCGGACCTTCCTCGTCGCCCCGGATTCATTCAAGGGCACCTTCGATGCCGCGACGGTCGCCGAGGCGATGGCCCGGGGGATCGAGGCAAGCGGCGGTGGGGTCGATCGCTGCCCGCTGGCCGACGGCGGCGAGGGGACGATGGCGGTGCTCCTGGGGGCGCTGGGTGGCGAGCGGCGGAAGGCGCGGGTGCACGACCCGCTGCGGCGGCCGATCGAGGCGAGTTTCGGGCTGCTGGCAGATGGCGAGACGGCGATCGTCGAGCTGGCGCAGGCCTCGGGGCTGCCGCTGGTCGCGGAGGAGGAACGCGACGCCGAGCGGGCCGACACCTACGGCACCGGTGAGCTGATCGCCGCCGCGATCGAGGCCGGAGCGACCCGGGTCCTCGTAGCCGCCGGCGGCAGCGCCAGCAACGACGGCGGCCGCGGCGCCCTCGAAGCGCTGCGCCAAACCGACGCGGCGGTGCGGATCGAGGTCCTCTGCGACGTGCGGACGCCGTTCGAGGAGGCGGCGCGGGTGTTCGCGCCGCAGAAGGGGGCGGACGCGGCGGCGGTCGAGCGCTTGACCCAGCGGCTGCATGACCTCGCCGCCGAGTTACCGCGCGACCCGCGCGGGGTGCCGATGGGCGGCTGCGCCGGCGGCTTTTCGGGCGGGCTCTGGGCCCACGGAGCCGAGCTCCGCCCAGGTGCCGAGTTCGTCCTCGACGCGCTCGACTTCGACGCCCGCCTCGCTCGTGCCGACGCAGTCGTCTCCGGCGAGGGACGCCTCGATTCCACGAGCCTCGAAGGCAAGATCGTCGGCGCCGTCGCCGACCGCTGCGCCGCCGCCGGCAAGACCCTCCACCTGATCGTCGGCGAGGACCGGCTCGGCCCCGAGGCCCCCGCCCCGATCGTCTCCACGACCGAGGCGGGCAGCCTGGAGGACATCGAGACCGCGGCTAGTGGATGTTCAGGTTGTCCGGGGTATTGACCGTGTAGGTGCCTGTCAACTCCGCCGAGACTCCGCACGCGAGATTGGTGCTGAGAAGCGCGTCGAGGTTGAATTTGGCTGTCGCCCCGGTGTTTTTGCTGCCGGTGATCGAGCCGATGTCCGCGTTCGACAGTTTGAAGATGCAGTGCTCGTTGATCGGGACCGGTCCGATCGAGGTTGTGAGTTCGAACGGTCCGCTCCATGTGACTGTTCCGTTGCCGGTCGAACCCGTCGAATCGCCCGAGGCTGTGTGGATTTCGAGCGTGCCCGGTTTGAGGATTTTGGCTTCGGCGTTGGGGTTGACTTCGCTGACGCATTCGGTCAGAAAGAAGGTGCCCAGCACCACCGTCGCTGTCACCGCCGCTCCGTGACCGGAGACTTTGCCGCTGATCGTCGAGTTGCAGGTGAGGCTCCATTTGCCTTCGCCGAAGGTGGGCCGGTGGATTCTTACGCCGGTCGCTTTGGCGACGAATTCGCCTGTGTAGGTGGCGCCGTTCGATGTCAGTGCCGTAGCCGACGCGCTCCCGGCAAGCGACAAAAGTGCTCCGATGACGAGCCCGATCAGGCCGAGCGTTTTCAGGTGCTTCATGACTCCTCCTTGACTGATTCGTGAGACAGCTGATCCGGCCAGTCTCAGGGCGCTCCCACCTACAGTCAAGAAAGTTAGAGGAATGCAGACGTACCTATGCGGCGAGGTCGCGCCGCTCGAAAAGCCAGGCGCCGAGGGCGGCGAGAGCGCAGGCGACCACGGTGACGCCGACGAAGGCGAGCGGTTCGATCCCGTCCTCGATCGCGTTGCCGTAGTACTTGAAGACCGAGATGTAACGGAGGTCGGAGAGGCTCGGGTCGAGGCGGCCGACGAGGTCGACGACGTACATCGCCACCAGCACGCCGGCGACGGCTCCGGTGACGACTGGGGTGCGCAGCGAGAAGCCTGCCGCGATCCCGCCGAACCCGGCGAAGAGGAGCGCCAGCGGCCAGACGTTGGCGAAGCCGGCCGCGGCGGCGCCGGCGTCGAGCCCGGCCCCGGAGAGGACGCTGCCGAGGCCGGTCAGCAGGCCGGTGAGGAGGAGCACCGCCGCCAGCTCGATTGCGGTGGCGAGAAAGCCGGCGGCGACCAGGCGCGTGCGCGAGACGGGCGCCGATAGCAGCACGTCGAGCCGGCCCGATTCGGCGGCGCCGGTGAGGCCGGAGGCGATCGCCCGCACCGCCAGGTAGCCCATCGCCAGCGGCACGATCAGGCTCAGCATCTCCGCCTGCAGGTACTGCTCGACGTTGCTGAGCTGGCCGATCCCGAAGGCTTCCTTCAGCCCTTCCGGATAGCCCTGCACCGCCTTGGAGATCGAGTCTTCGACCGAGGGGAAGATCGCGACGATGAAGGCCGACATCAGGCCGAGCGGCAGCCCCCAGGCGAGGATCGAGCGGCGCCGGTCGGCGAGGTGCGTGGCCGCGAGGGCGCTGATCTGGGCGGTCGATCCGCCGGCTGCCGCGCTCACGCCGCTCCCTCCGACTCGTCGTAGAAGCCGAGGAAGACGTCCTCCAGCGAGGGGTGGGTCGCTTCGAGGTCGACGACGTGGTGGCCGGCCAGCTCGCGCACCACCGGGTCGAGGTCGCCGGCGGCGGTGAAGGTGGCGCGGCTGCCGGCGACCTCCAGCTCGGCGACGCCCGGCAGCTCGCGCAGGCGGTCGAGCCCGGCCGGGTCGCGCAGTTCGACGTTGAATCGTCGTCGCGCCTTGCCAAGCAGGTCGGCGATGCGCTCGACCGCGATCAGGCGGCCGTCGCGGACGATCCCGACCCGGTCGCAGACCCGCTGCACCTCGTCGAGCTCGTGCGAGGAGAGGAAGACGGCGCAGCCCCGCTCCCGTTCCTCGGTGACCAGCGCCAGGAACTCCTCCTGCATCAGCGGGTCGAGGCCGCTGGTCGGCTCGTCGAGGATCAACAGCTCGGGGCGGTGGAAGGTGGCGAGGATGAGACCGACCTTCTGGCGGTTGCCGCGCGAGAGCTGGCCGAGCGGGCGGTCGAGGTCGGCCCGGAAGCGCTCCGCCAGCTCGCCGGCACGGGCGCTGCCGTCGATGCCGCGCAGGCGAGAGAGGAGCCGCAGCGCCTCCCGCCCCGTCGCCTCCCGCCCGAAGCCGAAATCGCCGGGAAGGTTGCCGAGCCGGGCGCGGATCGCGACGCTGTCGCGGCGGCTGTCGAGCCCGAAGATCCGCGCCGAGCCCGAGCTCGGGTGGATCAGGTCGAGCAGCGTCCGGATCGTCGTCGTCTTTCCCGCCCCGTTCGGCCCGAGGAAGCCGAAGACCTCCCCCGGCCGCACCGCGAAGCTGACGTCCTCGATCCCCCGGTGCGCCCCGTAGCGCTTGGTCAGCGCCTCGGTCTCGATCGCCGCCGCGTCGGTCACAGGAACAACCTATGAAGCCGACCGGCTGCTCAGCGCCCTTGCGACGTCGACGGCAACCGCCTCTGGTTCGTCTTCGAGCTGCCGTTCGCTGAAGCGATGGACGCGGTAGTCGAGCCGCCGCAACTCCAGATCCCGTGCCCGATCGTCCTCGAAGGCGATCTGGCCACCGTGGGTGACGTAGCTGTCGGTTTCGACGATCAGCCGCTCCTCCCGCCAGAGGAAGTCGACCGTGAACCGCCCGATCGGCACGTTGACCTCCGGCGGCCGCAGCCGCTGCCCGCGGCAGAGTCGCAAGAAGTCCCGCTCGAGATCGCTGCGCGTCCCATCCGTCTCGATCTCCCCCAGCGGCAGACGCAGGAATTCCGCCTGGCGGATGGCCCGCCGCACGAGCGACGGGCGCATCGACGAGCGCTGCAGGTCTTCGAGCGTACGAGCCACAGTGGTCACCGGGATGCCGTAGCGCACCGCCACTAAGCGGCGAGAGCGAGTTTGCAAACCAGTGGTTGACAAAGTCGCCCACCCCACAAGATCGGGGCGACGATAGATCCGCACACCGCGGCGCTGGCTGCGGCCCGTGCGCTTTGGGACGGTCACATCGACCAGGCCGCTCAGCGGTCGCAGCAACTCCCAGTGAACCGCAGCCGAACCATGGCTCAAAACGGCTTCTTTCCCACAAGCAAGCACCGCAGCCATCCATCCGGCCTCTTGGCTCAGCCCGTCATGACCGACGGAGTAGACGCCCTGATGCACTCGGTAAAGGCGGCCCGAGCGGACGCGCTTGGAGATCGCCGCCCTGGTCAACCCAGCCCCAACAAGTTGCCGCGTCGTCACGATCCCATGCTGCTTCCGAGCAACATCGTTGATCGTCAGATCCACTGGGCCGCTTTTGCCAACCATCGGTTGACAAAGTCGCCCAGCTCTTGGGTTCTCCCCCCGCTCGCGGGGGGATTCGCGCTATTTGAGGATTGCCTCTAGCTCGGTGAGCTTGGAGGCGATGCCAGCGCTGATGCCGTCGCAGATTTCGTGGACGCCGGGGTCGGAGATCCGGTAGAGGGAGCTGGTGCCGCGTTTGCGGCGGGTGACGAAGCCCTCGGCGAGCAGGGCCGAGAGGTGCTTGGAGACGTTCTGCTGGGAAGTGCCGAGGTGCTCGGTGATCTCGCCGACCGAGGCTTCGTCCTGATTGCGGAGCAGGTCGAGGATCCGCAGGCGGGTGGGGTCGGAGAGGGCACGGAAGCGACGGGCGATCAGCTCGGCGGCCTCGGGATTCAGCGGGCTCTTCATCTCCCTGTTATTGTACCTTCTACAACTGTTAAGTTGTTAAGCAGTGAACTTGTGGACCCGACTGAAGGAGCTTGAGATGCCAACCAAACTGGGACCCCTCGGACGTCTCGGCCGCTTCGCCGCAACCCACCGGCGGCGGGTGTTCATCGCTTGGCTCCTCCTTGCTCTGGGCCTTGGCTTCCTCGCCCCCCGCGCCGAGCACGCGCTCTCCGGCGCCGGCTGGGAAGCGACCGGCTCCGAGTCGGTGGCGGTGCGCAAGCAAGTAAACGCCGCTTTCGGCGGCGCCGGCGCCTACGGGCTCCAGGTGGCCGTCCACTCCAACCGGCTCGCGGCCGGGGACCCGCGTTTCTCCCGCGCCGTCGCCGCGGTCGAACGCACCCTCGCGGCCGACCCGGCCGTCGGCCGCGTCGTCCCGCCCCAGCCTGGAGTCTCGATCTCCCGCGACGGCCACACCGCGGTCGTCCGCGCCACCGCCGCCGAGGACCCGAACGGCATGGTCGCCGCCGCCGACGACCTCAAGGGTGAAGTCGCCGCCGTCGCCTCGCCCGGCGTCGAAGCCCACCTCACCGGCGCCACCGGGATGTGGTCCGACTTCAACCAGGCGAACAAAGCGGCGATGATGAAGTCCGAGCTGTTCTCCTGGCCGGTGACGCTGGCGATCCTCGTCCTCGCCTTCGGCTCGCTGGTCGCCGCCGGTCTGCCGCTGATGCTGACGATCGCCGGGCTCGTCCTCTCCGCCGGCGTCCTCTACCTCGGCACCCTGCTCGCGCCGATCTCGATCTGGGCAATGAACTTCGCGATGATGTTCGCCCTGGCGCTCGGCATCGATTACGCGCTGTTCGTGGTGATGCGGTTCCGCAACGCCCTCTTCGGCCAGAGGCTCGAGCCCGCCGACGCGGTCGCGGCGACGATGGACACCGCCGGCAAGGCGGTCCTCTTCTCCGGCCTGACCGTGCTGATCTCGCTCGCCGCGGTGATGCTCGTTCCCAGCCCCGCCTTCCGCTCGGTTGCCCTGGGGATCATGGTCGCGGTCGCCTTCGTCCTCGCCGCGACGCTGACCCTGTTGCCGGCGGTGCTGGCGAAGCTCGGCCCGCGGGTCGACCGGCTCTCCCTTCCCTGGGCCCACTCCGGCGACCACCGCTCGCCGCGCTTTGCCCGCTGGGGGGAGCTGCTCTGGCGCCACCCGCTCGCCTTCGGCTCCCTCGCGCTGGTGGTGCTGGTTGCGCTGGCGCTGCCGATCCTCGGCGCCCGCACCGGCATGCCCTCGATCAAGGTGGTCCCGCCGGGCGACTCCTCCCGGGTCGGCTACGAACAGGTCGCCGCCGCGTTCGGTCCGGGCGCGCCGGGAGTCCTGCAGGTGACGGTGCCGACGGCTGAGGCGAAGCAGGTGGCCGCCCAGCTCCAAAGCGACCGCGCCATCGCCGCCACCCTGCCGCCGCAGCAGAGCGGCCGCCTGGCGCTGATCGAAGCGCTCCCCGCCGTCGCCCCCTCGACCGTCGCCTACAACGACCTCGTCGACCGGCTCCGCGCCGAGCTGCCCCCGGCGGCCAAGGTCGGCGGACCGGCGGCAGAGAACCGCGACCTCGAGGCGGCCCTGGCGGCGAAGACCCCGCTGGTGATCGGCGTCGTCGTCGGCCTCGGCTTCCTGCTCCTGCTCGTCGCCTTCCAGGCACCGCTGGTGGCGGCCCTCGGGGTCCTAACCAACCTTCTCTCGACCGCCGCCGCCTTCGGCGTCGCCACCCTGGTCTTCCAGGACGGCAACCTCGCCGGCCTCCTCGGCTTCGAATCGCAGGGTTTCCTCGACGCCTGGGCGCCGGTCTTCTTCTTCGCGATGGTCTTCGCGATCGCGATGGACTACACCGTCTTCCTCCTCTCCTCCGCGCGCGAGCACTGGGACGCCACCGGCAGCCCCCGCGCCGCGATGGTCGGCGGCCTCGCCCACTCCGGCCGCGTCGTCCTCGCCGCCGGCGGGGTGATGGTCGCGGTCTTCTTCACCTTCGCCCTCTCCGGCCCCTTGCCGCCGAAGGAAATGGGCGCGATCCTCGGCACCGCCGTCCTCCTCGACGCCTTCCTCGTCCGCCTCCTCCTGCTCCCCGTCCTCCTCCGCCTCACCGGCAGGGCCGCCTGGTACACGCCGCGCTGGCTGCGGCGGCTGCTGCCCGACGTGCGCTTCGGGCACGGCGAGGCGGCTCCCCAACCCGCGGCACCGCGGGTCGAGGAGCCAAAGCCGGTCTCGGTCTGAACCTGCTCAGCCCTTGCCGGTGCAGGGTCGGACGACTTCGCCAGAGACTTTGGTCCCGTCGGCAAAGACGACGGACCCGTTGGCGACGAGGCGCCCATCAGCGCAGGTGGCGAGGATGATGCCCTTCTGCAGGGCGAGGCTGAACGATTTCACCGAGCCGCTGCCCCCGGCGATCTTCGGGATCGTCGACACCGATCCCAATCCGAACCGGCCTTTGTGGATCCTCTTCACCTTCACGGTCGTGACGATCGCCGCTGGAGTCGGAACGGTGATGTAAGCGTGGATGAGGAGCGTCGTCACGCCGCCCTTCTCCCCGCCGTTAAAAGCAAGTAGCTCGCTTTTCACCGGGATTTCCGGCTGTTCGGGAAATTTGATCCCCACTTCGGTCTTGCCCGAGCCGACCAGCGCCGGCCCGCACGCTTTCCGCGCCGAGGAGGTGTCGGTCGATTGCAGCTGAGTTGCCTTGCATACGGGAATCCCCTTGACGCTGATCGCGGTGTGCTTGTCCCCGTCGAGGAGAAATTCCTTGAGGGCTGGCAGGTGCGGTTCCTCCGCGTTGAGCCTGCGCATTTTTCCGGAGACGTTGAAGCTGATCGGAGTCAGCTTCGTCTTCGAGAGCACCTTCGGCGAGAAGCCGCCGTTGAATTCGGTTTCGATTTCTCCGGAGCGGCTTATCACCGGCTTTTCGGCGCCGGCGATGCCGGTCGCTACTGCCATCAGAGCGACGACGAGCGCCGCGGTTCCCAACACGTAACTAGTTCGTTTAGTCATAGCTACCTCCCGCAAACGACCCTATACCGTGGCCTGGATGAGGGTCCTCGCGATCGTCCATCAGCGCGATGCCGGTCCCGGGGTGTTCGCCGAGGCGATCGCGGCGGCGGGCGGGGAGCTGGACGAGTGGACGCTGGCGGAGCGACCGCAGCCGCCGGCCGACCCCTTCGGCTATGACGCGGTGTTCGTCCTCGGCGGGGCGATGAATGTGGACGAAGGCGAGCGGCACGGGTGGATCGGCGAGGAGGAGGCGCTACTGCGCGAGCTGCTCGCGCGCGAGGTGCCGTTGCTGGGGCTCTGCCTCGGCGGCCAGCTGCTCGCCGCCGCCGCGGGGGCGGCGCCGCGACGCGCCGCCCGGCCCGAGATCGGTTGGCACCGGGTCGAGGTCACCGCCGAGGGCGCCGACGATCCTCTGCTCGGCCCCCTCGCCCCCGGCTTCGAGGCCTTCCAGTGGCACAGCTACGAGTTTCCACTTCCCTCTGGCGCAGTCCCGCTCGCCCGCAGCGAGGTCTGCCTGCAGGCCTGCCGGATCGGCGAGCGGGCCTGGGCGATCCAGTTCCACCCCGAGGTCAGCCGCGCCGACGCCCTGCACTGGGTCGACGACTACGAGGCCGATCCCGACGCCGTCCGCATCGGGATCGATCCGGCGATGCTCGGCCCCGAGACCGAGGAGAAGATCGGCGCCTTCAACCAGCTCGGCCGCGACCTCTGCCGCCGCTGGCTCGAGCTCAGTCGACCTGGATCGGGGTGAGGTAGGCGGCGGAGAGGCCGCCGTCGACGAGGAAGGTGCTGGCGGTGACGAAGCTGGAGTCGTCGCTGGCGAGGAAGAGGGCGGCTTTGGCGATCTCGTCGGCCTCGCCGAAGCGGCCCATCGGGATGTGGACGAGGCGCTTGGCGGCGCGCTCGGGATCCTTGGCGAAGAGCTCCTTCAGCAGCGGCGTGTTGACCGGCCCCGGACAGAGCGCGTTGACGCGGACGCCGCGGCCGCCGAACTCGACCCCGAGCTCGCGCGAGAGGGCGAGGACGCCGCCCTTGGAGGCGGTGTAGGAGATCTGCGAGACCGCCGCGCCCATCGTCGCGACAAAGGAGGCGACGTTGATCACCGAGCCGCCTCCACCCTCGAGCAGGTGCGGGATGCCGTGCTTGCAGCAGAGGAAGACCGAGCGCAGGTTGACGTCCTGGACCCGCTGCCAGGACTCGACGGAGGTCTCCAGCACCGAGCCGTCGTCCGTCGGGTTGATGCCGGCGTTGTTCATCAGCACGTCGATGCGGCCGAACTGGTCGCGCGCCTCGGTCATCGCTTCGCGCACCTGCTCCTCGTCGGCGACGTCGGCGGCGATCGTCAGCGCCCCGACCGCCTGCTCGGCATCGAGGTCGATGCCGACGACCGTCGCTCCCTCGGCGGCGAACAGGCGCGCCGACTCGGCACCGATCCCGCTCGCGGTGCCGGTGATGACGCAGACCTTCCCCTCCAGCCTCTCGCCCATCGACTCAACCTCCTTCGGTTGCGTAGAAGACGTTCTTGACGTCGGTGTAGTGGTCGAGCGCGTCCGGCCCGAGCTCGCGCCCGACGCCCGACTGCTTGAAGCCGCCGAACGGGGTCGATACCCGCACCGAGGTGTTGGAGTTGATCGAGACGACGCCGGTCTCGATCGCCCGCGCGACCCGCAGCGCCCGCGCCCCGTCCCGGGTCCAGACCGAGCCGGAGAGGCCGTAGATCGTCTCGTTGGCGAGCCGGATCGCGTCGGCCTCGGAGTCGAAGGGGATGACGCAGGCGACCGGGCCGAAGATCTCCTCGACGGCGGCGCGGTCGTCGTTGGCTACCGGTGCCAGCACCGTCGGCGGGAACCAGTAGCCGGGGCCCATCGGAGCGCTGCCACGGATCGCAACCGGGGCGTCGTCGGGTACGTAGGAGGCGACGGCCTCGCGCTGGCCGGCGGAGATCAGCGGCCCCATCTGGGTCTCCTCCGAGAGCGGGTCGCCGACCCGCAGCGACTCGACGTGGGGGGACATCGCCGCCAGGAAGTCTTCGACGGCGGAGCGCTCGACAAGGATCCGCGAGCGTGCGCAGCAGTCCTGGCCGGCGTTACCGAAGACCGCCAGCGGCGCCGCCGCGGCGGCGGCCTCGATGTCGGCGTCGGCGAAGACGACGTTGGCCGACTTGCCGCCCAGCTCCAGCGTCACCCGCTTGATCGTCGCCGCGGCTCCGGCGGCGATCCCGCGGCCGACCTCGGTCGAGCCGGTGAAGGCGATCTTGGCGACGTCGGGGTGCTCGACCAGGCGGCGGCCGCAGACGCTGCCGGGCCCGGCAACCACGTTCAGCACCCCCTCGGGGATGTCCGCCCCGAGCGCGATCTTCTCCAGCTCGAGCGCGGTCAGCGGCGTCAGCTCAGCCGGCTTGAGGACGACCGTGTTGCCCGCCGCCAGCGCCGGCGCCACCTTCCAGGAGGCGATCGTCAAGGGGAAGTTCCAGGGGACGATCAGGCCGACGACGCCGAGCGGCTCGCGGAAGGTCATGTCGACGCCGCCGGCAACCGGAATGGTCTGCCCCAGCAGCCGCTCGGGCGCGCCCGCGTAATAGCGGAAGGTCTCGACCACCATCCCCATCTCGCCGCGAGCGTCGCCGATCGGCTTGCCGGCGTTCCGCGCCTCCATCCGCGCCAAGTCCTCCAGCCGCGCCTCGAGCGCGTCGGCCAATTCGCGCAGCAGCTTCGCCCGCTCCCCCGGCGCCACCGCCCGCCAGGCCGGGAACGCCGCCGTCGCCCGAGCCACCGCCGCGTCGACCTCCTCGACCCCGGCGCGAGGCACCTCCGCCATCACCCGCTCCGTCGCCGGCTCGATCACCGCGATTGCGCTCACCGGCGTGCCCCCTCCGCCGACGGGCCGATTTCCCTCCGTATAGGGGTACTTTCGTCCCGTCGGCGGGGCGTGTGGCTCGCGGCTTCGACCAGGGCGCCGATCACCTTGCTGCTCTCGTCTTCCTCGGGGTGCCAGATGACGCCGAGGGCGAAGCGCTTGCCGGGCAGCTCGATCGCCTCCGGCAGGTCGTCCTCGGCCGACCAGCCGCTGACCGCCAGCCCTTCGCCGAGCTGGTCGACGCCCTGGTGATGGTGGGACCAGACGACGAAGCCCTCGACCCCGGCAGCCGAGCAGGCGAGCGACTCCGGGTCGAGCCGCACGTGGTGCTGGCTGAAGGTTCCGGCCACCGTGCGGTGCGCCTCGCTGCCGGTGCTCTCCGGCAGGTGCTGGAGCAGCGTCCCCCCCAGGGCGACGTTCAGCAGCTGCATGCCCCGGCAGATGCCCAGCACCGGCAGGTCCCGCTCAAGCGCCCGCCGCGCCAGCGCCAGCTCGAAGCGGTCGCGGTCGGGCCAGGTGCCGCGCGTCTCCGGGTGGGGCTCGGCCCCGTAGCTGACCGGGTCGATGTCGGCACCGCCGGCCAGCATCAACGCGTCCACCCGGTCGAGCAGCAGGTCGGGATCCTCGACCGCGGCTTCGTCGGGCGGCAGCACGATCGCGATCCCCCCCGCCCGCTGCACCGCCTTGACATACCCGCGAGGGACCAGCGTCACCTCGTAGCCGTCCCAGACCCCCCAGGAGACCCGCTCGACCGCCGCGCAGATACCGATAGCCGGCGCGCTGCTGCCTCCGCCGTCATTCATCACAGCCGCTCGAAGCCCCGGTAGCGCTCCCAGTCGGTGACGGCCGCCTCGAAGGCCTCGATCTCGACCCCGGCCCGGTTCAGGTAGTGGTCGACGACGTCGGTGCCGAAGGCCTCCTTCGCCACCGCGCTGGCGGCGAAGGCGTCTCGCGCGTCGTAGATGTTCGACGGCACCCGTGGCTTGTCGGACTCGTAGGCGTTGCCCTCGAAGACCGGCTCCAGCGCCAGCTCCTCGTCGATCCCATGCAGCCCCGCGGCGATCATCGCGCTCAGCGCCAGGTAAGGGTTGACGTCGGCCCCCGGCAGCCGGTTCTCCACCCGCAGGCCCTCGCCGTGCCCGACCACCCGCAGCGAGCAGGTGCGGTTGTCGTGCCCCCAGGCGATCGCGGTCGGCGCGAAGGAGCCCTTGGCGAAGCGCTTGTAGGAGTTGACGTGGGGGGCGTAGAGCAGGGTCAGCTCCCGCATACAGGCGAGCTGGCCGGCGACGAACTGGTCGAACAGCTGCCGGTCGGCGGCGAAGGCATTCGAGCCGTCCTCGGTCGCCAGCGAGCAGTGGATGTGGCACGAGTTCCCCTCGCGCTCGTTGAACTTGGCCATGAAGGTGATCGCCTGCCCCTCCTGGGCGGCGATCTCCTTGGCCCCGTTCTTGTAGATGACGTGGTTGTCGGCGCTGGAGAGCGCGCTCTCGTAGCGGAAGTTGATCTCGTGCTGGCCGAGGTTGCACTCGCCCTTGGAGTTCTCGACCTTCATCCCCGCCCCCGCCATCTCGTTGCGGATGCGGCGGATCAGCGGCTCGACCCGCGAGGTCCCCAGCAGCGAGTAGTCGATGTTGTAGAGGTTGGCCGGCTCGAGGTCGTGGAACCCCTTCTTCCAGGCCTCCTCGTAGGTGTTGCGGAAGACGATGAACTCGAGCTCGGTGGCGGCGTTGGCACTCATCCCCCGCTCCTGCAACCGGGCCAGCTGGCGGCGCAGGATCTGCCGCGGGGAGGCGACGACTTCGCGGCCATCGTGCCATTGCAGGTCGGCCATCACCATCGCCGTCCCCGGCAGCCAGGGAACCATTCGCAGCGTCTCCAGGTCCGGCACCATCTCGAAGTCGCCGTAGCCGGTGTCCCAGGAGGACATCGAGTAGCCGCCGACGGTTTCCATGTCGACATCGACGGCGAGCAGGTAGTTGCAGCCCTCGGCCCCGTGCTCGAGCACGTCGCCGAGGAAGTGCGCCGCGGTCAGCCGCTTGCCCTGCAGCCGCCCCTCCATATCGGCGATCGCCAGCAGCACGGTGTCCACCGTGCCGTCGTCGACCGCCTGCTTCAGCTCCTCTACGGTCATCCGGGAAACGTTACGCCGCGCCGCTCGTCGACCGGGCGCCTACGGGCGCGCCGGGCCGACTTCGGGTTCGGGCCCGAGCGCTTCCTCGATTTCGATCTCGCGCACCTGCCCGGTGAAGTGCTTGCGGGCGCTGGCGAACCAGGCGATCGCGGCGAGGAGGATGACCACCCCCACCGTCAGCGGCGCGTAGTTGAACGACTCCCAGGTGAATTCGTCGTTCCAGGGGACCGCCAGCGGCGTGAACGGGAGGCAGAAAATGACCGTGATCAGCGCCACCCAGAGGGTCGCGAAGCTGTTCATCCACCTGTACTTGCGCCCGTTGTTCCAGGGGCCGGGCTCGAAGTCCTCGCCTTTGCGCCAGCGCAGGAAGACCGGGATCACGTAAGCGATGTAGAGGCCGATGACGGCGATCGAGACGACGGCGAAGAAGGCGAAGGGCACGTTTTCCCCGTTTCCCTTCAACGCCGGCAGGGTGATGATCAGCGCCGCGGTCGCCATCGCCAGCACCGCGTAGACCGGAACCCGCTCGGAGTTGACGGTGGAGATTTTCGAGGAAGCGCGGCGGCCGAAGCCTTTGTCGCGGGAGAACGCGTAACACATGCGCGAGGCGCTGGTCAGGCAGGCGGCGCCGCAGAAGAGCTGGCCGACGACGGAGATGATGAGGACGAACTTGCCCCAGCCGGTCCCCAGCGCGTCGGTCAGCAGCGTCGGCGCGAACCCGAGCGCTTCGTTGGCGGCGTCGACGTCGGTGACCGCGAAGGTGATCGCCAGCAGCACGATCCAGCCGATCAGGGCCGAGTAGAAGATCGACTTCCAGACGCCCTTCGCCGCCGCTTCGGAAGCGCCGTGGGTCTCCTCGGAGATGTGGGCGGAGGCGTCGAAGCCGGTGATCGTGTACTGCGTCAGCAGGAAACCGAGCGGCAGGACGTAGAACCAGTACATGCTGTCGCTGAAGCCGCTGTTGTTGATCCGGTGGCCGAAGACGAAGCTGAAGCTCTGGTGGCCGTCGGGGACGACGATCAGGACGATGACGATCGCGGCGACGCCGAGCACGTGCCACCAGACCGAGATGCTGTTGACCAGCGAGAGCATGTGCGTGCGGCGGATGTTCACCGCGGTATGAACCAGCAGGATCAGCACGAAGAGGAGGAAGACCTCGCCGAGAATGTGGGCTTCGTCGCCGAAGTTCACCCCGAGCAGGTTGACTTCGTAGAGGCCGAGGACGACGTTGAGGAAGGTGGCGCAGGCGTAGTCGACCGAGGCCAGGACCGCAACCAATCCGATCAGGTTGAACCAGCCGGTGAACCAGGCCCAGACCGGGCCGCCGAGGCGGCCGGACCACCAGTAGATGCCACCGGCGGTCGGGTAAGCGGAGACCAGCTCGGCCATGCAGAAGCCGATGATCAGAATCGGGATCGAGATCAGCGGCCAGCCGATCGAGATCGCGATCGGCCCCCCGTTGTTCCAGGCCTGGCCGTAGGTGGTGAAGCAGCCGGCAAGGATCGAGATGATCGTGAACGAGATCGCGAAGTTGGAGAACCCGCTCCAAGCTCGGTTCAGCGACTGTTTGTAACCGAGTTCCGCGAGCCTCTGTTCGTCGCGGTTCGGGGCAGAAACGTTGCTCTCCATCAACCCTCTCCCTTCCTCCGTCCAACCTTTTCCCAAAAGGTGTGTCTAACCGACCTATAACCCGATGCGAGCCTAGATCGTGGGCTTGACCGCTGTCAACACGGGTGCGGAATCCCGTGCCGCTTCTTCTACCCGGCTAGCTGACCTCGTCAGCGCCGTTCGCCTCGAGCCGCAGCGGCGCCGGCAGCAACCCGGCGAGGATGTGCTCGGTCCCCTCGGTGTGCTCGCGCATGCAG
The DNA here is from genome assembly GCA_035688955.1 of Solirubrobacterales bacterium. Taxonomy (GTDB): domain Bacteria; phylum Actinomycetota; class Thermoleophilia; order Solirubrobacterales; family 70-9; genus VAYN01. Next base: position 72,921 of record DASSMJ010000019.1, on the reverse strand, counting down.
CGCACCGCCCGCGAGGCGTCGCCCTGGCGCAGCGCCTTGACCAGGCGGGCGTGCTGCTCGTTGGAGATCGCCAGCACCTCCGGCGGGTGGGCGATCAGCGCAATCAGGTCGCTCATCTGCGCATGCACGTCGGTGATCGCGTTCAGCAGCCGCGGCGAGTGGGCGGCCTCGGCGATGCCGATGTGGAAGCGGATGTCGGTGCGCCGGTACTCCTCGAAGTCCTCGAGCTCGTCGTCCATCTTCGCCACCAGCTCGTCCAGCCGGTCGAACTGCCCCTCCTCCCCGCGCTCGGCGGCGAGCATCGCCGTCCCCGACTCGATCGCCACCCGGAAGTCGAGCGCTTCCCAGGCCCCGTGGTCGAGGGGCTCCCCCGCCTGCTCGCTCAGCGGCGGCTGCTCGGCGACGAACGTGCCCCCGGTCCGCCCCCGCTGCGAAACCAGGTGCCCGCTCTGGACCAGCGCGGTCAGCGCCTGCCGCAGGGTCGAGCGGCTGATCCGCAGCCGCCGCGCCAGCTCCCGCTCCGGCGGCAACTGGCTCCCGGGCGCCAACAGCCCCAGCCGGATCGCGCTGCCCAGCCGCTCCACCGTCTCCTCGAACGTGCTGGCCGGCCGCACCGGCATGAACACAGCCTCGACCGCCGCGTCCCTCTCCATAGAGGAACCGTACCGCCGATCGGCGACCTTGTCACGAATCGATGTAGCGCTTGAGGGCCTCGCGGGTGATCTCGCTGATGGTTCGACCCTCGTCTTCGGCCCGCTGCCGCACTGCATTCAGTTCCTCGACCGAGACTGGAACGGTGAGCTTTGGGTGGCTTTCCCCGTCGGCGAGCAGTGGTCGAGCCAGGAAGCGCCGCTTCGCTCGCGAGAGGTCATACCCTCGCTCTGCCTCGGCGGCGAGTTCCTCTTCGAGCTCGGGCGTCACCTCGACGCCCGACTTCAGAAAGATCCGCTGCCTTTTCCTCTCCTTTGGCTGATCTTTCACCTGAGCCATCTTCTCACCTCCTCATAGGCACTCCGGTATCGGGCGCGCATCTCCATCGCGTGGATCACCAACAGGTTTCCCTTCGCGGCTTCAGCGGTGATGACCTCGAGATCAACACCAGCGCCATCCGTGCCAAGGAAGACCAAGCGCTTGTCCGTCGCCGTCGGGTGCTCGGCAGGAGGGTCTTCCTCAAGGATGAGGAGACAGTGTTCGAGAGCGTGGCGGATTCGCTTTCTCGAGACTCGGTGCTTGGTCGCCGAGCGCGTCCACTTGAGCCGTTTGAATTCTGCTGCAACATCTTGTCTGAATACCCTAGCGCGCTCCTCGGGCTTTGCCAGCACGATCTCCAGCAGCCAAGTCGAATCGACCTCTTCGTACTCCGCTGGCTCGTCAAGGTCCTGGCCGTCCTTCCAGACGTAGACGAAGGCGCGCCCGCCATGGTCGAGATGGAGGTAGCGGCGGGTTTCCCAGTGCTTGTAGCCGTGGATCCTGGTCCCGTCCTCGAGCTCGTGCTCGTGCATCCACATGAAGTCGCCGACATGCTCGGGCGCCAGCTCGATCAACGGCTCCCAGACCGGGCGGTCGTAGCTGACCAGGCGCCCCTTTTGTGGCCGTAACCGATGCATACCTGCCCAAGGGCTGAGCGATGTCGATTTCTCCCCCCTCTGTTCGTCATTGGGATAGAAGGGAGGCGGAGAAGCCGCACCCTGCGAAGAAGGAGGAAGACCATGGGCAGGATCGTCGTAACCGAGTTCATCTCCCTCGACGGCGTCGTCGAGGATCCCGGGGGCGCCGAGGACTACCGCCACGGCGGCTGGACCTTCGAGATCGAGCGCGGCGCCGAGGGCGACAAGTTCAAGCTCGAGGAGCTGAACGAGGCAGAGGCCCAGCTGCTCGGCCGCGTCACCTACGAAGGCTTCGCCGCCGCCTGGCCGTCGATGGAAGACGAGGCCGGCTTCGCCAAGAAGATGAACGAGATGCCGAAGTACGTCGTCTCCTCGACCCTGGAGCGAGCCGAGTGGCAGAACACCACCATCCTCAGCGGCGACCCCGCCACCTCGGTCGCCGCCCTGAAGGAGGAGATCGACGGCGTCATCCTCATCGCCGGCAGCGCCTCCCTCGTCCAGGCCCTGATCGAAGCCGACCTCGTCGACGAACTGCGCCTGATGGTCTTCCCCGTCCTCCTCGGCCAGGGCAAGCGCCTCTTCCCGGAGGGTGAGGCCAAGCACTCCCTGAAGCTGATCGAGGCGAAGACCGTCGGCGACGGGATCTCGCTGGTGCGGTACGAGCGGGCTTAGGTAGAGCCGGTCAGCTCTCGCGGACCTCGCGCAAACGTTGCAGGTCCGCGAGATCCTCCGGCCGACCCGCTAATTCCTTCAGGCGCACCAGGTCCTCATAGCCGACGATCTTGATCGGCAGGTCGCCGATCGAATCTTCAATTGCTCGCGGTGACAGCTCGCTCCACAAGGGCCAATCGCCGACCCACTGCATCACGTCGAGTCGGCCCAAGCGCGTGATCAGAATCCAGTTGCCTCCGAGTTCGAGGACCGACGGGTCGAGCGGATCGGGCAACTCGCCCTTGTCGAAATCATCTGCCCCGTCGACCTCCGCACCAAGGCGCTCGAGAACCGCGGCGAGCCGTTGCAGATTCTCCTTATCGGGAGAGGGAACGACATCGACGTCCTTGGTGGCTCGGACGTGTCCGTGGTACCCGACCGCCACACCGCCGATCAACAAGAACTCGACCCCGCCCTCGACCAGCTCGCGGAGGATCGCCTGAATATCGAGCTCAGCCACTGCGACGACGACGTCCTGCCTCGGCCACCCGGGACATGAACCGGGAAAGCTCGAAAACCTGTTCGACTCGCTGGGCGGGCGTCAGCTCACGAAAGTCGCGCCGCGCCGCGGCCCGGTCGGCTGCACCGTCTGGAGTCCAGTTCCCCGTCTTCTTGGGCTCACTCATGACGCCATCGTAATCGTGCCCTGCCCAGCTGCCAGCTGAAACGCGCTTACGGCTGCGGCTGTTCGAACGTGTGCTGGTACTGCGTCGCCGGGCCGCTGCCGTAGATCGGTTCGAACGGGCCCTGCTGTTCGCACGGGGGTGCCGGGATTTCAGAGGTGCTGGTCTTGCCGGCGAAGGCGTATTTTTGGATTCGTTCGAAGAGAATTTTGGCGTTCTCCTCGCGGGTTTTCGATTTCGACGGGTCTTCTTTGCTTTCGGTGGGCACGGCCCGTTCCTGGAAGGCGGGGTCTTCCGCCGCGCTGGAATTGAGGGTGGCGATGATGCCGGTGGTGCACTGGCGGGTATCGAAACCTGGCAGAGCACCGTCGACCAGCCCTTCCGCCCACTTCGGCGGGCTGTAGGCGCTGTTTCGGTTGATCGCCAGGCGCTTCGGATAAGTCGACAAGGTTTCCGGATTCAAGCCACCGATCGTCCGCAGGTAGTGCGGGTTCCCGGTTTCGGCCAATTCGCCCTGGAAGGTGGCGGCGACGTTGGCGAAGAAGGAGGTCAGCTCGCTTCGGTAGAGCTTCAGGCCGACCAGGATCGGGTTGAGGTTGCGGATGAACGGGTCGAGCGCCCGCAGCAGCGGCGGGAATTCGTCGCGGAAGATCTGGCGAAGGGCGGCAAATCCCGTCGGTGCGCGTTCGATCACCGGACCAAGGCCTTCGAAGAAGCCCTTCGATTCCGGCGCCAGCTTCGAGAGCGCGATCAGGGTCGGCGAGAGTTCTTCCGCCGCCGGCACCAGCTGGCGCATTAGCGGATCGGCCTCGAGCGAGAACTCTTTCAGCCTCCCGACCGTCAGACGCGACTCGTCGAGGAAGGTCGGGAAGGCGCGGAACAGCGCTTCGATGTCTCGGTTGCGGCGGGCGGTGGTGCTGAAGACTGCGTTCGAGCTCTGGATCAGGTTGGCGAGCTCGCCTTCGCGACCGCGCAGGGACTGGAAGGTGGTGGCGCCGTTGCGGAAGAGCTGGCCGACGGCAAGCCGCTGCGTGTCCAGGGTCCGGAAAAGCTTGTCGAGTTCGGTGAAGGTCGGCTCGAGGCCGCCGATCGCGTAGGAGAGGTTCTGTCCCTGGCCGTTGATCGCGACCGCCGCTTCCTGCATCCATTCCTGGAAGGCCGCCCGGGTCTGGCCGTTGAAGGTGCGGAAGATCTCGTCGAGCTGTACCGATTCGGCGATGTTGGCCTCGGAGAGGGTGCCGCCGTCGGCCAGCTCCCGGCCCTCCCGATCGCCCGGCGTGAGTTCGATGTAGGTCTCCCCCAGCAGGGTTTTGGTCCGCAGGATCGCCCGGGTCGACTGGGGGATCGGGGCGTACTGGTCGTCGATCGCGACCGTGGCCAGCGCCTGCCTGCCATTCGGCGCCAGAGCGATGCTCTGGACTTTGCCGACGTTGACGCCGGAGATCCGCACGTCGGACTGTTCGGCGAGCTGGGTCGCCTCGTTGAACGGGACCTTGATCTCGTAGGTCTTGGCCCGGAAGGGCGTCGGGCCGCCGAAGGTGACCCAGAGGAAGAGCAGGATCCCGAAGCAGGACAGCGCGAAGCCGGTGATGACCAGGAGCTGCGTGGTGCTGGGAGCGCGCTTGCTCATCCGCCCGCCTTCGGTTTGTACTGGCAGGTGTTGCCGGGTTCTTCGGTCGGGAAGGGCACCCGGATTTCCTGCTTGCGGGGGATCTGCAGCGTTTCGAGCAACGTTTCCAGGAACGGCTTCCCCTGCAGCGCCTGGTTTTTGGCTTCTCCATAGCCGAGGTCAGCGCCGGTGCAGGAGATCAAGATCACGCCACGGAGGATCGGGCCGCCGCCGTCCTCAAGGTTGAAGGCCGCGTTGAAGTTGTGGTTGAGCCAGGGGAGGTAAAAGAGCGCGCTCTGCTTCGAGCCCTTCGGCTTGTAGGAGAGCTCGTTGAGGAATGAGTTGAAGCCACCGAGCGATTTGCCGAAGTTACGCACGGTTTTTTCGAAGGGCTGCGCCGCTTCGGCGCCGTGACGCAGCACCGGCTGGACTTCGCGCGAGAACGGCCGGATCTGGTCGCGGATCGGAGCCGTGGTCTGGCTGAAGAGGCGCTCGGTCGCCTGGAAGGCCGGGGTCAGTGCCTGCGCCTGCGGGATCAGCTTGATCAAGCTCGGGTAGGCGACCTTCGAGAAGCGGTTGGAGCTGGCCAGCCCGGCCTGCGCTGCCTGCAGGGCGGCGGGAAATTCTTCGAAGGCCTCTTCGATCGATTCCCCCTGGTTGGCGAAGTTGCCCAGGGCCGCTTTGGAGGAGGTGACGAAGCGCTTGACGCCGGCGTCGTGGCGAGCGAGTTCCGTCGTCAGCAGGTTGAAGTTGTGGATCACCCGGGCGATCGCGAGCCGCCGGGTCGCCACGGCCTTGTTCAGCTTCGCCGTGTAGTGGACGAAGGGCTGGAAACGGCGCAGGGCGTTGGAGAACTGCTTGCCGCGGCCGCCGAGGCCCTGCGCCCCGCCGGCGACCAGCAGCTGGATGTACTGGCGGGTGTCGGCGTCGAGGGTGGCGAGGAAGGCGTCGAGGTTGGTGTTCGCTTCGGTCTGGGCGAGGCTGAATTCGGCCCCGTCTTCGACCTTGCCCTTGGCCGTGCCCGGTTCGATCTCGACGACCATGTCGTTGAGGTTGGTTTTCGGCCGCAGCAGGAAGCTGGCGTCGGGGTGCAGCAGCTCCATGTACTTCGGCTCGATGTCCATGCCGACGACGGCGTGGCCGTTCTGGAGATCGACCGAGGTGACCTTGCCGATCTGGATGCCGGCGACGTCGACGGCTTGGCCCTGCCCCGGCGTCACCGCCTGAGCGGTCGCGAACTCGGCGCTGATGTGTTCGAATTCTTCGCCCACGAGCGGCAGCCAGGCCGGCAGCGAGGCTTTCTGCTGGGTGAAGATCCCCAGCATCATCACGATCCCGGCGGCAGCGAGGACGAAGATCGCGATCGTGTCCTTGCGGCGACCGCGGACCTGCCGGCTGAGCCAGGCGGAGAAGTGTTTCCAGCGGCTGACTTTGGGAGTCGGCTCGCTCATGGTTCGGCCCCCGCGATCGAGGGAGACGGGGGTCCTGGCTGCGCGAGAGGTCCGTTCACGTCCGGGACCGGATTGGTGTAGCAGCGCACCTCCGGCTTGAGGGGCGGTTTTCCGGACAGCTGCGGCTGGGTTCCCAGGGGCTCTTCGATCACGTGCGCGTAGTTGCTCTGGTCACTGAACGTTCCCCTGTTGCCAAGCGGGTTGGGTTCGCCGACCAGGACAGGGCCGCCCCCGACCTGCGCCCGCGAGTAAGGCCCGTTGCCGTCGAAGTTCTGCGCCATGCCGGCGAAGTTGACGAGGTTGTAGAGGAACTCACGGTAATTCGGCCCGCCGGTGCTGAAGCGGTCGTTGATCACCTGGTTGCCGGTCGGCACCATCACTTTCGTCGTGCAGACGCTGAGCTGGTTCAGCTGCGGGACCGTCGACCGCTTACTGACCAGCGCCGCTCCCGCGAGCGCCGGAGTCGATTCCCGCAGTAGCTTCACGTCGCCACCCGCCTCCCGCGCCGAGAGCAGCGGCCGCACCTGGGCGAGGAACGGTTTCGAGGCGCTGATCAGGCCCGGCAGCTCTTCGATCGCCGGTTCGAGCTCGATCGCGTAGGTGCGCAGCGGCGGCAGCGTGCGGTTGAGGCTGACCATCGAGGCGTGGGTGATCCGCAGCGTCGGCGCCAGCAGGCGGATCGTCGTATTCAGGTTCGTCGCCTGGTTGGCGAGCGAGCCGGTAAAGGTGTCGAAATTCTCGATCAGGCCCTGGAGGTCCCGCTGATTGGCCGAAAGGGCACCGAAGGCCTGCCCGGCGCTGGAGACGAGTTTGGCCAGGTCGCGTTTTTCGCTGCCGAGGAGGGCGTTGGCCACCTGCGAGCTGTAGCGGCCGGCGTCGCCGCCGTATTCGAAGGCGCCGTTGAGGGCTTCGGCGCCGCTCTTGCCTTTGACCTCGGGCAACTGCGTTTCATCTTCGGCGGCGGTCGGTTCGTGGGTCAACGCGGTCCCGTAGCCCTCGAGCAGGCGGCTGAGGTCGGCGCGGACGGGCGACTGCAGGGCGGTGAGGATTTCGTCGAGCTGGACCGCGATCGAGGTGTGGCTGACCGGGATCGTGTCGCCACTGCCCATCTCGGGCGCACTGGGGCTGCCGGGGTCGAGTTCGACGAAGAAGTTGCCCTCAAGGAAGATCCGCGGGCGGATCGCGGCGAAGGCGTCCTCGTGGATCGGCCGGCCGGAGCCGTCGACGGTGAAGGTGACGGTGGTGTTGTCGCCGTCGCGGCTGGTCGAGATCACTTTGCCGACGTCGACGCCGGCGATCCGGATCGGCGAGTTGGTGGCGATGTTGGCCGAGTTGGAGAAGGTGGCCTTGAGCTCGTAGCCGTAGCTGGTGAAGGGGACGTGTTTGGTGAACGCCAGGTACGGGCCGATCGTGAAGATGAGGATGAAGACGATCGCGATCAGCGTGTTGCTGGGTCGCCACTTGATGCGGCCGCTGCCGCCGGCCGCCGCCCGTCTGTCTCGCTCCGGCAGGCGGCTCATTCGTTGCCTTCCTTGCCCGTCGTCGTTCCCCAAAGCGGGGCTTCGCCGACCACCGTCTGCCCCGGGATGTACTTCTCGTTACCCGCTTCGCAGACGCCTTCCTGACCGGGGGCGGCGGTTCGGGGGAACGGATTGAAATGAAGATGGTTGGCCCGGTTCCCCGCCTCGTCGGCGGGGGCGCTCGCGAACGTGCTCTCGCTGTTGGTTCCTTCCGGCGGCCCGTACGAGATGAGCTGGAGCCAGTTGCCGTTGCTGTTCCCCTGGCCGGTGGCGCTGGCGAGGTCACGGAAGCTCAGCGTCCAGTAGTTGCAGACCGTCTGGCTCGGCACGATGAAGGTCAGCGACGGCTTCAGAACCCGGTTGGTGTCGGTGAGCAGTTCGAGGCCGGTGATGACGCCGGGAGAATCCTGGAAGTCGACCAGCGCTTCCGCGGTCGGCTGCAGCTGCGCGTTGAGGGTCGGCGAGGCGTTGAGGACCGGCACCCCGGCGTGCAGCGATTCGGCGATGATCGGCGAGGTCTTGGCCAGGGCCTGGGCGCCCGGCCGCAGCGCGGTGAAGAAGCGGCCGGTGTCGCGCAGGAAGGGGCGGATCGCCGGCAGGTCGGCGTTGACCTCGTCAAGCGTCGGCGGGCTCTTGGAGATCGTTTCCTGGATGAAGGGACGGGAGACACGGGCGAAGGCGCCAAAGGTGTTGTCGAGGGCGACGAAGAGGCTCGCCTGCGTCTCCGCCACCGGCGCCACCGTCGCGGAGAAGCCCTCCAGCGCCCGCCAGAAGCCGGCGAAGTTGCTGCTCGGTTCGACGATCTTCCGCAGCACCGGCTGGCCGCTGACGGCAGCGCGGCGGAGCGCCCCGATCGCTTCGTTCAGCTGTGGGCCCCGGCCGGCCAGAGCGTTGCCGAAGCCGGCGAGGTTCTGGCGGATCGCCTGCCGGGTTGGCTTGTCGAACATGTCGAAGAACTCGTCGATGTCGACCGGTTCGGGGGTGGCTGCCGTGACCGGGATGGTTTCCCCGGCCTTGAACCCCTTGTTCGAGTCGCCGGGGCTGACCTGGAGGAACTTGAGGCCGAGGGCCGACTTCGGCCGCACCGTGATCGTCGAGTCGACCGGCAGCGGTTCCGCGTTCTTGTCAAGGCTGAGCGAGAGTTCGGCCGCCACCTTGCCGTCTTCGAGCTGGATCGGCACCACCTTCTTGACGACGCCGACGCGGACGCCGCCGATCCGCACCTCGTTGCCTTTGACCAGGGCGTCGGCGTTGGGGACCCGCGCCTTGAGGTTGTAGGTGGAGACGAACGGCAGGCCGTTGTTGGCGTTGTAGGCGAGGAAGACGGCGACGATCACGACGAGGACGGTGACCGCCCCGACGAGGATCGGGCTGCTGGCGACGCCGCTGATTCCGCTGCGATTTCTCATGGGCCGAGGAGGTAGTCGAGGAGTGGTTCGGTGCCGTTACCGGTCGTCGAGGATTCGGCCACCCCCGCTTCGGCTTCTGGTTCACCGTCGACGCTGTCCCCGCCTCCTACGCCGACAGCGGGGCCCTCACCCGCGAGGGTCCCCCCGCTGCGTTCTTCGACCCTCTGGCGGAGCAGGCTGTAGACGGCAGCGGCGCTGGCTGCGGCGGACGCTCCAGCATCCCGGTGGTTGGGCCCGCTGAACCGTGAGACGCAACCAGAGCTTCCGCTTCGGTTCGCCTGGTACTCGGTGCAGTTCGACAGGGTCACGCGGGTCCGTCCGAAGTGGCCGTACTGGTCGAACCCGTTGAGGGCGGCGGTCGTCGTGTAGATCAGTTCGGTCAGACCGTCCCAACCCCCCGTTTCTTCCAGGTCTACGAACAATTTCGCGAGTTCTCGGGTCGACGGAACGCCGGACTTCGCGAGCTCGCCCGCCTTGCGGATCACCGGGTCGGCTTCGACGAAGATCGGTCCGGAGGCTTCGCCGGCGTCGCCGAGGCTCTTCAGCGACACGGTCAGCGCTTCCGAGAAGGGGGTCAGCGTCTTGGTCGCATCGGTCAGCGACGGCGCCGCGGTGCCGAAGTCTTCGAACAGCGGCGCGCCGGCGTCGGAGAACGACTTCAGGCTGACCATCGTCTTGCGGAATTCGCGCAGGAAGGTGGGGAACTTCTGCAGCGCTTCTTCGAGTTCCGGTCCCCGTTCGGAGCTGGCCTGCGCTGCCGCGCCCGCGTTCTCGAAGAAGCCGGCGAAGTGGGCGCGCTCGCGCGAGAGCGGGCCGAGGATCGCTTCGGAGTCGCTCGCCAGCTGCGCCAGCTGCTTGCGCTGCGCGGAGAGGATGCCGAAGAAGCGGTCGACGTCCCGCAGCACCGGGTTGGCGCGTTTGACCAGGACCTCGAGGTCTTCGCCGCGGCCGGCGAGGCCGGCGCCGAGTTCGTTGAAGATCAGCCGGAACCGCTGCGCGTAGGGCAGGGTCTGGATGTCGTTGATCAGGTCCGGATCGACGCTGGTGCCGTTGCTGCCGAGCGGCAACAGGTACTGCCCCGCGCCCTTTTCCCCGTCGGGGATCTGCTTCAGCGGCGGCGGCGGCTCGGTCCCGGGCGCACGGGGAAGGGTCGGGCGGCAGTCGACGAACTTCTCGCCGATCAGCGACTGCGGTCGGATCAGGCAGGTGGCGTCCTGGCGGAAGTCCTGGAAGCCGGGATCGGTGATGTTCATGACGATGATCGCCTTGCCGGGTTTGCGCACCGCCTTGCCGTTGTCGTAGGCGACGACGTCGCCCGGCATCGAGACGTCAACCGATTCGATTTCGCCGACGTTGGCGCCGGCCACCCGGACCTGCTCGCCCTTGACCATGAAGCCGCCGTTGTCGAAGACGGCGCGGATCCGGTAGCCGTCGGAGGAGCCTCCGCCGGAGACGAGCAGGACGACGAGGACGATCGCCGCCACCACCGCTGCCGCGAGTATCAGCCGCTTGATCATGGGCCGGGGGGCACGTCGCCGGGGTTGCATTCGGAAGAGTCGACGCTGCCGCCGCCAACCCAGGGGTTTGAGCCGTCGGGCGCTGGCTGGGTGGCGCCGCCGGGGCAGCGACGGTGAGTGCGGACATTTTCGAAGGGCTTAAATTGTTCGGCTTTGCTGATCGGGACAAGTTCGCCGCTCGAAGCGTCGTAGCGGAAGAGGTTCTGCCCCGAGGTCACCGTTCGCACGTAGTGGCCGTTTCCGTCGTAGTAGCCGGCGACCTGCCCGAACTTCCCGAGGGCGTTGAAGAGGTCTGGCGTGTAGGCGCGGATGAAGTTGAGGTTCGGCTGGAAGGCGCGGATCGCCGCTTCGGAGTGCGGGAAGGCCTTCGAGACCTGTTCCTGCACCGGCGGCAGGGTGGCCAGCAGGTCGTTGAGGTCGTTGCCGTTGCCCGGCTGGTTGACGACCAGCCGCAGGTTTCGCGTGAAGGGGACAAGCTTCTGGAAGACCGGGCGCAGTTCGGCGAGGAACGGCGCCAGGTTCTTGGTCGCGGGCTTGGCGGTTTCGACCAGCGGTTCGAGGTCGTCGAGCGCCGCCCGCAGGTTGACGAAGGTCGTATTCGTCTGCCGCATCACCGGCGGCAGCTCCCGCAGGGTGGCGTCGAAGGCCTGGTTTTCGCGGGCAATCGCGTCGAAGGCGGTGTTGGCGTTGGAGATCGCGCTCGAGAGCTGCTCGCCTCGCCCGGCGACGGCGGTGGTGAGCCGGGCCGAGCTGACGACGAAGCGGGAGAGCAGGCGCTGATCGGCATTCAGTTCGCGGGCAAAGGCGGTGGTCCGATTGAGGGCGGTGCCGAAGTACTTGTAGGCGTCGTTCGCGTTTTCCCCCTGGCCGGAATAGGCGGTCCCGTTCCCCTTGATGAAGTTGGCGAGGCCCTGGCGCACGCGCGGCGGGAAGGTGTTGAAGAACTGGTCGATGTCGACCGGCGTCGTGGTCGAGGCGAGCCCAAGTTCGGCGCCTTCGTCGAGCGCCGGGCTGCTGTTCGGTCCGGGGCTGATCGAGACGTAGTGGTTGGCAACGCCGGAAAGCGAGGTGGCGCGGATCGCGGCCGTGGTCCCTTCGTGCAGCTCCTGGTCGACTTCGACGTGGACCTCGGCCAGGTTGTCGTCGGTGAGCCCGATGCTGTTGACCGTGCCGGCCGGGGAGCCGCCGATCAGAACCTGGTTATCGGGGACGAGCTGGCCGGCGTTCTCGAAGACGAAGGTGTACTTGTGACCGCCGCCACCGCGGAAAAGAACGACTGCGAGAACGATCACCGCCACCGCCAGGGCGACGATCACCGCGATGCGGGCAGGGGTGGTTCCCCGGCTAGCCGCCGGGCCAGTCTCCTCGCTCAAGGGTTTGGCAGCCACTGATTGTCTGCTTGCTTTCAGGTTCCCCGGCCCCTCCGACCCGGTGGAACGGCTGGAGGATCGTACTTGAGGGGGTCCCTGCCAAGCCCCGTGCGAGCAGGTACTTAACTCGAAATCAACGCGCTACTCTGAGGCTTGGGAGCGGTTTGGGAAACGGGAGGGGCGCCGCCGAATTCGACCCTAGGAGCGAGTTATGCGAAGAGTTCCTTTTTCGATCGTCGGAATCGCCATCTTGGTAGCCGCGATCGCAACCGCCGCCGCAGTCGCGGGCCCGGTTGTCTCCGGCCCCGACGGCAACACCCAATCGATCGATTCCTTGATCGGCCCGAAGAAGCTTTCGAAGAAGACCTTTACCCCCGCGACTCTCAGCGTCACCACCCTGACGACGTCGACCACCGCAGCCAACGGCGTCCCCAGCCCCGCAATCCGGGCCACGATCGACTTCGACAAGAACGCCGTGCTCTTCACTAAAGGGCTACCGACCTGCGACCCCGCCAAACTGCAGAGCCAATCGACCGAAGTAGCGGAACAGGTCTGCGGCAAGGCGAAAATCGGAGGCGGTAAGGCAATCGCTTTGCTCCCCGTCGGCAGCCGCGTCTATGACGTCGAACAGACGGTCACCGCCTTCAACGGCCAGCCAAAAGGGGGCAAGCCGGTAGTGATCCTCCACACCTACGGCACGACCCCGCTGCAGACCACCCTGGTCCTGGTCGGCACCGTCAGCAATTACGCCAAGCAGGGCTACGGCCCCCGCCTCGACCTCGAAATCCCGCTGCTGGCCGGCGGCTCCGGGGCCCTCAAGGAATTCCAGGTGACGATCAAGAAACAGTGGCGCTACAAGGGCCAGCGCCGCAGCTTCGTCTCCGCCAAATGCCCGAACTCGAAGAAGCTCAAGGCCCGCGGCGCCTTCACCTACCGCGACGGCCAATCCCTCACCGCCCTCTCGACCCAGACCTGCAAGCAGGCAGCCTGACGCCGTCAACAGACCGGCCGGCCGACACGGGACCGGCCGGTCTTTGATGATCTAGGCCGGCTTCATGACCATGTGCAGCGCGATCGCAGGCGGAACTTTGGCGATCTTCACGGGCCTCACCTCCTCCCTCTCGCTCCAGCGCTATCGCTAGAGCGAGAATGCTAAAGAGCGCTCCACTATCCAGCGAAGGCTGAATGTGGCAGGACGCCTGGTGGTACCGTCTTATGCTCGGGCGGAGCTGACTGGGGCAGAAATACTCAGCAACGAGGAGGGGACATGCCGCAATCCGAGGACGTGAAGCCGGGGCGGGGAGGTAAATCCATCGAGGAAGTGGTGTCCTACGCCGTCGGCCACCGCATCCGGGTTCACACCTTGGTGATCCTCAGTGAAGGTGTCTTCACCGCTGACGAGGTTGCTCGGATCATCGGCGAGCCGACCAATCGTGTCGCTCACCACATCAAGGAGCTGGTTGAGCGCGGTTCGATCGAACTGGCCAAAACCGAGCAGGTCCGCAACACGATCCGGCACTACTACCGCGCGGTAGAGATGCCCCTTTACTCAGACGAGGAAATCGCGGAAATGACTCCCCAGCAGCGGCAGATCATCGCCGGGCTCTGCCTCCAGCAGATGATGGCGGAGGCAATGGCTGCCTTCTGGGCCGGCAACTTGAACAACGATCCACGGGTATTCCTGGCCCAGCGCTGGTTCAACGTCGATGCCCAGGGCCGCGACGAAATTGCGGATGAACAAGCGCGCTTCTGGGACCGAATGATGGAGATCGAGACCGAGGCGATCAACCGGTGTGCTCAGACCGGCGAGGAGCCGAGGTCCGTGATCGTGGCTGAGCTGGGTTACTTCAGAGAGCGAACCGGCCCTGTGCCGCCCCCGCCCACCTCGGGCGAATGATGCAGCGTGTTTGAGTAACCCGCGCCGCTTGCTTGACCGGTCCCTTTGCCTGTGGAACGGTCCGCCAATCGACGCGCACCGACCATCTGGCGACTCTGACTTTCAGTGGGAATGGTTGGTTTCCCAAGTAGTCCACCCGATCAAGGTGGCGATCATCGAAGCGCTGATCTGGGTCGATCAGCCGCTCTCGCCGAAGGAGCTCGACCACGTGTTCGACGGGCAGTTCGGGGTCTCGCTGATCTCGTACCACATGCGAAAGCTGGCGGACTTGGGTGTGGTCGAGAAGGTCCACCAGCAGGCGGTGCGGGGGGCGCTGCAGACGTTCTACGGGCTGAGCACGCGCGAACCTTCGCCCTCGCGCCGCAACTGACGCCTGCCTAGACGCTGAATTTCGGAATCGCCTTCGCCAGCGGCTTCGGCAGCCACCAGATGCGATCGCCGAGGAGCAGCATCAGCGCCGGCAGGAGGACGATGCGGACGACGGTTGCGTCGAGCAGGACGGCGATCGTCAGGCCGATGCCGAGCTGGCTGACGGTGGCGATCGGCGCCCCGGCGAAGGCGATGAAGACGACCATCATGATCGCCGCGGCGCCGGTGATCACCCCGGCGGTGCGCTCGAGGCCGAAGTTGACCGCGGCGGCGTTGTCGCCGTGGGTGTCGTAGTGCTCGCGCATGCGGCTGAGGAGGAATACCGCGTAGTCGATCGAGAGGCCGAAGACGAGGCCGAAGATCATCGTCGCCCCGACCGCGTCGACGTAGTTGTGCCCACCGAGCGGCCAACTGTCGGGGATGTGGAAGAGGAAGGTGAGGACGCCGAAGGCGACGGCGACGGTGAGCAGGTTGAGCGCCACCGCGATCGCCGCCAGCAGCACCGCCCGCAGCACGACCATCAGCACCAGGAAGGTGGCGATCGTGATCGCCAGCACGACCCAGGGGATGCGCTCACGGGTGACCCGGCTGTAGTCGTTCAGCTGAGCGGCGCCGCCGGCCACCCCGGTGGTGAGGTCGGCGTCTTCGGAGAGTTCGCCGGCGTCCCGGTTCAGCTTCTTGTTGAGCTTGATCGAGCCCGGCGTGTTGAAGCTGTGATCGGAGATGACCAGGATCGAGGCCGCCTGGCCGCCCTTGCGCAGGTCGATCGTTTCGCTGATCGCCGCGCGCGTCTTCGGCGGCGTCCCGTCGAGGGCGGAGAGGACGAAGTAACCGGAGTTGAACAGCCCGGGGGTCGAGTCGGCGACCTGGGTGACCTGTTTGCGGATCCGCGCCCGGCCGGAGAGCACCTGCACGCTCGCCCGCTGCAGGCCGGTTTCCAGCGGCGCGCTTTCTTCAACGCCGCCAAGCAGCCCGTCGGCAAGAGCTTCGGCCCCGTCGTCGAGCCGGTCGATCCCCCCAGCCAGCGCTTCGGCGCCGCCGCTGAGGCGCGACAGCCCGTTGCCCAGCGTTTCCGACGCCTTCGCCAGGCGGTTGGCGCCGTCGGCCAGCTTTTCGCCGCCGCGCCGCAGTTTCGCCAACCCTTCGGTGAGTTTCTCCGACCCGCGCTCGATCCGGCTCAATTCGTTGATTCCGGAGGCAAGCGTGTCGGTGATCCGTTCGGAGTGGAAGAGGTCTTTCAGCAGCCGTTCCTGCAGCGCCGCCAGTTCCGCCGGCAGGCCGGTGTACGGCTCGACCTCGGGGGTGCTGGGGTCGGGGTCGTAGGGGGTGTTGGAGATCGGGTCGACCCCGGTCACCGCGGCGGTCGCGCGCCGCACCGCTTCCAGCGTCGCCGTGTAGTTGGGGTCTTCCTTGCCGACGGTCATCGACTGCAGCCCTGCCAGCGCCTCCTTCAACTTCGCTTCGGCATCTTTGGCGGGGGCGATCAGTTCCGGCAGCTTTTCGTTGCCCTCTTCGTTCAGCGACTGCTCGACGATCCGCGAGCGCCGCAGGGCGTTGCTGCGAAGGATCGGGATGATCCCGTCGCGCAGGCCGAGCTTGATCTGCAGGGCTCCAAGTTCCGCCGTGCCCTCGGCGCTGGCAAGCCGTTCGGCCCCTTTGGCGAAGCGATCCAGCGCCCCGATCGCCCGTTCGCTGCCTTCGGTCGCCCGGCCGAGCCCGTTGGCGACCAGCTCGGCTCCACGGCCGGCGCGGCCCGCACCCAGCGCCAACAGGCCGGCGCCGTTGCTCGCTTCGGAGATGCCTTCGCGCAGCTGCCCGACCCCGCCGGCGGCGACGGCGAGGCTGCGGCCGAGACGGCCCAGCTGCTTGACCGGGCCGTAGTTGCCCTTCGAGGTGAGGACCGCGTTGCCGAGGTTCTGCAGGCGGTCGACCTGGTGGGTCGCCTGCCCCGGCCCGATCACAGCCTGAACGCCCGGCGTTTTCGACAGCCGTTTCTGGAATTCGTCGAGCGCGGTGATGTACTTGGCGTCGGTGATCGGGCCTTCCCTGGAGACGGCCACCACCTGGAAGGGGGCGTCCCAGCCGGGGCCGATCGCGTTGTCGACGAGTTCGGCGTCCTGACGCGCCGGCGCGTCCTGCGAGAGCTGCTCGGGGCTCGGCGGTCCCGTCTTCAGGCCGATCGCCGGCGCGGCGAACAGCAGCAGGATCGCGCCGATCGCGATCGCCGCCAGCGCCGGTTTGCGCAGGGCGGCGCTGACCAGGCCCATCAGGCGCGAGCGACCCTCCTTCGGCGCTCCGCCGATCCGCCAGAGGTTGACCCGCGCCCCGACCAAGGTGAGGATCGCCGGCCCGCAGATCGTGGCGACGACGATCGAGAGGATCACGACCATGCAGACCGTCCCCGCCAGCGAGGCCAGCAGCGAGCCGGGCAGGATGAAGAGCGAGACGATCATCGAGAGCAGCAGCGTGCTGCCGGCGAACATCACCGTGCGCCCGGCGTGGCGGCGGGTGATCCGCGCCGCGTCGATCGGCTCCGCACCCCCGGCCAGCTCCTCGCGGAAGCGCGAGACCATCAGCAGGGCGTAGTCGACCCCCAGGGCCAGGCCCATCATCGAGCAGACCGTCATCGCGAAGGCGTCGATCTCGAACCAGCCGGTGAAGAAGTAGAGGATCCCCCGCGAGGCGACCACGGTGATGGCGCCGAAGGCGAGGGGGATCGCCGCGGCGATCGGCGAGCGGAAGACCAGCAGGAGGATGATCAGCAGGAACGGGAAGGCGAGCAGCTCGCCGCGCTCGCTGGCCTTCAGGTTCTCCTCCTGGATCGCCCGCGAGAGACTGGCGTAGCCGGTCTGGGTTGAGCGCACGGGAGGCTGGATCTCTTCTTCCAGCAGCTGTTCGAGGTGCGGCACGCTCTTGTTGACCGCGTCCCTGACGCTGACGTGGAAGTCGGCGAGGATCAGGGCGCGGTTGGGCGCGGGCCGCAGCGGCCCCAGCGCTCCCCGGTCCCAGGGCGAGAGGGTGGTGACGCGCGGGTCACGTCGCAGGGCGCGGATCAGCCGCGGGCCCTGTTCGTCGATCGCGGCGGCGGGACCGCGGAGCAGGATCGCGAACGGGGCGGTGTCGCCGAAGTGGTCGCGGAGCAGCTGGTTGCTGCGAGCCGATTCCGTTCCCGGGACCTCGAGCGTCGTCGGATCGAGGTGATCCTCGACCCCGGTCCCGATCACCCCGAGGCCGATCAGCAGCACCGCGGCGACCGCGAGCACGCTGCGGGGATAGCGCAGCAGCCAAGGCTGGTCGTGCCTTGGTCCCTTCCTCGGGGAGCGATCCCGCCTCCTGCCGATCCTCCTTCCCACGGCTGGTAGTTTGGCGGTACAGGCCTACGGGAGGGAGGATCTTGTGCGGAAGACTCTGTTAAGGGTGCATGTCTTGGCGGGGGTGTTGCTGCTCGCCGCGGCCGGTACGGCGGCCGCGCTGGTGCTGCACGCGTCGAATCTGGTGATCACCACCGACGGCGGTTTCACGCCGAAGACGCTGCCGAAGCACGGCTTCGCGCCGATCAAGCTGCACGGCTTCGGCAAAATCGAGACCGAAGACGGCTCCCCCCCGCCGGTGCTGGAAACGGTGACGATCTGGTTCGACAAGCACGGCGAAGTCGAGACCCGCGGCCTGCCGGTCTGCACCGAGGGCAAACTCAAGGCGACGACGACCGCGCAGGCGCGCAAGCTCTGCCCGGGCGCGATCGTCGGCACCGGCTTCGGCAAAGCTGTCGTGATCTTCCCCGAACAAGGCCCGATCCCGGCCTCCTCGCCGATCACCCTCTTCAACGCGAAGCCGAAGCACGGCAACCCGGTGATCCTCGCCCACGCCCACCTGACCGTGCCTGGTCCGACCACCTTCGTCGTCCCGATCGAGATCGAGAAAGTGAACGCCGGCCGCTACGGCTTCAAGACCGTCGGCAAAATTCCGAAGATCGCCGGCGGCGCCGGGATCCCCCTCTACGCGCGGCTCTCGGTCGGGCGCGAATGGAAGTACAAAGGGAAGACCCTGAGCTACGCCAACGCCGGCTGCCCCGATGGCCGTCTCCAGGTCAAAGGCCAATTCCAGTTCAAAGACGGCACCTTCTTGCAGGGTTCCGTGTTCAAACCATGCAAAGGGAAGTGATTTGAGAACCCGAGCCCGCAGAGCCGCCGCCCTCGCCGCCGTCCTGGTGGTCTCCGTCGCCGCGACCGCCTACGCGATCACCGCCGAAGTCGGCGAGACCTGGGTCAGCGCCACGGTGACGATGCAGCCGCGGGAGCTGCCGAAGAACGGCAACGCCCCGATCACCCTGACCAGCGTCACCCGGGTCGGCACCCGCGACGGCTCCACCCCGCCCACCCTGAAAACGCTGATCTTCCTGCTCGACAAACACGGGACGGTCGACGCCAAGGGGCTGCCGGTCTGCACGATGGCGAAGCTGGAAGGGACGACGCCCTCGCAGGCGCGCAAGCGCTGCGCCGGCGCCCTGGTCGGCACCGGCCAGGGAACGGCCGAGGTGACGATGCCGGGGAAGGCGCCGTTCACGATCAAGTCCCCCCTCTCGATCTTCAACGGGCCGCCGTCGGGCGGCAGCCCGACGCTGATCGCCCACGGCTACGAGACCGTGCCGGCGCCGAAGGCGCTGCTGGTCCCGATCGAGATCGAAAAGGTCAGCGCCGGCCGCTACGGCTTCCGCGCCCAGGTCGACATGCCCGAAGTCGCCGGCGGGTTCGGCGCCCCCACCCTGGCCGAAGCGGCGATCGGGGCGACCCGCAAGCGCGGCGGCAAGACGGTCGGCTTCGTCAACGCCCACTGCTCGGGCGGCCGCCTCCAGGTCCACGGGACCGCGCGCTTCACCAACGGCGACTTCTTCCCCGTCACCCTGACCTCGCCGTGCCACTTCCCAAAGTAATCCGGGCGACGTTGGCGGTTCTGCTGGTCGCGGCGGTCGCCGCGCCGGCGGCGACAGGGGACGAAGCGCTGGTCGAAGTCAACAACCTCGTCCTGCGCGCCGACGGGGGTTTCAAGCCGCAGAAGCTGCCGCGTCGCCAATACGCGCCGATCGACTTCAGCGGTCACATCGACATCTCCGCCAAAGGCGGAGGCGCGCCCTCGCCCCTGCGGCAGGCGCTGATCGACTTCGACCGCGACGGCCGCCTCAGCGTCGCCGGCCTGCCGAGCTGCGCGCCGGAGCAGGTCGCGCAGGCGAGCAGCGAAGAAGCGCGGCAGATCTGCGCCGGGGCGATCGTCGGCACCGGGCACATCGGCGCCGCGATCTCGCTGCCCGGCGGCGCGGTTGTAGGACGGGTGCCGCTGACGATCTTCAACGGGCCGCGCCTCGCCACCGGCCCGAGCGTGATCTTCCACGCCCGCCTCACCTTTCCGGCGATCGAGACCCACGCGATCGTCGTCCCGATCGAACGGCTCACCGGCGGCTTCCGCTATCGGGCGCGGATCGAGATGCCGCCGCTCGCCGGCGGCCTCGGAGCGCTGACCCACATCGACGTCAAGATCGGTCGCCGCTACCGCGCCGGCGGCCAGCGGCGCAGCTACGTCTCCGCCCGCTGCAGCGACAACGTCCTGCAGACGCACGGCACCTTCACCTTCGCCGACGGCACGGGGATCTCCGGCCTCGTCGAAAAGTTCTGCCAGGACAAGTAGCCGCGCCCGGAATCAGTGGGCCGTGTAGGGCTCGAACCTACGACCTTGAGATTAAGAGTCTCCTGCTCTACCAACTGAGCTAACGGCCCGGGGACGGGCAAGTATAGGAAGGTCTGGAGCTCGGGTGCCGTGCAGCGGTGGGGCGGGAGCTATCCGCCGAGACCGCCGGTCCCGAGTCCGCCGCCGAAGGGATTCGGCGAGCCTTCGGGGCTGCCCCCGCCGGCTTTGCTCGCACCTTCGGTTTCGGCTTTTTCGGCAGCTTTGATCTGCTGCTGGTAGGTGCGCGAGTTTTTTTCCGCTTCGTCGAGCTGTTTTTTGACTTCTTCTTTTTCGGCTTTGGTGCCGGCCTTCTTCATCGCTTCCGCGCGGGTCTTGTCCGCGGCCTTCGTTTCGCCGTTGAAGTACTGGTAGAGGGCGAGGGTCGTCAGCGAGTTCAGGGTCGGCCTCTGTTTGGCAACGATTTCCTGCGCTTCAACCGCTGCGTTCAGGTTGCTCTGCGATTCGGTCACCGTGCGCGAGCCTTCCGTCAAGGCGACCAGCGCCGAGGTCATCAGCTGCGCCGTGCCGGCGTTCGGTTCGTCGGTGGTTTTGAGGTAGTCCGACCAGGTCGAGCTCGCCAGCCGGTACTGCTGGAGGGCGTTCGTGTAGTCCTCCTGGCTGGGTTCAAGCGAGAGCAGGCTGTTGCCGGCGGAGACCTGCGCCCGGGTCAGGGCGACCAGCAGGTCCGGGTTTTCCGGTTCTTTTTTCAGTTTCACTTCCAGCCGTTCGGCCTGTTCTTCGAACGGCTTCGAGGCTTCGCCCCCGCTGCTGGTGTTGTTCGAGAAGAGTTCTGAGAGGTTGAAGCCGCCGACGACGAGGAAGAGGCTCAGTCCCATCAGCACGGCCAGCAGCGCGTAGACGACTCTGACGACGTTTTTCCGCCGTCCGCGGATGTCGAAAAGCATCCGATGCTCGTTCTTGCCTTGCGCCACTTCGTCTCTCCCTACTCCTGCGGCGAGGGCTCAGCCAGCCCGCCGCTCCGTCCTGGCCGCCCCAGGACCCGTGCGAGGACGATACTCAACTCGTACAGAACAAGCAGCGGAACCATCTCAATGAGCATCGTCACCGGGTCCACCCCCGGCAGCGCCGCGGCGACGATCGCGATCACCAGATAGGCGTAGCGCCGGTTCTGGCTGAGTTGCTCGACCCGGACGATGCCCAGCCGGGTGACGGCGAGGATTGCCAGCGGCATCTGGAAGACCAGCCCGCAGGCGATCTCGGTCATCGAGAAGAAGCTGTAGTAGTCGCGTGCCCGCACCTGGATGTTGAACTGGCCGTCGTTGAAGTTGAGCAGGAAGTTGACCGCGGCCGGCATCACCACGAAGTAGGCGAAGGCGACGCCGGCGAGGAAGAGGACCGGGAAGAGCAGGAGGATCGGCCAGATCATCCGCCGCTCAGCCTGGCTGAAGGCGGGAAGGATGTAGGCGTAGAGCTGCCAGAGGACGACCGGGAGCGAAAGCACGACCGCGCCGTAGGCGGCCACCGTGAGGGTGGTCGTGAAGGGCTCGGTCACCCCGAAGGTGATCAGCTGGTCGTGGTCGTCGGGCAGCGGTCCCTGGGCGATTTCGAGCAGCAGGTGGTTCTGCCAGAAGCAGAGCGCGAGGGCCACGCCAAAGGCGGCGATGCAGACGATCAGCCGGGTGCGCAGCTCGTCGAGGTGCTCGACGATCGTGAGGCGATCCTCATGCGCGACCGCCTTGACGCGAGGGGGCATCCTCGCTCAGCCTCAGGTGGATTTGTTGCGGACGATCTCCGCGTCGGCGGGGTCGCCGTGGACCTTGGCCGACTCCGACTGCGGCAGGCTCGGCGCCTCGGCCGCGTCGGCCGCCTCGTCGCGATCGTCGTGGTCGCCGCTGACGGAGCCTTTGAACTCGCGGATGCCGCGGCCGAGGCTGCGGCCGAGCTCCGGAAGCCGTTTCGGCCCGAACACCAGCAGGGCGATGATGAGGACGACTGCGATCTCTGGAAGTCCGATGTTTCCTGGCATCTTGCCCCATGGTAACGAGGCGGCTCGGCCCCCGGATCACATTCGGCCGGTTTGAAGCGAATTGATCGGAGTTGACGACTTCCGGGTATAGGCCCGGGCGTGAGCCCCCAAGGAGATCTCGCCGGAACCGTCGCCCTGGTCACCGGAGCCTCGAGCGGCATCGGCGAGGCGACCGCCCGCCGCCTGGCCGAGCGGGGCGCGTCGGTGGCACTGGCCGCGCGCCGCGCGGAGCGGCTGGAGGCGCTTGGGTCGGAGATCGCCGGCAGCGGCGGCACGGCCCTGCCGATCGAGGCCGACGTCTCCGACTGCGATCAGGCGGACGCAGCGGTGACCCGCACGGTCGAGGAGCTCGGCCGGCTCGACCTCCTCGTCAATAACGCCGGGGTGATGCTGCTCGGGCCGATGCTCGAGGCGCCGGTGGAGGAATGGGAACGGATGGTCGACGTCAACCTGCTCGGCCTCATGTACACCGCCAAGGCGGCGATCCCGCACCTGCTGCAGGCGGCCGAGGGCGAGCGAGGCGTCGCCGACATGGTCAACATCTCCTCGGTCGCCGGCCGGATCGCCCGCCGCAACAGCGGCGTCTACAACGCGACCAAGTTCGGGGTCGGCGCCTTCAGCGAGTCGCTGCGGCAGGAGGTAACCCGGCGGCACGTGCGGATCGCGCTGGTCGAGCCCGGCGCCGTCGCCACCGAGTTGCAGGGCCACAACCGGCCTGAGGTGAAAGACGAAATCGAGAAGCGGTTCGAGGACATGGAGGTGCTCCGCGCCGAGGACATCGCCGACGCGATCGAGTACGTGGTGACCAGGCCGCGGCACGTCGCGGTCAACGAGATCCTGGTCCGCCCCACCGAGCAAGAAGCGTGAGGCGCGTGGCGCCTTTCCTTGCCAACGGTTAGGAAAGGCGCCTTCAGCTATAGCGCTGGACGACGCCGTCGGCGACGAGCGCCAGCAGCTGCCGCTGTTCGGGCGCGAACGAGCTGCGCTCCAGCGACTGCTTGGCCTCGGCGACCATCTGCAGCGCCCGTGCCCGCACCCGCTCCAAGGCCCCGGTGGCGGCGATGCGATCGCAGAGGGCCTCGGCCGAGGCCGGGTCGAGCGCCTGCAGGTCGAGCTCACGGATGCCGGGGTCGCCGGCGGCGGCCTCGATCAGCGGCAGAGTGATCGTGCCGTCGAGCAGGTCGGTGCCGCGCGCCTTGCCGGTGCGCTCCGGCGGGCCGCTGACGTCGAGCACGTCGTCGAGCAGCTGGAAGGCGAGGCCGACGCCGGCTCCGAACTCCCGCAGCTCCTCGTCGTCGCGCCCGAGCAGGCAGGCGCACTCGAACAGCCGCGCCGTCTTCAACCGGCAGCGGTCGAGGTAGCGCTGCTCGCCGATCGAGAGGTCAAAGGCATCCTGCCGCTGAGCCAGCTCGCCGCGGGCCAGGGCGACGGAAGCATCGGCGAGGAGCGCGACCGCGCGGGCGTCGCCGGCCTCGGCGAGGAGGGCAAAGGCGCGGGAGAAGAGCAGGTCGCCGGTGGCGACGGCGCGCTCGTGCCCCGACGCCGCGGCCACGGTCGGCAGGCCGCGGCGAAGCGGAGCTTCGTCGAGGACGTCGTCGTGGACCAGGGTTGCCATATGGACGAGCTCGATCGCGGCGGCGGCGCGCAGCGCGACGGCGCTCCCGTCCGGCCCCGCGCAAAGCAGAACAAGCATCGGCCGCAGCCTCTTCCCCCCTGCTTCGAGCGTGGCGGCCGCGTCCTCGCCGAGCAGCTCGCCGGGGTCGCCGACCGCGCGGCGCAGCAGCTCCTCCACCTCGCCGAGGCGGGCCGGCAGCCAGCGGCTGGAGGCGTCGAGGACCGCCGTCACCGGCGGCGGAACCGAGGAAGGTCGGGTCACCGGCGGCTGGCGGAGTGGATCGCGATGATCCCGCCGGCGAGCACCGTGTAGCGGATCCCCTCGAAGCCAGCGGCATCCATCTTCTCCGCCAGGCCGGCGGGGGTGGGAAAGCTCCGCACCGACTCCGGCAGGTAGGAGTAGGCCTCGGGATTGCTGGAGAAGGCGCCGAGAAGTGGCACTATCCGGTCGAACCAGAGCGAGTAAAAGGTCGAGAGCGGCGGCCGAGTCGGTTGGGTGATCTCGAGGATCACGGCACGGCCTCCCGGCTTCAGGACTCGCGCCATCTCCCGCAGTCCGCGGTCGAGGTCGGCGAGGTTACGGACGCCGAAGCCGACGGTGACCGCGTCGAAGCGCTCGCCGTCGTAGGGCAGCTCGAGCGCGTCGGCCCACTCGAAGCGCACCCCCTCGGCCCCACGCTCCGCCGCCTTCTCCCGCGCCAGGTCCAGCATCGGCTCGGAGAAATCGCAGCCGACGACATGGCCCCCTGGGGCGACCTGCCTGGCCAGCTCCAGCGACATGTCACCGGTCCCGCAGCAGATGTCCAGCGCCGCCTCACCAGGGCCGAGGCCGCTCTCCGCCGCGGCCCGCTCACGCCAGCGGTGGTGCAGGCCCGCCGTCATCAGCGAATTGAGCGCGTCGTAGCGCCCCGCGACCCGGTCGAACATGCGGTTGACCTGGCCGGCGAAATCCGGCGATTGGCGGTTGTCGTTGATCGTGTCCATGGGATTCAGGGCTCCCCGCCCTGGCCCCGGCCGCCCGGTGCTAATCGAGCGAGGAAAGGAAGTCGGCGAGCTGGTTGATCTTCTGCGGCGGCAGTTCTCGGAAAGAGGGCATGATGCCCGGGCCGATCTCTACCGAGCGGATGATCGCAGCCCGCGGGATCCGGGCGGCGATGTGCGTCAGTTCCGGTCCGGGGCCGTTGTTGCCGTTCTCGCCGAGCTTGTGGCAGGCGAGGCAGCCGGAACCGGCGACGACCTCCTTGCCCTGCTCGTACTGCGGCGCGACCTTCATGTCGATCTCGGTCGGCGAGCCGCCGGTGGCGCCGAGGTAAGTCAGGTAGGCCATGGCGATGATCGTGATGCAGCCGGCCGTGGTGGCGATCGGGCGGCGCTCCGGGCGGCGCTCCGGGTTGCGGTCGTAGAACGGCAGCAGCAGCAGCAGGACCATGCAGATGGTCGGGATCCCGATCGTCGCGATCGGGACCAGCTCCGGCGGCTTGATCACGCGCAGGAGCTCGAAGAGGAAGAAGAAGTACCACTCGGGGCGCGGCACGTAGGTGGTCGAGGTCGGGTCGGCCTTCGGCCCCTGCTCGGCGCCGAGGATCAGCGACATCGCGATCACCACGGCGACGACGATCAGCGCCATCACCGAGTCCTTCATCACCGCGTAGGGGAAGAACGGCTTCCCCTTCTTCTTCAGAAGCTCGTATTCCTCGAGATACGCCTGCTTATCTTGTGCCTTCATGCGGCCGAGCCTCCGTTGCCCTCACCGCTGGTCGGGGCGCCGTTGGTGTGGCCCGCTCCGTTGACGCGGCCGTTGCCGTTGGCGCCGGCGTCGAGCTGGGCGAGCGGCGAGGCGCCTTTCGGGCGCTGCGCCTTGACCCACGGCGGCGCCGTGGTGCCGAGCTTGACCACCAGGTACATGTGGGCGCCGATCAGGGCGATGATCGCCCCGGGCACCAGCAGCATGTGGATCGCGTAGAAGCGGGAGAGCGTGGTCGCGCCCAGCTCCGGACCGGCGCGGAGGAAGTCGCTCAGATACGGGCCCACGACCGGGCCGGTGCCGTTGATGTTGATGCCGACGATCGAGGCCCAGAAGGAGCGCTGGTCGAACGGCAGCAGATAGCCGGTGAAGGCCATCGTCATCGTCAGGATCAGCAGCACGACGCCGATCACCCAGTTGAGCTCGCGCGGGTACTTGTAGGCGCCGAAGAAGAAGGTGCGGCCCATGTGGAGGAAGATCAGGATCACCATCAGGCTCGATCCCCACTTGTGCATCCCGTGCACGAACTGGCCGAGCGGGACGTCGTTGTTGATGTGGGCGATCGAGGCGTAGGCCTGGGTGGCCGAGGGCGTGTAGTACATCGCCAGGAAGACGCCGGTCACGGCCTGGACGACGAAGGCGAAGAGCGTCGCCGAGCCGAGCGTGTAGAACCAGTTGGTCCCCTTCGGCACCTTGCGGAAGAGCATGCCGGTGAGGAAGCCGCTGGCGGCGAGCCGCTGGTCGACCCAGGCGAGGGCGTCGATCGGCGCCTCTTTGCCGCGCTCGAGCAGCTTGTCGCCGTGGCTCTGGCGCTCCGGCGGAGCGGTCTTGAGGTCGGAGGGAGCCTGTCCCTTGGGGGTGCCGCCGCTGCCCGGCTTGGCGGGTTTGCGCAGGGGCGGCGGGACGACCGCGTCCGGGATCTTGGGTTTCGGGAAGCTCGGCATCAGGGCGCCGGGAAGGTAGAGGGTCGCGGCGGGTAGAGGTATTCCCAGATCCCGCCGGTGAACTCGCCGGGGTCGCGGGCGCGGACCGGCTCCATCTGCGAGGTGACGCTGTAGCGTGGGCCGAGTTCGACCTGGCCCTTGCGGACCCGGGTCTGGAACTGGTCGAGCGGGCGCACCGGCGGGCCGCCGATCCGCTTGCCCTGGAAGTCGTAGACGCCGCCGTGGCAGGGGCAGATGAAGTTGCCGGCGGCCTCGACGAAGCGGACCGGGCAGCCGAGGTGGGCGCAGCGGTTGGAGACGGCGACGAACTTGCCCGCTTCTTCACCCAGGTCCTTCGAGCTTTTCCGCACGTAGGCGGTGGTCTTGCCGGCGTCCCCGATCCCCTCGGTCTCGGTGAAGACGACCTGGCGGTAGGTGTCCTCGACGAAGTCGGAGACCGGGCCGACGATCTCCCAGCGCTCCTTGCCGCGGTGGAAGATCGGCGCCACGGCGAAGCCGACAGCCGGCAGCACGATCCCGGCGGCGGCCACTCCACCCAGCGCCTGCGACGCGACCGTGAAGACGCGACGGCGGGTCATCGACTCGCCCTCGAAATAGCCGGGAGGGTCGGGCTTTACCCGCTCCCTGATGGGGGCCTCCTCGGCTCCGTTTACCTGTTTCGCGTCGTCAGCCACAATCGGTTCGCGTAGGAAGCTGAAGTCTATTGATTAGGGGCTGTGACTTGCGTCACAGTCCGCCGAGTCTGGGCAAAAGGGCCGGGCGGTGCGGTCTCGCGGGCGAGCACGGGGGGAGATTCGAGACCTCCCCCGCCCTTACCTCCCCAAGTGCGCACCATTGTCTACGTCGACGGCTTCAACCTCTACTACGGCGCCTGCCGGGGGCCGGGCCGCAAGTGGCTCGACCTCGGAGCGCTGTGCTCGCGGCTGCTGCCGAATGACGAGATCGTCGAGATCGCCTACTGCACGGCGAACCTGAAGAAGGATCCTCTCAACCCCCGTAGCCAGGATCTTCAACGCAGCTACCACCGGGCCCTTCTGACGATTCCCAACCTCAGGATCTATTACGGGCGCTTCTTGTCCAAGCGGGTAGCCGGCACCCTGGTCGATCCAACTCCGGGCGAGCGGCCGCGACGGACGGTGTCGACCTTCGAGGAGAAGGGAACCGACGTCAACCTTGCGTCGTTGATGCTGACTCACGCGTTCGAGCGGCGCTTTGAGCATGGCGTTCTGATCTCCAACGACGGCGACCTCAAGATGCCGGTGGAGATCGTTCGGACCCGCCTTGGCCTCCCCCTCACCATCATCAATCCAGTTCTCAAGCGGCCCGGGAAGCGGCGGAACAAGGCTCTTTCTCCAGATCCGTTGCCTGCCAATGCTTCTTTCATCCAGATGAGG
Source organism: Solirubrobacterales bacterium (assembly GCA_035688955.1). Taxonomy (GTDB): domain Bacteria; phylum Actinomycetota; class Thermoleophilia; order Solirubrobacterales; family 70-9; genus VAYN01. The sequence goes on along the minus strand of DASSMJ010000019.1, from coordinate 45,437 downwards.
GCAAAGCACGTGGAGCAGGCTCAATTCCCTTCGAAATTGCAGTCGCGGCAGGGAACTCTGCTTGAGAAACCAGCCTCCTGGTAGGGCGATGTTTTGTACCCTTCAAACACAACCCCCCCGTTGTTTCGTCGACGGGCCGTTGGAGCCGCCTTTTAGGCGGCTCTAGCATTTCAGGGGTGGGTACCGGTGGCCGCGCCGATTCGCTCGGCGGCTTCGCGCCAGAGGTTCTCGATCTGGGCGGTTTCCCCTTCCGCCTGGAGGCGGGCGCAGGTGCTGATCAGGTCGGAGAGGATGGCGACGGCGCGGGTGTCCTCTAAGGCGGCCAGGCGGTCGAGGCCGAGAGCGTAGAGGTAGTCGCCGGCGAGCAGGGCGAGGTCGGAATCGTGACCGGCGAGCAGGCGCGGCTCCTCGTAATGGAGCAGGTAGCCCTCGCGGATCGCCTCGACGACGAAGGCGTGCTGGTCGCCGGCGAGGTCACCCAACTGCGGTGGCCCGGCCGGGTCGACCACATGGGGGGAGATCGGCGTGTCCTCGGCCCGCAGTTGGTCGGCGAGCGCTTGGAGGGCGTTCACCGCAGCGCCTCGTCCAGCGACTCCGCCGCTGCTTCCAGAGTCTGGTCGATCGTCGCCTCGTCGTGGGCGAGGGAGACGAACCAGGCCTCGTACTGGGCCGGGGGCGGGTAGATGCCGCGCTCCAGCAGCGCCCGGCAGAAGCGGGCGTGGGCCTCAACGTCGCAGGCGGTCGCGGTGGCAAAGTCCACCACGGGGGCGGGGCTGAAGAAGAGGGTGACCAGGCCGGGGGCCGCGGCGACCTGCAGGGGGCGGTCGGCCGCGAGCTGCTCGAAGCCGCCGGCGAGGCGATCGGTCAGGGCGCCCAGTCGCTCGTAGGCGGCGGCGTCGAGCTGCTCCAGCGTCGCCAGTCCGGCCGCGACCGCAAGCGGGTTCCCGGAGAGCGTCCCCGCTTGGTAGACGTCGCCGGCGGGCGCGATCCGTTCCATGTGCTCGCGCGGGCCGCCGTAAGCCGCCGCCGGCAGGCCGCCGCCGATGATCTTGCCCATCACCGTCAGGTCCGGTTCGACCCCGAGCAGTTCCTGCGCGCCGCCGCGGGCGACCCGGAAGCCGGTGATCACCTCGTCGAAGACGAGCAGCGCCCCCGTCGACCGGGTCTCCTCGCGGAGAAACTCGAGGAAGCCCTCCTCGGGCGGGACCACTCCCATGTTGGCCGCGATCGGCTCTGCCAGCAGCGCCGCGACCTCGTGCTCGGTCAGTGCTCGGCTGACCGCCTCGCGATCGTTCCACGGCACCACCACGGTCGCCGCCGCCTGCGCCGCGGTGACCCCCGGGCTGCCCGGCACCCCCAGCGTCGCCAGCCCCGATCCGGCGTCGGCAAGGAGCCCGTCGGAGTGCCCGTGGTAGGCGCCGGCGAACTTGACGACGACCTCGCGGCCGGTCACCGCCCGCGCCAGCCGCACCGCGCTCATCGCCGCCTCGGTCCCGGAGCTGGTCATCCGCACCATCTCCACCGAGGGGAAGCGCGCCGCCACCTCCTCGGCGAGCTGGACCTCCGCCAGCGTCGCGGCGCCGAAGCTGGTGCCGCGCTTCGCCGCTTCGATCACCGCCGCGACGACCGCCGGCTCGGCGTGGCCGAGGATCATCGGCCCCCAGGAGCCGATCCAGTCGACGTAGGAGTTGCCCTCGACGTCGAAGAGGCGGCAGCCTTCGGCGCGCTCGATGAAGATCGGGTCGCGACCGATCTGGCGCATCGCCCGCACGGGCGAGTTCACGCCCCCCGGCAGGACCTCCTGCGCTCGCGCAAAGGCCCGAGGGTCAACCCGCGAAGCGCCGCCTATGGGCGGCGCGTCTTTATGAATGTTCCGCCTCCCAGCGGGCGTAGTCGTCGGTGAAGTAATGGAGGCGGATCTTCTTGTACTCGGTCGAGGAGTAGAGGGTGGCACGATCGTCCGGGCCCATCCCGCACTCCTCGGCGATCTTGTCGAGGATCGCGTCGCACTCCTCCTTCGAGCGGCCGTGGGCCATGGTGAAGACGCTGTAGGGCCAGTCTTCATAAGTGGGCCGCTGGTAGCAGTGGGAGATGCCGCGGTAGGAGGCCATGCGACCGCCGACCTCGAGGATGTCCTCCTCCGGCACCTTCCAGACGCCCATCCCGTTGGCCGAGAAGCCGGCGCGGCGGTGGAAGAGGATCGCGGCGACACGGCGCAGGATCTTGCGGTCGATCATTCCGGCCAGGCGGTCGAGCAGCTCCTCGGTCGAGATGCCGAGCTCCTCGGCGGCGGCGTCGTAGGGACGGGCAACGGCCTCCATCGGCCCCTGTAGGGCGCGGATCAGGGCGATGTCGTCCTCGTCGTAGGGCTGCGCTTCCAGCTCGCGCGGCGGCGCCGCTTCGACCGGCGCGGCCAGCGCCTCGGTCCCCTTCTCCATCTCCAGGTTCATGTTGATTTTGAACAGGGTCAGGGTCGGCAGCTCCCGCATCGACTCCGCCCCGGTCTCCGCCATCAACGCGTCCAGCGTCCCCCGCAGGCCGAGCTCGGAATCGGGCGGGGTGGCGATCGTGAACCAGAGGTTGAACTCGTGCGTGCGCAGGTAGTTGTGGGAGACGCCGGGATGGGAGTTGACGATCTGGGCCGCCCGCTGCGGGTGCTCGGCGTCGACTTTCGCCGCCACCAGCATCGACTCGTAGCCGAGCGCGCGGGTGTCGAAGATCGGCGTGATCTCGCGGATGATCCGGCCGTCGAGCAGGCGCTGGGTGCGGCCGAGGACGTCGTCCAGCTCAAGCTGGGCCGCGTCGGCGACGAGCGCGAACGGTTCGGGGTCGAGCGGGAAGTTCGACTGCAGCAGGTTCATCAGCCGCTTGTCGGTCTCGTCGAGCGGGATCGCCGAGCCGCCCTTGCGGCTGCGCGCCTTCGACTGCGGGACTTTCACCGAAGCCATGCCGCCGCCTCCTTCGCGTAGTAGGTGACGATCGCGTCGGCGCCGGCGCGGCGGATCGAGGTCAGCGCCTCGACCACGGCGGCGCGCTCGTCGATCCAGCCGTTGGCGGCGGCCGCCTTCAGCATCGAGTACTCGCCGGAGACGTGGTAGGCAGCGACGGGGGCGCCGGTCGCCTCTTTGACCCGGCGCACCACGTCCAGATAAGGGAGGGCCGGCTTCACCATCAGGATGTCGGCACCCTCGTCGAGGTCGAGCTCGGCCTCGCGCACCGCTTCGGCAGCGTTGGCCGGGTCCATCTGGTAGCCGCGCCGGTCGCCGAACTCCGGCGTCGATTCGGCCGCGTCGCGGAAAGGCCCGTAGAAGGCGGAGGCGTACTTGGCGCTGTAGGCGACGATCGGCACGTCGGGGTGGCCCTCCTCGTCGAGCTGGTAGCGGATCGAGCCGATCCGGCCGTCCATCATGTCGCTCGGAGCAACCGCGTCGGCACCGGCCTCGGCGTGGGAGATCGCGGCTTTCGCCAGCAGCTCGACGCTGACGTCGTTGTCGACCTCGCGGCTGCCCTCACGCATCACGCCGCAGTGACCGTGCGAGGTGTACTCGCAGAGGCAGACATCGGTCATCACCACCAGGTCGGGATGGGCCTCCTTCAGCGCCCGCACCGCCATCTGAACCACGCCCTCGTCGTCGTAGGCGCCGGAGCCGAAATCGTCCTTGAGGCCGGGGATGCCGAAGAGCATCAGCGCTCCGATCCCCGCGGCGGCGATCTCGCCGGCCTCCTCGACCAGGTTCGAGATCGAAAGCCGCTCGATCCCAGGCATCGAGGGCACCTCCTCGCGCACGCCCTCGCCGGTGACGACGAAGGCCGGTTGGATCAGGTGCGCCGGGGAGAGCTCGGTCTCGCGGACCAGGCCGCGCAGCGCGTCGGTGCGCCGCAGGCGGCGCATGCGGGTTGCGGGGAACGGCATCGGGGCCGAGTTTAGGGAAGGGGCAGTAGCGTGCCCGCCGTGGAGGCCAGGAACGTCGTCAAGCGCTTCGGCAGCCGGGAGGCGCTGCGCGGCGTCACCCTCGCGGCCGGGCCGGGGGAGCGGGTGGCGATCATCGGGCCCAACGGCGCCGGCAAGACGACGCTGCTCTCGATCCTCGCCGGGATCTCCAAGCCGGACGAGGGCCAGGTTGACTCCCCCAACGGCGAGGTCGGCTGGGTGCCGCAGCAGGCGGCGCTCTACCGGCGGCTGACCGTGGAGGAGAACCTCCTGCTCTTCGCCCGCCTAGAGGGTCACGAGGACCCGCGCGCCTCGGCCGAGGAGATGCTCGAGCTGACCGGCCTGGGCGAGCGGCGCGAGGAGATCGTCGCCCGCCTCTCCGGCGGCAACCAGCAGCGGATCAACATCGCGATCGGGCTGCTCTCGCGGCCGGCGGTGCTGCTGCTCGACGAGCCCAGCGTCGGCCTCGACCCGCGCCAGCGGGCGCGCCTCTGGGAGTTCGTCTCCCGGCTCGCCGAGCGCGGCACGACGGTGATCTTCTCCACCCACGACATCCAGGAGGCCGAGCGCTACGGCGCCCGCCTGCTGGTCCTCGCCGACGGCGAGGCGCTCTTCGACGGGGCGCCGGCAGCGCTGCGCGAAGCGGTCCGCCGCGAGGCGCCCGAGGCCGCCGACCGCGACTTCGAGACCGCCTTCGTCGCCTACCTGCACCACCGGGGGCACTGATGCGGGGCGTGCGCTGGCTGCTGATCAAGGACCTGCAGATCCTCCGGCGCTCGCCGCTGCAGGCGGTGCTGCTGGTCCTCTACCCGATCCTGATCGCGGTCCTCGTCGGCTTCGCGATCTCGCGCGGGCCGGAGGACCCGCGGGTCGCCTTCCTCAACGAAGTGCCACCGGACACCCGGATCAACGTCGGTGGTCAACAGCTGCCGAAGGCCAACGTCAAGGACCGGATCTGCCACCGGGTCGAGTGCGTCTTCGTCTCCGACCGCGAAGAGGCACGGGAAAAGGTCGAGTCGGGCGACGTCCTCGCCGCCCTGATCCTGCCCGCCAACCTCGTCAACAAGATCAACTCGCTCTCGACCCTGACCCCGGGCGTGCCGGAAGTCGAAGTCCTCGTCAACGAGGAAAACGCGGTCAAGGCGGAACTGGTCGACGACCGGATCACCACCCTGCTGGCCCAGGCGAACCTGGCGATCGCGCGGCGGATCGGCAACGAAGGCGGGCGCTACCTCGACCTGATCGTCAACGGCGGGCGCTTCGAGCTGCTCGGGGAATCGATCCCGATCCTCGGCCTGCAGGCGAGCGCGCGGATTCTCGAATCGGTGACGCCGGCGCTGCCGCCGCAGCTGCGGCCCGCGCTGCGGGAAGTGACCGGGTTCGCCTCGCAGGCGCGCGACAACCTCGACGTCGCCAAGCCGCTGATCGACCGCCTCGCCCAGCCGATCGCGGTCGACAAGGTGGTGGTCGGCGGCGAGAGCCCGCCGCTGGAAATCTTCGCGATCGCCGTCGCCGCGACGCTCACCCTCGCCTTCGTCGTCGTCCTCCTCGTCGCCGGGTCGCTGGCGCTGGAGCGCGAGGAGAACGCCTTCCCGCGGCTGACCCGGGGCCTCGTCTCGACCGGCGGCCTGCTCGCCGAGAAGGTCCTGCTCGGGGTTGCGGTCGGGCTCGTCGTCACCCTCTTGATGCTGGTCGGGATGCGGTTCTTCGTCCCGCTCGAACTGAGCCGGATCGGCCTCTGGCTGGCGGCGATCCTCGTCGCCGCGGCCTCGCTCGGAGCGGCCGGGGCGGCGCTCGGGGCGGCGGCGCGGGAGGTGCGGGCGGTCTCGCTGCTCGCCTTCATGGTCACCCTGCCGATCGCCTTCCTCTCGCTGGTCCCTTCCGGCGCCGTCAGCCCCGCCGCCTTCGACGCGATCCGATACCTCACGGCCCTCTTCCCCTTCAAGCCGGCGCTGCAGGCGATCACCGCCGCGCTGGACGAGGCCGGTCCCGGGATCGGCGGCCCGCTGCTCCACCTGGCGGTGCTGTTCGTCGCCTACGGAGTTATCGCCCGGGTCGCTCTGCGCCGATTCGCAGCGGTCTGATCCCGCCGCGTTCCACGCAGGCGACGACGAACTCCTCCAGGTCGAGCTCGGGAGCGACATGAGCGCGGACGCGCTCGAGTACCGCCGGCTCGTCGAGCTCCGGCAGGGTGCGACCTTGAGACCTCACCGTGGCCAACGCCACCGGCGAGCCGTCGAGCGAGAGCGGGCCGAACTTGCCGCGGTAGGCGACGATGCCCTCGACCTCGACCAGGTCGTAGTTCGGCTCGGTCGCGGTGAGCAGAGCTCGCTGCTCGGGAGTCGGGTGGATGACGAACACAGGCGCCGTGGTGCCCGGGCTCTCCAGCAGCGTCGCCGGCACGGCTCCGTACGGGGAGACGTGGGCCGAGTAGACGACGTCGTAGCCCTCGATCTCGGCCTGCAGCACCGGCAGCTCCGCTCCTGGTAGCGACGCCAGCTTGCGCGCCAGCGCCTCGGCCGCCGCGTTGGCACCGTAGGCGAGCAGCGGCTGGCGCCCCGTCAGGTCCGGCTCCTCCGGCAGCTCCAGGGCGGTGCCGTCGCGGAAGAGGTAGGAGCGCGCCGGGACCTCGTAGGGGTAGCGCAGCGCCCGTGCCAGGATCGCTTCCCTCTCCTCCCGATCTCCCACTCGACCCAATCTCGCAGATAGGGTCAACGCAGGATGAGGGTCCTGTTCATCGGCGACGTGGTCGGCAGCCCCGGCCGGCAGGGGCTGCGGGAGACGATGCCGCGGCTGCGCGAGCTCCACTCGCCGGACCTGGTGATCGTCAACGGCGAGAACTCCGCCGGCGGCATGGGAATCACCGAGCGCACCGCCAACGACCTCTTCGGCGCCGGCGCCGACGTGATCACCACCGGCAACCACGCCTACCGCCACCGCGAGGCCTACGAGTTCCTCGAAACCAGCGAGCGGGTGATCCGCCCGGCCAACTACCCGCAGGGCAACCCCGGCCGCGGCCACACCGTGGTCGAGGTGGGCGGGGTGCGCGTGCGGGTGATCAACCTCAGCGGCGGCGTCGGCCTGCGCGTCGCCCGCTCCCCCTTCGACACCGTCGACTCGATCCTCGGCCACCACGAGCAGGACGTCGCGATCGTCGACTTCCATGCCGAAGTCTCGAGCGAGAAGGTGGCGATGGGTTGGCACCTCGACGGCCGCGTCGCCGCCGTCTTCGGCACCCACACCCACGTTCCCACGGCAGACGGCCGCGTCCTCCCCGGCGGCACCGCCCACGTCTCCGACGTCGGCATGACCGGTTCCCGCACCAGCGTCCTCGGGGTGAAGCCCGAGCAGGCGCTGCGCTCGCTGATCACCCAGATGCCGACCCGGTTCGAAACCGCCGAAGAGGACGTCTGGGTGATGGGAGCGCTTGTCGAGGTGAACGATCGCGGTCTGGCGGACTCGTTCGAGCAGGTGATGCTGCCAGCGCGATGAGCAGCAGCGGGTAGAACCAGACGATGTAGAGGTAGAACCAGTGGTGGAGGGTCAGCTGCAGCAGGATCAGCAGGGCGGCCGAGAGGGCGGCTAGTTGGACCAGGGACTTGTTCTTCGGGACCACGGCGAAGAGGAGGGCCAGTGCTCCCAGGGCTGCCAGCAGGGCTAGGCGGAGGGGTTCCAGGGAGTCGAGTTGGCCCCAGATGCTGAAGGGGGAGTTGCGGCCGGCTTGGGTGGCGATGGTGCGGTCGTAGAAGGTGCTTAGGCCTGGGTTGATTAGGGGCCAAGCCAGGACTAGGGCAGTCACTAGTAGGAAAGCGAAGATGAACAGAAGCGCTGGGCGGCCGGGGGTGTCCTGCGCGCGGGGGCGTGCTCGGACACCCCCGGCCGAACTCAGGCCGCCGCTGTAGGTCATGTACATCGGGACGAGAGGTGCGGCGACAAACTTCGCCCAGGTCGCTGCGGCGAGAGATGCGCCGCGGGCCAGAGGTTTGGCAGCTAAAAGCAAGGTCGCGAGGAGAAGGGCGGCCACGAGGGAGTCGTTGGAGTTGGACTCGAGGACGTAGGCGGTGTAGGGGTAGGCGGCCCAGCCGAAGGCGAGGGTTGCGGCTAGGCGTTGGCCCTCGGGGCCGGGGCGGATGCGGGTGCCAATTAGGAGGAGCAGGATGAAGGCGGCTACGTCGAAGAGAACGGCGGCGGCGTGGGCGGCTGGGAGGTCGTCCCATTCGCCGGAGTAGGGCCAGACCAGCTCGAAGGGGACGTAGGCGAGGTAGTTGAGCGGGCCGTAGGTGTCGCCGGAGGAGATGTCGTCGGGGAAGTTGTCGTAGATCGGTTCCCCGTGGGTGATCCGGTCCGCCCCGACCACACCGGCGTAACCGACGTCGACTGCGCCGGCGTCGGCGACGTTGAGGCCGACGCGGAAACCCATCAGGAAGAGGGCGGCGACGATCATCCAGGCGACCGGCCAGACCGGGCGCAACCCCTCCCCCCTCCCCCGCAGCCCGATCCAGAGGCTGCGCCCCAGCAGGTAGATGAGCACCGGGTAGACGAGCGGGACCGAGACGCCGATCTCGGCGCGGTTGAAGAAATAGTGGGAGACGCCGAAGCCGAGCAGGACCAGCAGGTCGAGGTTGGCGACGCGACGGAGGCGGCGCCAGTCGACCAGTCCGACGAGAAAGATCAGGCAGAGGGGGATGAAGACGTAGGGCGCATTGAGCTTGCGACCGAAGGCGCCCGAATACCCCCGCGCCATCTTCCAGCTGACCTGGTAGCCGGTCCACGACTCGGTCACCTCGCCGCTGTGGCGATCGACCAGGACCAGCGCCAGCTCCTTCCCGCCTTCGAAGTAGGCGACCTCCCAGTGGCCTTCGTTCAAGCTCGCGCTCGGCCCGAGATGAGGGTGCTTCTCTTTCTCCTTCCGCAGGGTGGAGTCCGCGTTCGCGGCGGCGATCGCTTCCTTGGCGGTGATCTGCTCCGAGCCCTGGTCTGCCGAAGCCCCGGGCGCGCCAAGCAACGCCAACCCGGCGAGCAGCGCGATGAGGGTCGCCGCGCGCCTCAAGCCGCGGCCGTCACTCCGAAGTGCTCGCGGACGATCGGGGCGACGTCGCGCAGGGTCCACTGCTCGCGCTCGTCCGCCGACTCCGGCCCGCAGCCGACGAAGAGCAGCGGCCCCAAGGAGTCGCCGGCATGGAGGGCACCGTGGCTGCCGCCGCCGGCGTGGCTGACCCCGCCCCAGTCGACCGCCTCGAATCCGGGTGCCAGCGAGAGGACGAAGTCGCCGCTGTGGGGGGCGGTCAGCGCCGCCCAGACCCGCGCCAGCGGATCGGGATAGGTCTCGCTGCTGAGCCGCCCGTCCTCCTCCGATGCCTCGAGCGCGGCCAGATCGCCCTCCACCTCCCAGCTGCCGCCGCGCAGATCTTCGACCTCACCGCCGGGGCGGAAGCGCAACATCCGCTCTCCCCGCTCGACCACCGCCCACTCGCCGCCGGCGAACGGCATCCCGGGGCCCTCGCGCCGCAGCGGCAGCCCGTCGGCTCCCTCCAGCCGGCAGACGAGGTCGACCCCCTCGATCACCCCGAGGCGCGCGTTCACCTCCCCCGGGTCCGCCCGTTCCCCCTCTCCCGGGAGCAGGTAGACGTGGGCGGCGCGGCCGGTCGGGCTGACCGCCAGCTGCGCGCGCTCGGGCCGCTCCTCCGAGGGCTGCAGGATCGACCACTCGGCACCGAGCAGCTCCGCCAGCGGCAGGCCGCGATGGACGTCGGTCTGCGAGTGGTCGGCCAAGAGGATCACCGCGTGGTCGGCGAGGAACTCGTCGAGCCCGCCCGCTTCCTCGGCGTAGGTGGCAAAGCAGGCGTCGGCCTTGGCGATCGACTCGATGCTCGCCTCCGGCCCGTGCTGGTGGGAGTAGTGGTCGTTGTCGGGGAGCGAGAGCAGGAGGAAGTCGTAGAGGTCCTCGCGCATCAGCTCGGCGGCGCAGCAGGCGGCGTAGCCGTCGCGGTTGCCGGGGATCGAGGTCGAGCGGCAGGGCACCTCGCGGCTGGCATAGAGGTCGCCGTAGAAGAGGTCGGTCGGCCCCCAGGTGTGGTGGTGGAACTTCAGCCGGGTGGCGTCGACCGCCCGGCGCAGCAGGCCGTCGAGCGAGACCTCGTGCCGCCGGCGCCCGCGGTAGATCAGGAAGGGGGTGCAGGCGGTTCTCTGGTCGGCGTCTTCGAGGCTCTCGAAAACCGTCTCCACCTCGGGGCTGAGGTGGGCGAGGTTCATGTTGTAGACGAGGTCGTAGAGGGCGAGGAAGACGCCGAAGGCGCGGGTCGCCTCCAGCGAGGAGCCGTACTCGACGTAGCGTCGCTCGAGCCGGTGGTACCAGTTCATGCCGCTGATCCAGTGGCGGTCGGCGCCGACCCCGGTGACCATCTCGGCGCAGGCGACCGGCGTCACCGAGGGGAAGCTGGAGACGCAGTCGGGGATGAGGACGCCGCGCTCGATCAGCGCCCCGAAGGTCGGCGCCCGCCCCTCCTCGACGGCGCGCAGCAGCATGTCGGTCCGCAGCGAATCGACGTAGGTGAGGACCAGCTTCTTCGGAGCCGCCATGGTCCGAATGATGCCCGGCTGGCGGCGCGACTAACGGAGGACGCGCAGCCCGGCGTGTTTGCGCTGGGCGCGGCGGTGGCGGGTGACGCCCAACCAGATCAGCGCCAGCACGACGAGGATCACGGCGATCGGCAGCAGCAGCGCGATCGCGACCACGATCAGGGCAGCGAGGGAGACGATGAAGGCGAGCGCGCCGGCACCGCTGCCCTCGCGGCGGCTGGCCCCGTAGACGACGTCGCTGATCACGACGCAGCCGAGGGCGGCGCCGAGGGCGGTGACCACGGCGCCGACCGCGCCGTCCATCAGGAAGCCGGCGATCAGCCCGATCACGGCCGCGAGGATCGTCATCCGGCCGCGGGCGGAGCCGTGGGTGCCGGCGGTGCCGGCGAGCATCCCGATCGCGATGCCGATCCCGAGGTCGGTGAGGGCCTCCATGCCCCGAAACCTAACCAACCCGGTAAGCGGGATGTCGATCCGCCACACTCTTCAGATGGCCGAAGTCCCCGAGCCGACCCATCGCCGGCGCTCTCACGCCGGCACCCGCGACCTCGAGCGCTACGCGGGGCTGTTCGCCGAGCGCACCAGCGTCATGCGTTCCTCGGCGATGCGCGACCTGATGGCGATCACCGCCCGGCCGGAAGTGATCTCCCTCGCCGGCGGCCTGCCGGACACCTCGACCTTCCCGCCGCAGAGCTTCGCCGCGCAGATGACTCGGATCGCCCAGGAGTCGGCGGCAAAGGCGCTCCAGTACGGGCCGACCGAGGGTTTCGAGGAGACGAAGGACTGCATCCTCGAGGTGATGGGCGCGGAGGGGATGCTCCCCGACCCCGACGACGTGATCGTCACCACCGGCGGCCAGCAGGCGATCGACCTCGTCTGCAAGACCCTGATCGACCCCGGCGACGTCGTCATCTGCGAGGCGCCCACCTACCCGGGGGCAATCCCCACCCTCTGCAGCTACCAGGCCGATGTCGTCCAGGTCGAATGCGACGAGGAGGGGATGCAGGTCGAGCTGCTCGAGCAGCTGCTCGCCGATTTGCGCGGGGAAGGGCGGCGGCCGAAGTTCATCTACTCGGTGCCGAGCTTCCAGAACCCGGCCGGGGTGACGATGTCGCTGCAGCGTCGCCACCGCCTGGTCGAGCTCGCCCGCAGCCAGGAACTGCTGGTGGTCGAGGACAACCCCTACGGCCTGCTCCGTTACGGCGGCGAGCCGATGCCACCGCTCTACCAGCTCGACGGCGGTGACTTCGTCATCTATCTCGGCACCTTCTCGAAGATCCTCTCCCCCGGGATCCGCCTCGGCTGGGCTGTGGCGCCGCCGCCGGTGATGGAGAAGATCGTCCTCGGCAAGCAGGCCGCCGACCTCTGCACCTCGACCCTGACCCAGTACTTCGTCCGCGAGTACTTCGCCGAACGGCGCTGGCAGCGCTACGTCGACGACCTGGTCGAGATCTACCGCGAGCGGCGCGACACGATGGTCGAGGCGCTGCGCAACCACTTCCCGGCCGAGGCGACCTGGACCGAGCCCGAAGGCGGCCTCTTCATCTGGGCGACGCTGCCCGACTACATCGACACCAGCGACCTGCTGGCGAAGGCGCTGCGGGCCGACGTCGCCTTCGTCCCGGGCCAGGCCGCCTACGTCGACGGCCGCGGCAGCCACTCGATGCGGCTCAACTTCTCCGGCGTCGACGAGGATGAAATCCGCGAGGGGGTGCGGCGCATCGGCAAGGTGATCGCCGAGCAGGTCGAGCTCTACGGCACCCTCACCGGCGAACAGCAGCTGCCCGAGCCGCAGGAGGAAGCGACGCCGAACGTGGTGCCGTTCCGCAAGACCGGCGAGGCCGGCGGATGAAGGTCGCGGTGCTGAAAGGCGGGCGCTCGCTGGAGCGTGGCGTCTCCCTGCGGTCGGGGGCGCGGGTCGAGGACGCGCTGGAACGGCTCGGCCACGAGGTGCTGCCGATCGACGTCGGCGCCGACCTGGTCAAGCGGCTGACGGCGGAGCGACCGGACGTCGCCTTTGTCGCCATGCACGGTGTCGGCGGCGAGGACGGGACCGTGCAGGAGCTGCTGGAGATCCTCGGCATCCCCTTCACCGGGCCCGGGGCGGCGGCCTGCTCGCGCTGCATGGACAAGGTCCAGGCCAAGGACGCGATCGACTTCGCCGGCCTCCCCACCCCTGACTGGTTTGCCTTCAACCAGACCGCCTTCCGCGAGTTCGGCGCTGCCGACGCGCTCGGCCGCCTCGAGGGGAGCCTCGGCTTCCCGCTGGTCGTCAAGCCCAGCCGGGGCGGCTCCTCGCTCGGGGTCCGCTTCGCCCGCTCGGCGGCCGAGGTGCCCCAGGCCCTGGTCTCCGCCTTCAGCTACGACGACCGCGTCCTGCTCGAGCGTTTCGTCGACGGCCGCGAGCTGGCGGTCAGCGTGCTCGGCGACGAGCCGCTGCCGGTGGTGGAGGCGATCCTGCTCGAGGGGGACCGCTATGACTTCGAAGCCCGCTACGAGATCGGCCGCACCCGCTTCGTCTGCCCCGCCGAGCTTAGGCCTGAGGAGGAGCGGGCCGTGACCGAGGCCGCGCTCGGCACATACCGCGCGCTCGGCTGCACCGGCTTCGCCCGGATCGACCTGATCCTCGCCGCCGACGGCCCCTGGCTACTCGAGGCCAACGCAATCCCCGGCCTGACCGACACCAGCCTGCTGCCGCAAGCAGCCGAGGCCGCCGGCCTCGACTTCGACCATCTGGTCGAGCGCATCCTCGACCTGGCGCTGAAGCCCGCTACCGCCTAGAAGTTCAGGAGTCGCCCTGGGCGAAGTCCTCGGGCGTTACTTCGTCGAGGAACTCCTTGAATTTGTCGACGACTTCCTCGGTGTCCTCGACCTCGTGCTCGAACTCGATCGCCGACTCCTCGATCACCTCCTCCGCCGCGAAGATCGGGGCGGCGACGCGGACGGCGAGGGCGAGGGCGTCGGAAGGGCGGGAGTCGATTTCCACTTCCGAGCCGTTGATCGAGACGGTGATCGAGGCGTAGAACGTGTTGTCCCGCAGCTCGGTCACCGCCACCCGCTCACACTTGGCATCGAGGTTCTCCAGCACGTCGGAAAGCAGATCGTGGGTCATCGGCCTCGGGGTCGAGGCACCCTGCAGCTTCATCAGGATCGCGGCGGCCTCCGGGTGGCCGATCCAGATCGGTAAGAAGCGATTTCCATCCACGGTCTTCAGCAACACGATCGGCTGCTTGCCGACCATGTCGAAGCTGACGCCATAGATCTGCATCTGCTGCACAAGGACTCCAGACCGTCGTTGAAAGCCGAAGTATAGGTCCGGCTTCTACCCGCTCTACGAGAGCGGGGAACGGCTGGACGTGAAGAGGAGAGTGGGCGATCCTGGATTCGAACCAGGGACCTCGTCCTTATCAGAGACGCGCTCTAACCAACTGAGCTAATCGCCCGGGGACGGCGATGATAGCGGCGGTGGCGCTGGCGGTCAGGCGTCGAGCTTGCGCAGGCGGCGGGCGAGTGCGTGGGCGTCGCGGACGTCGTCGAAGCGGAGCTCGGCGACGATCCCCTCCCCTTTCGCCCGGGTCGTGACTTCATGCCCGAGCGCCTCCTCGAGCGCGTCGGCGGCGTCGCGCAGGGCGGCAACCGCGTCGGGGTCGACCGGAGCACGGCGTGGCCTCGCCTTTGGCTGGCTAGCCAGCCGAACCCTCTCCTCGGTTTCGCGGACCGACCAGCCCCCGCGGGCGGCGTCGCGGGCGAGGCGGCGGCGGACGTCGTTGCCGGGGGCGGCGAGCAGGGCCTTGCCGTGACCCTCGCTGAGCTCCCGTGCCTCGAGCAGCTCCAGCGCCTCGTCCGGGAGCTCGAGCAGGCGGATCAGGTTGGAGACGGCGGGGCGGCTGCGGCCAACGCGTTTCGCCAACTCCTCTTTGGTCAGGCCGAGGTCCTCGACCAGGGCGGCGCAGGCGCGCGCCTCCTCGACCGGGTTGAGGTCCTCGCGGACCATGTTCTCGATCAGCGCTGCCTGCAGGCGCTCGGGCTCGGCCTGATCGCGGATGACCGCGGGGACTTTGTCGATACCCGCCTGCTGGGCGGCGCGCCAGCGGCGCTCGCCGGCGACCAGCTCGTAGCTGCCGTCGGGGAGGGGGCGGACCAGCAGCGGCTGCACCACCCCGGTTGCCTCGATCGAGGCGGCGAGGGCGGAAAGGGCTTCCTCGTCGAAGCTGGTCCGTGGCTGCGAGGGGTTGGGCTTGATCAAGGAGACCGGCAGCTCGCGCAGCTCGCCGGCCTCGGTCGCCTCGGTCTCCGGCAGAATCGCCGCCAGTCCGCGGCCGATGCCGCGACGCCCACTAGCCACGGCTTGCCAGCTCCTTCGCCAGGGCGCGGTAGGCGACGGCCCCGTGGGAAGAGGGAGCGTGCTCGGTCACGGGGAGACCATAGCTCGGCGACTCGGCGACTCGGACGCTGCGCGGGATCACCGTTTCGAAGACCATGCCGTCGAAGTGATCGCGCAACTCGGTCTCCACGTCCTGGGCCAGCCTCGTGCGCTCGTCGTGCATGGTGATGAGCAAACCCGAAACCTCTAGCTGAGGGTTCAACTCACGCCTGATCAAGCCCAAAGTTTCGAGAAATTGGACGAGGCCCTCCAAGGCCAGGTACTCGGCCTGCACCGGGACTATGACGCGGTCGGCGGCGGTAAGGGCGTTGACACTGACCGGACCGAGGGCCGGGGGGCAATCGAGCAGCGCCACAGCGAAACGCTCGCGGACCGGGCCGAGCCGTTCGCGCAACCTCGTCTCCGATCCCTCGATGCGGGGCAACTCGACGGCGGCACCCGCCAGGTCCCGGCTGGCAGGGACGAGCCAGAGGTTGTCCGGTCCGGCCGGGCGCGCGGCCTCGGCCACCGAGGTGTCGCCGGTGAGGCAGTCGTATGAGGACGGATGCAGGTCCCGACCGCCGCCCAGGGCGACGGTCGCGTTGCACTGCGGGTCGAGGTCGACGAGCAGCGTCTGCCGCCCCTCGGCAGCGGCGCAGGAAGCAAGGTTGACCGCGGTGGTCGTCTTCCCGACCCCGCCCTTCTGGTTCGCGACGGCGTAGACCTTGCCCATCGGGTCCAGCCTAGAGCGTGCATTCCCGGCGCGTTTTCAGGCGGTCGGATAGCCTGCTGCCCGTGTCCGAAAGCTACGACTGGCCCGACAACCCCGCCGAGCGAGCCCAGGAGCTCGTGGAGGGCGTCCTCGACGAGCTCGACCTCGACGGCGAGGTGGTCGTCGAGGAAGACGACGACCGCATCCTCCTCACGGTCGAGGGGGAGGACGACTACGGGCTGCTGATCGGCAAACGGGGGCAGACGATCGACGCCCTGCAGTTGCTCTGCTACCAGGCCGCCTTCCGCGGCCTGCGGGACCGCAAGCGGGTCGTGGTCGACGCCGCCGGTTACCGCGAGCGGCGGCGGGAGACGCTCGAGGGCCGCGCCGACCGCGCTGCCGAGCAGGCCCTCGGGAACAACCGGGTGGTGGAGATGGACCCGATGAGCGCGCAGGAACGGCGCGTGGTCCACGAACGGCTCAAAGAGCGGGCCGGGATCGAGACCTACAGCGAGGGCGACGAGCCCAACCGCTGCGTGATCGTCGCGCCGCTGCTGCCGGAGTGAGCTTGGATCCAGCGGCCGCTCTCGACGCTGCCGGTCGGGAGAAGTTGGAGATCGTCCTCGGCCTCCTGGCTGAAGAGCGGGCCTCGGTCAGCTCCGTCGTCGACCGCCGCGCCTGGCAGGTGCACGTCCTTGACAGCCTCACCGGCCTCGAGGTCGCGGAGCTGCGGGGGGCGAGGCGCGTTGCCGATGTCGGCTCCGGAGCAGGCTTTCCGGGCCTGGCCCTCGCCGTCGCCCTGCCCCAAGCGCGGGTCGACCTGATCGAGTCGGTCGGCCGCAAGTGCGAGTTCATGCGCCGCGCCGCGGAGGCAGCCGCGATCGACAACGTGACCGTCCTCAACGCCCGCTCGGAGGACCTTGGCGGCGGCGAAGGGCGGGAGAGCTACGACGCCGTCACCGCCCGCGCCGTCGGCCGGCTTTCGACCCTCGCCGAGCTCGCCTCGCCGCTGCTGGTGCCCGAAGGGGTCCTGGTCGCCTGGAAGGGGAAACGGGACGAGGACGAGGAGCGACAGCTGGCAAGCGCCGCCGACGCCCTGGCAATGACCCCGGAGGCGATCCTCGACGTCGGTGACCGCGCCGGCAGCGAACACCGCCATCTGCACGTGATCCGCAAAAGCGGGGCCACCCCCGAGAACCTGCCCCGCAGGCCGGGGATGGCAAAGAAGCGCCCGAAGGGCTGAGCGCCTAGCGGCGCTTCTTCTTTTTGCGCGGTGGTGGCGGGGGAGGTTTCGCTTCCTGCACCGCGGTAGCGCCTGCAGGCGTGGCCGCAACCGGCACCGGCACGACTTTCTGGATCACGAACTGCTGCCCGATCGTCCAGATGTTGGTGGTGATCCAGTAGAGGATCAGGCCGGCGGGGAAGTTGAGGATGAAGGGGACGAAGATCAGCGGCAGCAGGAACATCATCGTCCGCTGGCTTTTGTCAGCCGTCAGCGACATCACCATGCCGGAGACGAGCTGGGTGCCGACGTAAAGGACCAGGAGCACGATCAATTCAGCCCCGGTCGCCTTCGCCGTCAGGTCGTCGATGAAGAAGAATTCGGCTCCATAAGCGGCGCAATGGCCTGCTTCGGGGCAGCCCATGTCCGGCGGGAGCTCGTGGCGCAGGACGTAGAAGAGGGTGATGAAGACCGGTAGCTGCGCCAGCAGCGGGATGCAAGAGGCAAAGGGGTTGACTTTGTTCTCTTTGTAGAAGCGCATCATTTCCTGCTGCATGCGCTGTTTGTCGTTTTTGTATTTCTCCTGCAGCTCTTTGATCTGCGGCTGCAGGGCTTGCAGAGCCCGCATGCCTTTCAGCTGTTTGTAGGTCAGCGGGATCAGAAGCGCCCGGGTGACGATCGTCAGGGCGATGATCGACATCCCCCAGGAGAGGCCGACGTTGTCGTGGAAGAACTGCAGGACGCCGTTGGCGACGTCGATCAGCGGCTGCAGGATGTTGGCGGCGGGGAGGTTCACGGGTGGGCTTTGCGGTGGTCGTCCGGGTGGACGGGACCAGTGCGGAGCGTGAATCTATCGGGGATGGGGTCGAAGCCGCCGTGACTGAAGGGATTGCAGCGCAGGACCCTCCAGATTGCGAGCAGCGATCCCCTGCCCGGACCGAAGCGCTCGATCGCTTCTACGGCGTAGGCAGAACAGGTCGGCTCATAGCGGCAACGGCGCGGGAATGCCGGTGAGATCCAGCGCTGGTAGGCGCGGAGCGGGGCCAGGAAGATCCGTTTCACGTGGAACGGCTTCCCCGGCGTTTCACGTGGAACGGCCCTTCGAGAGCGCCTCTTCCAAGTTCTCTTTGGCAGCGTCCATCCCGCCTTTATCGATCAGCTCTTTGATCTCGGCGCGGGCGACGATGACGAAGTCGTGCTTCGGGGGCAGCCGGTCCGAGAGCGACCAAAAGGCCTCGCGCAGGGTTCGCTTCACCTTGTTGCGCTCCACCGCGCCTCCGACCTTCCGGTTCACCGATACGCCGAGACGCACCTCCTCGCGCTCTTCTTCCTTGCGCGGGAACGTGTAGAGGACCAGATATCTGGTTGCGTGGGAGGAGCCGTCCCGATATACGCGGTCGAACTCGCCGCTGCGCGAGAGGCGCCGTCGCTTCGACGCCATCAGGTCAGGGGGTGAGGCGCTTGCGACCCTTGCGCCGGCGACGCTGGAGGATCGCGCGACCGCCACGGGTGCTCATCCGGGCTCGGAAGCCGTGGGTCTTGGCCCGCTTCCGCTTCTTCGGCTGGTAAGTGCGCTTCATCGCGGCGGAGTATACGGAGGGCGCCGAAAATCTTTTCCCCGGGATTTGCGAGGCGCCCCGGTTGCCCCGTCAGGCACGGCGCTATGGTCGCCGCCCGGTGGCCGATGACGCTCCTAGAAACGCACTACAAGTCCTTTGGCGGGCGACCCAGGAGCGGCTCCAGGCCGCTGTTCCCGAGTCGACTTTCCGCCTTTGGCTGGAGCCGATCGAGCCCGCCGGCATCGATGGGGAAACCCTTTTCCTAACCGCTCCCGAGGGGATCCGCGCCTGGACCGAGCGGCGCTACTCCTCGCTCATCGCCGAAGCCCTCGCCGCGATTGATCCCTCACTCCGTGAGGTGAGCTTTGCCGAGCCCCGGGGCGCTGGGCTCGAGCCCGAGGAAGCGCCAGAGCTGAACCCCAGCTACACCTTCGAGCGCTTCGTCATCGGGCCCGGGAACCGGCTCGCCCATGGCGCCGCGCTGGCGGTCGCCGAGGCCCCCTCGGAGGCCTACAACCCGCTATTCCTGCACGGCCCCCCGGGCCTGGGCAAGACCCACCTGCTGGCGGCGATCGCCAACTACCTGCGCGACAACGCCCCCGGGCTCAGCGTCCGCTACACCACCGCCGAGTCCTTCACCAACGAGTTCGTGGCGGCACTGAAGGCGTCCGGCGCCGACGCCTTCAAGGCGCGGTATCGCGACATCGACGTCCTCCTGATCGACGACGTCCAGTTCCTCCAAGGCAAGCCGGCGACGGAGGAGGAGTTCTTCCACACCTTCAACGCGCTCTACGAGGGCGGTAGCCAGCTGGTCCTCTCCGCCGATCGGATCCCGAGCGAGCTCTCGACGCTCGCCTCCCGCCTGCGCGATCGCTTCGAGTGGGGTTTCACCGTCTCGGTCGATCCGCCCAACCTCGCCACCCGCCTGACTGTCTTGCGCCACCTGGTCGAGGAGGCCGGGGTCGAGATCGCCGACGAAGGCGCCCTCGGTGAGCTGGCGAACCGGATCGACGCCAACCTCAGACAGCTCCGCGGCGCCCTCACCCGCGTCCTCGCCCATGCCTCGCTGATGGCGCGGCCGCTCAGCTCGGAGCTGATCGCCGAAGTGATCCCCAGCGGGGGTCGACCACAGCACCGCACCTCGGTCGAGGAGATCCAGCAGCGGGTCGCGGAGGGTTTTGGGATCTCGCGAGCGGAGCTGGTCGGCTCCAGCCGCGCCTCGACCCCGCTGCGGGCTCGCCAGGTAGCGATCTTCCTCACCCGCGACCTGACCGATCTCTCCCTCCCCCAGATCGGGCGCCTCTACGGCGGCCGCGATCACACCACCGTGATCAACTCCCTGCGCCGGGTCGAAGCGAGCCTGGACGAGGACGTCGACCTCGCCGAGAAGGTCCGCGAGTTGCGGGGAGCTATCCACAACCCGGTCAGCGGCGAGCGCTGACAGCCGCCGACGCTGTAAGAATCCCCAGGCTTCCCCAGGCCCTTCCACAAGCCGGAATCCGCTTCACGACGCCAGATCCCCGCGATCCCAGACTTTTTCCACAAGTCCTAACCCAACTCAAAGAGGCAATCTTCAGTTGAAGCTCACGACTAAACGCGACGATCTCGTCTCAAAGCTCTCGATCGTCTCCCGCGCTGTTTCCACCCGCGCCGCCACCCAGGCCCTGTCTGGAGTTCTCCTCAATGCGGCCGACGGCCGGGTCACCCTGGCCGCGACCGACCTCGATCTCGGTCTGGAGACGACGCTGGACGCCGAGGTGCAGGACGGGGGCGCCATCCTCCTCCCCGGCCGGCTCTTCGCCGAGGTCGCCCGCTCACTGCCCGATGCCAGCGTCGAGATCGAATCGCGCGAGGCGGAGCACGACGTCGAGATCCGCAGCGGCGGCTCCAGCTTCCACCTGCGCGTGCTGCCGGTCGAGGACTTCCCGAAGCTCCCGCAGCCCCAGGCGGAGGGCGAGCTGAAGATTCCCGCGGCGGCGCTGGAAGAGAGCATCGACCTGGTCGCGCGGGCGGCCTCGCGCGACGACATGCGCCCTGTCCTCACCGGCGTGTTCGTTTCGGCGAGCGGCAAGGAGATGACGATGGTCGCCACCGATTCCTACCGGCTGGCGGTGAAGCGGACGGAGCTCGAGGCCGAGCTCGGCGGGGAGCTCGAGGCGAATATCCCCGCCCGCGCCCTGCGCGAGCTCGGGCGCATCCTCTCCTCGGAGGGCGCTGGTGAGGCCTCGATCTCACTGCTGCCGAACCAGGCCGTTTTCCTCGCCGGGTCGATCCTGCTTTCGACCAGGCTGATCGACGGCCAGTTCCCGAACTTCCGCCAGCTGTTGCCGGAGTCCTACGAGCACGACGTCCGCCTGCCCCGCTCGGAGTTCCTCGACGTCGTCCGCCGGGTCAGCCAGCTGGCTCAGCGCAACGCCCCGCTGCGCCTTTCGTTCGATTCCGGCGAGCTGACCGTGGCGGCGGAAACGCCCGACGTCGGCGACGCGCGGGAGACGATGCCCGCCGCTTTCGAGGGCGAGCCGTTGGAGATCGGCTTCAACCCCGAGTTCCTGCGAGAAGGGGTCGAAAGCGTCCAGGGCGACGAGGTGCTGGTGCGCCTGATCTCGCCGCTGCGGCCGGGCCTGCTGCAGCCGGTGGAGGGAGAAGACTTCCGCTACCTGGTGATGCCGATCCGCCTCAACGTCTGAGCGGATGAGCCTGCGACGCGGGTGAGCGCCCGATGCTCGTCACCGCGATCGAGGCGAAGCCGCTGCGAAGCCTCGACCGGGTCCGGCTCGAGCTCGCTCCCGGCATCGTCAGCGTCATCGGGCCGAACGGGACCGGCAAGACGAACCTGATCGAGGCGATCTATTTCGCCCTCACCGGCCGCTCTTTCCGCACCAGCGACCGGCGTGACCTGATCCCCTTCGGCGGCAGTCTGGCGAGGGCAGAGGTGACGGTCGAAGACGACGACGGGCTGGAGCGGCGGCTGCTCGCCTCGGTTAGCCGGACCGAAGGGCGACGCCATCTGCTCGACGGCAATCCGGCCGACCCGGGCACCCTCGCCCGCAGTCGCCCGCCGGTGGCCGTCTTCGCACCGGACCGGCTGACGCTGGTGAAGGGACCGCCGGCGGAGCGGCGGGCTCACCTCGACGGCTTCATCGCCGCCCGCTGGCCGGCGCGGGGCGAGCTGCGCAAGCGCTACGGGCAGGCGGTGGCGCAGAGGAACGCCCTGCTCTCGCGGCTCGCGGCTGGCTACGGCTCTCCTGAGGACCTGCGGATCTGGGATGCCGGCATGGCCGAAGCCGCGGCGCCGCTGATCGAGGCGCGCGCCGAGGCGGTGGGCGAGTTGGCCGAGGCGTTCACCTCTGCAGCCCTCGAGCTGGGACTCGAGGAGGCAGGACTCCTCTATGCCCCCCGGGCTGAGGGGTCGGCCGACGAGATCCGCGAGGGGCTTGAGCAGCGCCGGGCACAGGACATCCGCCTGGGTCGCAGCGGCTGGGGCCCCCACCTCGACGAGTTGAAGTTCGAGGCCGGCGGGCGCTCGCTGCGGAAATACGGCTCGCAGGGCCAGCAGCGCGCCGCCCTCCTCGCCCTGCTGTTCGCCGAGCGGGAGGCTCTGTTGCGGGCGCGCCGGGTGACGCCCTTGCTGCTGTTGGACGACGTGATGAGCGAGCTCGACCCTGCCCGTCGCGAGCGTCTGGTCGCCAGACTGGGGGACGGTGGGCAAGTGTTGATCACCGCCGCGGACGAGGAGCAGGTGCCGCCGGCCGCGCGCAGTCACGTGATCCACACCCCCTTTTCGCAGACAGAAAGTGCCGCACCATGAGCAGGCGGCGCGCTCCGAGACCCGCGGCGGGAGCCTTCCAGGCTGCTTTGCAGAAAGCCGCCCCGCAGACGCCGCTCGCGGCGGCGCAGGCGGCCTGGGCCACCGCCCTCGGCGAGCAGCTGGCGGCCGTGGCGACACCGGTCTCCGAGCGGGACGGGACGCTGACGGTCGAGTGTGCCGACGCGGTCTGGGCGCAGGAGCTCGACCTGATGCAGGAGACCCTGCTGCAGCGGCTGCGGGAGGCGCTGGGGGAGCGGGCCCCGCAGGCGTTGCGATTTCGTGTCAACTCAGATCGTTTCTGAGCACAGTTTATTCACGATTTGCAGGGATCTTTAACTTTCGCCGCAGCTTGTCCGGGGCGCCGAACTGGTATTCTTATGGCAACTCGCAGCCAGCCCTGACCAACCGTGGAGCGAGCACTCCGGGCGTCGGGGTTTTCTATGTGGCTGTGTCTCTGTGTCAATCGGAAGGGACTTCTTGCCTGACAAAAAAGCCAGCGGCGACTCCTACGGCGCGAAGGACATCACCGTCCTCGAGGGGCTGGAAGCGGTTCGCAAACGCCCCGGCATGTACATCGGCTCGACGGGTCCCCGCGGCCTGCACCACCTCGTCTACGAGATCGTTGACAACTCGGTCGACGAGGCCCTCGCCGGTCACTGCGACAGCGTCCGTGTCGTCCTGCACCCCGACAACTCCTGCACGGTCGAGGACAACGGCCGCGGCATTCCGGTCGAGACGATGGAGAAAGAGGGACGCCCGGCGGCGGAGATCGTCCTCACCGTCCTCCACGCCGGCGGCAAGTTCGGGGACGGCGGTGGCTACAAGGTCTCCGGCGGCCTCCATGGCGTCGGCGTCTCCGTCGTCAACGCGCTCTCCGAGCGGCTGCACCTGGAGATCAGCCGCGACGGCTACGTCTGGAGCCAGGATTACGAGCGCGGCAAGCCGCAGGGGGATCTCACCAAAGGTGAGAAAACCGACGCCCACGGGACGAAGATCACCTTCCTGCCCGACCTCGAGATCTTCGAAGAGATCGGGTTTGACTTCGACGTCTTGGTCGAGCGCCTGCGCGAGACCGCCTTCCTCACCCGCGGCCTGAAGATCGAGCTGATCGACGAGCGCGGTGAGACCAACAGCGTCACCTTCCAGTACGAGGGTGGGATCGAGGACTTCGTCCGCCACCTCAACGGCAACAAGGACGCGGTCCACAAAAAGGTCATCTACTTCGAGGGCGGCAAAGAGGAGGGTCAGGTCGAGATCGCGATGCAGTGGAACAGCTCCTACCAGGAGTCGATCTTCAGCTTCGCCAACAACATCAACACCCACGAGGGTGGCTCGCACCTCTCCGGCTTCCGCTCCGCCTTGACCAGGACCCTCAACTCCTACGCGCGCAACAAAGGCCTGCTGAAGGAGAAAAAAGACGACAACCTCGCCGGCGAGGACGTGCGCGAGGGCTTGACCGCTGTGATCTCGGTCAAGCTGCACGACCCGCAGTTCGAGGGGCAGACCAAGACCAAACTCGGGAACCCGCCGATCCGCGGGCTGGTCGAGGAGATCGTCAATCGCAGGCTGGGCGAGTACCTCGAGGAGAACCCCGCCGACGCCAAACGCGTGATCATGAAGGCGATCGACGCCGCCCGCGCCCGCTCGGCGGCGCGTAAAGCCCGTGACCTCACCCGCAAGTCGGCGTTAGAGAACTCGACCCTCCCCGGCAAGCTCGCCGACTGCTCGGTCAAGGATCCGAGCCTGGCCGAGATCTTCGTGGTCGAGGGTGACTCCGCCGGCGGCTCGGCGAAGCAGGCCCGCGACCGCAACACCCAGGCGGTGCTGCCGCTGCGCGGCAAGATCATCAACGTCGAGAAGAGCCGGATCGACAAGGTCCTCGCCAACAACGAGATCCAGGCGCTGATCACGGCGATCGGCACCGGCGTCCACGACGAGTTCAACATCGAGGACGCCAGGTACCACAAGATCGTGATGGCGACCGATGCCGACGTCGACGGCGCCCACATCCGCACCTTGGTGCTCACCTTCCTCTACCGACAGATGCCAGAGCTGATCAGCGAGGGCTTCGTCTACATCGCCAAGCCGCCTCTCTACCGGGTCAAACAGGGCAACCAGGAGACCTATCTGGAGCGCGAGTCCGAACTCGAAGAGCTGCTTCTGCGCGACAAGCTGGAGGAGTTCGAGCTGACCGACGCGAGCGGCGAGACCCGCAAGCTGACCCCGAGCCGCTGGCAGGCTTACATCCGGCGCTCGAAAGAGTACGAGGGCTGGGGCTCCTCACTGCAGGCCGACTTCGGTCACGAAGTCGTGCGCTTCCTCGAGGAGTCGAGCCTGCTCGACGAACAGGTGGCAAGCGTGGCCGCCGCTCGCGATCTGCTCCAGCGCGGTGGCGGCGAGAACGAGCCGTTCGACACCGAGGTGCTGGACAGCGGCGAGGATCTCGTCACCGTCAAAGCGATCGAGCGCAAGAGCGGACTCGCGAGAACCCACCGGCTGCCGGCCACTCTGTTCGCCCATCACGACTACCGCAAGTTCGCCGAGGTCCACGCAACCCTGCTGAAGCAGGTCGGCCGCCCGCCCTTCGAAGTCAAGCGCGGGGAGAAACGAAGCGTCGCGCTCTCGTTCGAGGCACTGCGGGGGGCGGTGCTGGAGCTGGCTCGCCAGGGCGTTCAGCTGACCCGGTTCAAGGGATTGGGCGAGATGAACGCCAAGCAGCTGCGCGAGACGACGATGGATCCGGCTTCGCGGACTCTGGCGCGGGTCACGCTCGAAGACGCTACCGCCGCCGACACGATTTTCTCGATGCTGATGGGCGACCAGGTCGCACCACGAAGGGAGTTCATCGAGGCGCACGCGAAGGAGGTGAAGTTCCTCGATGTGTAGGGATGCCGGGGGCTTCGAGGAGGAGGCAAGCTGATGGCTCTTGACGCCCTGACGGGGAACATCGAGGACCGCGGTCTCGAGCAGGAGATGCGTTCGTCCTATCTCGATTACGCGATGAGCGTGATCGTCGGGCGCGCGCTGCCGGATGTTCGCGACGGCTTGAAGCCGGTGCACCGACGCGTTCTTTACGCGATGCACGACATCGGCCTGCAGCCGACCCGGCCGTACCGCAAGTGCGCCTTCATCGTCGGCGAGGTGATGGGGAAGTACCACCCGCACGGCGACTCGGCGATCTACGACACCTTGGTGCGGATGGCGCAGGACTTCTCGCTGCGCTACCTGCTGGTCGACGGGCAGGGCAACTTCGGTTCGATCGACGACGATCCCGCGGCGGCGATGCGGTACACCGAGGCACGCCTCGGCCGCCTCGCCACCGAGCTGCTCCGGGACATCGACGCCGACACCGTCGACTTCGGTCCCAACTACGACGAGTCGCAGTCCGAGCCGCTGGTCCTGCCGGCGCGGTTCCCGAACCTGCTCGTCAACGGCACCTCTGGGATCGCGGTGGGGATGGCGACGAACATCCCGCCGCACAACCTGCGCGAGGTCGCCGGCGCCGTTTCCGCCTACATCGACAACCCCGCGATCGACCTGGCTGGGTTGATGGAGCACATCAAGGGCCCTGACTTCCCCGGTGGCGGACTGATGAGTCGCGAGGGCATCCGCGACGCCTATGCCTCCGGCCGTGGCAGCATCAAGGTCCGCGCCCGCGCCCACGTCGAGCCGCTGAAGGGGGGCAAGGAGGCGATCATCGTCACCGAGCTCCCGTTCATGGTCAAGAAGGGCGGCGAAGGCGGCCTGATCACCAAGATCGCCGACCTCGCCCGCGACAAGAAACTCGAGGGCATCTCCGATCTCCGCGACGAGAGCGACGAACGCTCCGGGATGCGACTGGTGATCGAGCTCAAACGCGGGGGGCCGCCGGCCAAGGTGGTCCTCAACAACCTCTACAAAAAAACCGCGATGCAGTCGACCTTCGGCGCCAACATGGTGGCGCTGGTCGATGGCGTCCCGCGGACCCTGAGCCTGCTGGAGCTGATCGAGCACTACGTCGACCACCAGCGCGAGGTCGTCACTCGCCGCACCCAGTACGAACTGCGCCGCGCGGAGGCCCGCGCCCACATCCTCGAGGGGCTGCTGGTCGCGCTGGACAACCTCGACGCGGTGATCAAACTGATCCGCGCCTCCACCGACCCCGACGCCGCCCGCGACGGGCTGATGGAGCAGTTCGAGCTTTCGCGCGAGCAGGCGCAGGCGATCCTCGACATGCGCCTGCAGCGTCTGACCGCGCTCGAGGCCGACAAAGTTCGCGCCGAGCACGCCGACCTGATGGAGCGGATCGGCGAGCTGCGGGCGATCCTCGGCGACGAAGCGAGGGTGATGGGCCTGGTCAAGGACGAGCTGTCTGAAGTCGTCGAGGCCTACGGCGACGAACGTCGCACCGAGCTGGCCCACTTCGAGGGCGACGTCGGCATCGAGGACATGATCGCCGACCAGCAGATGGTGATCTCGCTCACCGCCTCCGGGTACGTGAAGCGGCTGCCGCTGGCCACCTACCGGCAGCAGCGACGCGGCGGTGTCGGGGTGATGGGGATGAACCTGAAAGAGGACGACTACATCGCCCACCTCCACATCTGCTCGACCCACGATTTCCTGCTCTTCTTCACCAACCGCGGCAAGGTCTACCGGCTCAAGGTCTACGAGCTCCCCGAGGGCTCCCGCACCGCCAAAGGCAGCTCGCTCAACAACCTGCTGCCGCTGCGCGAAGGCGAGCGGGTGATGGCGGTGATCCCGACTCGCGACTTCAAAGAGAACAAGTACCTGGCGTTTGCCACCGCGCAGGGCCTGGTGAAGAAAACCGAGTTCCTCGCCTACAACACGCCGATCCGCGCCGACGGGATCATCGCGATCAAGGTCCGCGACGGCGACGAGCTGGTGCAGGTGCGGCTGACCTCGGGCGAAGACGACATCCTCATGGTCTCCCACTCCGGCCATGCCTCCCGTTTCTCCGAGGCCAACGTGCGGACGATGGGCCGCGACACCAGCGGCGTCAAAGGGATGAACGTCGCCGGCAAGGACAACCGGGTGCTGGCGATGGACATCGCCCGCAACGACACCGAACTCTTCGTCGTCACCGAGAACGGTTACGGCAAGCGCACGCCGGTCTCCGAGTACCCGGTCAAGGGCCGCGGCACGAAAGGCGTCCTCACCATCAAGCTGACCGAGAAGAAGGGCGGCCTCACCGGAGCCCTGATCGTCGCCGAGCACCAAGATCTCCTCTTCATCTCCCAGAACGGCATGGTCCAGCGCACCTCCGTCAGCGGCATCTCGCAGATGGGGCGCGCCACCCAAGGCGTCAAGGTGATGAACATCAAGGACGACGACTGCGTCAGCGCCGTCGCCCTGGTCGTCGAGTCCGAAGAAGCAGCCGCCGACGCCGACGCCACCCCCGAGGACAACGGCCAGGAGCCCCTGGTCGAAGCCTCGCCGGACGGCGCCGGCGAGTAGCGATCACTGCGCCAGGAGCTCGCCGAACCCTTCGCTGGCCTTGAAGTAACTGGAATGGGTCTGTTCGATGGTCTCGAGAGAGTCGGCGCTGAGGAGCACGATGTCCAGCGTCGCGTCTACGCCATTGGCCTGCTCCGCCTCGGCGTAAGCGGCCTGAGCAGCGTCGTACTCACTCCCGAATGACTGAACCGTCACGTCATCGGTCGCGGGGTCGTAGATCACCAGGAAATGTTGAATTTCGTCAGGGCTCATCGGAACTCTCGATAAAGGTACCTGCTCGCTTCTGCAGGTCCTGCCAATGGGCGACCATCTCAGCGGACGCCTCGAGGTGCTGATCTGCCATCGCCAAGAGCAGAGCTCCCTGACGAAAATAGGCCTTGACCTCTGGCGGGCCTGCACCAAATTTCAACCCAGGGGCAATGATTCGCGACATCCGCTCGACCGTGTTCGCCCATCTGTCCTGATTCGCAGTTCGCAGCTGCACCTCGATCAGGCGTCCTCGATTCCGGCTGACCAAGTGGATCGCCCGGTAACCGTCGGCTTTCGGCTCGGCGACGTAGTCCCGGACCTTGACGATGGTCCAGTTCCGGCGCAATCGTCCCGCCAACGCGTAGGCGGCCTCTTGGCTTGGCAGAACAGCACGGACCCCACCGATGTCCGCCATCCGAGACAGCTTCATCCTTGGCTCGCGCAAAAGCTTGTGGGCAATGGTGGGAACCTTCTTCAGGCGTTGAGCTACAACTGGTGGCCCCACTTCAGCTGCGTGATACCGAAGGTTCGCGGCCACTCGTGAGAGGGGCCGAGCGTGCTCCCCACGCCACCACTCGATGACCTCGTAGGTTCGAAGATTTCCGCACGTTGCTCAGGAGTGCCGCCGTTCCCTTCGAACAGCGCTCGCAGGAAATCAGCCAGGGATTGACCGGCGCGATCGACTCTGCTCTTGCTGTAGCTCAAGCTTCTTACGCCGCAGCCGGCAGGTACTGCTCCCAGGCCGAGGGGATCTTCGGGCTGGCGACCTGGATGAAGACGGTGGGGGGTGGAGCCTTGGGGACGGTGGCCGGGTGCATTTCGATCTCGCGGGGGAGGCGGTTGCCCTTGCGGCGGTTGCAGGGCGGGCAGGCGGCGACGATGTTCTCCCAGACGGAGAGGCCGCCGCGGGAGCGGGGGATGACGTGGTCGACGGTGAGGCCGGATTTGGTCGAGCCGCAGTACTGGCAGGTCCAGGAGTCGCGGGCGAGGACGGCGCGGCGGGTGATCTTGCGGCGGTGGGCCTCGCGGGGGATGCGGACGTAGTTGGTGAGGCGGATCACGTCGGGACGCTCCATCGTCATCCGCTCGGAGTGGAGCTCGGCGCCCTCGCGGCGCTCGAGCAGTTCGGCCTTCTCCTTCAGCAAAAGGACAGCCGCACGTCTCAACGTGCAGACGTTGATGGGCTCATACGTCGCGTTGAGTACCAGCACCCTGGCCATCGGTTGAGGAAATTGTAGGGAGCCGGGCGCCCGAAGCTCGTGCCAGGAGCCACAACCGCCGGCGGGGCGGGCTCAGCGGACGGGATAGGAGCCGAGGATGCGGACCGAATCCGCCTTCCCTCGCAGCTCCCCGATCGCCTCGGCGACGGCCTCGTCGGTGTCTCGGCCCTCGAGGTCGCAGAAGAACATGTAGCGGCCGAGCCCCTGCCGCAGCGGCCGCGACTCGATCCGCGAGAGGTTGATCCCGCGGCTCGAAAACTCGTTCAGCGCATCGACCAGGGCGCCGGGATGGTCCGCCCCCAGCTCGGAGAAGACCAGCGAGGTCTTCCACTGGCCATCCGCCGCTCCGTCCTCGAGCTCCGTCCCGGCCGGGGCGATCCAGACGAAGCGGGTGACGTTGTCGTCCTGGTCCTCGACGCCTTCCTGCAGCAGCTCGCAGCCGTACAGCTCCGCCGCCGCCCGGGCGCCGAGCGCCGCCCACGGCCGCGCCGACTCGCTCACCATCCGCACCGCGGCCGCCGTGCTGCTGACGCTGCGAAGTTCGATCTCCGGCAGCCGCTCGCGCAGGAAGCGCGCGCACTGGGCGAGCGGCTGCGGATGCGAGAGCACCGCCTCGATCGACGCTGTCTGCACTCCTTCGCGGGCGATCAGGTGGACCCGCACCCGGTAGTCGTGCTCGCCGACGATCGTCACCGCGTCGACCTCGAAGGCGAGGGTGTCGAGAGTCGGCCGCACAGAGCCCTCGAGCGAGTTCTCGATCGGCACCAATGCCCGCTCCGCCTCGCCCCGCTCGACCGCGAGGATCGCGTCGGGGATAGTCGCCGTCCGCAGCGGCTCAAAGGCGCCGGGAGCGATGGCCTCGCCCAGGGCGTCCTCGGTGAAGGTTCCCGCTGGTCCTAGGTAGGCGATCCGCATGCGCGGATCAAACCAGAGGCCCCTGCCAGGTGTCTATTCGACCAGCAGCGTGTAACTCGCTTCGTTGTTTTCCGTCACCTGCTCGCCCGAGACCGGTTCGGCTTCGACTTCCAGCGTCACTTCGCCGCTCGGGGTGGGGGTGAGGGGGATCGTCGCCGTGCCTTCTTCGCCGGCGCCGAGTTCGTCGATTTCGCCCTTCAGGGTGTTGCCGCCGACCGAAACCGAAACGGAGACACCGTTCTCGGTCGATTCGCCCTGATTCTGCACCGTGACTTCGACTTCAACCCCTTCTTCGCCGGCGATCGTGGTCGGCGCGCCTTCGACGAGTTCGGTGCCGTTGACGCTGACCCCGATCAAACCGAGACCGTGGACGCCGGGGGTGGCGGAGCCGGTATTGCCGCTGATCGCCCCGAGGGCGTCGCTGACGGTGCTCTCTTCCAGCCACTTTTCGTCTTCGAGGACGGTGCTCTTCGGCAGTTCGTCGCCGGAGATCCCGTTGTCGGCGAGCACCGCGTCGACTTCCGGCCGCACCACCTGTTCGTAGACGACGTCGGAGGCCAGCAGGTTCTGCATCTGTTTGGCGATCCCGGCCACGGCCTTATCGGCGCCGGCGTCGCCCAGGGCGGTCGGCATCTTTTCGGCGATCTGGTCCATCGCCCCGGCGCGCAGCTGGTAGACGAGTTCGAGGTTCCGCTGCGGCGTGCTCATGTCACCGGGCGCACCGAGGTCTTCGACCCGCGAGCGGTAGGTGTCCATCGCGCTGCGGTCGGCGTTGACCTCGTTGACGAAGTCGGTGACCGAGGCGTTGCCCGGTTCTTCGAGCTTGGCGAAGAAGCGTTTGCTGGTCTGTTCGGTCCCTTCGACGATCTCCGTGACCTTGCGCGAGTAATCGGAGAGCTGGGAGTTGGCACGGGCGTCGAGGCAGCCCTTGATCCCGACCACGATCAGGATCAGGAGCAGCAGGCCGCCTCCCAGGGCGAGGCCACGGCGCAGCATGATCTGCTGGCGCTCGGGGCGACGTTGGGGGCGCTCGCGTCGCGGCGGCCGGCGTGAGGCAAAGTCCTCCACGAGGCCGGAAGTATGACCTCTGGAGTGGCTGCCTCGCCAGGAGGTGCCGCAAACGGCACCTTTTTCCCAGCTTGAGACGGGGCAGGAAGACTTCCTTAACCGGCGAAGTTGGAAGGGCGATGGTCGGCTCGCTCGTGCTCAACCGGTTCCTGATCGAGCGCCGCCTTGGCAGCGGCGGCTTCGGCGTCGTCTACGAGGCTTGGGACGGCAGGCTCGAGCGCCCGGTCGCGGTGAAGGCGATCGAGCAGCGCGGCGAGGCCGGGCGCAGGGTGCTGCGCGAGGCACAGGCCGCCGCCCGGCTCAACCACCCCGGCATCGTCACTCTCTATGAGCTGGGGGAGGAGGACGGCAACGCGCTGCTGGTGACCGAGCTGGTCGAGGGATCGACCCTCGCCCGCCTTGCCCACAGCGGCGAGCTCTCCGACCGCGAGATCGGCGAGATCGGCGCCGACCTTTGCGAGGCCCTGGACCACGCCCACTCGCGCGGAGTCGTCCACCGCGACATCAAGCCGCAGAACGTGCAGGTGATCGAGGCCGGGGAACCGCGGGCTAAGCTGATGGACTTCGGCGTCGCCCAGCTCGCCGGCGACTCTCCGCTGACCGCCGCCGGCGACGTCGTCGGCACCCTCGCCTACATGGCGCCCGAGCAGGCAGAGGGTCGGGCGGCCGGCCCCGAGGCCGACGTCTACTCGCTCGCCCTCACCCTGTACGAGTGCTGGAGCGGCGAGAACCCGCACCGCCGCGCCACCCCGGCCGCCACCGCCCGCGCGATCGGCGGCCGCGCCCGCCGCCTGCGCCGCCTGCGCCCAGACCTGCCGCGCGAGCTGGCCGACACCGTCGACGCCTGCCTCTCGCCCCGCCCCAACCACCGCCCCTCGCTGGAGGAGCTGGGGACCGCGATCGAGGACTCGCTCGACCAGCTCGCCGACAACCTGCCGTCGTCCCCCGGCCACCTCGTCACCCGCTTCGGCGCCCTCGCCGCCGCGGCCACCGTCGGCGGCTTCCTCGCCCTGCACGGCGCGGCGCTGCCGTAGACGCCGATCCCTAGGATTTCCCCATCGGTGCCCTGAGTCGTCTGGAGTCGATGTTCGAAGGCCTCGTCGAGGGGGTCTTCAGCCGTGCCTTCAGCTCCGAGGTGCAGCCGGTCGAACTGGCGCGCAAACTGGCGAAGGAAATGGACGCGCACAAGACCGCCTCGGTCCAGCGCGTCTACGTCCCCAACGAGTACACCCTCTTCCTCTCACGCCAGGACCGCGGCAAGCTCGAGGGCTACGAACGCTCGCTCGAGCAGGAGCTCTCCGGCTACCTGTTGGAGCATGCACGCCGGCGCGGCTACGACTTGCTGACCCGGCCCCAGGTCGACTTCCAGACCGACGAGCGCCTGCGGCTGGGCGAGTTCGGGATCCAGGCGCGGCTGGTGAAGCCGCCGGCGCACGAGGGCGCCGCCCCCGAACAGGGAGAAGAGGGACACACGATGGTCTACTCGGCGGTCCGCGAGCGCGACCGCAACCGGCCGAAACGGCCCGAGCAGGCGGTCGGGGCCCTGGTCTCGACCCGGGCGGTGGTCTCGCTCAACGACCGCCGCTACGTCCTCGACGGCCCCCAGGCGACGATCGGCCGCTCGAAGTCGGTCGAGTGCGTGCTCTCCGACCCCAACGTCAGCCGCCGCCACGCCGAGCTGCGGCGCGAAGATTCGGGCGACTGGCAGATCGTCGATCTCGGCTCCACCAACGGAATCAAGGTCAACGGGCGCCGCGTCCCCTCGACCCGGCTCAGCCCCGGTGACCAGGTCACCGTCGGCACCACGACTTTCACCTTCGACATCGAGCAGTAGCGGCGGCTGCCGCCGTCATTAAGGTGCTGGACGCGTGGACTACGACCCCGTAAGCGTCGCACTCAAGTTCGGCTTCCTCGCCGTCCTCTACCTCTTCGTGCTCGTGATCGCGCGCAGCGCCCTCAAGGACCTGCGCCGCACGGTCACGCCGGCTCCCGATGCGACCGGATTCCACGCCGCCCCTGCCGCCGTCCACACTCCCCGTGGCCCCGACGGCTGGCTCCTGGTCGAGCGGGGCGGCGGCCTCGGGAAAGGGGAACGCTTCGACCTGATCGGCGGCCTCTCGATCGGGCGCTCGAAGGAAGCCGACGTGCAGATCGACGATCGCTACGCCTCCAGCCTCCATGCCCGCGTCTTCTCGCGCGAGGGGAGGTTCTATGTGGAGGACATGAACTCGACCAACGGCACCCTGCTGAACGGCGCCACCCTGCAGGGGGAGGCGGAGCTGATCGACGGCGACTCGGTGCAGATCGGCGACACCGTCTTCAGGCTCGAGGTGGGGTGAGGCGATGACGCTGCGGATCGCCGAGGAAGCCGTGCGCACCGACACCGGGCGGCAGCGCAACGCCAACGAGGACTCGTACTTCGTCGCCGCGCCCCTGTTCGTCGTCGCCGACGGGATGGGCGGGGCGCAGGCCGGCGAGGTCGCCTCGAAAGCGGCGGCCGAGGCGTTCGCCGACGGCCTGCCCGCGCAGCCGCCGGAGCGGGCGCTGGAGGAGACGATCGAGGGGGCAAACCGGACGATCCACGAACTCGCCCGCAAAGACCCTGGCCTCGCCGGGATGGGGACGACGACGACCGCGGCGATCGTCGACCTCGAGGCCGAGGAGGTGGCGATCGGCCACGTCGGCGACAGCCGCGCCTACCGCCTGCGCGGCGGCCGCTTCGAGCAGCTGACCCGCGACCACTCGCTGGTCGAGGAGATGCGGCGCAAAGGCCAGCTGACCGACGAGCAGGCCGAGGACCACCCGCAGCGCTCGATCATCACCCGCGCCCTCGGCCCCGAACCGGAGGTCCAGGTCGACCTGCAGACGGTCCCGGCGCAGTCCGGCGACGTCTTCCTGATCTGTTCGGACGGGCTGACGACGATGCTCGACGACGAGAAGATCGCCCACGTCCTCTCCCGCGCCACCTCGCTGCAGAACGGGGTGCGGGCGCTGGTCGACGAAGCCAACCGGGCGGGCGGGCGCGACAACATCACCGTCGTCGCCTTCCGGGTCGAGGACACCGCGGCGCCCGATCCCGCCAACCCGGGCGCCGGGCCCGGCGAAGGCGCGACCTTGATCGGCGGCGAGGCCGAGGCCGCCGGCCTCAGCGCCACCGAGGTGCGCCGCCGCGCCGCCGCCGAGGCCGCCCGCAAGCGCCGCGAGGAAGGCGAGGCGCGCCCGCGCGGTCGCCGCCTGCGCACCGCGTTGAAGGTGCTCGTCGCTCTCCTCCTGATCGCCGCGATCGCCTTCGGCGCCTGGTACGGCAACCGCCAGATCTGGTTCCTCGGTACCGACGACGCGGGCCGGGTCGCCCTCTACCGCGGAGCGCCCTACGAGCTGCCGCTCGGGATCGACCTCTACAGCGAGCGCTACGCCAGCCCGATCCAGACCGAGTCGCTGCCGCAGCGCCGCAAGGACGCGGTCACCGGCCACGACCTGCGCTCGCGCGACGACGCGGTCTCGCTGCTGGAGGAAATCGAACAGACCGCGGGGCTTCCTTGACGTCGGCCCGCAACCGCGAGCTCGTCGCCCTCGTCCCCGTCGCCGTCCTGCTCACCGCCGGCTTCGCCGGTGTCTTCGCCCAGGAGAACGCCCAGCTCGGCAACCTCAGCCTGATCTTCGGCGCCTACTTCCTGGCGATCTGCCTGGCGACCCACATCTTCCTGCGGATCCGCCTGCCCAACGCCGACCCCTACCTCTTCCCGCTGATGGCGACGCTGACCGCGCTGGGCTTGGTGATGATCTACCGGATCGACGAAGCCCTGGCCCGCGACCAGGCCAACTGGTTCGTCCTCGGCTTGATCCTCTTCGCCCTGACGATCTTCTTTCTGCGCGATTACGAGGTGCTGGAGCGCTACCGCTACACGATCGCCGTGGTCGGCCTCTTGGTGCTGCTGGCGCCGCGCCTCCCGGGAATCGGCCAGCAGGTCAACGGCGCTTACCTCGGGGTGAAGATCGGCCCGCTCGCCTTCCAGCCGGCCGAGTTCACCAAGATCGCGATCGTCGTCTTCCTCGCCAGCTACCTGCGCGAGCACCGCGAGGTCCTGATCGTCGGCGCCCGCCGCGTGCTCGGGGTGACGCTGCCGCCGCTGAAGCACTTCGGTCCGATGCTGGTCGTCTGGGGCGCCTCGATGTTCATGCTCGTCTTCATCCGCGACCTCGGCAGCTCGCTGATGTTCTTCGCCGCCTTCCTCGCCCTGCTCTACGTCGCGACCGGCCGCTTCTCCTTCGTCGTGATCGGGATGGCGATGTTCTTCCTCGGCGCCTGGTTCTTCGCCAGCACGGTTCCCCACGTTCACGATCGGGTGGAGATCTGGCTCCACCCCTACAACGACCCGCAGGGGACCGGGTACCAGATCCTGCAGTCAATCTTCGCCCAGGCCGACGGCGGCCTCTTCGGCAAAGGCTTTGCCCAGGCGCTGATCACGGTGCCTGGCAGCGGCGGCACGGCGTTGCTGCCGGCGGCGCAGACCGACACGATCTATGCCCTGATCGTCAACGAGGTCGGGCTCTTCGGCGCCTGCGGCGTCATCCTCGTCTACCTGCTGATCACCGCCCGCGGCTTCAAAGTCGCCCTGCTGGCCAACGACGGCTTCTCGAAGCTGCTGGCGGTCGGGCTGACCTCGGTCTTCGCGATCCAGGCGTTCGTGATCATCGGCGGCGTCACCCGGGTGATCCCGCTGACCGGCGTCACCCTGCCCTTCGTCAGCTACGGCGGCAGCTCGATCGTCGCCAATTTCGTGCTGCTGGCGCTGCTCCTGCTGGTCTCCGACCGCGCCCGGCGTGAAGCGGCCGAACCGGCCGGTCGCATGGCCGCTCTGGGGGCGCCGGCGTGAACCGCCAGATCGTCAAACTCTTCGCCTTCATCGTCGTCCTCTTCGGCATCCTCGTCGGCTTCACGTCCTACTGGTCGGTCTTCGACGCCGAGGCATTGAAGGAAGAGGAAGCGAACAAACGGCCGCTGCTGGAGCAGCAGCAGATCCGCCGCGGCCGCATCCTCACCGCCGACGGCACCGTGATCGCCAAGTCGGTGGGGAAGGGCAAGGGAGCGGAAAAGCGCTACGTCCGCCGCTACCCGCAGGGCGCCCTCTTCGGTCATCCGATCGGCTACAGCTTCGTCCGCCAGGGGGACTCCGAGTTCGAGCAGTTCCATAACGACGAGCTGGTCGGCGAAGACTCCGAATTCAGCTCGATCCTCGACGAGCTGACCGGCGGCACCCAGGAAGGCAACGACGTCGTCACCAACATCGACGCCGAAGCCCAACAGGTGGCCCTCAGCGACCTCCAGGAAGCGGGCTTCGGCGCGGTGGTCGCGATCGAGCCCAGCACCGGGGCGGTGAAGGTGATGGCCTCGAACGCCCCCTACGACCCCAACCGCGTCCCCTACGAACTCTCGAAGCTGAACCGCAACAGCATCGAAACGCCGCTGCTGAACCGGGCGACGCAGGGCCTCTACCCGCCGGGCTCGACCTTCAAGGTCGTGACCGCGGCGGCGGGGTTGGAGAGCGGCACGATCACCCCGGAAACGACGATCGACGCGCCCGGCACCCTGGAAGTGGAAGGGACGCCGCTGCAGAACGACTTCAACGAGGACTTCGGCCCGATCGCCCTCGACACCGCCCTGACCAACTCGGTCAACACCTGGTTCGGCCAGCTCGGCCAGCAGGTCGGCCAGGACGCGCTGTTCGAGACGATGGAAAAGTTCGGCTTCAACTCGACCCCGGCGATCGACCTGCCCGACGACGAGGTCTACAACAGCGGCGTCTACGAAGAAGGGGACCTGCTGAAGCGCAACGATCCCGTGGACCTCGCCCGCCTCGCGATCGGCCAGGAGCGGCTGCTGGCGACGCCGCTGCAGATCGCCGAGGTCGCCGCCGCGATCGCCAACGGGGGCAAGCTGATGAAGCCGCAGATCTGGAAGCGGGTGGTCGACCCCGACGGCCGCGTCGTCGACAAGCTCGATCCCTCCGTCTACAGCGAACCGGTCAGCAGCGAGACCGCGGAAGAGCTGACGACGGCGATGGAAGGCGTGGTCAGCGAAGGCACCGGGACCAACGCGGCGATCTCCGGCATCTCCGTCGCCGGCAAGACCGGCACCGCGGAAACGCCGGGCAACGAAGCCTGCGGCGGCGGCGCCGAGGAGAACCAGGCCTGGTTCATGGGCTTCGCCCCGGCCGACGACCCGCAGATCGCCGTGGTCGCCTCGGTCGAGTGCACCGAACAGTTCGGCAACGACGTCGCGGCGCCGATCTTCCGCGACGTCACCGAAACGATCTTGAACGGAGAATGACCATGCCGACGGGACGAAAATACCCCTATATGGAGGGAAATCGTCCCGTCAGCGGCGAAACGGAGGGTCCGGGTGGCTGAGGTAGGAGAGGGCAGCATCGTCGACAAGCGCTACCGGGTGTTGCGCCGGATCGGCAGCGGTGGCATGGCCGACGTCTGGCTGGCCGAGGACACCCACCTGCAGCGGCAGGTGGCGCTGAAGGTCCTGCACAGCCGTTTCCTCCAGGACCAGAGCTTCGTCGCCCGCTTCCAGCGCGAGGCCGAGCACGCCGCGGGCCTGCAGCACCCAAACATCGTCGCCGTCTTCGACCGCGGCCAGGACGAGGGCGTCAACTACATCGCGATGCGCTACGTCGAGGGCCCGACGCTGAAGGAGCTGATCGAACGCGGGCTGACGCCCGACCAGGCGGCGGCGCTGGTTCGCCAGGTGCTCGAGGGCGCCCGCTTCGCCCACCGCAACGGCATCGTCCACCGCGACCTGAAGCCGCAGAACGTGATCGTCGACGAGGAGGGCAAGGCGGTCGTCACCGACTTCGGCATCGCCCGCGCCGGCGTCTCGGAGATCACCCAGACCGGCTCGGTGATGGGCACGCCGCAGTACCTCTCGCCCGAGCAGGCGCAGGGCTTCGAGGTGACTCCGGTGTCCGACCTCTACTCGATCGGCGTGATCCTCTACGAGGCGCTCACCGGTCGCGTCCCCTTCGAAGGCGAAAGCGCCGTCGCGGTGGCGATGAAACAGGTCTCCGAGGTGCCGCAGCGGCCGAGTTCGATCAACCCGGCCGTCTGGCCGGCGCTCGACGCGGTGGTGATGCGGGCGCTGGAGAAGGAGCCGGGCCAGCGCTTCCAGAGCGCCGACGCCTTCATCGCCGCTCTCGACGAGGCGATGCGGGCGCCGCGGGCCACCGGGGGCACCGCCGCCTTCGCCGCCGCGCCGCCGGTCGTCGCCGTCCCCGAGGAGGTCGGGCCGGAGGAAGACCGCGAGCGCAACAACTGGCTCTGGGGCCTGCTGGTGGCGGCGATCGTGATCGGCCTCCTGATCGGCCTGGCGCTGACCCGCGACACCACGACCGACGTCCCCAACGTCACCGACAAGCAGCTCGAATTCGCGATCTCCCAGCTCGAACGCAAGGGCTTCGAGGTCGGCGAGGAAAAGTACGTCGAGCGCGACGTGCCCCGGAACACGGTCCTCGAGCAAGACCCCACGCCCGGTTCCGCCGATGAAGACTGCTCCTTCCTCACCTTCTTCTGCTCGAAGCCGACCGTGGACCTGACCGTCAGCGCCGGCCCGGGCAGCAGCGAAATCCCCGGCACCTCGGGTCTGAGCGAGGAAGACGCGACGAAGAAGCTCGAAGCCGCCGGCTTCGCGGTGGCGGTGCAGCGGATCAACTCGACCAGCGTCGAAGAAGGCCAGGTGGTCTACACGAACCCGCGCGGCGGCCAGAGCGCGACCAACGGCTCGACCGTGATGCTGTTCGTCTCCCGCGGGCCGAAGCTGACCAAGGTGCCGGTCCTGGTCGGCAGCCAGCGGCAGCTGGCGGTGCAGCAGATCCGCGGCCGCGGCCTCACCCCGAGCGTCTCCGAAGAAGAAAACCGGGCGCCGGAAGGGCAGGTGATCAGCCAGTCGCCGAGCGCCGGCAAGGAAGTCGAACCGGGCTCGACGGTCTCGATCGTCGTCTCCTCAGGCCAGGAAGAAAAGATCTCCAAGGTCCCGAACGTGATCGGCAAGGAACGGCGGGAAGCGGTGGACGCGCTGCGCGCAGCCGGCCTGCAGCCGAGCGTCGAAGAAGAAGAAACCGAAGTGGCAGGCCAGATCGGCCGCGTCATCGACCAGTTCCCGCCCCCCGGCAGCGAACTGGAACCCGGCGCGGCGGTGACGATCACGGTCGGCAAGCGGGCGCTGGAAACCCCCGAAGAAGAACCGGAAGGGGAACTGGAACCGTGAGGGTCGCGGTCCTCTCCGGCGGCCGCTCCTCCGAGCACGACGTCTCCCTGCGCTCCGGCGCCGCGGTCGCGCGCGGCCTGCGCGAGGCGGGTCACGAGGCGATCGAGGTGGCGATCGGCCGCGACGGCTCCTGGCGCGCCTCGGGCGGGCCGGTCGAGCTGGTCCCGGGCGGCGGCCTGCTCGGCGCCGAGGCCGTCTTCCCGGCGCTGCACGGCGCCTTCGGCGAGGACGGCAGCATCCAGGGTCTGCTCGAGCAGCTCGACGTGCCCTACGTCGGCAGCGACGTCCTCGCCTCGGCGATCTGCATGGACAAGCTGACGCTGAAGCGCCTCTTCGCCGCCCACGGGGTGCCGCAGGTCGAGTTCACCGCGGTCGAGGGCAGCGACTGGTGGGGCCGCTGCGAGGCGATGGGGCTGCCGCTCTGGGTCAAGCCCTCGCGGATGGGCTCCAGCGTCGGCATCACCCGGGTCGCCAAGCTCGCCGACCTCGACGCCGCTGTCGAGAAAGCGCTGCGGCACGACCCACGGGTGATCGTCGAGGCCTCCTCGCCGGGTCGCGAGGTCGAGTGCTCGGTCCTCGGCAACGACGACCCCGAGGCCTCGCTGCCGGGGGAGATCGTCGCCCACGGCACCTGGTACGACTTCGAGGCCAAGTACACCGAAGGCGGGATGGAGCTGCGCGTCCCCGCCCCGATCGGCGACGAGGGGGTCGAGCGCGTCCGCGAGCTGGCGGTCTCCGTCTTCACCCTCGCCGGCTGCTCCGGCCTCGCCCGCTGCGACTTCTTCGTCGAGCCCGACGGCTCCGTCCTCGTCAACGAGATCAACACCATGCCCGGCTTCACCGACACCAGCGTCTACGCCAAGCTCTTCGAGGCGACCGGGATCGACTACCCCGAGCTCTGCGACCGCCTGGTCAAGCTCGCGGTTGAGCGCCACCAGCGGGCGCGCTCCTACGAGTTCTGAAGTCAGTAGCCGGTGTTGCGGCTGCGCGGGCGCGGCAGGGACTTGTAGCGCTGGCCGCGGCCGCGGTTCCAGAGGACGCTGTCGATCTCGGCGGGGACGAGGGAGCTGGCGGCGGCGAGGAGCTCGACCGCGTGGACGGCGCAGGCGCGCAGCTCGACCTCCTCGGGGGAGCCGTGGGTGAGGAGGACTTCGGCTTCGATCCGGGACTCGAGCTCGGGCTCGAGCGCAAAGATGCCGTCGACCCGCAGCACGTGGGGGACGAGGTTGTCGGCGAAGGCGGTGAGGCGGTCGAAGCCGGGTAGGTCGGCCAGCCCCGCGCGGTGGAGGTCGGCAGCGGCGATCTGAGCGCGCTTGTAGAAGGGGACCTCGCGGCCCTCGTAGGTGGAGACGTCGGCGAAGGACCTCCAGGCGGCGAGGGTGCCCGCAAGGGCTGGAATCGAGTCCGCGGCCTCGACCGGCCCGAGGAAGCGACCGCCGTACTCGCTCGCCAGATGCCCGCCGACGTCGCGCAGCGCGGCGGCGAACTCAGCCATCAGGGGATGGTCTGCGTCCTGGCCGAGGACGGCGGCGATCGTCGTCGCCTCCATCGCTGCCAGTTCCTGCGCGCTCCACGGCCCTTCCGACTCGAACCGTTCCCGCAGCCCGGTCGCCATCGTCCCGTAACCGCTGTGACCGGGGCGCTTGCGAACGGTTGGCCACCAGCCGGAGCCGAAGTTGATCGCGTCCATGCAGATCGCGAAGGCGGCGGCGGATTCGGGATCGTTCCCGAAGGGAGGGGGCGCCTCGTCCTCCTCCGCTGGCGCCAGGCCCGCCGCGTACTCGTGGATGCGCTCCACTTCTATCCGCACCGAACGCGCCCGCTCGCTGACCCAGGCGCAGGCGGCGCGAACTTCCTCGGGCAGCGACACTGGGTCCATGCAAGAGCCAGAGATACAGGTTCGCGAGGCGGGGGTGGAGGACGCCGCGGCGATCGCCCGCCTTCTCCACGACTTCAACAACGAATACGAGATGGAGACGCCGCCGGTGGAGGAGCTGACCCG
The DNA here is from genome assembly GCA_035688955.1 of Solirubrobacterales bacterium. GTDB lineage: Bacteria > Actinomycetota > Thermoleophilia > Solirubrobacterales > 70-9 > VAYN01. Next base: position 4,083 of record DASSMJ010000019.1, on the reverse strand, counting down.
GCACGCGACGCGGATGCTGCGCGAGGGGGAGATGACGGTGCTGCTGGCCGGTGAGGGTCCGGATGGTTTCGCGTTGCTGCGCTTCCGACCCTCGGTTTGGACCGAGCAGCAGGAGGCCTACCTGCAGGAGCTCTACGTGGTGCCGGAGCTGCGCGGACACAGGATCGGCCTGGCCCTGATGGAAGCGGTGCTGGAGACCTGCCGCGAGCACAATGCCGCCTGGGTCGAGCTCAACACCGGCGAGACCGACGTCGCCGCCCGCGGCCTCTACGAGAAGCTCGGCTTCACCAACGAGGAAGGACCGCAGGGAGCGACGATGCTCTATTACGAGCGCGAGCTCTGAAGGGCGAGCTCGGCGAAGCCGATGCCCGTGGGCGGCGCCACCCGCTCGGGGTGGAAGAGGTGGGCCAGCAGCTCGACGCCGTCGACCAGGCGCGGGCCGGGACGCGAGTAGGTCGAGGCAGCGTCGACAGCGAACAGTCGCCCGGCACCGAGTGAGGCGAGCCGCTCCCGGTGGGCGAGCGCCTGCGCCTTCGAGTCCTCGAGGTACCAGCCGCAAGGCATCGCCACGATCACCTCGGGGTCGGTCCCCGCCAGGTCCTCCCAATCGACCTGCGGCGACTTCTCGCCTGCTCGCCCGGCGACGTCCTCGCCGCCGGCGATCGCGATCATCTCCGGGATCCAGTGCCCGCCGAGGAACGGCGGGTCGAGCCACTCGAGCGCCAGCACGCGCGGCCGCGGCTCGCCGGCAACGGCGGCTCGGACCGCATCCAGACGCTGGTCGAGCTCGCGCCGAACCAGCTGAGCGTGGTCGGAGATCCCTGCCGCTTCGCCGAGCCTGACCACGTCATCCAGTACCTCGCCGAGGCTGCTCGGGTCCTGCTGCAGTACGCGCGGCCCGCTCGGCAGTCGCGCCGCCACGGCGACGACGTCGTCGTAGGAGACGGCGCAGACCTCGCATACAGCCTGGGTGACGATCAGATCCGGCTCGAGCCGCGCCAGCCGCGCCTCGTCGAGCGTGTAGAGGGCGCGCCCTTCGCCGACCACCTCCTTCACCGCGGCGTCGATCTCGGCGGCGCCGAGTCCCTCCGGCAGGACCGTCGCCGTCAGCCGCGGCAGCTCCTTCGCCTCGGGCGGCCAGTCGCACTCGTGGGTGACGCCGACCACGTCCCCGCCGAGACCGAGCGCGAAGAGCATCTCGGTCGCGGAGGGGACGAGGCTGACGATGCGCATCCGCCGACTATTTCACCGCCGCGAGGAGAGCGCCTGCACCGCCGACCATCCCGGCTTTGTTGGGATGGATCGGAGCGGCTGCCTGGGTCGGGACGAGCGGCTCCACCCAACGGGTCGAGGTGCCCTTGCAGGCGTCGTGGCCGATGCTGGCGCCGTACCAGTTGACCAGGGTCGCGCCGTTGGCCGCGGCCTGCGTCGCCAGCATGTTGTTCAGGCGCTGCTCGGTCGAGCGCAGGTAGGGGACGTCGCTGAACCCGATCGGCATCTGTGGCCAGCAGCCGTACCCGGTCTCCGGGAAGATCGCCGGGTAGTTGAGGACGTAGATTTTCGCCGCCGGCGAGCGCGAGTGGATCCCCTGCAGGACCGCCGCGACTTTCGGCGCCGTCGCTTCGATCCGCGCTTTCAGCTGGTCGACCCCGCCCGAGTTGTATTTGTCCAGGCAGGGATGACTGAAGGGATTGACGGTGACGCAGCTTTCGGCGACTTCGGAGAAGCCGATGTCGTTGCCGCCGATCGTCAGCGAGACCACCGTCGTTTCCGCGCTGAGCGAGTTGAACTGCGGAGGGTTCGGCCCGTCGGGATCGACGCCCTGCGGTTCGGTCATGTGGTTGGTCTTGGCGCCGCTGCAGGTTGCGTCGCGCAAGCTGAGCCCGATCCCGGGGGCGGCGAGGTGCGCGTAGTTGTTGCTCGACTTGAGGCAGCCGAGCGGCAGCAGCGGGTTCGGGATCAGCGGCCCGGCCGCGTAGGAATCGCCGAGGGCCGTGTAGTTGGCAGCTCGCGCCGCGCTCGCCGTGAGGGTCAGCGCCAGCGCCGCGAGCGCCAGCAGTAGGAGCCACGCCAGGCGGGCGCGGCGGGGGATTGACTGGGTCATACGCTTCTCCTTCCCAAGAAGCTCAATTTTTCTTATAGTAACTTTTGAGTAGCTAAACGGGAAGAGGAGGATGGCGATGCGGCGCATCACGTTTGTCTTGGCGGTTGTCCTGGCGAGCCTGGGATTGGGCGCGGGCAGCGCTCAGGCTGACCTGCCGGTCATCTACAACGGCGTCTACGGCTACGCCCACACCAGCCCGACCGCCAGCCCTCCCGGCGCCAACGACTGGAGCTGCAAACCGGGCACCGCCCACCCGCGACCCGTCGTCCTCGTCCACGGCACCTTTGCCGACATGTCGAACAGCTGGCAGGCGATCTCGCCGCTGCTGAAGAACAACGGCTACTGCGTCTTCGCCCTCAACTACGGCTCCTATGCGGGCAGCGGCGCGGTCGGCGTCTACGGGACGGGGGAGATCCGCAACTCGGCCAAAGAACTCTCGGCCTTCGTCGACAAAGTCCTCGCCGCCACCGGCGCCCCCGAGGTTGACCTGGTCGGCCATTCACAGGGCGGGATGATGCCCCGCTACTACCTCAAGTTCCTCGGCGGTGCCGCCAAGGTCCACACCCTCGTCGGCCTCTCACCCTCCAACCACGGCACCACGGTCGACGGGATCGGCCTGCTCGCCCGCTTCTTCCCGGGCGGCGAACAGTTCACCGGCGCCCTCTGCCCGGCCTGCGAGGAGCAGATCGTCGGCTCGGCCTTCCTCGCCGAACTGAACAGCGGCGGCGACACCGTGCCGGGGGTCGAATACACGGTGATCCAGACCCGCTACGACCAGGTCGTCACCCCGTACACCTCGGCCTTCCTCTCAGGGTCGAGCGTGAAAAACATCCTCCTGCAGAACCAGTGCATCCTCGACCTCGGCGACCACCTCTCGATGCCCTACGACCACATCGCCGCCGCCGACGTCCTCACCGCGCTGGACCCGGCGCACCCGCGCGGGTTCCTCTGCACCCCGATCGCGCCGACGGCCGGCGGCTAGCGCCGCTCAGCCGGCGACGGTCTCACCGCGGTAGGGCCCCGGCTTCGGCCGGGGCCTGCCGCCGGGGAGGGCGAGGCGCAGAATCGTCCGCTGCACCATCCCCAGCTGCTGCATGAACGGGCCGGAGTTGTACGGCAGGCCGTAGCGCTCGCAGACGTCTTTGACCTGCGGCGCGATCTCGGCGTAGCGACTGCTCGGCATGTCCGGGAAGAGGTGGTGCTCGACCTGGTAGCTGAGGTTGCCGCTGGCGATGTGGAAGAGCGGGCCGCCGTCGATGTTGGCCGAGCCGGTGAGCTGGCGGATGTACCAACCGCCGCGACTCTCGTCCTCGACCTCCTGCTGGGAGAAGGTGTAGGTCTGGTCGGGGAAGTGCCCGCAGAAGATGATCGCGTAGGCCCAGACGTTGCGGACGATGTTCGCCGTCGCGTCGGCCTTGGCGGTCTGACGGAAGGTCTTGCTGCCGCACCCCACTGCCGCCTCGACGATCGGAGCCCAGCGGCTGCCGCGCTTGCGCCGGCGGACCCGGCCGAGCAGGCCGCGCGGCTGCTTGCGGTTCCGCCGCGCCTCGATCCCGGCGTCGACGAGGGAGGCCGCCAGGGCGCTGACCAGCGGCCAGGCGATGTAGTCCTTGACGACCTGGGCCTTGGCCTTGCCGGCGATCCCCTTCAGCTCCCGCTTCACCTGGTGCATCGGCTTGTGGCCCTTGCGGATCGCTTCGAAATCGAGATCGTGGAGCGCCACGCCCCACTCGAACAGCCCGGCCAGGAGCAGGTTGTAGAAGGGCTGCAGGAGGTAGACCGGGTGCCACTTCTGCGCCGGGTCGATCCGCATGATCTCGTAGCCGAGGTCCTTGTCTTTGCCGCGGATGTTGGTGTAGGTGTGGTGGACGAAGTTGTGGGAGTGCTTCCAGGCCTCGGCGGTCGAGGCGGTGTCCCAGTCCCAGGTCGAGGAGTGGATGCGCGGGTCGTTCATCCAGTCCCACTGGCCGTGCATGACG
>DASSMJ010000018.1:0-2650 GCA_035688955.1 Solirubrobacterales bacterium | reverse complement strand
CAGGTTGGGGTTGCGGTCGTCGGCGCCGGCGGGCTCGGTGCGCTCGTTGAACTTGCTGACCCACTCGACCCCGACGGCGAGGTAGGCGTCGCCCTCGCCGGCCTTGATCGCGTTGCCGGCGTGGCGGATCGCGTCGAGGCTGGAAGAGCAGTAACGGGAGACGGTCACGCCGTTGACCTCCTGCGGCAGCTTCTCGCTGAGCAGGGAGATGATGCGGGCGATGTTGAAGGCCTCGAGGCCCTGCGGCATGCCGACGCCGCAGAAGACGTCTTCGATCAGCGCCGGGTCGACCTCGGGGTTGCGCTCGAGCAGCTGGTCGACCACGAACGCGCCCATCTCCTCGGGCCGCAGCTGGGCCAGCGAGCCCTTGAAGGCACGGCCGATCGGCGTGCGGATGGTGTCGATGACAACTGCTTCGGGCATTCCTCTATCTCCTCTAAGGCTGTGGAAGGGCTTGCGACTGCGGGGGCAGGGTAGTTGACGTGGACCGCGGGCGTCTCGTGCGTTTTGTCACGAAGTTCTGCGGCAGCGTCATCAACCTGCGTTACATTCGCCTCAATCCAACTCGCGGGTAGCGCGAGATCTGCCGTTCGCGGCAATCGAAAGGAGGGTCTCCTTCATGCCAGAGGGTTACTGCGTCAAGGAGCGCAAGAAGGTCGAGATCAAAGACGCCAAACAGGTGACGATGAAGAACGGTCGCCCGGCGATCCAGGGCGTCTGCCCGGATTGCGGGACGAAAATCTTCAAGATCGGGAAACTCGAATAGGACTCTCTCCGCGAGGAGTTTGAACCCGGCGCGGCCGGGGGGCGTATGCCGGGTCGGATGATCCAGATGAGGAATTCGACCCGGGGAGCGCTCAGCCGCGAACGCGACGTCCGCGAGGCCTACGCCGCCCATTCCGGCGAGCTGTATGGCTTCGCGGTGCGCTCGCTCGGCGACGCCGGGCTGGCTGAGGAGGCCGTGCAGGAGACCTTCGTCCGCGCTTGGCGGGCGGGTGATCGGTTCGACCCGAAGATCGGCTCGCTGCGGACCTGGCTGTTCGCGATCCTGCGGAACGTCGTGATCGACCTGGGGCGGGCGCGATCGGTGCGGCCCGGAGTCGCCGAGGGCGGGATCGAGCCGAGCGTCGAGCCGCTGGAGGAGGCGCTGCTCTCCTGGCAGATGGAGGAGGCGATGCGCCGGATCGGCGACGACCACCGCCGGGTGATCGTCGAGACCTACTACCGCGGGCGTCCCTATGCCGAGGTCGCCGAGGAGCTCGGCGTGCCGGAGGGGACGATCAAGAGCCGTGTCTACTACGGGCTGCGGGCGCTGCGGGTCGTGCTCGAGGAGATGGGCTATGAAGACTAGGAACGACTGCCGCGAGTGGCGTGAGCTGCTCGGCGCCTACGCGCTGGGGCGGCTGGAGGGCGACGAGAAGGTGGGCCTGGAGGCGCACCTCGAGGGCTGCGCGCAGTGCCGGGCGGAGCTTGCCTCGCTGGAGCCCGTGACCCGGATGCTTCCCCACGCCGATCCGGCGCGGTTCGAGTCGGCGGCGCCGCAGCCGCCGGCCGAGCTGGGCGGGCGGATCGCGGCGGCGATCGGGGCGGAGCGGGAGCAGGCGCGGCAGCGGCAGCGGCGGCGGCGCTTCGGCGGCTTCGCCCTCGGCGGCGCGACGGCGGCGCTGGCGGCGGCCGTGCTGGCGATCTTCGTCCTCGGTGGCGGCGGCGGAGGCGGCGGGCCCGAGCGGCACGTCAAGTTCGCCTCGCGGGGAGTGACGATCGACGCGACCCTGGAGCCGCACGCCTACGGAACCGAGATCCGCATGTACGTGCACGGGGTCGAGTCCGGCACGCTCTGCCGGGTGGCGCTGCGCGGCCCGGGTGGCGCGTCCTTCCCGGCCGGGACCTTCCGCTACCGCTGGGGAGACGACTCCGAAGCGGTGCTGAGCTCCGCCCTCGACCTTTCCCGGACCCGTGCTGTCGTCGTCCATGCAGGCAAGCGGACCTTCGTCGCGCCGGTGAGCTCCACCACCGCGGCGGCAAATTCGAGCGAGGAGGAAGCGACGTGATCAAGACGAGAAGGGCATTCGGCCTGCTGGCCGTGCTCGCAGTGGCAGCCCTGGCGGTCGCCGGCTGCGGCGGGAGCGACAGCACCAGCGGCGGCGGCTACGGCGGTTCGAGCAGCAGCGAAAGCACCGCCGACAACCAGGAACCCGCGAGCAGCACGAGCCGCTACGGAGGTGGCAGCAAGCCGACCTCAGCCAGCACCAAGGGCGGCGACGGCATCGTCTCCGCAGCGAAGGTCGGCGACCTCGGCACGGTCCTGGTCGATTCCCAGGGCCTCACCCTCTACGACTTCCACAAGGACAAGGGAGGCGAATCCGCCTGCTACGGCCCCTGCGAAGCCGCCTGGCCCCCGCTCCTGACCGAAGGCAATCCCCAAGCTCAAGGTTCCGCCGCCCGCAGCATGCTCGGCACGACCAAGCGCAAAGACGGCAGCCTCCAGGTCACCTACAACGGCTGGCCCCTCTACACCTACGCCGGCGACCAGGGCCCGGGCGAAGCCAACGGCAACGACATCAGCCAGTTCGGCGCCCAGTGGTACGCCCTCCAACCCAACGGCGAAGAGCCAGGGGACTAGCCGCAACCCGCCAGCAGATCCGTGGGT
>DASSMJ010000017.1:0-81586 GCA_035688955.1 Solirubrobacterales bacterium | reverse complement strand
CTCGGTCGGGTAGCCGATCGTCCGCCAGCGCTGGCGCACCAGTTTGAAGCCGAAGGCGATGATGTCCTCGAGCGAGAAGCCGTAGCACTCGGTGTACTCGCGGTCGAGGCCGGGGGGCTGGAAGACGCCGGGCATGTAGGGGAGGACTTCCTGCAGCAGCGCGACCACCGCGGCCCGGTTCTCCTCCCAGCCGGGAGCGCCTTCCTCGAGCAGTTCGGAGAGCACCTTGACGCCGAAGCCGATGTGGCGTTGCTCGTCGCGGGAGACGTTTGCCATCCCCTCGCTGAAGCCGGGCATCGTCTCCTCGGAGGCGAAGAAGTCCTCGATGAAGTGCTGGCCGGGCTGGGCGAGGCTGCCCTCGACGATCAGGTGGTAGAGCGTGATCGCCTGCGCGAACTTCGCGACCGAGCGGTCCTTGCGCAGTTCCTCGGCCATCCGATCGAGGCGGTCGAAGATGCCGCGGTATCCCCAGTTCAGCTGCGGCAGGGTGGAGGAGAGCGTCTGCTGCACCGACTCGCCACCGACGCCGATCACCTCCTTGAAGAAGCGGTGGAAGAAGATCGAGTGACGGACCTCGTCAACCTGCTGCGTGGCGAGGAAGTAGGACTGCTCCTCGGTCGGGGCGGCGGTGACGTAGGGGGCGAGGGTGTCGGCGACCCGGTCCTCGCCGTAATAGAACATCGAGTAGATCCACATCGCCGAACGCTGCTGGATCTCACTCAGCGCCTCCCAGCCGGCACGGTCTTTCGACATATCGATGTCGTAGGCACTCCAGTTGCCCTGCTCCCAGCGCTGGTAGAGGTCCTCGTAGGTGATGTTGTCCATCAGGCGCTGGGAAGCGACGCTCATCTCGTCTCCTTTTGGTGTCGCATTGAGTGCCCCAGGAGACTAGCGCGATCCTGGCCAGCTGGCCAGGATCGCGCCGAAGCAAGCGAGAACAGCCTGCTATTTGATGAATTCGCGGACCTGTTTGTAGACCGTTTCGTCGCTGACCAGCGAGAGATGCGACATGCACGCGGTTTTCGTGTTGGTCGCGCCGCTGAGGATCACGCTTTCGTCCGGGTTGATGAATTCGTCGCACGGCGACCACCAGGTGCCGTAGTTGACGGTGCCGGGGGTCTCATCTCCCGCGTTGAGTTCGCTTAGGAACGTCGAGCCGACTTTCATCTCGTTGCAGGTCGTCCCGAAGCAGATGCTGGCGAGTTCGGTGCCGTGGTTGGGGCCGCCGAACGAGACCCAGTCGTCGACCTTTTCCTGCCCGCCGGCGACGAACTTGATGTACCAGCGGGTGTTGAGGCTCCCCATTGAGTGGGCGAGGATGTCCACCTTCGAAGCGCCGGTCGCTTTCAGCAGGCTTTCGACGTGAGATTTGACTTCGGTTTCGGCGAGCGTTTTGTTTGAGGTGCTGCTGTTGTAGGTGTAGGCACTCAAATACGATTTCGGGTAGCCGTCTTTTTCGAACCTCGAGATCATCGTGTTCCAGTTCGAGGCGCTTCCGTTCCAGCCGTGGACGAAGAGGATCGGATCGAGCGCCAGGGATGAGGCGGGCGTGAGGGCCGCGCCGCAGAGGCAGAGGGCGATCGCGGTGACGAACGCTGAGAGTCGCTTGCGAGCCATGTTCTTTCCTCCCAAGAAGAAGCGACCCCGGCATCGGCCGGGGTCGCGATCAGGCGATTGTTATTTGACGAATTCGCGGACCTGCGTGTAGACGGTGCTATCCGTCGTCAACGCCGTGTGCGAGATGCACGCGGTTTTCGTGTTCGTCGCTCCGGAAAGGGCGACGCTCGAGTCCGGGTTGATGATTTCGTCGCACGGCGACCACCAGGTGCCGTAGTTGACGGCGCCGGGCGTCTCGTCGGTCGCGTTCAGTTCTTTCAGGAACGTCGACCCCACCCGCATCTCCACGCACGAAGCGCTGAAGCAGAGGTTGGCGGTTTCGGTGCCGTGGTTCGGCCCGCCGAGCGAGACCCAGTCGTCGACCTTGGCTTCGCCACCGAGGTTCTTGATGTAGTAGCGGCTGTTGAGGCTGCCCATCGAGTGGGCGACGATGTCGACCTTGGTCGCGCCGGTGTTTTTCAGCAGCGCTTCGACTTTCGATTTCACTTCTTCTGCGTCGATTTTGTTCGACTGCGAAGTGTTGTAGCTGTAGGCGCTCAAATACGATTTCGGGTAGCCGTCTTTTTCGAAGTTGGCGATCATCGTGTTCCAGAGCGACGCGCTCTCGACGTAGCCGTGGACGAACAGGATCGGGTCCTGCGCCGAAGCGCTGGCCGGAACCGCGGCGGCCACGCAAAGGGCCATCGCGGCGACAATTCCCATGAAACGTCTCTTCATGGTCTCTCCTATCTGGGTGAAGGCAGGCGCCTCCCTAGCGCCCCGCCGGTAGTGGCGCCGAATAAAAGCAGAAGGTTTGAGCGGTGTGAAGAGGCTTTCGGGTGACTGCTTTATTCAGCGCCCGCGGGAGCCTCGATCTCGCGCTTGAGGATCTTGCCGGTCGGGCCCTTCGGCAGGTCGTCCAGGAACCAGACGATCCGCGGGTACTTGTAGGCGGCGATCCGCTCCTTCACGTATTCGCTCACCTCTTCCGGCGTCAGCTCCTCGCCCTCGTGGAGGACGACCGCGGCACCGATCTCCTCGCCCCACTGGTCATGCGGCACGCCCATCACGGCGGCTTCGCGGATCTTCGGATGCTCGTAGAGGACCTCCTCGACCTCGCGGGGGTAGACGTTGTAGCCGCCGCGGATGATCAGGTCCTTCTTGCGGTCGACGATGAAGAAGTAGCCGTCCTCGTCGACCCGGGCCATGTCGCCGCTGTGGAACCAGCCGCCGCGCATCGCCTCCTCGGTCGCGTCCGGTCGCTGCCAGTAGCCCTTCATCACGTTGTGGCCGCGGATCACGATCTCACCGACCTCCCCCTGCGGCACCTCCTGGTCGTTCTCGTCGACCACCTTCATCTCGACGTCGAGCAGCGGCGTCCCGATCGAGCCGGCCTTGCGGGGTCGGCCAGGGTGGTTGGTGCTGGCCACGGGAGAGGTCTCGGAGAGGCCGTAGCCCTCCAGCACTTCGCAGTCGAACGCCTCCTCGAACCCCCGCAGCACCTCGACCGGCATCGAGGCGCCGCCGGTGATGCAGATCCGCAGCGAGGTGTCGAAGTCCTCGCGGTCGGGGTGGTGGAGGAGGGCCCCGTACATCGTCGGCACCCCGAAGAAGTGGGTGACGCCGTCGCGCTGCATGATCTCCAGCGCCTCCCCCGGGTCGAATTTGGGCATCAGGGTGAGGGTCGCGCCGACCCGCAGCGAGGCGTTCATGCTCACCGTCTGGCCGAAGGAGTGGAAGAGCGGGAGGGCGCCGAGGACGACGTCGCCCGCCTGCACGTTCGAGGTGGTCGCGGCGGAGATCTCCGAGTTGCGCGCGAGGTTGAAGTGGGTCAGCTCGGCGCCCTTCGGTTTGCCGGTCGTGCCCGAGGTGTAGAGGATGACCGCGGTGTCCTCGGGGTCGGTGTCGGCGAGGTCGGGGGACGGGGCACGCTCGTCGAGCAGCGCGGCGAAGGTCTCCGGTTCGACCTCGATCAGCTCGGCGCCAGCCGCGGCGGCGCCCTCGCGAGCTTCCTCGCCGAATCCGTGCCAGGCGAGCAGCAGCTTCGCGCCCGAATCCTCGAGGTAGAAGGCGATCTCGCGCCGCTTCAGCAGCACGTTCATCGGCACCACTACCCCGCCGGCGCGGAGCACGCCGTAGTAGGAGATCGGGAACTCGAGGACGTTCGGCAGCATCACCCCGACCCGGTCGCCCTGCTGCAGCCCCTTCTCCCGCAGCAGCGTCGCCAGGCGGGCGCTGCGCTGGTCGAGCTCGCCGTAGGTGAGCCCGAGCGGGCCCAGGCGCACGGCCACAGCCTCCGGCGTCCGCGCGGCGCTCTCGGTCACGATCGATGCGAGGTTCAGGCCCATCGTTTCTCCCCCTGTCGATTTCCCCGAGGGCCAGTCTAAGCGGAAGGTTGCGCTCCGTTAGGCTCGCTCGATGGACGACCTCGGGGCGCCCCTCTCCTACCTGGTCTTGAAGCGGGGAGTGCCCGTCTACGCCAGCGACGGCGAGCAGGTGGGACGGGTGAGCAAGGTCCTGGCCGCGCCCGAGGCCAACATGTTCGACGGCATCCTCTTCGACACCAAGCGCGGCCCGGGCGGTCGGCGCTTCGTCGACGCGCCGGAGGTGGAGCGAATCCACGAGCGCGGCGTGGTGCTGACCATCTCGGCCGATCATGTGGACGAGCTGCCGCGGCGACGCTGACGCGTGTAGCATGCCGCCGATGCAGCGATTCTTCTTGATCATTTTGGCCTGCCTAGCCCTCGTGGCCGCTGGCTGTGGCAGTAATTCCTCCGACTCGACCGCCACCGGTGGTGAAAAGGCGTTGGAAGAAGTGGAAAAGGAAGAAAAAGTGGCCGCTAGGAAAGAAAAAGAAGCTGACGAAAAAACTGCCGAAGAAGAAGAAAAGCGGGCGGCGGAACTGCCGCATCCGACTGTTCCCTCGGGCCCGCCGCCGAAGAAGCTGGTGATAAAGGACGAGAAGACGGGATCGGGCGCGGTGGCGAAGCCCGGGGACCAGGTCACCGTCCACTACGTCGGCGTGGTTTACAAGACGAAGAAGCTTTTCGACGCCAACTGGGGCGACGACGAACCGTTTAGCTTCAAACTTGGAGTCGGCGAAGTCATCAAAGGCTGGGATCAGGGAGTGCAGGGGATGAAGGTCGGCGGCGAACGAGAACTGATCATCCCTCCGAATCTGGCTTACGGCTCCGAAGGGAGAGAACCGATTCCGCCCAACTCGACCCTGGTCTTCCTGGTCAAGCTGCTGAAGGTCTCCTAGCGCCGCGTCATCATCGGGCTTCGTGGCCCGGACGCCCCTCCCAGAAAGACTGACCTCCCAAGCCCTCGCCGGGGAGCCCCTGCGCTCGGCGGAGGCTGTGGCGGACCGCCTGCTTGCGGTACAGGGACAGGATCCGCGGGGCACTCGTCTGGCGGTGCGCGCGAGGACCACGGGGGTCAACGCCGCCGATGTGGACCGCGCGCTGACGGAGGAGCGCACGCTGCTGATCACTTGGCTCAACCGGGGCACCCTGCACCTGGTGCGCAGCGTGGACTACCCGTGGCTGCACGCGCTGACGACGCCGCCGATCCTGAGTTCGAACACGCGGCGTCTACGGCAGGAGGGAGTCAGCGAGGAGGCGGCCGAGAAGGGTGTGGGGGTGATCGAGAAGGCGCTGGTCGAGGAGGGGCCGCGGACGCGCCCGCAGCTGCGTGACCGCCTCGATGCCGCCGGCGTGCCGACGGCCGGGCAGGCGCTGGTCCACCTGCTCTTCCTGGCGACGCTGCGCGGCGTCGCGGTTCGCGGCCCGATGGTCGGCAAGGAGCACGCCTTCGTCCTCGTCCGCGACTGGCTCGGCGAGCAGAAGCCGGTTGGGCGCGAGCGGGCCCTGGCGGAGCTGGCGCGCCGCTACCTGGTTGGCCACGGTCCGGCCGACGATCGCGACCTGGCCCGCTGGGCGGGGCTGCCGTTGCGCGACGCGCGCGCGGGCCTGGCGGCGATCGCGAAGCAGCTGGTCGAGCGCGAGGACGGCCTCGTCGAGCTGAAGAAGGCCCTGCCGGCAGCGCCGACCCCGCCGCCCCGCCTGCTCGGGCCCTTCGACCCAGTCCTGCTCGGCTGGACCTCCCGCGAGGAAATCGTCGGCCCGCACAAGATGCTGGTCACCAGCAACGGCATCTTCCGCCCTTTCGCGATGGTCAACGGCCGAGCGGTCGCGACTTGGCGCCTCGCCGGCGGCAAGCTGACGATCGAGCATCTAGGCAAGGTGAAGAGCAAGGACGCGGCCGCGCTGGAGGCAGACGCCAAGCGCGTGCTCGAGTTCCTAGCCCCTAAGCCGACGCGGCGGCCCTAATAGAAGGCTGGTGCGCCGGCGGACGTTTCGCCGGTCGCTATGAGGACGAGGCAGGCCGTCCCCAGTGGTGCTTCCACGCGCAGTTCGCCCGGCGTAGACGTAGGGCTGAACCCCGGTTCGACGTGGAACCTGACGCGAAGCCCTGAGCCGTCCCGCTCCGAGCCCAGCACCTCGCCTATCTTGCGACCGCGGTAGAGGACTTCCGAGCCCGACGGCAACTCGCCGTCATACGCGACCTCGGTCGTGTAGTTGGACCCTGGTGAGTTGGCCTCCTTCACCACCGCGCGGTCGTTCTTGTTGATCGCCATCATCGCCGCAAATACGGCAACTAAAAGCACCAGAGCGCCGCAGAAGCGCAGGAATCTGACCCCGCGACTGCGGCGCCTGCCGGCGTATTCCCGCGGCGAGAGGTCGTCGATCTCGTCGCGCACGACCATCACCGCGAACACTTCTTTGGCGGCGACGGCGAGCCCGAACCCGGCGAAGGTGACGAACAGGCCGAGCGCGAAGAGCAGATGCGGAATCTCCCCGGTTTCCTGGTGCAGGGCGGCGGCGTGGGTAAGCAGGATCGTGCCGGGGACCTCCGCGATCAGGCCGAGGAAGAAGAAGGTTCCCAGGAGGGCAATGAAGACCTGTCGCTTGCGTCCGCGCAGCAGGCCCAGCGATTCGCGGAGCGCCAATCTGGGACCCATGCCCCCGAGGACCACGAGCGGGATCGCGAAGAAGGTGACGAGGTACCAGGCGAGCAGCCCGAGGAACCCGGCCAGCGGCGAGTGGAGGCCGCGCCCGATCTGAAAGAAGCCGATCCAGCCCACGAAGAAGAGGGCCGCCCAGCCCAGCAGCGGACGCAGGCGCTCCCGCGCCTCGTCAAGAGCGGCGGCGAGGTCGAGTGAGACTCCGTCAAGCGTCGCGTCGGCACTCGCCACGATGGCGGCGAGGAGGTAGGTCGCCACGAACATCTCCGCGGCATCCAGCAGGAGGATCCAGGCGATGTCGCCGCCGCGCCAGTGCAGATGCGAGCTGGAGACGAAGTAGACCTGCGCGGCTGCCACAGCAGCAAGGACGAGGACGAGCTGGAGGATCGTCCGCTGTCCGCCGACCAGCCTCCAGCTCGCTTTGGCAAGGCGCCAGCCGGCGCTACCTTTCGGCTCGCCGGCGTAGGGCCTCAGTTCGTCGAGCCACGCCTCCATGCCGTGGCTATCGGCAGATGCCCGAGCGCTCTACAGGCGTGGCGGCATGTCGGGGGCCGCGCCGGGCGGAGCATCCTGTCCGGGCAGCGCCTCGGCCTCCTGCTCCCAGACCTGGTTAAGGGCGCTCTGCAGGTAGAACCACATCCCCGGCGCCAGCAGCAGGTAGAGGATCAGGGTGATCCAGCCGTTGACCGGCTCCCGCCCGGCGACTTTCGAGGCGCCTTGGACGCGCTTGGTGCCGCGGTAGTAGGTGACAAGGGCAGGGACGATGATGAAGGCGCCGGGGAACAGCGCCAGCAGCGAGTTGGTCGGGTTCTGGCCGAGGTCATATCCCTTGGCCTCGCCATAAGCCTTCAGCTCCTTGTTGATCTTGTACCACCAGACCAGGTGGTAAATGCCGAGCGTGATGATCGGCAGCAGGGCCACGGCCCAGGGATTGCGCACCTTCACCTCGTGCTCGGTGCCGCGGATCTTCATTTCGTAGGCCATGTCTCTCCCGTGTCGTTTGGTGGCTGCACAGCGGTTTCGGTTGCGGACACGTATCGCTTTAGTCGAGCGTACTCTTAGATCGCGCGCGCAAAATTGCAAGCAGAAAACATAGATAAAGTCTGAGCAATGAAGCTGAGTAGCGGCATTGCGGCTCTCCTCGTAGCTCTCGCAGTCTGTGGATGCGGGGGAAGTACCGCCACCTCTGCGGACAAGACCTCTGCCGAATCGACCTCCACCTCAACGACCGAAGAAAAGATCGGGTTTCCGGTTCCAGCAGTCCCTCCGCAAAAAGAGCCTCTGAAGAAGCTCGTGATCAAAAACCTCAAGGCTGGTGAAGGACCCGCTGCCCGATGGGGAGATACGGCAATAGTCCGCTATGTCGGCGTGTATTACAAGACCGGCAAGTCCTACTCGCCACACTGGGGCTACACCGCGGACTTCAAGCTCGACGGGAAGACTATCGGTCCCGGATGGCAGAAAGGCATTCACGGGATGAAGGCAGGGGGCCGGCGAGAAATCTTGATCCCGGCACGTCTCATCTTCGAAGGCTCAGACGGAGACCTCGCATACGTCCTCGAACTGGTCAGGATCAAGCCCGGTCCGCGGACCTATGCGCATAAGGGCCCCTTCGCCGCGATTACGGCGAAGGGCGGTAAGCACAAACCGGTAATTGACCCCCCGGATCGGCCGGCTCCCAAGAAGCTTCTCTTCCGCAGCCTGGAGGAGGGCTCTGGACCCCCCGCAGAGCGGAGAGACGAAATTGCCATTCGCTACGACGGGGCGATGTATGCGACGGGTGAGCTCCGGTACGGAGGAAAGACCCGGCTCTTTCCACTCGGGTCTGGCAACTTGGGTGGTGCCTTTGAAAGGGGCCTCGTGGGGATGCGAGCCGGCAGTCGTCGCGAGCTGATCGTTCCTTCCCGCCTGCTCGGCGATTCAGGAGCCGTCGACTACATGATCGAACTCGTAAAGATCGCTCCCGACGCCGAATGATGAAGCTACTGCTTGCATTGGGGCTGCTGTGCCTTGCATCCGTGCCGCTCGCCTGTGGAGGAGACGAATCAGCCACCGGCGCTGACAAGGGGACGAAGAGTGCAAGGGAACAGGCCGAATCTGGCACGGACTCCCCGGGAAAAACCTGGTCCGTCAAGACGAAGGCGCCGAAGATAGGGTCGTATCCCCATGTAGGTCCATTTGCAGCGATCTCCGGGGGAGAGGGCAACGAAAGACCCACTATCGATCCCGCTGATGGGCCGCCACCCCGGAAGCCGCTTGTCAGGGATCTCAGGCGGGGGTTCGGCCCTCCTGCGCAACTCGGGGACCGGATAACCATCTATTACGCCGGCGCTCCCTACAAGACGGGAAAAGTCCAGTACTACGGCTGGCCGCCGGCTCCTCCTACGTCCTTCAAATTGGGTGGTGGGATCGCCATAAGACTCTATGAATTGGGTTTCCAAGGCTTGAGGACCGGCGGATTACGTGAGGTGATTCTCCCCCCGGGCTTCTATGGCAAGGGCAGTGAAGCGCTCGATTACGTCATGGTGTTGATGAAACTCAAGCCAGCCTCGACGAAGCGGTAACAGCCCTACCACCGCGTTGCGCGGTATCCTCTGAGCAATGAAATGCACCGTCGTTTCGCTCCTCTGTTGCGGTGCGCTATCTCTCTTCGGGTGCGGGGATAACGACGTGGCTCCGGTATCGGACGGACAAGTCAGTACCTCACGTCCGGAACCCAAGAAGCTGATCCTCCAGGATCTCGAGGTTGGTGCCGGACCTCAGGCAGGGCGAGGGGACCGAGTGGGCGTTCTGTACATAGGCACCTACTACGGCTCCGGCGAAGAGTGGGTCCGTCGTTGGGGGTCGGACCCTCCGTTACCGCTGCAACTCGGCGCCGGTCATTTCAGCCCCGGATTCGAAAAAGGCATCGAAGGGATGCGGGTCGGCGGCCGGCGCAAGCTGGTCATCCCTGCCCGCCTGACGGACGATGAAGGTCCGCTGATCTACCGCGTCGAGCTGGTTCGCCTCAAGCCCCGTCCGGGCGCCTGACGAACCCCGCCGGGGTCAGCCCAGCTTCGGCGACCGCCAGGGTGCTGCCAGGCGCTTGACCAGCTCGTCGCCCAGGCCCTCGATCGGGACGCGAACCTGCTCGAGGGAGTCGCGGTCGCGGAGCGTGACGGTGTCGTCTTCCATCGTCTGGTGGTCGACGGTGATGCCCCAGGGGGTGCCGATCTCGTCCTGGCGGCGGTAGCGCTTGCCGATCGAGCCGCCTTCGTCGAACTCGGCGGGCAGGCGGCGGCGGAGTTCTTGGAAGAGCTCGCGGGCCTTCTCCGGCAGGCCGTCCTTGGAGACGAGAGGGAGGACGGCGACCTTGACCGGTGCCAGGCGCGGGTGCAGGCGCAGGACGGTGCGCTGTCGACCCTCCACTTCCTCGACCTCGTAGGAGTCGACGAGGAAGGCGAGGGTGGCGCGGTCGGCGCCGGCGGCGGGCTCGATCACGTGGGGGACGTAGCGCTCTTTCGTCTGCTGGTCGAAGTACTCGAGCTTCTCGCCGGAGAACTTGGCGTGCTGGGTGAGGTCGAAGTCGCCGCGATTGGCGATCCCCTCCAGCTCCGACCAGCCGATCGGGAAGAGGTACTCGATGTCGCTCGTCGCCGAGGAGTAGTGGGAGAGCTCGTCCTCGCCGTGGGCGCGGACCCGCAGGTGGTCGGGGCGGATGCCGAGCTCGGTGTACCAGCTCTCTCGCTCCGCCATCCAATGCTGGTGCCACTTGTCGGCCTCGGCCGGGGGGACGAAGTACTCCATCTCCATCTGCTCGAACTCGCGGGTGCGGAAGATGAAGTTGCCGGGGGTGATCTCGTTGCGGAAGGACTTGCCGACCTGGGCGATCCCGAACGGCGGCTTCTTGCGGGCGAAGCCGAGCACATTCTTGAAGTTGATGAAGATGCCCTGCGCCGTCTCCGGGCGCAGGTAGACGGTCGAGCCCTCCTCGGCGACCGGGCCGACGTGGGTTTCGAACATCAGGTTGAACTGGCGCGGCGGGGAAAGCTCGCCGCCGCACTCGGGGCAGCGCAGTTCGGCGTTCGGGTCCCCGCCTTCGGCCTCGACCGCCTCGCGCAGATGGTCCTCGCGCCAGCGCTTCTTGCACTTGCCGAGGCACTGGACGAGCGGGTCGGTGAAGCCTTCGAGGTGGCCCGAGGCCTCCCAGACGCGCGGGTGCTGGAGGATCGCCGAGTCGAGGGCGACGATGTCGTCGCGCTCCTGCAGCATCGCCTTCCACCACTCGGCTTTGACGTTGTTCTTCAGCAGGACGCCGTAGTGGCCGTAGTCGTAGGTCGAGCCGAGCCCGCCGTAGATCTCCGAGGAGGGGAAGACGAAACCGCGCCGTTTGCACAGCGCCACGATCTCTTCCATCGTCACCTCCGTCGGGCGGGGTGACTGCTCCTGCTCGGTTGCCTCCATGGCGGGAACGGTAGCGGCTGCGATAATCCCGGGCCGCCATGCCGATCTACGAGTACAAATGCGAGAACGGGCACGTCTTCGAGGTGATCCAGAAGATGAGCGACGAGCCGCTGCGCGAGTGCCAGGAGTGCGGTGCTCCGGCTTCACGGGTCCTGACCCCCCCGGCGATCCACTTCAAGGGCTCCGGCTTCCACAACACCGATTACAAGACGAAGCGGGGCGGCGGCAACGGCAGCTCGGACAAAAGCGGCGACTCGAGCTCTTCGGAGTCGAAGCCGACTTCCGGCAGCGATTCGAAGAGCGACTCGAAGCCGGCCACCTCGACCGCGGACTGAACGCTCGACCATGAGTGGTCAGTTGGGACCACTCCTCTGTGTCTAAGTGACCACTGGTGGCGTCAGCCGTCGATCAGGCGGTGGACGGCCTTGCGGCGGACCGACTCGGGGACTTCGATCGAGCCTTCGGGGCCTTCGCCGCATTCGCTCGGGTCCTTGCCGCAGAGCACTTCCGCCGGGGCGCTGCCGCCGATCGCGGCGGAGAGGATCAGCTGCGGCATCGTGAAGAAGCCCATGTCGCTGACGAACGCCTTCGGAGCGTCCCAGCCGATGATCGGGCCGTGGATGAAGTTGTAGGGGAGGCGCAGCGGGTCGGTCAGGCGGCTCTTGATGCCGTTGATCACTTCCTGCTGGGCGCGCTCGCGGTCGAGGTCGTCGTAGCCGCCGAGCGAGTAGACGCTCTTGCCCGGGCCGGGGCATTCGCTGACGTGGCGCACCCGCGAGTAGGCGAGCGCCTTTTCGCCGTCGAGGGTGTTCTCGCCCTTGTGCAGGCGCAGGGTGACGCCGCCCTGGCCACCGCCGGCGCCGCCGGAGATGTCGGCGCAGAGCTTCTGCGGCACGTCGATCTTGACCCCGCCGACCGCGTCGATCAGGTCTTCGAAGCCGGTGAAGTCGACGATCGCGACGTGGTCGATCTGGATTCCGAGGAATTGTTCGATCGTCTTGATCTGCAGGGCGGCGCCACCGAAGGCGTAGGCGCCGTTGATTTTCTGCGGCGCTTGCCCGGGGATCTCGGCGTAGGCGTCGCGGGGGATCGAGAGTTTGCGAAAGGCGCCGCCGCCGGCCCGGACAAGCATCAGGGTGTCGGCGCGGAATTCGCCCTGGTAGCAGGGGGAGTGGGGCTTCTCGCCCCGCGACTGCTGCTCGAAGCACTTCTCGGAGGTGTTGCCGTCGCCGCTGCCGGGCGGCCGGGCGTCGGTGCCGAGGACGAGGATCGTCTGCGCGCTCGGCAGCAGCAGCGGGTTGCCGTGCAGGGCCTTGGCCGCTTCGTTGGAGAGCTTGAAGGACTGGATCTGCGCGGAGACGCCGAAGGCGACGAGGCTGATCAAGATCCAGCTGAGGGCGACGATGCCGACCCATTTGAGGATGCGCCGGCCGTCGATACGCCCGCGCCGGGCGGGCGGCAGGCCCGGCTCGTCGCGCTTGCGCCGCCGCCATGAAGGCAAACTTGCACGGTCCCGCAATCCGGAGAGATCGGCGCCTTTCAAGCGCGAAAACAGCCCCCGGCGGGAGCGGTAGACCTTGTACTCGGGTTGGTCGTTAGGCGGCTCGGGGGGCCGCTGTTCGCCGTCGGGACTCATGAAAGGCTAGAAATCATGGCGATGAAGCCGGTCATTCGCCTTCGAGCCTCCCGCTCCTCGTGAGCGCCAGCGAGACGATCGGGGTCGATCTCGGCGGCACGAAGATGCTCGTCGGCGTGCTTTCGGGCATCGAGCCGGTCTACGAGCAGCGCGAGGCGTCCAAGGGGCAGACCGAGGACGAGCTGGTCGAGCTGCTGATCCGCGAGATCGAAGAGGCGCGGGAAGCGCGCCCCGACGTCGCTGCGGTCGGGCTCGGGATTCCGGCGACGATCGATCACGATCGCGGCCTCGCCGTCTCGGCGGTGAACCTGCCGCTGAAGGACCTGCCGATCCGCGACATCGTCAGCGAGCGCACCGGCCTGCCGGTCTACGTCGACAACGACGGCAATGTCGCCGCCCTCGCCGAGTATCTCTACGGGGCCGCCAAGGGCATGCCGCACATGGTCATGCTCACCGTCGGCACCGGCATCGGCGGCGGCCTCATCCTCGGCGGCGAGATCTACCGCGGCTCGACCGGCGCCGGCGCCGAGCTCGGCCACGTCGTGATCCAGGCCGACGGGCCGCCCTGCCAGGGCAACTGCCCGAACCACGGCTGCGTCGAGTCGCTCGCCTCGGGGACGGCGCTCGGGCGCGAGGGGCGGGCCGCGGGCGAAAGCACGGCGGACTCCGCCCTCGGCAAGGCGCTCGCCGAAGGCAAGGAGATCGACGGGCGGGTCGTCACCGAAGCCGCCGTGGCAGGGGACGAGACCGCCAGGGGGGTCTTCGAGCTGATCGGCAGCCGCCTCGGCGTCGCCTGCTCGAGCCTCGCCAACATCTTCCAGCCGAACGCGATCGTCGTCGGCGGCGGCGTCATCGCCGCCGGGGATCTGCTGCTCGAGCCGGCCCGGCGCGAGATCCGCGAGCGGGCGCTCGACCCGATGAACCAGACGCCGATCCTCGAGGCGACCCTCGGCAACGACGCCGGCATGATCGGCGCCGCCGCGATGGCCCGAACCGAACTGGCCAAAGCGAGCGAGCCGGCGAGGGACGGCGGCTGATGCCGGGTTGCCTCGTCGTCTGCCCGACGCCGATCGGCAACATGGACGACGTCTCGCCGCGGATCCGCGACGCCCTCGTCGCCGCCGACTACATCGCCTGCGAGGACACCCGCCGCGCCGGCGCGCTGCTCGACCGCCTGCGGATCCGGCCGCATCCCCGGCTCGTCTCCTTCCACGAGGGCAACGAACAGGCGCGCGCCCTGGAGCTGGCGCAGCGGATCGAGCGCGGTGACAACGTCGCCCTCGTCTCCGACGCCGGCATGCCGGCGATCTCAGACCCCGGCTACAAGCTGATCCGCCGCTGCATTGACCGCGCCCTCGATGTCACCGTCCTACCCGGTCCCTCGGTGGTGCCCGTGGCCCTCGTCGCCTCCGGCCTGCCGACCGACAAATGGCGCTTCGAGGGCTTCCTGCCGCGGCGGGCAGGGGAGATGGAGCGGGTCCTGCGCTCGGCCGAGACCGTCGTCGCCTTCGAGAGCCCCCGCCGCCTCGGCGAGTCCCTCGCCGCCCTCGCCTCCCTGGCGCCCGACCGCGAGGCCGCCGTCTGCCGCGAGCTGACCAAGGTCCACGAGGAGGTCGCCCGCGGCACCCTCGGCGAACTCGCCCGCCGCTTCCGCTCCAACGTCAAAGGCGAGATCGTCCTCGTCATCGGCCCCGCCGCCTCCGGCGACCATGATCAAGACGTCGGCTTCGCCGTCGACGCGTTGCGGCACCTGGTTCAGTCCGGAGCGCGACCACGCGCGGCAGCCTCCGTCGTCGCCGCCCTCACCGGGACCCGGGCCAACGACCTCTACAAAGCGCTGACGGGCCGCGAGGCACGGAGATAGCCTCTGTGACTTCGTGAACAGCTTCTACGTCACCACCCCGATCTACTACGTCAACGCGGAGCCGCACCTCGGGCACGCGTACTCGACGATGGCGGCGGACGTGCTGGCTCGGCACCATCGGCAGCGGGGGGACGATGTTTTCTTCCTCACCGGGACCGACGAGCACGGGGAGCCGGTGGAGAACGCGGCTAAGAAAGCCGGGGTGACGCCGCAGGAGCTGGCGGACACGAACGCGGCGAAGTTCGAAGGGTTGATGCCGACGATCGGGTCGACGAATGACTTCTTCATTCGGACCAGCGACCCGCGGCACATGGACAAGGTCGCCGAGATCATGCAGCGGGTCTACGACAACGGCTGGGTGACCAAGGGGGTCTACGAGGGCTGGTACTGCCCCCGCTGCGCCGACTTCAAAACCGAGCGCGAGTTGGGGCCGGGGAACACCTGCCCGATTCATGAGATTCCGTTGCAGAAGGAACGGGAGGAGAACTGGTTCTTCCAGCTCTCCGCATTTCAGGCGCAGCTTGAAGGCCTTTATGAGGAGCGGCCGGACTTCGTCGTGCCCGAGTTCCGGCGCAACGAGGCGCTCTCGTTCATCAAAGGCGGACTCGAAGACGTCTCGCTCTCGCGGCCGAACCTGAAGTGGGGACTGCGGCTGCCGTGGGACGAAGGGCAGCGGATGTATGTCTGGTTCGACGCGCTGCTCAACTACGTGACGGCGCTGACGTTTGCCCGTGAGGGCGAGGATCTGAGCGAGCGCTACTGGCCCGCCGACCTGCACGTGATGGCGAAGGACATCCTCAAGTTCCACGCGGTGATCTGGCCCGCCCTCTGCTTCGCCGCCGACCTCGAGCCGCCGCGGCGGATGGTGATCCACGGCTACCTGCTGATGGGCGAGAAAAAGATGTCGAAGAGCCTTGGCAACGTGCTCGACCCCTTCGAGGTGATCGACCGCTTCGGCGCCGACGCGCTGCGCTTCTACCTCTTCCGCGAGGTCAGCTTCGGCCAGGACGGCTCGATCTCCACGGCCGGCTTCGAGCAGCGCTACGAGACCGAGCTCGCCAACGACTACGGCAACCTCGCCAGCCGCGTGCTGGCGATGGTCGACCGCTACCGCGACGGGACCGTGCCGGCGGCGCAGGTCGACGCCACCCTCGCCGAGGACTTCGAAGGCGCCGTCGCTCGCTTCAGCGACCTGCTCGACCGGGCCGAGCTGAGCCAAGCGCTCGACCTCGTCTGGGTTCTCGTCCGCCGGCTCAATCGCTTTGTCGAGGAAACCCAGCCGTGGGTCCTGGCCAAGGACGAGGCCGACCCCGAGCGGCTCGACGAAGTCCTCTACAACCTGGTCGAGGGCCTGCGGGTGACGACGCTGCTGCTCGTGCCCTACCTGCCGGCGACCGCCGAGACGCTGCTGGCGGCGCTGGCGGAGGACTCGCGCGAGCTGGCCGAGCTGGGCTCGCGTCCCGGCGGCCAGCAGGTCGAACGCGTCGCCCCGCTCTTCCCGAAGATCGAGGCGCCCGCCTGATGGCGGGCCCCGTCCTCGCCGTCTCCGACCTGCACAAGCGCTACGGGAGCCAGGCGGCCCTGGCCGGGGTCGACCTCGAGGTCGAGGCCGGGCAACTGGTCGGTCTGCTCGGGCCCAACGGCGCCGGCAAGTCAACGCTGACCAAGATCGCCTGCGGCCTGGTGCGGCCGAGCGGCGGCCGGGTCGAGGTCGTGGGACGCCCGGCCGGCTCGCTCGAGGCGAGGGCGGCGCTCGGCTACCTGGCCGAGCTCTTCCGTTTTCCCGGCTGGCTGAGCGCGACCGAGCTGCTGCGCCTGCATCAGCGGCTCACCGGCTCTGAGGGCGGCGAGGGGGAGCGGCGGCAGCTGCTCGACCTGGTCGAGCTCGGCGACGCAGCCGGCAAGCGGGTGGAAGCGATGTCGAAGGGGATGCAGCAGCGGCTGGGGATCGCCCAGGCGCTGGTCGGATCGCCGCGCCTGCTCCTGCTCGACGAGCCGACCAGCGCGCTCGATCCGGTCGGCCGGCGGATCGTCCGCGAGCTGCTCGAGGGCCTGCGCGAGCGCGGCGTCGCCGTCCTGCTCAACTCTCACCTGCTGAGCGAGGTCGAGCTGATCTGCGACCACGTCGCGATCATCGCCGGCGGGCGCCTGGTCAAGGCCGGGACGCCGGAGGGACTCGCCGGGCCTGCCGCTGTTGTCGTCGAGACCGAGGGAGGCGTGCGCAGCTTCGAGGGCGCCGGTCGCGAGCAGGCGCCGCGGATCGTCGCCGACCTCGTCGCCGCGGGGGAGCGCGTCTACGGCGTCGAGGTCCGCCACAGCTCACTCGAAGACGTCTACCTGGAGGCAGTGGGAGGGCAGACGGGATGAGCGGCTCGCAACTGCGCGGCGCGGCGACGGTGGTCGGGCTCTCGATCCAGGAGGGGATCCGCCGCCGGGTCTTCCTCGCCGTCCTCGTCCTCACCGTCGCCTTCCTCGCCCTCTACGGCCTCGGCGCGCACTTCGCCTTCCGCGACGTCGACGAATTCGCCGCCGGCGAACCGAAGATCCTCGATCCCCACGCCTTCACCGGGGCGACGATCTTCGGCCTGGCGATGTTCGCGACGCTCTTCCTCGGCGCCGTGCTCGCCGTCTTCCTCACCCTCGGCGTCGTCCGGGGCGACGCGGAGTCGGGCCTGCTGCAGCCGATCGTCGTCCGCCCGATCGGCCGCACGACGATGCTGGTCGCCCGCTTCGCCGGCGCGGCGGTCCTCTCCGGCGCCTACGTGCTCGTCGTCTACCTCGCCGCCTGGGCGATCACCAAGGCGACCGGCGACTGGTCGCCCGACCACCTGCTCGGACCGGCGTTCGGCCTGGCCCTTGCCGTCGCGATCATCGCTGCGCTCTCGCTGCTCGCCTCCACCGTGCTCTCGGTCACCGCGCAGGGGATCGTCGTCTTCATGGTCTTCGGCGCCGGCCTCACCGCCGGCCTGCTGGCGCAGATCGGCAACGCGATCGACTCCGACTCGCTGCACGAGATCGGCCGCACCGCGAGCTGGGCGCTCCCGTTCGAGGGGTTGTATGCCGCCAGCCTGCACGCCCTGATCTCCGAAACCTCGGGCCTGACCGGGGTGGTGCTGCAGCTCGGACCGTTCGGTGGCTCGGAGGCGGCGGGCGCGGGCTCGATCGCCTGGGCCTTCGTCTACCTGGTCGGCGTGCTCGCCCTCGCCGCGCTCGTCTTCTCGCGCCGCGATCTTTGACGATTACACCAAAGCCTGCATACTGAAAATCTGCACGAATTTGGCTCTGGGAGTCCATTTCGGGGTTTTGGAGATCGAAGCTGGGTAGGTGCGGCGCGATGAAGCTGCGCGTTCGGACTCCGATCTCCCTGTTCCTCCTCGCTCTGGCCGGGTTGCTGTTCACCAACGGCCCTGCCCTCGCCGCCTCGCCGATCGGCAAGGACGGCAAGATCCACGCCTGTTACAAGCTGAAGGGGAAGGGCAAGGGCACTCTGCGCATCGTCCGCGGCGCCAAGGTCAAGTGCCCGAAGAAGTGGAAGAAAGTCGCCTGGGCGGCGAGCGGGATTCCGGGGCCGGCCGGCGAAGCGGGAGCGCGCGGTGACACCGGTGCGGCGGGGGCGGCTGGGGAACGTGGCCCCCAGGGCCTGCCGGGCCGCAACGAAAACGTCGTTGTCAACGAACTCGAAGACAAAGTCACCGAACTGCTGGCGAGGGTGAAAGCGCTGGAAGCGCTGGTTCCAGCAGTAGCGGCGGTCTGCACGCAGACGAAAGCATTGACGGAGAAATCCGGCGAACTGGGAACGGCGCTGAGCGGCTTGAGCGCTGTGCTCAAAACGCTGACGGTGCTGGGGCTGCCGGCGATCCCGACGGCGCTGCCCCCGTTCGAATGCCCGTAGCTACTACTCAGGGCTGAGCAGCCCCGGGCCAATCTCCACGGGCCGGGTGAGGCCGCAGAGGGCCATCGTCAGGTCGAGCTCGGCGAGGACCATCTTCAGCACCGTTTCCACTCCGGCCTGGCCGTCGAGGGTCAAACCCCAGATGTAGGGGCGGCCGAGGCAGACGGCGTCGGCACCGAGGGCGAGCGCCTTCAGCACGTCGCTGCCGCTGCGGACGCCGCTGTCGAAGAGGACCGCCAGCTCGCCGCCGACCGCCGCGGCGATCGGGGGCAGCGCCGTCAGCGAGGCGATCGCGCCGTCGACCTGGCGGCCGCCGTGGTTGGAGACGACGATGCTGTCGACCCCGCGGGCCACCGCTTCGCGGGCGTCGTCGGGATGCTGGATGCCCTTGACCAGGATCGGCAGGGAGGTCATCTCGCGCAGCGTCGCCAGGTCCTCCCAGCTCAGCGCCGGGTTCGCCTGCACGGCGAGAAACTGCCCGGTCGCCATTCCCGGGTCCTCCTCTGGAGTCTTCTCCAGCTTGGCGCGGAAGACCGGGTCCTGGAAGTAGTTGCCGACACCCCGGCCTTCGAGGAACGGCAGCCAAGCCTGCTGGAGGTCGCGCGGCTTCCAGCCGGGGATGAAGGTGTCGACGGTGAGGACGATCGCGCCATAGCCCGCGCGCTCTGCCCGCTCGACGAAGCTGCGCGCCAGCTCCGGGTCGTTCGGCCAGTAGAGCTGGAACCAGCGCGGCGCCTCCGGGCCACCCGCGGCGGCGATCTCCTCCAGCGAGTAGTGCGAGGCCGAGCTGGCGATCATCGGCACGCCGAGGGCGGCGGCGGCGCGGGCGGTCGCGAGCTCGCCGTCGGGGTGGACGCCCTGCTGCACCCCGATCGGCGCCAGCAGCAGCGGCGCGGGCATCGCCGTGCCGAGGACGGAGGTCGAGAGGTCGCGGCTGGAGACGTCGCGCAGCATGCGCGGCACGATCTGCCAGCGGTTGAAGGCCGCGCGGTTGGCTCGGATCGTCTCCTCCGAACCCGCCCCGGCACCGACGTAGTTGGCGATTCGCGGCTCCATCGCCGCCACCGCCCGCTCCTCGAGCTCGGCGACGGCGACCGGGATCGCCGGCGTCTCGCCGCCGAGGCCGCGGGCGTAGATCTCGCGGTAGTAGTCGGCGAAGTCGGCCATCAGCGGGAGGCTAACCCGGGGAGCCGGAAGAGCGCAGGGGCGAGGGGCCGCGCTGCCGCCGCCAGGCGCAGCCGCGGCAGGCCGAAGCGGTCCTCGATCGCCGCCAGCAGCGAGTAGTGGTCGGCGACCATTTCGACCTGGCGGCCCGGCTGAACGGCGGGCCCGGCCAGGACGGTCGCGATCCGCCCGCCGCCAGGGAGCCCGCAGCAGCCGACCTTGCTGCGGCCCTCGTCCCAGGTGATCACCAGCAGCCCGTGCGGCCCGAGCGCCCGCCGGATCCGCGGCATCAGTTCGTAGAGGTAGAGGTCGAGGAGGCCGGGCGTGCAGTCGTGTCCGTCGTTGCAGACGTCAGGCGTCAGCCAGGCGAATTCCGGCAGCGGGTCGCGTTCGAGGTCCCTGTTCAGCCGCGTTGCCGGGACGACGTTGGCGCAGCGCTCCGGCACCGCGGTGATCGAGGAGAAGTAGGCGAAGGGATTGTGTCGCTTGGTGTAGCGGCCGTAGCTGGAGCCGGTGAAGCAGGGGTAGGGCATCCCTTCCATGTAGGCGCGCCAGGAGACGCCGGCGCGGGAGAGCTGGGTCGCCAGGTTCGGCCCGGCGATTTCGAAGTCGAGGTAGTTGTCGCTGACGCCGAAGGTGTCGCCGCCGAGCAGCGCCAGATAGTTCGGCAGCGAGGGATGCGCCTGCGTGTAGTAGTTGGTCGCCACCGCGCCGCGACCGATCAGCCCGTTCAGGTAGGGCATCTCCGGGTTGCCGACGACTTCGTCGTACTCGCGGTTCTCGAGCACGACGACGAAGAGGGAGGACGGCTGCGCCGGCGCCGCCGCGGGCGCCGAGGAGGGCGAGCAGAGGAGGCCGAGGAGCAGCAGCAGGAATGGGATCCGGGCCGCGATCGCGCGAGGATAGGCTGATCGGCTGATGATCGATTCCCATACCCACCTGTTCCTCTGCGACGGCGAGGAGGCCGAGCTGGTCGCTGCGGCTGCCGGCGAGGGCGTGGTGCGGATGCTGACGGTGGGGATGAACGCCGAGACCAACGCCGAGGCGGTGGCGAGCACCGAGCGCTACGGCGCCGTCTTCGCCGCGGTGGGGCGGCACCCCAACGAGGCCACCGGTTTCGACGACGCGGCCGCCGCGGAAATCGCCGAGCTGGGCCGTCACGAGAAGGTGCGGGCGATCGGCGAGACCGGGCTCGACTTCTACCGCGACACGACGGCGAAGGAGGACCAACGACGGGCCTTCGCGGCGCAGATCGAGATCGCCCGCGAGCTCGGGCTGCCGATCGTGATCCACGCCCGCGACCCGGAGGGGGAGACGGCGGCGGTCGACGAGATCTTCGCCACGCTCGACGAGCGCGCCGGCGACGCGCCGGTGATCCTCCACTGCTTCTCGGCGCCGCAGCGGGTCGCCGACGCCGCTGAGCGTGGCTGGTACTGCTCGTTCGCCGGCAACGCCACCTACCCGAGCGCAAAGGAGCTGCGCTTCGCCGCGGCCAAGGTGCCGGAGGAGCGGATCCTGGTCGAGACCGACGCGCCCTACCTGGCGCCGCAGCCGCGGCGCGGCAAGCGCAACCAGCCCGCCTTCGTGGTCGAGACGGCGCGGGAGATCGCGGAGGTGCGCGGCGTCTCCTACGAGCAGCTGGAGGAGACGGTCGAGGCCAACGCCCGCGCCCTCTTCGGCTGGTAGGGAGACCGTCTGATGGTCCGGCTCGGGCAGAACTTCCTCGCCGATCCCAACCTGCTCGACGCGATCGTCCGTGACGCCGAGCTGGATCCCGACGACGTGGTGCTGGAGGTCGGGGCGGGGGAAGGGGTCTTGAGCGAGCGCCTCGCCGCCGCGGCGGCGCACCTGCACACGGTCGAGATCGACCGCGGCCTGGAGGCGGCGCTGGAGCCGATCGCGGCGCTGCCGAATGTCGACTTGCACTGGGGCGACGCGATGAAGCTCGAGTTCGGGACGCTGCAACCGGCGCCGACGGCGATGGTCGCCAACCTCCCCTACTCGGTGGCGACGCCGCTGATCCTGCGGACGATCGAGGAGCTGCCCTCGCTGCGGCGCTGGACGGTGATGGTGCAGCGCGAGATCGCCGACCGTTTGCGCGCGGGTCCCGGCAGCCGCACCTACGGCTCGCCCAGCGCGGTCGCCCAGCTCGCCTGCGAGGTCGAGCTGGTGCGGGCGGTCGACCCGGCGGTGTTCAAGCCGCGGCCGCGGGTGGACTCGGCGATCCTGCGCCTGCGGCGGATCGGCCCCGGCGCTGACGCCGCCACCCGGGAGCTGATCCGCGCCGCCTTCGCCCACCGGCGCAAGTCGCTCGCCCGCTCGCTTGAGCACGCGCGGTCGGGCTCGCTGGCACCGGCCCGCGCGGCGCTGGCCGAGCTGGGGCTGCCGGAAGACGCCCGCGCCGAGGCGCTGGCGCCGGAGCAATTCGCCGCCCTCTCCGCGAAGCTGCGCGGCTAGAAGATGCTGCTCCACGCCCCCGCCAAGCTCAACCTCTGCCTCTACCTCGGCGGCCGCCGCGAGGACGGCCTGCACGAGCTCTGCTCGCTGTTCGAGCCGCTGGCGCTGGCGGACCTGATCGAGGTCTCGCCGGCGGAGCGCGACGAGGTCGTCTGCCCGGGGGTGGAGGGGGAGAACCTGGCGACGCGGGCGTTGGCCGGGCTGCGCGAGCGCGGCTGGGATCACGAGCCGCTGCGGGTCGAGATCGAGAAGCGGGTGCCGGTGGCGGCCGGGCTCGGCGGCGGCAGCGGCGACGCCGCCGCGGTCCTGCGGCTGGCGGCCGCAGAGGTCGCCGACCTGCCCGAGCTCGCGGCAGAGCTCGGCGCCGACGTTCCCTCCCAGTTGCGGCCCTCGCTGGCACTGGTGCGCGGAGCAGGGGAGGAGATCCAGCCGCTGCCGGAGCCGGCCGAGCACGCTGCCGTGCTGCTGCCCGAGGGCGGCGGGCTCAGCACCGCCGCGGTCTTCGCCGAGGCGGACCGGCTCGGCCTCGACCGCCCGGCGGCAGAGCTCGACGAGCTGGCGGCACAGCTGCGCGAGGTCGCCGGCGCCGGCGCCTCGCCGCTCGACTATCCCGAGCTGCTGGTCAACGACCTGACCGCGGCGGCGCTCTCGCTGCGGCCGCAGATCGGCGAGGCGCTGGAGGCCCTGCGCGCCGCCGGCGCCCCGGTCGCGATCCTCAGCGGCTCCGGCCCGACCGCCGTCGGCCTCTTCCCGGATCTGAGCGCGGCTCAAGATGCCGCCGCCGCGACCGGGTACGAGGAAGCCATCGTCTGCGCCGCCGGACACGCGAGACTCGAGCCATGAAGCTGCCGGGGGAGGGCAACGGGGAGGGGCCGATCACGCGCAAACGGATTCTGCTCGCGATCGGCGCGGTGGCGGTAGCCGTCGGCTATTTCTTCATCAGCCGCCAGCTCGGGCACCTCGACCTGCAGGAGCTGCTGGAAGAGGTCTCCAACACCCTCGGAGCCTGGACCTACCTGCTGGTCGGCCTCTTCGCCTTTGCCGAGACGGGAGCCTTCGTCGGCCTGGTGGTGCCCGGCGAGACGGTGATGCTGCTCGGCGGCGCCGTCGCCGGCCAGGGCGCGATCGACATCTACCTGCTGATCGCGGTCGCCTGGTTCTCGGCCTGGCTCGGCGACACCTTCAGCTTCTTCCTCGGCCGCAAGCTCGGCCGCAGCTTCGTCCTCGACCACGGCCCGAAGTTCGGGATCAGCCACGAGCGCTTCGAGAAAGTCGAGGAGTACTTCGATCGGCACGGCGGCAAGACGATCTTCATCGGCCGCTGGATCAGCCTCGTGCGCGCGTTCGCCCCGTTCATCGCCGGCAGCTCGGGGATGCAGTACCGCGCCTTCGTGCCCTATTCGGTCCTCGGTACCGGCCTGTGGGCAACCGGCCACATCCTCGTCGGCTACTTCTTCTCGCGCAGCATCGAGACCGCCGGCAAATACGCCGCCAAAGGAGCCTTCCTGCTGGCGACGCTGATCGCGATCTTCGCCGGCACCGTCTTCCTCATCCGCCACTTCCGCGAGGAGGAGAACCGGGAGAAGGCGGTGGCCTGGATGGAGGAGCACGGGGCCACCCGCTGGCTGGTCGAGCTGGCGCGGCAGCCGCAGTTCCGCTTCCTCTGGGACCGGGTGACGCCCGGCGGGACCTTCGGCCTCGAATTCACCACTCTGATGGCGACGCTCGCGGTCGCCTCCTTCGTCTTCGTCGCCTACGCCGTCGTCCTAGGCGAAAACCCGGGACCCACCCCCGGCGACGAAACCGCGGCTGAAATCGTCGGCCACCTGCACAGCTCGGCGCTGGCTGACGTCTCGAAGGTGATCAGCTGGCTTGGCTCGGCGGGCGCAGTCACCGCGCTGGCGGCGCTCTGCGCCCTGCTGCTGGCCTGGCGGCGGCGCTGGACCGAGTTCTGGGTCCTGGTCGCAGGGATGGCGATCACCCAGACCGGGATCGACGTCGTCGAGGAGGTGGTCGACCGGCCGCGGCCGGTTGGCGGGCTGGTCGATGCCTCCGGCACGGCGTACCCCAGCAGTCACGCCGCTCACTCGGTCTTCTATCTCTGGCTGGCGGCGACGATCGTGCTGCGGCTGCGGCCGGGGATGGCGCGGGGGGCCGCCGTGGTGACGACCGGGTTCGTGCTCACCGCCCTGATCGGACTTTCCGGCGTCTACCTGAAGATCCAGTACCTCAGCGACGTCAGCGGCGGCTGGGCGCTGGGCGCCGCGGCCTTCTCCCTCAGCGCCGCGGTGGGGCTGGTCGTCTCGCAAGTGCGCCAGAATCCAGAGCAGTGACTCTCTTCGCGCTGACCGACCTCGGTCACCAGTACCTGCTCTATGGCGCCGCCGCGACGATCTGCCTGGTCGTCTTCGTCACGCTCATTCTCAGCCCGGCGCTGAGCGCTTACGGGCGGATCTGGGAGAAGGCGGCGGCCGGGTTTCTCTCCCTCTTCGTCCTCGCCGCGCTGGTGATCGGCGGCGTCGTCATCGGCCTGGCGATCGTCTACTACTACACGGACATCACCAGGATCCTCGGGATCTAGCCGCCGCCAGCCGCGCACCCGGATAATGGCGCGATGCCTGGCTCTGCATCAACCGAGCGCGCGACGTTGCTCGAGGCTCTCTCCGACGCGGTTGAGTCCGGCGCCGGGCTGCCCGCGGTGGCGCGCGCGGCGGCGCGGCTGCTCGACGCCAGCGTCGCCCTGATCGACCGCTCCAGCGCGGTCTTGGCCGTCGCCGGCGCCTCCTCCGACCAGGAGCAGAAGCTGCTCTCGGGCGGTGAGGGGGTTACGAAAGTGGAGCTGCGGGTCGCCGACACCGTGGTCGGAGAGCTGCGCTACCGGGCCAAGGAGCCGCCGGACGCGGCGATCGCCCGCATGGTGACCACCCTGCTGGCGCTGGAGCTGGAGCGCTCGCGCTCGCCGGAGTGGGAGAGCGAGGAGGCGGCTGGAGCTTTTGTGACAGCGGTGCTGAAGCGCGAAGTCACCGACCGCGGCGACATCGTCGCCCGGGCGGCGGAGCTTGGAGCCGACCTCGACCGCGGCGCCGGCGTGGTCGTCCTGCGCGCCGCGCCGCGGGCGGCGCAGACGGGGGAGTGGCGGGAGCGGGTGCTGGTCCTCACCCAGCGGGCGCTGCGGGCGCTGGCGCCGGGCTCGCTGGCGGCGATCGACGGCGGCGAGGCGGCGGAGATCGCGGCGATCGTCCCGGCCGAGGACGACGAGCGGCTGGCCCGGGCGGCCGCCGGCCTTTCGCGTGAGCTCGACGACAGCCTCGGCGGCTTCCACCTCACCGTCGGCCGCAGCCGGCGGGTGGCCGATCCGGTCGACCTCTACCGGGCCGGCAACGAGGCGCAGCTGGCGGTCAACGTCGGCGAGGCCGAAGGCCATTCGCTGCTCGCCTTCGAGGACACCGGCGCCTACCGCCTGCTGCTGCCGGCGATCAGCGAGGACCCGGCCGAGCTCGAAAGCTTCTACGCCGAGACGATCCAGCCGCTGCGCTCCTACGACGAGCAGTACGAGACCGAGCTGGTCACCACCGTCGAGGCCTACCTCGACAACGACGGCAACGTCGCCGCCACCGCCAAACAGCTCTTCACCCACCGCCACACGATCCGCTACCGCCTCGAGCGCGTCCGCGAGCTCTGCGGCCACGACGTCTCCGGCACCGAAGGCCGCGAGAAGCTCGGCCTCGGCTTGAAAGCGATGCGAGTTCTCGGCATCGCCTCCCCCAGCGGCCCGGCGATGGAGCCGGGGGCGAAAGGCGGCAAAGTGGTTCGAGCAGCGGAGGAGTAACTCGAAGCGGCAGTCATTCCGGGGAGAGGACTCGAACCCCTGCTTCCTGGACCAAAACCAGGCGTGCTAGCCGACTACACCACCCCGGACCGCAGCCCGAGGGTACCGGTGAAGATTCTCAGTGGGCAATTGATCCCCCCATAGAGGGGTCAACTGCCCACTGGATTATTTGACCGTTGGTTGGTCGCCGCTCCCTCTGTCGCGCCGCGGCCCGCCGCCTGAGCGGTCGCGCCGAAGCTGAGGAGGCGGCCGCCGAAGGCGATCGCGCAGGCGGCGAACCAGGCCCAGCCGAGGGCGAGGCCGCCGAGGACGTCGGTGAGCCAGTGGACGTCGAGGAAGACGCGGCTGATCGCGACGCCGACGGCGATGCCCACGGCGAGGCCCGCGAGGAGGGGCCAGGATCGGCGCCCCCACCAGCGGCCGGCGACGAGGGCGAAGGCGGCCCAGGAGGCGGCGGCGGTGGAGGTGTGGCCGCTGGGGAAGGAGGGACCGAGGGTCGCGGCGACGGCCTCGATCGTCGGGCGGGCGCGGTCGATCAGTTGCTTCACCGCCTCGGTCAGGAGCTTGTCGCCGAGGATGACCGCCAGCAGGAACGGCACCACCCAGCGGCTGCGCGTTCGGGTCAGCTCAACTGTCGCGACCACGATCGCGACGACGACCACGGTCACGGTCTCGCCGAGGTCGGTGACCAGCACCAGGGCGTCGTGGGACCAGGCGCTAGCGTGGCGGTTTCCCCAATCGGCGACGCTGCTGTCGATGCCGGCGAGCAGGTCGGTGCTGCGGACGACGACGGCCAGCACTGCCAGCAGCACTGCGCCGACGAAGATGACGAGGAGCGCCAGCGTCAACGCCAGCCCGGTCGCCTTCTCCGGGTCGAGCCGCGCCGCGCGCGCCGCCCGCTGGCCCACCGGCCCGGTGGCGTGCTCGCCCGCCTCCCGCGCCACCTCGACCACGGGGGGAGCGGAAGCGCTGCCGGGATAGCGACGGGCCAGGAGGGCGGCCCCGAGCCCGGCGCAAACGGAAATCAACAGGAGGACGAAGAACGGCATCAGAAGTGGGGTTTACCCCGCAAAGGCCATCGAAATCCAGCTTTGGTTCGAGATATCGATGCATAGTATTTGCGTCCCCTGGGAATAGCACGGGGCGTGACCGTCGAGGAGAGACCGCACGCCGCTTCGTCCCCCGCGCGGGAGGGCTCCGCCACCCGCCACACCGTCCCGATCTTCGAGGCCGCCCGCGGCAGCCTGCCCGACCGCTTCGCCGCCAAGCTCGACTCGCGCCACCCCGCCCTCGTCTTCTTCCTGGCGATGCTCGCCGGCTTCCTGCTGCTGGCCGCGGCCTCGATCCTGCTCGCCTTGATCGTCGTCCACGTTCTCGTCCCCAGCAGCGGCCTCGGCCTGGAAAAGACCGACGAGAGCTTCAACGACACCCTCGCCGAACACCGCACCGGCTTCCTCACCACCCTGGCCGAAATCGGCTCGGTGGTCGGCGGCGCGCCGCTGCTGCCGATCATCGTCGGCCTCGTCGCCATCGTCTGCGCTTTTCGTCGCCAGTGGCTGATCGCCGCCTTCGCCGTCTTCGTCCTCGCCGTCGAGTCGGCCACCTACCGCGTCACCTCGATCGTCGTCCCCCGCGACCGCCCCTCGGTCCCGCGCCTCGAACACCTCGAGTTCGACGCCAGCTACCCCTCGGGCCACACCGCCGCCTCGATCGCCGTCTACTCCGGCCTTGTGCTGTTGCTCACCACCCGCTTCACCAGCAGCCTGAAGAAGGCGCTGGCCTGGACCGCCGCGATCCTGCTGACCACCTACGTCGCCCTCTCACGCATGTACGAGGGGATGCACCACCCGCTCGACGTCCTCGGCGGCGTCTTCGTCGGTATCGGCGCGATCCTGGTGCTGCTATTCGCCTGCCGCGCTGCCGGCGCCGCGGCGGAGAGGCGGGCGGGGGCATGAAGATCGCCGTCGTCGCCCACGCGGGCAAGACGGTCGGCGGCGGGCTGCCGGAGCTGCGCCGCACCCTCGAGGGAGCCGGGGTCTCCGACCCGCTCTGGACCGAGGTGCCGAAGAGCAAGCGGGCGCCCGCCGCGGTCGAGCAGTCGCTGGAGGAAGGCGCCGAGCTGATCCTCGCCTGGGGCGGCGATGGCATGGTCCGCCGCTGCGTCAACGCGCTGAAAGGCACCGACGTCCCGCTGGCGATCGTCCCGGCCGGGACCTCCAACCTCTTCGCCACCCACCTCGGGGTCGAACGCGACATCGCCCAGGCGGTCGACGTCGCCCTGCACGGGGAGCGCCGCAAGCTCGACGTCGGCTGCTTCGACGGCGAGCGCTTCGCGGTGATGGCCGGCGCCGGCTTCGACGCGGCGATGATCAAGGGCGCCGACGACCTCAAGGACCGCCTCGGCCGGGCCGCCTACGTGGTCGGTGGCGCCGCCGAGCTGAACAGCGAGAGCTTCGAGGCGAAGATCAAGATCGACGGCACGCCCTGGTACGAGGGCACCGCCAGCTGCAT
This sequence comes from Solirubrobacterales bacterium, assembly GCA_035688955.1. Lineage (GTDB taxonomy): Bacteria > Actinomycetota > Thermoleophilia > Solirubrobacterales > 70-9 > VAYN01. The sequence goes on along the minus strand of DASSMJ010000017.1, from coordinate 53,168 downwards.
CCTGGTCGGCAATGTCGGCGAGCTCTTCGGCGGCATCGACGTCTTCGCCGACGCCCGGCCCGACGACGGCAAGCTCGATATCGGCGTCCTCACCTCCGAAGGGCCGGTCCAGCTGGTGCGGGCGGCCGCACGCACCGCCGTCGGCAGCGCCGAGAAGTCGCCGTTCGTGCGCGTCACCCAGGGCCGCAAGGTGCGGGTGAAGCTGGATCGCAAGGTCCGCTACGAGCTTGACGGCGGCGACCGCAAGAAGGTGAAGAAGTTCAAGGTAGACATCGAACCCGGCGCGATCACCGTCTGCGTCCCGCGCGGGCCTGCAGAAGGGAATGGAGCGAGATGAGCACGAACGTCGGGGTCGAAAATCTGGGGAACAAGGCCAAGGGGCAGGGGGAGCAGCTCGCGCACGCGAAGACGCTCGGCTGGCTGGCGCGGGCGGGCCTGGTCGCCCGCGGCGTCGTCTACGGGCTGATCGGGCTGCTGGCCCTGAAGCTGGCTCTCGGCGACGGCGGCAAGGCGACCGACCAGGAAGGCGCCCTGAAGACGATCTCCGGCCAGTCCTTCGGCGAGGTGCTGCTGATCCTGGTCGCGATCGGCCTCGGCGGCTACTCGCTCTGGCGCCTGACCCGCGCCGCGATCGGCCACGGCGCCGAACAGCGCGACAGCGCCTTCGAGCGCTTCTCCTCACTCGACAGCGGCATCGCCTACGGGATCCTCTGCGTGACCGCGGTCAAGATCCTCACCTCGTCCTCCGGTGGTTCGGGATCGACGAAGGAAACGACCGGCGGCGTTCTCGCTTGGACCGGTGGCACCGTGCTCGTCGGCATCGCCGGGGCGATCCTGATCGGCGTCGCCATCTATCAGGCGTACAAGGGCCTGGCGAGGAAGTTCCTCGAGGACGCCAACACGGGCGAAATGAGCCCCGGCGTCAAGAAGGCCTACACCGCCCTCGGCGTCTTCGGAACCGTCGCTCGGGCGGTCATCTTCGCCCTGATCGGCTACGGGCTGCTGAAGGCCGCGATCGACTACAACCCGAAGGAGGCGGTCGGGCTCGACGGCGCGCTGCGCGAACTCGCGCATGCCACCTACGGCCCCGCCCTGCTGGGCCTTGTCGCCGCCGGCCTGATCGGGTTCGGGCTCTACTCGATCGTCGACGCCCGCTACCGCAAGGTCTGAGCGTCCGCCACAAGCCCTAGCTTCTCCTTCATGGAGATCGGAGGAGCGTCGCTGGACCCGGAGGTCCGCGAGGGCCTGAGCCGCAGCTGGAAGCCGCTGATGTTCGTCGGCATCGCAGCGATCGTGCTGGGCTGCATCGCGATTCTGGTCCCGGCCGTCGCCTCGGTCGGCACGGCGATCTTCATCGGCTGGCTGCTGCTGATCGTCGGCGCCATCCTCATCGCCGCCGCCTTCTCGGCCCACTCGATCGGCTCGGTGGCGGTGCGGCTCGCCTGGGCGCTGCTGACCGTGCTCGTCGGCCTCTGGCTGATCGTCGAACCCCACAACGGCACGCTCACCCTGACCCTCGTCCTCGGGATCTACTTCCTCTTCATGGGCCTGACCCGGACCACGATCGCCTTCATCGCTCGCGGCGAGCCGAATGCCGGCCTGCTGGGGCTCAGCGGAGTCGCCGGCATCCTGATCGGGATCCTCATCCTCGCCAAGTTCCCCAGCTCCGCCGACTGGGCGATCGGCCTCCTCGTCGGCATCGACCTGATCTTCGCCGGCTGGACCCTCACTTCCGTTGCCCTGCTTGGGCGCGACCTGTCGCGCGCCCGCTGAGGCGACGCACCTCCCGCTCGGAGAAATATCCTCTTGGGGTGAGCTCCCCCCTAGTGCTCGTTATGGCGGCGGGGGAGGGGACGCGGATGCGCTCCTCCACGCCGAAGATGCTCCACCCTGTCTGCGGACGGCCGATGGTCGCCTGGCCGATCGTCGCTGCGCGTGAGGCCGGCGCCGGCCGCGTTGCCGCGATCGTCTCTCCCGGGCGAGATATATCCGCCGGGCTGCCCGAGGGGGTGGAGACGGTCGAGCAGCCGCAGCCGGACGGGACCGGCGGCGCGATCCGCGCGGCGCTGCCGCTGATCGAGAAGAGCGAGACCGTGCTGGTCCTCTCCGGCGACGTGCCGCTGATCTCGACCGAGACGATCGCCGAGCTGTTGGCGGCGCACGAGTCCTCGCAGGCGACGGCGACGATGCTGACGATCGAGCTCGACGACCCCGGTGCTTACGGGCGCGTCGTTCGCGACGGCGAGGGCTGGGTGGAGCGCGTGGTCGAGGCCAAAGCCGCCGGCGACGCCGACGCCTCGCAGTTAGAGATCCGCGAGATCAACGCCGGCACCTACGCCTTCGACGCCGCCCCGCTGGCCGCTGCCCTCCAGGGTCTCTCCAACGACAACGCCCAGGGCGAGTACTACCTGCCCGACGTCTTCCCGGCCCTGCGTGAGGCCGGCCACTCGGTCCTCGCCCACCGCGCCGACGACCTCGCGGTGACGATGGGCGTCAACAACCGGGTCGACCTTGCCGCGGTCGAGGCCGAGGGCCGGCGCCGCCTGCTCGAGGCGCACATGCACGCCGGCGTCACCATCGTCGATCCGGCCTCGACTTGGATCGACGCCGGGGTCGAGATCGCCGCCGACGCCCGGATCGAGCCCGGCACCAGCCTGCGCGGCGCCACCCGGATCGGCGAGGGCGCCGTCATCGGCCCGCTCAGCACGCTGATCGACAGCTCCGTCGGCGCCGGCTCCCAGGTCCTGCACTCCTATCTGGTCGAGTGCGACGTCCGCGACGGCTGCTCGGTCGGTCCATTCGCTTACCTGCGCCCCGGCGCCGTGCTCGAGGACGCCGCCAAGGCCGGCACCTTCGTCGAGATCAAGAACTCCCAGGTCGGCGAGGGCACCAAGGTGCCCCATCTCTCCTACGTCGGCGACACCGAGATCGGCCCCGGCAGCAACCTCGGCGCCGGCACGATCACCGCCAACTACGACGGTTTCCGCAAGAACCGCACGGTGATCGGCCGCGACGTCCGCATCGGCGTTGACACGATGCTGATCGCACCGGTAGAAGTCGGCGACTCCGCCTACACTGGCGCTGGCGCGGTGGTCAAGGACGACGTGCCGGAGGGCGCGCTGGCCGTGAGCGAGAACACGCAAAGGAACATCGACGGATACGCCGCTCGCAAGGCGGCCAAAATGCGAGAGGACGAGAGCCCGTGAGCATGATCGAGGAGCGCCCGCAGGTGGCGACCGCAATCGACCACGATTACTCGAAGCGGATGATGGTCTTCGGCGGCCGCTGCTCGATGGACCTCGCCGCCAAAGTCGCCAACAAGCTCGACATCGACCTCGGGCAGGCCAAGCTGACGACCTTCGCCAACGGCGAGGTCTACTGCCGCTACGAAGAGTCGATTCGCGGCGCCGACGTCTTCCTCGTCCAGTCGACCTGCGCCAACGAGCAGGAGGGGATGACCCCGAACGACGCCCTGATGGAGCTGCTGACGATGATCGACGCCGCCCAGGGCGCCTCCGCCCACCGCATCATCGCCGTCCTCCCCTGGTACGGCTACGCCCGCCAGGACAAGAAGTCGGCCCCGCGCGAGCCGATCTCGGCCCGGATCGTCGCCAAGTGCCTCGAGGGCGTCGGCGTCGACCGTGTCCTCACCATGGACCTCCACGCCGGCCAGGTCCAGGGCTTCTTCCACGTCCCGGTCGACCACATGACGGCGATGCCGATGCTGACCCAGTGGTTCGCCGACCAGGAAATGGGCGACGAGCTGGTGATCGTCTCCCCCGACGCCGGTCGCGTGAAGACCGCGCGCAACTTCGCCCGCCGGATCGGCACCCACTGGGCGGTGATGGAGAAGGAGCGGCCCGCCCAGCAGGTCGCCGAGATCGGCTACGTGGTCGGCGACGTCAAGGGCAAGACCGCGGTCCTGGTCGACGACATGATCGACACCGCCGGCACCCTCTGCGCCGCTGCCCAGACGGTGATCGACGAGGGTGCGGCACGGGTGATCGCCTGCGCCACCCACGGCGTCTTCTCCGGCCCGGCCTTCGAACGGATCGAAAACTCGGCGATCGAGCGGATCGTCGTCACCGACACGCTGCCGCTGCGCCCCGGCGCCCCGGACAACATCACCGTCCTCTCCACCGCCAGCACCTTCGCCGACTCGATCCGCCGCATCTTCACCGACGACTCGGTCTCGGAGATCTTCGCCGGCGAGAACCAGCTGTTCTAGGGCCCGAGCGCGCAGCGGATGGACGAGCTGCTGTCCGACTGGCTGCCGCCGTGGATAGTCGTGCCGCTGATCCTGCTGGGCGTCATCGTGCTCGCGGGTTTCTCCCTCCCCTCCAGCGATTGCAGCGGTGAAGACACCGCCGGGAGCCTTGCCGAAATCGTCCTCATCGGGCTCACGGCCAGCTCGATCGCCGCTGTTGCCGGAGCCGCGCTGTACCGCCTCGTCGTGATGGGGCGGGAAGGCGGCTTCCGGACCGCCGACTTCGTCATCGCCTGTGTCACCTTTCTGCTGCTCGGGGTGATCGCCGGCACGCTCACGGGCGGGCACGGCGGCTCCGACAGCGTGCTCGTCGCCGGTCTGTTCATCGGCCCGGTTGCGATGCTGGCGCTGATCGGCGCCGCGATCGGCGGTTTACGTGTCGGTTCGGTGGGGGTGCTCCTGCCGATCTACCTGCTCGGCGCCGGGTGGATCTATTACGTCGTGGCGGCCTTCTGCATAGCGGCGAGCGAAGGGGCCTTCTGTTGAGCGCCGAGCGCAAGCTGCGGCTGGTCGGCCACAAGGGGGCGGACCTGATCACGTCCGGGAACACGGTCGAGAGTTTCCGCGCCGCGGTCGAGGCGGGCGTCGACACGATCGAGATGGACGTGCTCTGGCTGCAGGACGCGCACCTGCCGGTCGAGGAGCGGCACCCGCTGGTGATCGCGCACGACTGGGAGGACGCGGAGCGGCGGACGCCGCTGAAGCTGACCGAGGCGCTCGACGCCTTCCTCGAGCCGCCGCTCGACCGGGTCGAGATCGACCTCGATGTCAAGCTGCCTGGAAGGGAGGAGGAGCTGGTCGAGGCGCTGCAGGAGCGGGGGCTGATCGAGCGGGCGATGATCTCGACGATGGAGATGCACACGCTGCGCCGGGTGCTCGAGCTCCAGCCGGCGCTACGGCGTGGCTGGACTTATCCCAAAGTCACCAAGGACTGGACCTCGCGCCGCTGGGCCAAGCTGCCGATGCGGGCGGCCCTGATCGGGATGCGGACGCGCCTGCCCGGCCTCGCCGCCGAGAAGCTGCCGCAGTTCGGGGTCGAGGCGATGTGGGTCTACCACCCGTTGGTCACGCCGCGCCTGGCCCGCATCTGCGACCTCGCCGGCGTCGAGCTGATCGCCTGGACCGTCGACGACCTCCCGCGCATGGAGCAGCTAGTCGCCGCCGGCGTTGACGGCATCTGCTCCAACGACCCGCGACTATTTCAACGCATCCGACTTTGACCCCACTGGGGTGGGGAGAAAGTCGGATGCGGCTCAGACCGTGCCGGGGGTGGCGCCGGGGGGACTTGCCCGGCGGCCGCGGCCTTTCGCCTTTACCGCCGACTCCAGCTCCTCGCCGGTGAAGCCGCCGACGACCTCGCCGTCGAGCGCGTAGCGGTAGAGGGCGACGCCGAAGATGCCGCTGAGGGCGCGGGAGATCAGGAGCGCAATCGCGAGCACGAGGGCGCCGATCACGACCAGCAGCGCGCCGGGGAAGGCGGCCGAGGACCAGACGGCGACGCCGGCGACGATCAGGAGGATCGCCGGCAGCACGCCGATCAGGAAGACGGCGCCGCCGATCGCGATGTTGCCGGTGATCTGCTGGCCCCAGCGCTCGCGGAAGAGCGCGCCGGAGCGCTTGATCGTCTCGAAGGGGCCGGTCCCCTCGATCGCGATCACCGGCACCGCCAGGAACGTGATCAGCGACCAGGCCATGCCGACCAGGCGGGCGGCGACGGTGCCGAGCGTCCCGCCCTGGTTTTCCAGCAGCCCCATCACCAGGCTGATTGCGGCCGAGACCGCAGCCCAGCCGCTGATCTGGCTGATCCGGCTGCGGGAGACGGCGAGCCCGTCGGCGACGCTCGCCTCCTGGCCGCGGAAGATCATGTCGGCGCAGGCGGCCAGGCCGACGCTGAAGTAGAAGCCGACGAAGCTGAGCACGTAGACGCCGATCACGATCAACGGGATCGCCCCGGCCTGCTTGTCGTCGTCCCAGAGGTAGAGCCCCGGCCCGAGGAAGACGATCGCCAGCAGAGTCGTCGCCACTGCGCCGTAGAGGGGGAAGCGCAGCAGTGAAGGGTGCTCTCGCAGCAGCGCCCAGCTCTTCTTCGTCAAACCCCAACCGCGTTTGATCCTGCGCATCGCTCCTCCTCGTTCCGGGACCTAAAAGGTTTCGGCCAAACCGGGCGTGCGCTTGACCCCGCGCTCCTCGAAGTACTCCCACTCCAGCTCGCCCAGCTCCGTCGCCGGCGCGTCGGCGTAGACCCACTCGCGGAAGATTCGATGCCAGTTGCGCTTCGCCTGCAACTGCCCAAGGACGGCGACGACGCCGATTTCCATCCGGCGCCCCATCAGCTCCTCGGCCGGCAGCGACTCGCGCCGCATCAGGTCGAAGTACTCCGAGCGCGGGTCGTTGGTCGACTCGATGATCTTCATCACCCGGCGGGCGGTGATTTCGATCTCCTTGTCCTCGATGTACCAGCCGCCGACGGCACCCATGTGCTCCAGCAGCCGCTCGGCGTCGAGCTTGGAGGGGTTCTTGACGAAGCCGAGGTCGTGCAGCGCCTGGCGGAAGGCCTCGGGGTCGTTGCGTGAGGCGGCATCGAAGGCGCGCTGCTCGAGCAGCAGCTGCTCGCGGTCGACCTTCTTCGTCATCCCGAAGTCGAGGAAGGCGACGCGGCCGTCCTCGAGCAGGATGTAGTTGCCGGGGTGGGGGTCGGCGTTGAAGTGCTGCAGGTGGAACATCGAGCCGAGGCTGCCGCGGAAGACGATCTCGCCGAAGCGGCTGCGCTCCTCGTGCGGCAGCTCCTTGATCTCCTCGAAGCCCTTGCCCTTGACCAGCTCGGTGACGAGCACCCGCCGCCGCGAGAGCCGCGTCACCACTTCCGGCACGTAGATGAAGGGGTGTTCGCGATAGGCGCGGGAGAAGGTGCGCTGGTTCTGGGCCTCGTACTCGTAGTCGAGCTCCTCCATCACCCGCTCGCGGATCTCCTCGGCGATCGCCTTCGCGTCGAGCCCCGGCGCCAGCACCCGCGCCAAGCGCACGAGCGTGCCGGCGTTGCGCAGGTCGGCGTCGAGCGCCTCGGCGATCCCCGGGTACTGGACCTTGACCGCCACCTCGCGGCCGTCGAGCAGCTCGGCCCGGTGGACCTGGCCGATCGAGGCGGCGGCGAAGGCCTCCTGCTCGAACTCGGCGAAGAGCTCGGAGAGCGGTTCGCCTTCGTACTCCTCCTCCAGCACCTTCTCGACTTTCTCCCAGGGCATCGAGGGCGCGTCGGTGCGCAGTTTCGCCAGCTGCTCCTGGTAGATGTCGCGGTACTCCTCGGGGATGAACTCGGTGTCGATGAAGGAGGCGAACTGACCCAGCTTCATCGCCGCGCCCTTCATCTGGCCCAGCGCCCCGACCATTTTCATCGCCGTCTCCAGGTGGCGCTGCTCGAGCCGCTCTTTGCTCTCGTCCTCGGAGCGGCCGACGTTGGCGGCTTTGGTCCCGGCGTACCGCGCACTCTGCACGCCGACGATCGAACCCAGCTTGGCGGAGCGGCGAATCCGCCCTTTGGGGATCTTCGAGTCGTCGGCCATCGGCCCCGAAGGGTGTCACAGCCGCCGCCCCGCGGCGATTTCTCTATCCTCTCCCGTCCGATGGCTGCTGGTCGCTCCACCCTTAAAGCTGCTCCGCGCGAGGATTTCGGCTCCCGCGCCTCCCGACGCATGCGCCGTGAGGGGCTCGTCCCCGGCGTCGTCTACTCGGGCGGCTCGGAGGCCAAGCCCTTCCAGGTGAGCGAACGCGAGGTCCGCAACATCCTCAGCGAGGGCGCGGCGCTGTTCGACCTCGAGATCGAGGGCGGCAAAGCCGTCCCGGTCGTGATCAAGGAAGCGCAGCACCACCCGGTGCGCGGCAGCTTCCAGCACCTCGACCTGATGCAGGTCAACCTCAAAGAAGCGATCCAGGCCGAGGTCACGATCGAGCTCGAAGGCGTCGAGGACGCGCCCGGAGTCAAGGGCGGCGGTGTGCTCGAGCACGTGACGCGTGAGATCACGGTCGAAGCGCTGCCGGCCGAGATCCCCGACAACATCTGCGTCGACGTCTCCGCGATGGAGATCAACGACACCCTGCAGCTCTCCTCCGTCGAGGCCCCCGAGGGAGTCACCTTCCTCGCCGAGGAGCCCGAGGAGGTCACGATCGTCACCGTCTCGCCACCGCGGGTCGAAGTAGTCGAGACCGAGGTCGAGGAGGAGACCGAGGTCGTCGGCGAGGGCGAGGGCGAGGCTGCCGAGGGCGACGGCGGCGACGGTTCGGGCGACTCCGAAGGGGAGTAACCCCTGATCCTCATAGTCGGACTCGGCAACCCCGGGCCCGAGCATGCGCACGACCGCCACAACCTCGGCTTCATGGTCGGCGAGGAGCTGGCCCGGCGCTGGCAGCTGGCGCAGCCGCGGGAGAAGTTCCGCGGGCGGCTGTGGGAAGGTCGGAGCGCTGTGGTCGGCCCGCGCGTCGCGGTCCTGCTGCCGCAGACTTACATGAACGATTCCGGCAACTCGGCCGGACCGGCGCGGGGCTCTCTGAAGGTCCCGCTCGACCGAGTCATCGTCGTCCACGACGAGATCGACCTCCCGTTTGGCGAGATCAAGGCCCGCCTCGGCGGCGGCCTCGCCGGTCATAACGGCCTCAAGAGCTTGAAAAAAGGCTTTGGCGACGCCGACTTCTGGCGGGTACGGGTGGGGGTGGGGCGCCCCGACTCCACTGACCCCGAGATCGTCTCGTCCTGGGTTCTCGGCCGTTTTCGCGAGCCGAAGGCGGAGGTCGAGGCGCTGGTCGCCGATGCCGCCGAGGAGACCGAGCGCCTGGTCGAACGGATAGCTTCAGAGGCATGAGCGCAGGCAACGGCAGTACCGCCGAGACCGAGGTCACCAGCTACTCCGTCGACGAGCGCGGGATCGCGCTGATCCGCCTCGAGCGGCCGGGCGCGCGCAACGCGATCAACACCCAGATGCTGCTCGAGCTGCTCGAGCACCTCGCCGTCGCCCGCGGCGACGAGGCGGTGCGGGTGCTGGTCTTCAGCTCTTCCGACAACCTCGGCCTCTCCGCCGGTGCCGACGTCCGCGAGCAGCTCGACGACGAGGGCAGGGTCCGCCGCATGCAGCTCTTCGCCGACCTCTACGACGCCATCGTCGACTTCCCCAAGCCGACGATCGCCGCCTGCCACGGCGACGTCGTCGGCGGTGGGGCCGAGATCGCGGTCGCCTGCGACATGCGGATCGGCGGCGCCAACCTGCGCCTGCGCTTCCCCGGCGCCGCCCTCGGAGTTCCGGTCGGCCCGGCCCGCCTCGTCACCCTCTGCGGCCTCGCCGCCGCCAAGTACCTGCTGCTGAGCTCGCGGACGATCGGTGCCGACGAGGCCCTGCGGCTCGGCCTCGTCAACCGCGTCGCCCCCGCCGCCGGCACCGAGCAGGCCGCACTCGAGCTCGCCGCTGGCGTTGCCGCCCACCCCCCCGAGGCGGTCGCCCGCCTGAAGGCGATGCTGCACGAGTGGGATGACATCGTCGGCCGCTCTGCCGCCGAGGGCCGCCGCCAGGTCGAGTGGGCACGCAGCGGGCCCGGGTTGCCACACAGCGAGTAGCGACAGCAGCCCGCGGTTCTCCGAGACCCGGGGGGTACCGCTACGGTGGACGGATGGCTGAGCTGGCGCAGGAGGGAGCTCACGCCTACGGGCGGATTCTCGTCGCTCTCGTCATTGCAGCCCTGATCTCCCTGGCCCTGCCCACCACGGTGCCCGCCGCCGAGTACACGGTCGACAGCAAAGCCGACCAGGCTGATCTCGACCCGAACGACGGCATCTGCGAAACGGCCCTCGGCACCTGCACCCTGCGGGCCGCGATCGAGGAGGCGAACCAGCCCGAGGGCACTCCCGACAAGGTCGTCTTCTCCTCGCTGTTCAACGGCGAGCTGACCGACAACATCATCGCCGGCGAAACCGAGTTCCCCAGGATCGACGATGCCCTGGAAATCGACGGCCAAGCATCCGGCCAGTGCATGACCGCGGCGGGGATCGAGGGTCCCTGCGTCGGCCTGCGACTCAACCTCAAAGCCAACGGCCTCGTCGCTTTCGCCAAGAACGTCACGATCAAGGGGCTGGCGATCACCTCCAGCAACGAAAACGACAGCCTGCTGCGAGTCATCCCCGTCGCTGAAAACTTCCGGGCGCAGGGGAACTGGCTCGGCGTTTCGCTCGCCGGCGACGTCGACCCGATGGCCGAAGGGATCGAACTGACGCCGGGCTCGGAAGTTGCCACCATCGGCGGCACCAGCCCGGAGGACCGCAACGTCATTGCCGGCGCCAAGAAGGCCGGCCTGGCCATCAGGGGGGCCTCCACCTCGATCATCAAGGGCAACTACTTCGGGGTTCTGCCCGACGGGGTGACGCCGGCCCCGAACGCAATCGACATCGCCGTCGCCGACTGGGACCGGTATGCGATTCCCGGCATCGACCAGGCAAACCAGATCGGGATCGGGGGCAAGATCACCGCCAGCGGCCTGGCCACTCCCGCCTGCGACCGATCCTGCAACGTGATCGCGGACGGGACGGTCGGGATCGACCTGCAGGGCGATCCCAGCGACGACCATCAGCTGCCGGTCAGCGGCTCGGTGACGGTTTTCGGCAACTACATCGGCTTCGACGCGACCGGCGCTCCGCTCGCGTCCGACACCAGGCGCTACGGCATTTACGCCGGAGAAGCGGAATGGGTCTTCGTCGGCAACGACGAACCCGGAACGGGCAACTTCTTCTCCGGCGGCCTGTACGGGTTCTATGGCGAAGGAGGCGCGGTATGGCGGGTCGAAGGCAACGGCTTCGGCCTTGGCCCGGCGGGGTCTCCCGTTCCCCCACCGGCTGTGGCTGCCGTCGCCGCCTGCTGCGGTGCCATTGTCAACGGCAACGCGATCCGCGGCAGCGCGACGGGCATCCGCTTGCGCGGGAGCGAAAGCGTCGTCGAAGCGAACTCGATCCAAGAGACGCTGGCCAACGGCATCCTCGTCGAAGGCGACGACAACCTGGTGGCCGGCAACGAAATCGTCGGCGCGGGCGGGGCGGGCGTGCGCATCCAGGGCCCCGCACCCGGCCTCCCCGCCTCCGGCAATTTCATCGGTGGCGAAGAAATCGACGCCGAGAACGAGATCACCGAGAGCGGCGGCGCGGCGATCCAGGTCGACGGCCTGGAGGCGTCACCGAACGAGGTCGCCCGCAACCATGGCAGCGGCAACGGCGGCCCCTTCATCGACCTCGTCGGGGGCGCGAACGAAGGCATCGCTCCCCCAGTCATTTCCGCTTTCCAATCGAAAGCTGAAGGGACAGCCACGCCCGGCGCTCTGGTCCGTGTCTTCCGCAAGGCAAGCGCCGAAGGGGGGGAGCTGAGCTCGTTCCTCGCCCAGGCCGAAGCTGACGTCAGCGGCAAATGGAAAGCGACCTATGCGTCGCTGCCGGTGGGCACGATCCTCGCCGCCACCCAGACGAAGACCACCGGCGCGACCTCGGAGCTCGCCACCACGTCGGCTGCCGCCGATCCCAGCGGTGGCGGCGGTGACAAAAAAGGTGGGGGCACCGGCGGAGAAACTGGCGGCGGCGGGGGCGGTAGCAACCCGACCCCCAAGGACTTGACCCCACCTGACACGAAGATCACCAAGGCCCCGCCGAAGAAGACGACCAAGACGACGGTGCAGTTCAAGTTCACTGCGACCGAGGCCGGCTCGAGCTTCCAATGCAAGCTCGACGGCAAGCCATTCAAGCCCTGCCGCTCGCCCAAGACGTACAAAAGCCTGGAACCCGGCAAGCACCTCTTCAAGGTGCGGGCGGTCGACGCGGTCGGCAACGTCGACCCGACGCCGGCCAAGCGCACGTTCACGATCGACTGACTCGAACGTCCGACTAGACAGCCTGTCTGTCCGCCGGTGCTGGATAGGGTCGGCTTCATGAACTTCATCCCGCGCGCCGCGCTGGCGCTTCTCGCTGCCCTGTTACTGCTCGCGCTTCCGGCCGCTGCTTCGGCTGCTGTCTACACCGTCGACAGTACCGGCGACCAAGCCGACGAAACCGCGGCCAACGGCGTCTGCAAAACGTCGGCGAACACCTGCACGCTGAGGGCGGCGCTGGAAGAGTCCAATGCCTCCCTAGTCGAAGAAGACACGATCCTCTTCAGCCTGAGCGTCTTCGAAGGCCAGCTCGCGGACACGATCGAACCGGGCACGCCGCTGCCGACGATCCTCTCGCCGGTGGAAATCAACGGGGCCACCTGCCCGACCGCCGCGACGATCAACGGCCCGTGCGTCGGGATCAGCGGCCCGAGCGGCGGCACCACGCTCAGCGTCGAAGCCGACGAAACCTCGATCTTCGACCTCGCGATCACCAACGCCTCGACCGGGATCCGCGTCGACGCGGAAAAATTCACCGCCGCCGGCAACTGGATCGGGATCAAACTGGACGGCAGTCTCGGCACCGCCGGCACGAACGGCATCGCCATCGGCCCCAAAGGCACCGAAGCGACGATCGGCGGCACCGACCCGGTTCAGCGCAACCTGATCGCGAACAGCCAGACGGGCCTGGATATCGAGGGCACCGACGACGCAAAAGTGCTGGGCAACTGGTTCGGGCTCAAACCCGACGGGACGTCTGCCGGCTCCGCTTTCCAGGACATCGAGCTGACCGACTACAACATCGTCGACAAAGCCGAAGGCAACGAAATCGGGACCGAAGTCGCCGAAGGGCCGGACGAATCCCCGGAATGCGACGGCGGCTGCAACGTGATCTCCGGCGCCGGCCGCGGGATCGATCTCGTCGGCTCCATCCTCCAAGGCGAGACTCCCGCCACCGGGCCGACGATAATCCGCGGCAACTTCATCGGCCTCGATCCGGCCGGGACCGGATCGATCGTAAACACCGAATGGGGGATCCTCGCCGGCGGGGCCGACAGAGTGACTGTGGGCGGCTACCTGCTGGGCGAGGGGAATTACCTGGCCGGGAGCAGCGAAGGGATCACCAGCGAAGAGGGTGAGAGCTTCGTCGTCAGGGGCAACAAACTCGGCGTGGGCCCTGACGGCGGCGAACTGACCGAGCCGGGCAAGGGGATCTTCGCTCTGAACCAGAGCGTGAGCCAGGCGGCAAGCATCGAACAGAACATCGTCAACGCCGGCGGCGTCGGCATCGAACAGATCGGGCTGGTCGACCACATCACCGGCAACGAAGTTGCGGGCGGCTCGATTGGGGTCTGGGTGAAGGGCGAACCTGGCGGCGGTCTCATCGCCAGCAACCTGATCGAAAAAACCGGCGAATACGGGGTGCTGGTCGAAGGCGAAAAAAACGAAGTCCGGGACAACGACATCCTCGGCACCGGTGCTGCCGGGATCCGCGTCAAGCCTCAGACCGGCGGCATCGCGATGGAAGGCGTCATCGTCGGCGGCAGCACCGAAGAAAAGGAGAACGTGATCGAAGGCAGCGCTGGGCCTGCGATCGAAATCGTCGAAGACGCCGGCGAACCGGGGAGCACCACCGAAATCACCCGCAACCGCGGCAGCAACAACGACGGTCTCTTCATCGACCTGGTCGCCGGCGCGAACGAAGGGATCCAGCCGCCTGTGGTCTCTGTTGCGAAACAGTCGAGCGCCACCGGCACCGCGCTGCCGGGAGCGAAGGTCCGCGTCTTCCGCAAGGCGAGCGCGGAAGCCGGGGAGCTCGAGGGCTTCCTCGCCGAAGCCGTGGCCGACGGCAGCGGCAACTGGAAAGCGACCTTCCCCGCCGTCCCCGCCGGGACGCTGGTGACCGCCACCCAGACGAACGAACAGCACGCCACCTCTGAGCTTGCCTCGCCGGTGGCGGCCGCCTCCGAATCGAGCGGTGGTGGTGGCGAAGGCGGTGACGGTGGCGGCGGGAGCAACAACGGCGGTGGAAGCTCCGGCGGTGGCAACAACGGCGGTGGCAACAACGGCACGCCGGCGGACATGACCCCGCCCGACACCAAGATCGTCAAAGGCCCACCGAAGAAGACCCACAAGACGACGGTGAAGTTCAAGTTCACCGCGACCGAGGGCGGCTCGACGTTCCAGTGCAAACTGGACCGCAAGCCGTTCAAGCCTTGCTTGTCGCCGAAGAAATACAAGAAGCTGAAGCCCGGCAAACATGTCTTCAAGGTCCGCGCCATCGATAAGGCCGGGAACGTCGACCCGACGCCTGCCAAGCGCAAGTTCACCGTCCTGAAGTAGCGCTGCGGCCGGTGTCGGCCGCTCCCTAGAATCGATCGGCTCGCCCGGAGCGCCGCTCCGGGCGTTTGCCTTGCCATGAGCCTTCGTCCGCTGATCGAGATCGCTGCTGAGAACGAGCGCGTCCACGCGCTCGCGGCGCGTGTTCGCGCGGCCGCCGAGGGTGGGGAGGGGGCGCATGTCCGCGCTTCGACGATGCTGCGGCCGCTGCTGCTGGCGGCGCTGTTGGAGGACGATCGCGGTCTTGCCGGGCGCCCGGCGCTGCTGGTCGGTGCCGATGACCGCTCGGCCCGCGACCTCGCCGCCGACCTGCGCTCCTACCTGGCGCCGCGCCGGGTCCGCTTCTACCCTTCCCGCGGGACCGGCTACGCCTCACATGTGACCCCGCCGCCGCACCTGGTCGGGCTGCGGATCGACGCGCTCGACGCCCTCGGGGCAGAAGAGGACGCGATCGTCGTCGCCTCGGCGACCGCCCTCGCCGAGGCGGTCCCGGATGCCTCGCTGCGGCCCGCCGGGTTCGCGATCGAGCTGGGGGAGGAGATCGAGCTCGACTCGGTCGCCGACGACCTCGTCGCTGCCGGCTACGAACGGGTCGAGCAGGTCGAGGAGCGCGGCCAGTTCGCGGTCCGCGGGGGCATCCTCGACGTCTACCCGGCGACCGAGGAACGGGCGGTGCGGATCGAGCTCTTCGGCGACGAGGTGGAGTCGATGCGCTGGTTCTCCACCTTCACCCAGCGCTCGCTCGGGGACGCCCAGCGGGTCGAGCTGGCGCCGGCGGCGGAGATGGACGCCGAGCATCGCGAGCTCGCCGAGCTGGCGGCGATGGCAGCTGCGGAGGAAGACGGGGAGTCGCCGAACCTCGCCGAAGTGCTGCCGCTGGAGCACTTCCGAGCGCCGCTGGAGCTGGTTCCGGAGCGAGCCGCGGTCGTCCTGGTCGGTGAGGAGGAGATCGAGCCGGCGCTGCGCGACCACTGGGAGGACGCCACCACGGCGATGCACGCCGACGACGCCCAGCACCTCTACGTCGACGTCGCCGAGCCGCTCGCCCAGCGCGCCGCGCTCGCCCTCAGCGGCGCCGGCGAGGACGACGACGACGCCTTCCGGGCGGTCCGCGCCGAGTCCCCTGCCCGCAGCGTCAAGGAGGCCGAGTCGGAGCTGGAGAAACTGGTCCGCTCCGGCTACCGCACCGTCGTCGCCTTCGACAGCCGGGGCGAGGCCGAGCGCGCCCGTTACGGCCTCGACCGCCTCGATGCCCGCCTGCTCGAAGGCGGCCACCTCTCGCCCGAGCCCGGCCTCGCCTTCGCCGAGGCGCGCCTGCGCGAGGGCTTCGTCAGCCCCGAGCTGAAGCTCGCCGTCTACCCCTTCCGGCGCCTCGTCCACCGCCGCCGCAGCGAGGAGCCGGCACCCGGCGCCGGTCGCGGCCGCCTCGCCTTCTCCGAACTGCGGGTCGGCGATTACGTCGTCCACGAGGACCACGGCGTCGCCCGCTTCGCCGGCTTCGAGACGCGCGAAGTCGGCGGCGTCACCCGCGACTACCTCTACCTCGAATACAAAGGCGAGGACCGGGTCTACGTCCCCACCGACCAGCTGGCGAAGCTGAGCCGCTACGTCGGTGCCGGCGGCTCGCCGACCCTTTCGGCGCTGGGCGGCAAACGCTGGCAGAACATGAAGGCGCGGGCGCGGAAAGCGGCTGGCGCTCTCGCCGGCGAACTGCTCAACCTCTACGCCGAGCGCCGCTTCCGCAAAGGCCACGCCTTCCCGCCCGATGGCGAATGGCAGATCGCGATGGAGACCGCCTTCCCCTACCGCGAGACCGCCGACCAGATCGAAGCGATCGAGGCCGTCAAGGCGGACATGGAGTCCGAGCGGCCGATGGACCGGTTGGTCTGCGGCGACGTCGGCTTCGGCAAGACCGAGGTGGCGCTGCGCGCCGCCGTCAAGGCCGCCTCCGACGGCAAGCAGGTGATGGTCCTGGTGCCGACCACGATCCTCGCTCAGCAGCACTACGGCACCTTCCGCGAGCGCCTCGCCGACCTGCCGTTCCGGGTCGAGGGCGTCTCCCGGCTGCGGCCGCCGGCGGAGGTCAAAGCCATCCTCAAAGACTTCGAGGCCGGCAAGGTCGACGTCCTCATCGGTACCCACCGCCTGCTCTCCCGCGACGTCCGCGCCAAGGAGCTCGGGCTAGTCGTCGTCGACGAGGAGCAGCGGTTCGGCGTCAAACAGAAGGAGCTGCTGCGGCAGTTGAAACTGAAAGTCGACGTCCTGGCGCTCTCGGCGACGCCGATCCCGCGGACGCTGCAGATGAGCCTCGCCGGCCTGCGCGACATTTCCGTAATCGAGACGCCGCCCGAGGGTCGTCGCCCGGTCCGCACCTACGTCGGCCCCTACGACGAGGACCTGGTCGGCAAGGCGATCAATCGGGAGATCGAGCGCAAAGGGCAGGCCTTCGTCCTCCACAACCGGATCGACTCGCTGCCGGAAACGACCGAGCGGCTGCGGGCGCTCGTGCCGGGGGCGCGCTTCCTCGAAGCGCACGGGCAGATGGACGAGCACCAGCTCGAGGAGACGATGCTGGCCTTCCTCCGGGGCGAGGCCGACTGCCTGGTGACGACGACGATCATCGAGTCCGGCCTTGACATCCCGACCGCGAACACGCTGATCGTCGAGCGGGCCGACCAGCTCGGGCTCTCCCAGGCCTACCAGATCCGCGGCCGGGTCGGACGATCCCGCGAGCGCGCCTTCGCCTACCTGCTCTATCCCTCGGCCGAAGCGCTGACCGAGGAGGCGGCGGCGCGGCTCTCGACCCTCGCCGACCACACCGAGCTCGGCTCCGGCTTCCGGATCGCGATGCGGGACCTCGACATCCGCGGCGCCGGCAACCTGCTCGGCGACGAGCAATCCGGACACGTCGCCGCGGTCGGCTTCGAGCTCTACTGCCAGATGATCGACGAAGCCGTCGCCGAGGCGGCCGCGGCGGGCGGTGAGGAGGAGGCCCGGGAGGAGGCGCCGGAGCCGGTCCGCCTCGACGTTCCAGTCGATGCCTACCTGCCGGCGAGCTACGTGCCCTTCGAGGCGGCGAAGATCGACGTCCACCGCCGCATCGTCGCCGCTCGCGAGCCGGGCCAGCTGCGGGCGATCCGGGACGAGCTCGAGGACCGCTTCGGCCCCCTGCCATCAGAAGCCGAGAACTTGCTGAAGCTGCAGCAGGCGCGGATCCAGCTCGGGCTGGCGGGGGCTCGCAGCGTCGAGTTCCGCGGCGGCCGCCTCAGCGTCACCGGGGTGGAACTCGACTCGGCGGGGGCCGGTGTGCTGGCCGAGCAGGTGGAGGGAGCGCTCTACGAATGGCGCGAGCAGACCGCGGCGATCCGGGTCGATGGCGACCCCGAAGAGCGGCTGACGGCAGTGCTCGCCCTGGCCGAGGGTCTGCGCGAGGCGCGCCGCTCAGCCGAGCCCGCAACCGCCTGAGCTCCACCCGACCGAACGAATTTGACTATGCTGCCGCCTTCGTGGGAGCGAAAGCTGGGCAGAGAGGGAAACCCGAGCGTGACCGGGCTGCCGGTCGCCAGCGGCTGGCGCTGATCGTCTTCGGCGCCCTGCTCGTCCTGCTCTTCGTCGGCTTCGCGGTCGCCCAGGGGATCGGCTCGCCCAGCGTGCCTTCCGGCGACGTGGCGCTCGTCCAGAACGTCCCCGACGAATTCGGCCACGTCAGCCAAGAGGAATTTGACGCCGCGGTCAAACGGAAAGTCAAAGAAGGAAAACTGAAAAAAGCGCCCGAGCCCGGCAGCGACAAATTCGAAGAATTGAAGAAAGCCGCGATGCAGGAACTGCTGGAACCGATCTGGATCCGCGGCGAAGCCGAAAACCTCGGCGTCAAAGTCACCGACAAACAGGTCGAAGACGAACTCGCCCAGATCAAAAAACAGAGCTTCCCGACCAAAGCCTCCTACGACAAATTCCTCAAAGAATCCGGGTACAGCCAGGATGAAGTGCTGGAAAAAGTCGAACTCCAGGTCCTCAGCAGCTCCCTGCAGGAACAGGTGAACAGCGAATCGCCCGCCCCGACCAGCGGCGAAATCGAGAGCTACTACGAGGCCGAAAAGGACGCCCAGTTCACCGAAAAAGAAAGCCGCGACGTCCGCTTCGTCGTCAACAAAGACAAAGCCAAGGTGGAAGCCGCGAAGAAGGAGCTGGAAAAAGACAACTCGCCGGAGAGCTGGAAAACGGTGGCGAAGAAGTACTCCAGCGACCCCACCAGCAAAGCCAAAGGCGGTCTGCAGGAAGGCATCACGGAAGAATTCCTCCAGGGCCCGCTGAAAAAAGCGATCTTCGGCAGCGCCACCGGCGAACTCACCGGCCCGACGCAGCTCTCGGGTAACTACTTCGTGGTCGAAGTCGTGAAGCTGAACCCGGCCAAAGTCAAATCGCTGGGCGAAGTCAAAGCGCAGATCGAAGAAACCCTGAAAGGCGAAAAGCAGCAGGAATTCTTCGCCGAATTCGTCAGCGATTACCAGTCCCGATGGGTTTCTCGCACCTTCTGCGCCGACGGCTACGTGACCGAACAGTGCTCGAACTTCAAGGGCAACGGCCGCCCGGCCAATGCCTCCCCGGCCTGCTACGAAGCTGACCCGAAAGTCCCGGCGAAAGAATGCCCGGCGCTCGTCACGCCGATCTCTCCGGCCCTGCCGGGCAGCGTCACGGAACAGAAACCGAAAGGCGAACCGTTCCCGCAACGGCCGCTGCCGGAAAGCTCAGGCGAAGAAGGCGAAGGAGCAGCCGAAGCCCCGGTCCCCGGGGCAGCGCCCGAAGGCGAAGCCGCGCCGCCGCCCGAAGGCGCAACCGGCGAATAGCGCACAGCCCGCCGCCGGTGCGGGTGAATAAACTGGCGCGCCCGTGAGTACGATTTCCTCCATCCACGCGCGGCAGATCCTCGACTCGCGCGGCAACCCCACTGTCGAGGTCGAAGTCGTCCTCGAGTCGGGCGCGCGCGGCCTCGCGGCTGTCCCGTCCGGCGCCTCGACCGGTGAGTTCGAGGCGGTCGAGCTGCGCGACGGCGGCGAGGCCTGGGCCGGCAAGGGCGTGGGACGGGCGGTTGCCAACGTCAACGGCGAGATCGCCCAGGCGCTGACCGGCGCCCGCGCCGCCGAGCAGGGCGCGCTCGACCGGACGATGATCGAGCTCGACGGCACCCCCAACAAGGGGCGGCTGGGGGCGAACGCGTTGCTGGGGGTCTCTCTCGCCGCCGCCAAGGCCGCCGCTGCCGATTCACAGCAGCCGCTCTACCGCTACCTGGCCGAGCTTTACGGCGGCGGTGAGCCGACCCTGCTGCCGGTGCCGATGATGAACGTGCTCAACGGCGGCGCCCACGCCGACAACTCGGTCGACTTCCAGGAGTTCATGGTCGTGCCCGCCGGGGCGGAAAGCTTCTCGGAGTGCCTGCGGATCGGCACTGAGGTCTTCCACGCGCTGAAGAAGTCATTGCACTCGCAGGGGCTGTCTACTGCGGGCGGCGACGAGGGCGGTTTCGCTCCCAATCTCGACTCCAACGAGGCCGCGCTGCAGGCGGTCCTCGGCGGCGTCGAGGCCGCCGGCTACGAGCCCGGCAAGGACGTCTTCATCGCCCTTGACCCCGCCACCAGCGAGGTCTTCGAGGGCGGCTCCTACGAGTTGGAGCACGAGGGCCGCACCCTCTCCTCCGAGGAAATGGCGAACTACTGGCAGGACGCCTGCTCCCGCTACCCGATCGTCTCGATCGAGGACGGGATGGACGAGGAGGACTGGGACGGCTGGAAGCTCCTGACCGACCGGGTCGGTGAGAAGGTGCAGCTGGTCGGCGACGACCTCTTCGTCACCAACCCAGAGCGGCTGCGCCGCGGCATCGAGCTCGGCGTCGGCAACTCGATCCTGGTCAAGGTCAACCAGATCGGCACCCTGAGCGAGACCCTGGAGGCAATCCGCATGGCCCGCGAGGCCGGCTACACGGCGGTCATCTCCCACCGCTCGGGCGAGACCGAGGACACGACTATCGCCGACCTCGCCGTCGCCACCGGCGCCGGCCAGATCAAGACCGGCGCGCCGTCGCGCTCCGATCGCGTCGCCAAGTACAACCGGCTGCTGCGGATCGAGGAGGAGCTGGGCGACGCCGCGCAGTTCCCCGGCTTGAACGCGTTCGTCCAGCGCCGGTAGATGGTCGGTTGCACTTCCAGGTGCGACTGAAGGCGCGACTGGCCAAGCAGATCAAGGACGCAGGGCGCAGCCTTTGCCGGTTGGCAAAGGCAAGTCCGAGGACGCAGAGATGCGCAGTGTGCCAGGCGCGTCATTCAGGCGTGCCTGGACGTGCAATCGACCATCCAATGCAGGAAAGCGGTTCCCGGCCGCGTAGCTCCGGGTATGGCAGCGAGCGCTCATGCCGCCCGCCGGGCAGGGACCGCCCGCAGGCGCCCGGCAGCTCGCAGGGCCCGGCCCGCCGCTCGCAGCGGCCCCAGCCGGATCGCGTGGGACCGCGTCGGCCGCGTCGCCCTCACCCTCGTCCTCGCCGCGGTGCTCTATTCCTACCTGCACCCCTCGATGAACTTCTTCAAGACCTACACCGGCACGACGGCGGCGAAAGCGAAGCTGCACGTGCTGCTGAAGGAAAACCGCCAGCTCCACAACCGCATCCAGTCCGCCGACGATCCGCTGGTGATCCAGAAGGAGGCACGCGGCCAGGGCATGGTCGCCGAAGGCGAGACCCCGGCCGTGATCCACGGCCGCCTCGGCGGCTGACGCCTCCCGGGGGAGGTTCAAGTGGTTGACCTCGGCTCCTACCTGCTGGGAGCCCTCCAGCTGGCGCTGGTGGTCGGCCCGATCGGCTTCAGCGCCTATGAGCTGCGGAGGAAGCTGCTGCCAAGCTGGACCGGAGCCCCAGCGCGCCTGGTCGAGTCCGTCGTCGGCGTAGCTCTGCTCATCTGGATCTCCGAGATCCTCGGCAGCGTTGGTCTCTTTTACGCAGGGACTCTGGTCGCGGTCTCGGTTCTACTGGCCTTGCTTACGAGACTCCTGCCGGTGGGTGGCGCTACTTCAACGGCCGATCCCATCGCCCCAGAGCCACCCGCCTTGCAGGTCGTGATGGCCCTGGTGATCGCGACGACTGTGTTCAGCTGGGCCGTCACGACGAAGCACGCTCTGGATTTCGGCGTCTTCAACTTCGATTCGCTCTGGTACCACCTGCCGTTCGCGGTGGAGATGGTGCAGGAACACAGCGTCGTCGGTATGCACCACCCCGAGACGGTGTTCACCAACTGGTTCTACCCCCAGAATTCCGAACTGCTGCACGGGGTCGGGATCCTGCTCACGGGGCGGGACACGCTGAGCTTGTTCCTCAACTTCGGCTGGCTGGCAGTTGCCTTCCTCGCTGCCTACTGCATAGGGCGTCCGTACGGCCGCGGTGCTTTGGCAGTTGTCGCCGCCGCAATCCTCCTCGCCTGTCACACGCTCGTCGTCCGCGATCCAGGAGCCGCTAAGAACGACCTCGCCGCCGCCGCGCTGCTCCTGGCCTCGATCGCGATCCTCGTCGAGGCGTGGCAAAAGTCCGCCGGACCTTTCCACCGCTATGCGGGGCTAAGGTCCGGCGGACCTTTTGACGGCTGGGTTCTCGGGGCGGCTGGGCTTGCCGCCGGGTTGGCGGCGGGGACGCGGGTGACGGGGCTGGCGATGGCTGGGGCCTTGACGGTTGCCGTTGTGCTGTTGACGCCGCGGGGCAGGCGGTGGTTTTCGTTCGCTTGGTGGTTCCTGCCGGCGCTGGCGGGTGGGGCGTTCTGGTATCTGCGGAACCTGGTCGTCGCCGGCAACCCGATCCCCGAGGTCGAGTCGCTGGGGCCGATCTCGCTCCCGCATCCGGAGCGGTTGCAGGAAGGGCGGCCGGACTTCAGCATCGCCCACTACGCCACCGACACCGGCGTCTGGCGGGAATACTTCGTGCCCGGCCTTCACACCGCCTTCGGCGCGCTCTGGCCGTTGGTCGTCTTCGGCGCCTTTGCCGCGGCCCTGCTGGCGTTGCTCCGCGGGCGCGACCGGATCGTCCGAGCCATCGGCGCCGTCGCCCTCTTCGGGCTTTTCGCCTACCTCTTCACCCCGCTCAGCGCTGCCGGGGCGGAGGGGGAACCGGTGGGGTTCGGGATCAACATCCGCTACGTCATCCCGGCCCTGCTGGCCGGGATCGTGCTCTTGCCGCTCGATCGCTGGTTCGACGCCAGGAGGGCGCAGTGGGGCCTGCTCGGCGCTCTCGTCCTCGTCTTCCTCCTCACCAACCGGCCCGACGACGCGCTTCACGACTCGGCCCGCGTCTTCGCGCTGCTCTTCGTCGTCCTCCTAGTCGGGATTCCGGCGCTGCTTCTCCTCGCCCGCGCCCGCGGGACGAGCGCCACTCTCGTTGCCGCTGCCTCCGCCGCCCTGCTCCTCGCCCTCGTCGCGATCGGGTACCCACTGCAGCGCCACTACCTCGACGGCCGCTTCGCCAACACCGGCTCGAAGGAAGAGCAGATCCCGGGGATGGACCTCGATCGCGCCTACAAATGGGCGCGGGCCGTCGGCCACGCCCGCATCGGCCTCTCCGGCACCACCGCCGGTTTCGCCGGCTACGGCTTCTACGGCACCGACCTCACCAACCGCGTCGTCTATCTGGGCGAAGCGGGACCGCACGGTGCCTTCAACGCGATTCCGACCTGCGCCGCCTTCCGCGCCGCCGTCAACGCCGCTGACCTCGACTACCTCGTCACCTCGCCTTTCCTCAACTTCCTCCACCCCGGCGAGCCGATTCCATCTCCGGAGGCGCGCTGGCTGCGCGGCGAGGCTGCTGTCCGCCCGGTCCTCCACGAAGGTCCGGTGACCGTCTGGAAGGTGGATGGCGACCTGGCCCCCGGCGCCTGCGGCCCAAAGAACGCGCCGCTGCGCCAAATTCCACAGACGCCGCGGAGCTGATGCGGATGCGCGCCCGATTGCCGGTGCAGCCGGCCGGGTAACCTCGGCCGATGGCCTACCCGCTCGACAACGCGCTCTTCCAGTGGGAGTCGGGGAAACGTTCCCTGGATGAGATCGAGGACCCGCGGCAGCGCCGCATGGCCGACCGGGTCGTCGACTCGATCCGCGAAGAGCTGCGCCGCCGGATCGGCCCGACCTTCAGCGCCGCTGAGCTTGCCGACCTCTACGGCGAGGGGACGGACTGGTGTCAGCAGGTGGCGATCGACGTCGCGCCTGCGATGGAGGATGAGGCGCAGTCACTCGGCGACGCCGCCTTCTGGCTCTACCTCAGGGGAGCGTCTGACTTCGCCGGGGGAAGGAAGCTGGAGGTCTAGCTACTCGTCCGAGTCGTCGGGCTCGGAGTCGTTCTCGCCGTTGCCGTTGCCGCTGGGCTCGCCGGCGCGGCGGATGACGATCTGGTCGGCCTCGATGCGGACGGTGACGTCGCGCTTGCCGGCCCAGTGCTCGCTGTAGACGGGGTTGTCCTTGACCGCGGCGTCGAGCCAGAGGCCGTAGCCGTCGGTCTCACCGTGGTCGAAGGTCGCCTCGAGCTCTTTGCGCCGCCCGCGCCCGCCACGGCGGCCGCGACGGCGGCGGCGGCGACGGCCGGAGCCCGGCTCGGGCCGATCCTCGCGCTCCTCGTCTTCGTCGCTCTCCTCCTCGTCCTCGACCTCTTCGGCTTCGGTCGCCGCCTCGATCTCGGCTTCGATTTCGTCGCGGAGATCGACTTCGCCGGCGCCGGCGCCCTCCTCGTCGGGGGAGAGGTCGTACTGCTTGCGGAAGTCGCGCAGCTCCTGAGCGCTGATCTCGAGCTGGTGGGCAATCCAGGCATCGGTCCGCCCCTGTTGCACCCAGGCGCGGATCTGATTCAGCTGCGGCTTCAGCGAGCGACGAGCCATCGGCGCGCGAGTCTATTGAAGGAGGGCATTGGGCTGCGGGGTGGGGGAGAAGAAGATCTGGATCGGGCTACGACATCAAGAAGGAGAGCGCCTCGAACATCGCCATCACGACGACGATCACCGTTGCCGTCAGGCAAACGGCGAGGACGCTGAAGCGGACCTTGCCCTCCTGCTCGACGCGGTTGATTTTGCGCGCCCGCGACCGGTTGGCCGCACGGCGGCGCAGCTGCTCGCGCCGGCGGCGCTCGAGGTAGGTCTCCTGCTCGAAGGCGGTCTCGAACTGGGAGATGCTCTGTCGCATTCTCATAAGGAAAAGTCGCCCGGTTCCTTTTGGGGAGGACCCTGGGGCAGCGGTGACCGTAGCAAAAGATCTTGCACGGCTCACGATTCGCTCATATTTCAGCAGGCCCCCCAGAGGCCGCGCCCGGCCCGCGCAGCCGCTTGCTGAAGCCGTTCGAAGCGTCTCGCGAGGCGGTCGTTGGGAGCGATCTCGAGCGTCCGCGCAAAGCCGCGCCGCGCCAGTTCCGCGTTGACGAAGCGGTCCCCTCGGTAGACGTAGGCGAGCAGCCGCCCGTAGACGTCGCGCCGCTCGACGCCGAAGACGAGCCGTACCCGCCGGTGGGCGACGAGTCGGGCGTTGAAGCGGTGCGCCTGTGGCCCGAAGCACTGCACCGGGGTGTCGGGCTTGACCGTCTCCGGGGTGTCGATGCCGATGTAGCGCACGTCCTCGACCTCGCCGCCCGCCAGCCGCACCTCGATCGTGTCGCCGTCGACGGCGCGCCGAACGTAGGCCCAGGCGCTCCGCGGCGGTGGGTCGCCGAGGCGCACGTGCTCCCACGGCCGCAGGAGAACCGTGGCGATCAGAACCAGGAGAAGAAGACTGCCGCTGTCGCGCCGCACCTCTCCTCAAGGCGCGGCGCGATCAAACTCTCCCCCCTACGGGGTGCGGCGCACGTTGCTGAGCAGGGTCTCCTTGATCTGCTCGATGATCGCCAGCGCCTCGTTCCACTCGCGCTGCCAGACGTTGCGGCCGAAGATGACGCCGGAGCCGCCGGCCTGCATCACGTCGCGGGTGTTGGTGATGACGGTCTCGTCATCGGTCTTGGAGCCGCCGGAGAGGACGACGAGGGCGCGGCCGGCCGATTCGACGCACTGGCGGATCGCCTCGGGCTGGTCGACGTCCATCTCGTTGTAAGGCGCCGGGGCGTCCTTGTCCTTGCTCGGATCGACCTTCGGCATGTTGAGCTTGACCACGTCGGCGCCCATCTCCATCGCCATCCGGGCCGCGTAGTCGATCGCGTAGAAGCTGTTCTGGCCGCCCTTGGCCTCGATCGCTTCGCCGCGCGGGTAGGACCAGACGACCAGCGGCATGCCGAAGCGGTCGCATTCCTCACGCACGCGGCGCAGCTGGGCGAGATCCTCGTCCTGGCGCGGCGAGCCGACGTAAAGCGTGTAGCCGATCGCGTCGGCGCCGAGGCGGACGCCGTCCTCGACGCTGGCGTTGCAGCTCGAGAAGGCCTTGGAGGAGGAGGGGACGTCGGTCTTGCCGTTGACCTTGAGGATCAGCGGCACCCGGCCGGCGTAGTCGGGGTAGTACTTCTCGGCCATGCCGATCTGGCAGGCGAGGGCGGAGTAACCGGCCTCGGCGGCGAGCCGGAACTGGTAGTCGGGGTCCTTCGAGGCGGGGTTGGGGAAGAAGTCGCGCGGACCGTGCTCGATCCCCTGGTCGATCGGCAGCAGCATCAGGGTTCCGTTGCCCGGGCCGAACTCGAACAGAAGGCGGTGCAGGCGGGCGCGTTTGCCCGGCGGCAGGACCTCCAGCAGCGATTTCTGCTCGGTCAGACTCTTCAACTCCACGTGAATTCCTCCTCGAAGATGGGTGTCTGGGGAGTATGTCACCGGCAACGGGCCGAAGGCAGTCGCAGTCCCGCTTTCTGGAGCGGGGTATCCTCGACAGATGAGCGAGACTGAGCTCAGCGTCATCTGCAAGAACTGCGGCTCCGAGGTCAGTCCCTACGTAACCGAGTGCCCGTACTGCGGGGCCCGGTTGCGCAAGCGGGCGCCAAAGCTGGAGCGGCGCGGCGACGCGCTCGAGGCGCAGCAGCCGCGGCGGCGCCGACGGCGGCTCCCGCGCCCCGGCCGGCCGAGCTTCGCCGTCTCCGAAGATCGCCCCTACGCAACGACCGCCGTGATCCTCGCCTCGGCGATCCTGCTGCTGATCCAGAAGGCAAGCGGCGACGCTCTGGCGACCTTCGGCGGCCTCGTCATCCCGCTCGAAGACGAGTGGTGGCGGGTGCTGACGGCGCCCTTCGCCTACGTCGACGTCGGCTACCTCTTCGTCGTCGCGGTCGGCCTGGCGATCTTCGGCACCGGGGTCGAGCGCCGGCTCGGCACGCTGCCGACGGCGGTCCTGCTCCTCGCCTGCGGGGCGCTGGGGATGCTGGCAGCGAGCGTCGTCGCCAACGCCCAGGACGACTTCACCGTCGTCGCCGGTGGCAACGGCATGGCTCTCGGCGCCGTCGGCGCCTGGTTCGCGATCCGCCGCGCCGAGGTCAGCGGCATGATCGGCGAGGACTACGACGCGATCGGCGTTGCCGTCGCCGCCGTGGTCCTGATCGCGCTGCCGCTATTCGCCCCCACCGCCGACCTCGTCGCCGGCCTGGTCGGCGGCGCCGTCGGCCTGCTCGCCGGCACCGCCACCTCGGCCTTCCACCGCTCCGAGTAGCGGCAGGGGGCTAGGGTTTCGGGCGTGCCCGACGAGAGCAAGCTCGAAGCGGCGATCGAGCGGCTGCTCGATCCGGAGCGGTTCTCCGAGGCCGAGCGCATCGTCGCCAAAGCCGCGCCCCAGCTGCAGAAGGTCCTGGCCGCCGCGCTCGCCGAGGGAGGCTGGTTCGGGGAGCCGCACGAGGCCGAGAGCCTGAAGGCAGCGACCGCCCCGGATCCCGAGGAGCGCCTCACCGCCGTCCGCGCCCTGCTCGCCGAGGAGGCGAGGATGGGGATGATGGTTGGCGTCGCCGTCGGCTGGGCACTGAAGGAAGAGATGAGCGAAACCAAGGAAGAGAGCTGAGATGGAGATCAAGTACCACGGCCATTCCACCTTCGAGCTGAGCGAGGGCGAGACGACGCTGCTGATCGACCCGTTCCTGAAGCCGAACAACCCCGCCGCGGTCGCGACCGGCGACGAGGTTGCCCCGACCCACATCGCGATCACCCACGGCCACGCCGACCACATGGCCGACGCGGTGCCGGTGGCGAAGCGGACCGGCGCCCACTGCGTCTCGATGGTCGAGCTCGCGGAATGGCTGAAGGGCCAGGGCATCGAGAACGTCAGCGACCCCAACCTCGGCGGCACCGTCACCTTCGACTGGGGCTCGATCAAGCTCGTCCCGGCCTGGCACACCAGCACCCTGCCGGGCTCCGAAGAGGCTCCGTTCAGCGCCGAGCACGGGATCGCGATCGGCACCCCCAGCGGCTTCATCGTCAAGCTCGGCGGCGTCACCGTTTACCACGCCGGCGACACCTGCCTGTTCGGCGACATGAAGCTGATCGGCGAGCTCGAGCAGCCGGACATCGCCCTGCTGCCGATCGGCGGCCACTACACGATGGATCGCCACGACGCCGTCCACGCGGTCAAGTTCATCGGCGCGAAGACGGTGATTCCGATCCACTTCGACACCTTCCCGCCGATCGAGACCGACGCCGCGGCCTTTAAGGCCGACGTCGAGGCGCAGACCTCGTCGCAGGTCGTGATCCTCGAGCCCGGTCAGACGCACAACGTCTGAGCCTGTCGGAGAAAACCGGCTAGCCGCGCCGGCTCAAAGTCATAGGCCTTCGGTAAGCACCGGCGGCAGTTCGACTTCGACCACCGGGGGAGCCGCCGGCGGCGGGCTCGCTTCGGCCGGTTCGGCCGGCGGCGGCGTGGATTCCGGCGCCGGGGCGGGTGCCGGTTCGGCCGGAGGGGGGGTGGCCGGCGCGGTGGTCACGACGACGGTGCCGCTGCCGCCGTGGGCGCCGGCGACTTCTTCAGACGGTTTGGCCGAACCGAGGCCTTCGGATTCCGGATCGCCGATCGTGATCTCGCCTTCGGCGGCCGACTGGTCGGCGGCTTCCTCGTCGTTTACGGCAGCCGGGGCCGGATCGGCTGCCGGGGCTTCCTCTTCCGCGGCGGTGGGTTCGGGGGCCGGGATCGGCGTCGCCTCGACGGCTTCGACCGGCGGCTGTTCGGCTTTCGGCGCCGGGATCGGGGCGGCTTTGGCGATGTCCGCGGTCGGTTCGACCGTCGGGTAGTTCCGCGTCGCGGTCTTGGCAGCGGGGGTGACCGGGGTCGAGCTGGTCGAGTGCTTGACCTCGACCGCGCCGGCCGTCAGCAGCGCCGCGGTGACCACTCCGGCGACGGCTTTGGTCCCGATTGCGCCGCCGACCGCGCCGATCCCGCCGGCCGCCGAGCCACCGCTGATCGCAGCAGCGGCGCCGCCCATCGCACCGGCACCGACTCCGGCGCTCGCGGCACCGGCACCTGCCGCGCCGGCACCGCCGGTGCTGAGGCCGAGCTTGGAGAGCAGGAAGCCTTTGAGAGCCAGCAGCGGGCCGATCGGCGAGAGCGCCGCCAGCGCTTTGTTGGTCGAGCGGACCTGCGAGCGGAAATCGGCGCACTCCTCGCACTCGCGGACGTGGCGACGGACCGGCGCGGAGACCTTGCGCAGGCCCTCGGCAGCTTCGGAGATCTCGACCCGGACCTCACCGCAGGTCAGCAGCCGCGCCTGGCTCGCCTCGGCGAGGGAGATGCGCGCCCGCACCAGCAGCGACTTGACCGAGGGCACCGTGGTGTCCATCGCGGCGGCGATCTCCTCGTAGGAGAGCGAGTCCATCTCGCGCAGCAGCAGGGCGGCGCGCTGGGTCTCGGGAAGCTTGTTGACGTCGCTGAGGATCTGCCGGAACTCCTCGCGGTTGTGGACCTTCTCGGCGGTCGAGGCGGCCTCGACCTCGGGGACCATGTCCATCGATTCCTGCGCGTCGGCCTTCGGCTTGCGCAGGTAGTTGAGGCAGCGGTTGCGGGCGATCCGGTAGAGCCAGGGGCGGAGGTTGATCTCCCGCTCGTCGGCCAACATCGCCCGGTAGGCGTTGACGAAGACCTCCTGCAGGACGTCTTCGGCGTCCTCGGTCGAGCCCAGCATCTGGCGGCAGAAGCCGAGCAGGCGGCCCTGGTAGCGGTCGACGATCGTCTCGAAGGCGCCCGGGTTCCCCGCCCGCGCCATCGCGATCAGCTTCTCGTCGCCCTGCAGCTTGAGCAGCGGCGAACGGCGGGCGAGGAGCCCGCGGCGACTGGCATGAGTTAGAGCTGAAGCCTCCAAAGATCTCTCCCCTGAGGACTGGGTCTGAGCTAATAGACACCGTAACAAGGGCCGAGTTGCGCCCTTAGAACATTTAGTGCCCTTTTAGGAGCCCGGAAAACCAGCAGAAGCAGGGATTTAGGTTCGGGAGGTGACGGGGAAGAGTGCCCGGAGCGGGACTCGAACCCGCAAGCCCCGAGAGGGGCAGCGACTTTTAAGGCCGCCGCGTTTACCGGTTTCGCCATCCGGGCCAGGCGATGGTAACCCGCCATGGCCGGCCAGCCAATAGTCTGCCGCCATGGCCGAGCACGGCGGCAAGCTGGTCGCGAAGGCGCTGAAGTCGCGCGGGGTGGATCACCTTTTCACGCTTTCCGGCGGGCACCTCTTCTCGATCTACGACGGCTGCAAAGCCGAGGGGATCGAGCTGGTCGACGTCCGCCACGAGCAGACCGCCGCCTTCGCCGCCGAGGGGATCGCGAAGGCGACCCGGCGGGTCGGGGTGGCGGCGCTGACCGCCGGGCCGGGTGTGACCAACGGGCTCAGCGCGATCGCCGGCGCCCAGGCCAACTACTCGCCGGTCTGCGTCCTCGGCGGGCGGGCGCCGGAGCTGCGCTGGGGCTCGGGCTCGCTGCAGGAGATCGACCACCTGCCGTTCGTCTCGCCGCTGGTCAAGTCGGCGGAGACCGTGAAGGACCCAGCGCGGATTGCTCCTGTGACCGCCGCCGCGCTCGACCGCGCGGCCGAGGCGCCGAGCGGGCCGACCTTCGTTGACTATCCGCTTGACGTCGTCTTCACTGAGGCCGAGCTCGAGCTGCCGCCGGTGCCTGGGGCAGCCGAGGCGCGGCCGGCCGAGGGCATCGAGGAGGCGGCGACGCTGCTGGCCGCGGCGGAGCGTCCGGCGATCATGGCCGGGACGGGCCTCTACTGGGGGCACGGCGAGGAGGAGCTGCGAGCTCTGGCCGAGGCGGTCGGGATTCCGGTCTACCTCAACGGGCTCGGCCGCGGCTGCCTGCCCGCCGACCACGAGCTTGCCTTCAGCCGCACCCGCGGGCAGGCGCTGAAGGGCGCCGACGTCGCCCTCGTGATCGGGGTGCCGATGGACTTCCGGCTCGGCTTCGGCGGCAGCTTCGGCGAGGAGACGAAGATCGTCCGCCTCGACGTGGCACCGAACGCGCTGGTCGCCAACCGCGCCCCCGAGGTCGACCTGGTCGGCGACGTGCGGGCGACGCTGGCGGCGCTGCTGGAAGCGGCGGGGGAGGGGGCGGCGCGGACCGGCGCCTGGCTCGAGCAGCTGCGCGGCGCCGAGAAGGAGAAGCGGGCGGCCGAGCGGGTGGAGCTCGACGACGAGCGCTCGCCGCTGCACCCGGTGCGGGTCTACCGTGAGCTGAACGAAGTCCTCGACCGCGACGCGGTCGTTGTCGGCGACGGCGGCGACTTCGTCTCCTACGCCGGTCGCTACATAGAGACCTACCAGCCGGGCTGCTGGATGGACCCGGGTCCCTTTGGCTGCCTCGGAGCCGGGCCGGGACAGGCGATCGGAGCCAAGGTCGCCCATCCCGACCGCCAGGTCTGCCTGCTGCTGGGCGACGGCGCCTTCGGCTTCGCCGGCATGGAGTTCGACACGATGGCGCGGCACGGCCTCGGCGTCGTCGGGGTGATGGGCAACAACGGCATCTGGGGGCTCGAGCACCATCCGATGAAATTCCTCTACGGCTACTCGGTGGCGGCCGAGCTGCGGCCGGAAACGCGCTACGAGCAGCTGGTCGAATCGCTCGGCTGCGACGGGATCCTGGTGCGCGAGCCGGGGGAGCTGAAGCCGGCGCTGGAGCGGGCCTTCTCCTCAGGGCGGCCGACCCTGGTCAATGTGCTCACTGATCCCGAGGTCGCCTACCCGCGCAAGGCGAATCTGGCGTAGGGCTTCGCGCAAGGCCCTAGATAAAAGAATCGGCCGTCATCGCTGACGGCCGATTCGATCGGCCCCTCAGGACGGGCAGGGGTACGTCTTCAGGGACCTTTATTTGGTGGGCCCAGACGGCGGGAGGCGCCATGATGCGGCAATCGCCTAAGCCCTATATCCGGGTGGCAAAGGTGAGGCGCACCCCACTTCGTCCCCGGTGTCTTAAGTATGTACCCGCGTGTCCTTTATTGCTACCCAGGCAGTGCAGCGGCTACTGAAAATCGTCTAGGCCACGCTACTTGCTTTTAGGGCTTTGGTATGGGCAGTGGCCCTTTTGGCCGAGCCCTAAAAGACACCCTGTACAGCTAGTAAATCGAAGGATTTTTACGACTGGCGGAGATTGCAGTGCCGTAGAGGATGTCGTGCTCGGAGACGGCGATTTCCTCGAGGTCGAAGGCTCGCATCGTCTCGATCAGGATGACCACGCCGGCGACGATCGTCGGGGCGCGGTCGGGGTGCAAGCCGGGGATCTCGATCCGCTCGGCGAGCGGTACCGAGGCGAGGCGCGAGAGCATGCGCTGGATCGAGGGGAGGGCGAGGACGTGGCCGTGGACCCGGGCGGGGTCGTAGGGCTCGAGCTCCATCTCGACGGCGGCGAGGGAGGTCGGGGTGCCGGCGACAGCGATGCCCCGGCTGGCCTCGACGCCGGCGCCGACCGACTCCTCGATCAGGCCGCGCACATCCGTCGCCAGCGCTTCCAGCTCACTGGCGGCGGGCGGGTCGTTGGCGATGTGGCGCTCGCTGTGGCGGACGACGCCGGCCTGGAGGGAGTCGTGGAAGGAGATCTCGCTGCCGGTGCCGACGATCAGCTCGGTCGAGCCGCCACCGATGTCGACGACCAGAGTGGGCTCGCTGGGCGGTGCCTCCGAGGTGGCGCCGAGGTAGGTGGAGCGAGCCTCCTCCTCGCCGTCGAGGACGCGGGCCGAGAGCGCGAACCGCTCCCGCAGCTCGGCGATGAAGGCGCTGCCGTTGTCGGCGTCCCGGACCGCGCTGGTCGCGATCGCATCCACCGTCTCGGCCTCCAACTCCTCGATCACCCCGAGGTACTCCGCGATCGCCGAGCAGACGTCCTCGATCGCCTCACTGGCCAAGCGCCCAGAGAGATCCACGCCCCGCCCCAGCCGAGTCACCGTGCTCCGCCGGTCCAGCGGCGAAACCCGACCCCCCTCCACATCCGCCACCAGCAACCGCGTCGAGTTGGTCCCGATATCTACCACCGCAACCCGCTTTCGCCCCGCTTGCATCCGGCCACTCTAGACCGCCCCCACCCCCAAAGCCCCCTGCGCAATCCCCCCGTCAACCAAGCTCCAACCCCACCCACCACCCCCGCCGCATTGCTACCATCCTTAGTCCGCCGCGGGGTGGAGCAGCCAGGTAGCTCGTCGGGCTCATAACCCGAAGGTCGCAGGTTCGAATCCTGCCCCCGCTATAGGACGAAAACCCCGCAAATGCGGGGTTTTCGCATTTCTGAGGACGTAGACAATAGGCCGCAAAATGGCTTCTGGGGCAACGCCTGGGGCAACACGAGGTCCGAGAGAAGCAGTGATGGAAGAACTGAAGCCGCGCCAATTTGATCCTGATCGAATTGATCCCGATCCGGATGTAGAGCAAATCTCTGGCCTGACCTTCTTGCTTGAACTTCCTCATTGCTTGCGGATTGATGGCCTTATCTTCTTGGTGAGTGATCGCGGGGGGAGCTGGCCTGGCTGGAATCCCGACGCAATCGGCCACATGGTCGGGATGGCAGCGCCAGTGCCGGAGGACGATCTGCGGCCGCGCTTTCGTGTCGAGGTGAAGCAGACTCGAGTCGACGGTTGGGTTCCTCTTCTCGCGGCCGAACGCGCCTTTCCGGACTGGAAGAACGTGAAGCAACCGAATGGTCCTCGCGGAGTCACGGCTCGCGGAGCCGATGAACTGCGGAGTGTTGTCCAAATTACGATTTATGAGCTCGTAGGCGAAACGCCGCTTGGCAAGGAAGAGGCCGATGACGAGCACTTTCGACACGACGTACTCGAATGGTTGTCGCGACGCCTTGATGAGGCCCTGCTCTTCCTGAACAGATACGTCGTAATCCTCACGGGACTACGCGACGAGTGGCACATCTCGACGCTGTCGCGAATCGATCTCCCGCGGGAGACGCCGTGGAAACTGAATCTCTTCCCAGCTCCGGAAGGCTGGACCGGGCCGAGTGGGACGCTTGATGTGCACGCAACCATTCGTGACGACCTGCCCGAGGAGCGCTCTGAGGAGGAACTTGTCTACGCGATCGAGGCAGTTCATGAGGCCGGCGCTGGTCGAGCGCCCTTTTTTCAGTTTGTCGAGCTGTACCAGGCAGCAGAGCACCATCTGGGGGCTGGGCGGTACGACCAATCGGTGATTGCGGCGTGTACCGCGACCGAGGTGCTCGTGAACACGATCTTCCGAGTGCTTTGGGTGTGCCTTGAGCGCGATCCGGACAAGTTGGGAGGCGTGCTGGCAGCACCATTCAAGAACCAGCTAACCCAACTTCTTCCCCAATTCCTCGACGAGGATCTCACGCTCGCCGACGAATCCTCAGCCCCGGGGCGCTGGCATGCCGATTGCTATCGGCTGCGAAATCGGATTGTCCATGAAGGCCAGAAGGCCACCGCCGGAGAGGCATACGACTCGAAGGTTGCGACCGGAAACTTTGCGCGCTGGATCGGCAAGGCGCTCAGTCCGGATGAGCGCACGGACTGGATAAAGACGTTCTTGCAGTTTGAGCGGCAGCCTTAGCTGATGCCGCTGCGCCCACAGAGAGGAAGTGGTCCAGTGGGTTAGCGTGGGTCCGATGATTGGCGCTCTTGAGCGAATTGGGACGAGAATGTGGGCATTCCATTTCCGCCTAGCGCCATTGTTGTGGTGGTTGGCGGGGATAGTGCTGGCGGTGCTGGCCCTCACTGCGCCCAAGTTCGAAGTTTCGGTGAGCGCAGCAGTTCTGGCACTCATAGCGCTCGCTGGTGGATTGCGCTGGTTCGCGGCAAGGCGACGCTGTCGTCACTCCTTGGTGGTGGCGCTTTTTTATGAGGGCGCCAACGCGAAGGGTCGGGCGGAGGAAGCACAGCGAATCGTGGTCGACACCCTTCGGTCACACCTACCTGCTGAGCTGCTGGATCTTGTGCAGCCTTTGGCTCTAACGATTGGGTCCGACCAGCAAGCTCTTGCCGAGCGCACCCGCAAGCGACTACGGGGTATGTTCGTTCTGCACGGGCGGATCGCCTCGCGTCCCGACGGGAACTGGTCCATCTATCCACGGATCCTCGAGCCCGCTTTCGACTCGACGACGCACATTGACTGGTTCACCCGGGATCGAACCCCGGCAAATCCTCGCTTCGGTCCATTTGTTAGCAGCCTTACTCCACAGATCGGTGTGCATGATGAGGAGTTTCCGCTGGAGTTCTGTCGTGACCTCGAGGCCCTCCTTCGCGGGATCTTGGGGCGAGCGGCCGTTGCCTTCGGGGTTTTCAAGGAGGCGATGAAGCCACTCAGAGATGCGCTTGAGATCGCCGGCGAGAGTACTAATCCACAAATCGATGAGTTGCGTCTGGCTCTTGCTCGTGCGATGGCGGCCGAGGACGAAATCGACGAGGCTATTAACTTCCTGCGCGCCCGGGTGGAAGGGCTCAACCCCTCGCCCGAGCTGTTGCGTGGCTTCGCCCACCTTCTTCTTGATAGGGCGAATCGAGTGGCAGCTGTTGGTGGTGCGCCTGACCTAGCTGACCGCGATGAACAAATCGCAGCGCTCCGGCTGGCGCGAAGGAACGACGCAGATCCACTCCGTGACCAAACCACCTACAACCTTTTTGCCGCGCTTGATTTTGGCGGGGCCAGCGAGGAGGAGCGTTGTGAGGCGGATGAGCTCCTAGAAGAGCTCCTCCGGTCTCAGGCCCGGTATGGAAAGCAGTGGTACGTCCGTCGTGCAGCAGCGCTCCGGTCTTGGCGTGGGGTCGAGAAGGCTTGGGAGGAACAGAACCGCGATGCTGAACAGGCGGCAGGCAAGGATGCAGCAGAGTGGTACTCGCGGACGATTAGAGCGAGACCGCGGTTGCAGCTGAGGCGGGTGGGGCGGAGGCCGTGGCGGTGGTTGCGCTGGATCCCGCTCTCGCCCATCCTTTACGCCAATGCTGTGGACGCCCATCGCGTAGCCGGCAACCAGATACGAGCACGATTTTTGGAGTGGCGCTTTCAACGAATCCGCAAGCGCTACTGGAAGCGTGCGTGGAAGGCAACCGAGGCAAGCAACTGGGCAAGGGCAATGGCCTTCTACGACTGGATCGCGATCGTCGGGCGAAGAGACGAGCGCGAGATGTTCGCCACCACGTATGCCGCAATCTGTCGGTGGAAGTACGGCCAGCGAGACGAGGCCGCTCATGACTGGACAGTGGCGCTAGCGCAATATGGCCCCCTAGCACTTCTGGCGCGAGCGAACCTCGTCTGGTTTTTCGAGCGTTGGGGGGTCGACGCAACGGTGCCAGGCGACGAGCCGACGCGCCAAGAGGAGGTGACGGCACTGGTCAGTGAAATGCTCGGCGAGGGTGCTGGTAGCGAGGACCAATCAACGTAGGACCATCACGACTCTCAAACTCAAGCCTCACGGGCCTCGACCGTCGCAGGTTCTCGCACAACCCAGTATCTCTGTAGACAAAACATTTAGTCCGCGCCGAAGGTTATTGTCGCCGGAATGGCGATGCAGCCAAAAAATTGGATCGTGGACTTCGCCAGCGACGCGGTCATCGACTTCGAGGACGTGAAGTCGCGCGGAGACCGCAAGGCGGTCTTCAATGTGGTGCAGAAGCTGAAAGATCTCGGTCCCGATCTGCCGTCACCGCATATGAAGTCGCTGAAGGGTGAGGCCAACCTGTTTGAGTTACGGCCGAAGCAGGGCGCTTGTGAGGCTCGGCCGATCTATGCGCGGTTCGGCGATCTGTTCGTCGTCCTGGCGGTAGCGGCGAAGAAGAAAGACTTCGATCGAGCGGTGGTGGCAGCGGGTGCTCGTTTGAAGCGTCGCAGTTGACTCCGATAATAAATTTATTATCATGAGTCAGCAATGAAGAGCCCAGACAAGAGTTTCGATGCCCTTGTGGCCGAGGAGCAGCTTGCCGACCCGAGCTTTCGAGCAGAGTGGCAGAGGCTTGCTCCTGCCCGGGAGTTCGCGGCGACGCTGCTGCGCTATCGCGCTGAGCACAAACTGAGCCAGAGGGCCCTGGCGAAGAAGCTGGGCGTCTCGCAGCCGCGCGTCGTCAAGCTCGAGTCCGGGGAGCACAACCCGGAGATCGACACGATCATCAACGCTGTCCGAAGTCTGGGGATCGAGTTCGTGCTGGACGTGGCACCCGCGGATCGCAAGCCGGCACTGGTGACCGCGCGAGCTCAGAAAGGCGGGGCGATTGCCCACGACGACGTTTCCGTTGTGGCGGCTTCGTCGGTGTAGTCCTGGGGCAACGAATGGGGCAACATGCCCCACCGATTCCAGCCGATCTCCACGTAGCTCGATTCCCTGAAAACCGCTTGAAACCTAGTTCCACGTAGTTCAGCCGACCGCCAGGTTCGGGCTCATAACCCGAAGGTCGCGGGTTCGAATCCCGCCCCGCTATAGGGGCGCGGCGATGTCTCGTCCGAGAGAGAAGCCGGCCGAATTCTTTGTTGACCGCAGCCTCGGTAAGAGCATTGTCAAGGGTCTTCGCGATGCCGGGCTCACGATCTATTCGATGGCCGACATATACGGAGAGGAGCGCGCCCAGCTTCTCGCCGACGAGGCTTGGCTGCGAGACGCTGGCAAAAACGACTGGATCGTCCTCACCAAGGACGGCAGGCGCTGCGATCGCCCTCACTTGAAGGTTTCCTAGTCGGTCTCTCCGGGCGCGTCCGGCCGGGGGTGAACGTAGGGGTCGCGGGGGGCGCGATCCTCGGATAGGGAGCGCTGCGAACGGGCGACGAGCCGCTCGATGGCGTCGGCGAGGTGCTCGGGGGCGATGTTGTAATCGTCGCGCTCGGTGCGGATCAGGTGGGCCTCTAGGAGTACGTCGGCGTGGGTGTGGCCGGTGGGGGGTTCGAAGCGGTAGGAGGCCAGCTCGATCAGCAGGCCGAGGGGGTCGCGGAAGTAGATCGAGTCCATGAAGCCCCGGTCCTTGACGCCACTGTGCTCGATGCCGCGCTCGTCGAGCCGCTCGACGGTCTGGCGGAAGGTCGCGTTCGAGAGGGCGAAGGCGATGTGATGGACGTGGCCGGTGTCCTGCGACCGCGGGGATGGGTCGGGCACACGGTCCTCGTTGGTGAAGATCGTGATCAGCCGCCCGTCGCCCGGGTCGAAATAGAGGTGGCTCTCCTCGGGGCGGTCCAGGTTGGGCTGCTCGAAGACGAACGGCATCCCGAGCAGGCCCTCCCAGAAGTCGATCGAGGTTTGGCGGTCCGCGCCGGTGAGGGTGATGTGGTGGACACCCTGCGTCTGGAGCTTGCGCATCCCGGTCATCGTCCTTTCGTCAGGCCCTTTGCCGCGCCGAGAAGGGGGTCGATCTGGCCGAGGGTTTCGATCATGCCTTGCTCGAAGCCCATCTCGATCGTCTGTTCCATCGCGTCGCGGTCGGCGAAGTGGGTTTGGACTGACATGGTTGCAGTGCCGTCGGCCTCGGCGATCGTCACGGTTATCGCGGAGGGGCCGCCGTCCTCGGGGTTGCCTTCGTCGTCGACCTCGTCGTCCTTGATCCGCAGGCGGTGGGGCGGGTCGACCTCCTCGACCAGCCAGCGGCCGTGGTGTTTCTCACCGTCGGGGCCGGTCATGAAGTAGGTGGTGCGCGCGCCGGGAGTGAGCTCGTGCTCGACGAAGGTGGAGGAATGGGACGGCGGGCTCCACCAGCGCTCCAGCTGGCGCGGGTCCGCCCATAGCTGCCAGAGGCGCTCGGCATCGGCATCGAACTCGGCCGTGATCGTCATGGTCAGGGCGTCGATGTCCTTGTCTACGTCGATAACGGGCATCAGGTATCTCCTTTGTCGGTGTCGAGGATCTGGTCCATCCGCTCGATCCGGTCACGCCAGTCCGCCTCGAGGCGGTCGAGCGCGGCGCGGGCGCGCGCGAGGGCGTCGGCCTTGGTGCGGACGATCGACTCGCGACCGACCCGGTGCTTGCTCACCAGTTCGGCCCGCTCCAGGACGGCGACGTGCTTCTGCATCGCCGTCACGCTGATCGGGTGTTCGCGGGCCAGGGCCGAGACCGAGAGCCGGCCCTCGTGGGCGCGGCGGAGGATGGCGCGGCGAATCGGGTCCGACAGCGCCGCGAACAGCAGGTCGGTGGCCTCTTCGTCGTCGTGGGTCTGTTTCTTACCTACAACCATCTGGTTGTAAGTTAGCACGACCGGCTACGGCGGTCATCGAACCAGCGGTTCAGCGGAGCGCTTCGGCCAGGCCGATGACGATGCCCTCGGGTCCGCGCACGAAGCAGAGCCGGTAGACGTCCTCGTACTGGGCTATCTCGTCGAACAGCGTGGCCCCGTGCTTGCTGCGCAAGCGATCGACGACGTCGTCGATGTCGTCGACGGCGAACATGATCCGCCGTATCCCCAGCGCGTTCGCCGGCGCGTCTTCCGGCTCGGCCCTGACCGCCGGCGGCGTGTGGAACTTCGACAGCTCCACCCGGCCATGGCCGTCGGGGGTGCGCAGCATGACGATGTCGGCCCGGACGTCCTCGAGCCCGATAACGCGGCCGACCCAGTCGCCTTCGACCTGCGTCTCGCCCGCCGGCTCCATCCCGAGCTCGAGGAAGAACTCCTTCGCCGCCTCGAGGTCTTCGACGACGATGAGAACGTTGTCCATCCGCTGAAGTGCCATGGGCCACACCTTAGGCCTCGGCGACCCGCTTGACTGTGTCCCGTGATCACCTATTCCATGAGCCTCTCGCTCGACGGGTACGTCGCCGGGCCCGACGGGAGCTTCGCCTGGGGAGCGCCCAGCGAGGAGCTGCACCGGTTCCACAACGAGCGGGTGGCCGCGGTCGACGCTCAGCTGCTCGGCCGGCGCCTCTACGAAACGATGCTGGTCTGGGACACCGAGGAGTTCGCCGACCCCGTGATGGCTGAGTTCGCCGAGATCTGGCGCCCGCTCGAGAAGATCGCCTTCTCGACCACGCTGGCCAGCGTCGAGGGCAGCAACCGTCTGGCCACGGGGTCGCTCGAGGAGGAGATAGACGCACTCGGCGAGCGGAGGATCGCGGTCGGAGGCGCCGGGCTCGCGGCGGAATGCATGCGGCGCGGGCTGGTCGACGAGTTCGAGCTGTTCGTCGTCCCGATCGTGATCGGCGGCGGCACGCCGTTTTTCCCGCCGGACGTAGAGATCGACCTTGAGCTGGTGGAGACCCGCACGTTCGGCGGGACCGTGTACTTGCACTACCGCCGGCGCGGCTAGTCAGTCCACCAGTCGCGTTCGCCTTCGACGTCGCCCCGCGGGTTCTCGCCGAGGTTGGGCGCGCCGATGACGAAGATCTCGAGACCGTCCGGGCCGGCCTCGTAGCCGCGCCAGGTGCCGGGGGCGACACGGACGGCGTCCCATTGGTTCAGCTCGACGATCTCGTCGTCGAGTTTCATCCGGCCGCTGCCGCGCAGAACCACGTAGATCTCCTCCTGTTTAGCGTGGGTGTGCCCGTAGGGGAAGCGGTAGTTGGGCGGGATGCGCTGGTAGCCGAGGCCGGAGTGCTCTAGCTCGAGAGCTTTCGTCGCCAGACGGAACTCGAGGTCCGGCGCGCCGTCGAAGTTGGAGCCGACGTCCTCGAGATCTTTCAGGTTCCGGTGCGTGAACGGCATCGGGCGGTTCAGGGACGGCCGGTGCGCTCGCGGTGCTTGCAGCCCGGCCAGCAGCAGGGCCGGCGCATCCCTTCCTCCAGCTCTTCCCGGGTCCGGCGGATGCGGCGCTCGCGGGTCGCCGCCTGTTTGGCGTCCTCGACCCAGCAGATGAACTCGTTGCGCGCCAGCGGGGTGATGTCCTTCCAGGCCTCGAGCGCCGTCGCGCTGGTCAGCAGCCCATCTCGGAGGTCCGGCGGCAAGGTGTGCACGACTCCGGCGGGAAGGCCCTGGCTGCTCACCCCGCCATCGTAGGAGATGGTCTACTTCAAGCCGGCAAGGACCACTGCACGAGGAGGGCGCTTGACCAAGGACGAGGGTTCATCGGGTTCGGTTTCGCCGACCGCTCACTACACCGGGCAGACCTGGGTCCGGAACGGGCTCTCCCATCCCAAGCTCGACACCTGGCAGGGCAGGCTGTTGCACGACATCCTGGCCCTGCCCAACATGGCGAGCCGGGCGCTGGGGGGACCGAGCCTCGACGGGCTGCTGCTCGCGAGGCATCGGATCATCGATTCCCTGCTCGAGGACCTGATCGAGGGCGGGGTCAGCCAGGTGATCGAGG
Organism: Solirubrobacterales bacterium; assembly: GCA_035688955.1. GTDB lineage: Bacteria > Actinomycetota > Thermoleophilia > Solirubrobacterales > 70-9 > VAYN01. The sequence goes on along the minus strand of DASSMJ010000017.1, from coordinate 12,089 downwards.
TGGCCTGCGGCATGTCCCCGCGCGGTTGGCGCTTCAGCGAGCGCTATGGGGCGGACCTCACCTACGTCGAGGCCGATCTGCCGCCGATGGCGCGCCGCAAGCGCGAGGCGCTGGCGCAGATGGACTCGCTCGGCGAGGAGCACCGCGTGGTCGACCTCGACGTCCTCCGCGACGGCGGGCCGGGCAGCCTCGAGGCCCTGGTCGAGACCATGGACCCCGCACGCGGCCTGGCGATCGTCACCGAGGGCCTGCTCACCTACTTCGACCAGGCCACCGTCGAGGCGCTGTGGGCGCGACTGGCAGGGGCGCTGCGCCCGTTCGAGCCGGGCGCCTACCTCGCCGATCTGCGCCTCGGGCGCGCCGGCCTTGGCGAAAGCGCCTTCGGGCTGCTGCTCGGGGCCTTTGTCCGCGGCAGGGTCCACTCCTACCCGGGCGGGGAGGCCGGCGCCGAGCAGGCCCTGCGCGCCGCCGGCTTCAAGCGAGCCGCCCTGCACGGCTGCGATCGCCATCCGGCGGCGGCCGAGGTCAATGGCGCGGCGGCAGTCGGGATGCTCAGCATCATCGAGGCCGTGGCCTGAGCGACGCGTGCGTCAGGACGCCGGCAGGTAGGTGAGGAGGACCACTCCGGAGTCGAAGCGCTTGACGTCCTCGAGTTGCATGCGCACGGTCCCGCGGTCGCCGAGCACGTGCAGGTTGGCCTCGCCCCAGACGATCGGGTTGAGGTAGACCTCGAACTCGTCGACCAGGCCCGCCTCGGCCAGGGAGAAGGCGAACTCGCCGCTGCCGTGCATGAACAGGTCGCCGTCAACGTCCTCCTTCAGCTTCGGGATCGAGCTGGCGAGGTCGCCGTCGAGCAGGGTCGCGTTCCACGGGAGATCGCCGGAGAGGGTTCTCGAGCCGACGTACTTCGGCAGCGCGTTGACCATGTCCGCCCACTTGCCCGATTTGTCCGGCCAGTAGCCGGCCAGGCCCTCGAAGGTCTTGCGGCCCAGCAGCAGCCCGCTCGACCTCGATTGGCGCTCGAACGAGTAGTCGCCATGGTCTCCGTCGGGCTGCACCCACTCGCCGACCGGGTCGATCACCCCGTCGAGCGTCGCCTGCGTGGTTGCGATCAGCTTTCCCATCTCGCTCCTCCTTGGTTAGGCCTTGTCCTCTAGGTGTAACGCTTTCACGCAGCCGGACATGAACAGACGATGCCCCGAGACGCCCTCGCCGAGGAAGCGCTGCCGCGCGAGCTAGCGGAGGTCCGCTTCTCCCGCCTCTACCAAGAGCACGAGGGGGAGATCCTGCGCTATGCGCTGCGGCGCAGCGAGGAGCCGGAGGACGCGGCCGACGTCGTCGCCGAGACCTTTCTCGTCGCCTGGCGCCGGCTTGGCGACGTGCCGCTGGGGGAGGAGGCGCGGCTCTGGCTCTACGCGACGGCGCGGCGGGTGCTGGCGAACCAGAAGCGGGGGGTGACGCGGCGGACGCGTCTGGCCGAGCGGTTGCGGCAGGAGCTGCGCCGGCAGTTGCCGGCACCGGCGCCGGGGGAGCGGGGCGAGGTGCTGGAGGCGCTCGCGGCGATGCGGGAGGGGGACCGGGAGCTGCTGATGCTGGTCGGGATGGAGGAGCTGACCCCGGCCCAGGCGGCGCGGGTGCTCGGGATCTCGACGGTGGCGGCGCGGACCCGGCTGCACCGCGCCCGCCGCCGCCTGCGGGCGCGGCTCGCCGAGGGAGAACGCGAGATGGGACCTGAGGAGATGGAGGTGGAGGCTCGATGAGCGCCCACGAGATTGATACGAAGCTGCGCGGGGCGGACCGGTTCTCGGCCCGCGAGATGGACGCGCTCGAGCTCGGCCCCGCCGAGGCGGCGCTGCTGGAGGAGATCGTCGCCGAGCCCGCGACGGTTGAGGTGCCGGAGGCCGCGCCCGCGCTTTGGCCGCCGCGCCGGAGGCATCGCGGCAGCATTCTCGGCCTTGCCGGTCTGACGGCTGCCGCGGCCGCGCTCCTCGTCGTCCTTCTGCTCGGCGGCGGCTCCGGGTCGCCGTCCCGCTCCGACGATTCCGCGACGTCCCTCTACGGGGCCGCGCTCGTGCGCTTCGCCCAGTCGAGCCCGCTGCTGCTGCTCGAAGGGCCGGGTTGGCGCGTCCAGAACGTCACCCAGTACAACGGCCGCGAAGGCACCGAAGGGACGATGGAATTCGTCACCGGCAAGCCGGTCCCCTACGAAACGATCCGCGTTACCGGCAACAGCAAGAGCGGCGAGCGCGCCTTCGGGATGTTCCCGCCCGCGGTGCGCCAGCGCCGGGTCGAACTCGCCTGGCGCCACGACAGCCTGGAGCAGGCAATCGCCACCGCCCGCGGCTCCCTGCACCCGCACGGGCAGCGCTGGATCGAGCTGCCGGTCCTGGAGACGACCGCGCAGGTCGACACCAGGGCCGAGTTCTACGTCAACCAGGGTGGCCCCGGCAACCGCCAGATGACCGCCTTCTGGTCCGAAGGCGGCTATGTCCTCGAACTGCGGGCCGCGGTCCCCGATCTCACCGCCTTCGAAGAACGTCTCGGCTGGCTGACCAGGGTCGACTCGCGGACCTGGCTGGAAGCGATGCCGGCCAAGGTGGTCAAAGCCGCCGACCACGACGCCGCGGTGCGGGAAATGCTGCAGGGCATCCCCGTCCCCGACACCTTCGCCCCCTCGCGAGTTCCCGACGAAGGCCTGACCACCACCCGCTACCAGGTGGGCGCGGCGGTGACGGGGATCGTCTCCTGCCTCTGGTTCCGCCAGTGGGGCGACGCGCGCCGCACCGGCGACCGCGCGAAGCGGCTGGAAGCCGAGCGGGCGATGGCGACCTCGAAGAGCTGGCCGATCCTGCGGGAGATGGCAAAGGACGGCGCCTACCCGGCGACGATCTGGCGGCTCGCGCGCGAAATGCCGAGCGGCGTCTGGGTGCGCGGCCCCCGCATCACCTGGCGCCTCCTGCCCAAGGCAGAAGGCCTCGGCTGCGCCCGCTGGGGCCTCCCGGTCCTCCCCTGGAAGATGCGCCGCCAGCGGTAGCGGCGCAGCCGATTTCTTCCCCACCCGGGTGGGGTCAGACTCCGCTGCGGCGCAGAACCAGCTGCTTCGTCTCGTCGCCGCTGCCCGGGGTGCCGTCGGCGTGGGCGAGGGAGGCCCGCACGACGATCTCCTTCTTCTTCGCCAGCAGTTGCCGCGCGACCGGAGTCAGCGGCACCGCGACGAGGCGCGGCCGGGTCGCGGTCCGCGAGGTGCCAAGGCCGCGCCCGAGGAGGCGGCCGGAGCGGGTGCGGAGGGTGATCCGGTCGCGGACCGGGCGGGAGCCGGTGCCGAAGACCTGGACCCGCACCTTCGCCCTGCCCTCGCTGACCCGGGCGAGGCTGGAGACGAGGCGCGAGTGCCATCCTCGCGCCAGGCCTGGCAGGCCTGGGTTATGCGAGGGGAGCACCTCGCGCGCGAGGGCGCTGGGGCGGGCGCCGGGCAGCCATTCCACGATGCAGGTGTCGCCTTCGACTTCGATGCTCATGAAGCGTTCGATCGGGATCTGGCCTTCGAGCCTTGCCGATTCGGCTCCGTTGCCGAGACAGTCGAGCTGGGAACCGGCAAAGGGCCAGTCGTAGGCGCCGAAGTCGATGCTGCCGTAGTTGCTGCCGCCGAGGCCGAAGGAGAAGTTGGCGCCCCAGGCTTCGTCGCATTCGGCGAGAGGGCCGAAGTCGGCGCGGATCGAGCCGTCTTCGGCCGCCTTGCCGTCGATCATGTTCCCGGTCGGCCCGAACCAGCAGCCCCCTTGGAACCCGTCCATGTCTTCACCGAGGAACTTCATCCCGGTCGAGCTTTCGAAATAGAAGGCGTCCTCGGCCTGAGCCGGCGCGGCGCCGACCGCGATGAGCGCGACGAGGAGGACGAGGAGGGCGGAGGATCGAGCCATCGCGAGCCGCATCCTGCCAGCCGGCGCCGACGCCTCGGCGCCGGCTTGCGCACCGCGACCGGCCACCCCTTACGATGCGCGCTCGATGAGGAAGGCCAGCCCAAGAGAAGGGGAGGGAGACTCGCCCGCCGAGCTGATCGACGGCCGTATCGCCGAACTCGGGGATTGGCGGGGCGAGACCCTGGCGCGGGTCCGCGACCTGATCAAAGAAGCCGACCCCGAGGTGGTCGAGGAGTGGAAATGGCGGGTGCCGGTCTGGTCGCACGACGGCATCCTCTGCACCGGCGAGACCTATAAGGCGGCGGTGAAGCTGACCTTCGCCAAGGGCGCTTCGCTGGAGGATCCCGCCGGCCTCTTCAACTCCAGCCTCGAGGGCAAGACCAGGCGCGCGATCGACATCCACGAGGACGAGGAGATCGACGCCGAGGCGCTGAAGGCGCTGATCCGTGCCGCCGTCGAGCTCAACACCTCGACCGGCTGAGGGCGGGACAGACGAGATGCCAGGACCGCCCCGACGAGCAAAACGCGAGCGCCCCGACTACGGCTGGGTGATCTCCTTCGGCTGCAAGCCGACCGGGCAGCTGCGCCGGCTCAAAGTCGACACCGACCCGGCCGCCGACACCAGCCCGATCGAAGTCCCCTGCGTCTGCGGCGAGACCCATCGCGTCACCGTCTCCCCATACCGGCGCCGTCGCTCGGCCGACGAACCGTTCGACCTCGAGGTCGGCTCGCTCGACGAGCTGCGCTAGCGGCCTGAGCTCAGGCCCGCTGCAGGAGGCGCGGTCCGGTCGAGGCCGGGAGCAGCAGCGCCGAGAGGCAGACCATCGCGAAGGCGGTGCCCTGGAGGGCGATCCCGCCGGGGCTGGGGGAGAGCGGGTCGCCGAAGACGAGGATCCCGCCGATGATCTGGGTGGCGTTGGCGATGATTCCCATCAGGCCGATCGTCTCGATCGCGCCGCCGCTTTGCAGCGCCGACGCCGCCGTGTACTGGGCGAAGAAGCCGCAGGCGAGGGTGAGGGCGACGAGCGAGGCGACCATCGGCCAGCTGCCGGCGCCGCCGGTCAGCGCCTTGATCGCGATTCCGGCGAGAGCGAAGAGGAGCCCGGCGAGGACCGCCAGCAGCACCCCGCGGCGCTGGGCCAGCCGCTCGGCGCGGTGGCTGAGGGCAATCCCGGCGGCGAGCAGGACCAGGCCTCCCTCGAAACTGATGATCCCTCCCAGCGAGAAGCCGGAGTGGGCGTCGTCGAAGTGGGGCAGGGTGGCGGCGAGCAGGGCGAGGCCGCTGCCGCCGAGCAGCAGGGCCAGCCACTGGCGCCGCTCGACCCGGTCGCCGAAGAAGCGCTGGGAGATCACGGCCAGGGTCACCGCGCCTCCCGCCAGCACCGCCTGGACGAGGGAGATCGGGGCCAGCGAGAGCGCCGCGACGTGGATCAGCCAGGCCAGCGCCGCCAGGCCCCAGCCCGCCGCGAACCAGGGCGAGGCGGCGAGGCCCCGCAGGCTTGCGAACGGGCGGCTGAGGCAGACGGGCGCGACGTGTTGGCAGCCGCGGTGCTTCAGCAGGGAAGCCAGGTTGGTCAGCAAGGCGGCTGCTGCGGCGAGGCCGATCCCGGTTCCCATCGAGTGCCTTAGCCGCGTACCGGCGGCCTGCTGCGTCGACGACGGTTACGGCGTGCGCGCTTGGGCTGGGTGGAGGTGACCGTCGGTCCCCCCTTGCCGAGCCCGTGCTCGAGCCCGAGGCTGCTGGCGATCTGGCGCATCTCCCCGGCCTGGTCGGCGAGGACGAAGCTGATGCCGGTGCCGGTGCGCCCGGCCCGGCCGGTGCGGCCGACGCGGTGGACGTAGGCGTCGCGGTCCTCGGGGGCGTCGTAGTTGATCACCTGGGCGACGTCGGGGACGTCGATCCCGCGGGCGGCGACGTCGGTTGCGACCAGGGTGACGACGGCACCGCTCTCGAAGCGGGCGAGGGCGCGCTCGCGCTGCCGCTGGCTTTTGTCGCCGTGCATCGCGACCGCCTCGACCTGGTGGGTGCGGAGGCGCTTGACCAGCCGGTCGGCGCCGCGCTTGGTGCGGACGAAGACGAGCGAGCGCTCGTCGCTCTCACCGGTCAGGTGCTCGACCAGCTGCTCGAGCTTGGCGTTCTGCGAGTCGACCGTGACGAAGCGGTGCTCGATGTTCGGCACCGCCTGCTCGGGCTCGGAGTGGGTGTGGGAGCGGGCGTCGCGGGTGTAGGAAGCCGCGACCTGGCCCGCCGCCCCCTCGAGCGTCGCCGAGAAGAAGAGGGTCTGGCGATCGGCCGGGGTGCGGTCGACGATGCGGTCGACGGCGGGGCGGAAGCCCATGTCGAGCATGCGGTCGGCCTCGTCGAGGACGAGGACGCGGATCTGCCCGAGGGAGACGGCGTTGCGGCCGAGCAGGTCCTCGAGGCGGCCCGGGGTGGCGACGAGGATGTCGGCGCGCTTGGCGGCGGCGATCTGGGGGTTGATCCCGACGCCGCCGTAGACGGCGGCGATCTTCAGGCCGCGGGCCTTGGCCAGCGTCGTCAGCTCGGCGACGATCTGGGTCGCCAGCTCGCGGGTCGGGGCCAGGACGAGGGCCTGCGGGCGCTTGTCCCGCGGGTCGAGCAGGTCGACCATGGGAACGCCGAAGGCGAGCGTCTTGCCCGACCCGGTGGGGGACTGGACGAGGAGGTCGCGGCCGGCGAGCGCATCGCGGATGACCATCTCTTGAACGGGGAACGGCTGGGTGATCGAACGAGCCCTGAGGGCGTCGACGACCGGCTTGGAGGTGCCGAGATCGGCGAAGGAAGTGATGTTTATGAACTCCTGTTTGAACGTCTGGGGAGATCCTGCGACCCCGAGGCGCAAAGTGAGCACGTGGAGGAAACGGAACCTCTCGGGCGGCGAATTGGCCAGGCCCGACCTGAACCACGGTAGCAGGGGGGCCGCCTAGCGCAGGCCCGGGGGTCGCCGCCTGGGTCAGCTCGCGCAGCGCTCGCAGAGTCCGCGGAGGACGACTTCGTGCTCGGCGACGTCGAAGGGGACCTGGTCGGAGACCTGGCCGATCGCCCGCTCCAGGGCCCGGTCCTCGAAGGGCTCCATGCGACCGCAGCGGCGGCAGATCGCGTGGTGGTGATGGTGGCCGCCGGGGTCGACCCGCTCGTAGCCGGCGATGCCGCGGGCGGCCTCGAAGCGCTGCACCAGGCGCAGCTCCTCCAGCACCTCGAGGGCGCGGTAGACGCTGGCGCGGCCGACGCGCAGCTTCCGCGTGCGCAGCTCCTCCTCCAGCTCCAACGCCGTCACCGCGCAGGTGTGTCCGGCGAGGGCTTCGACCACGGCGGTGCGGGCGCCCCCGCGACGGTAGCCGGCGGCGGCGAGGACGCCGAGCGCGTGCTCGGACCAGGCGCTGTCGACGATGGTTGCCATCAGCCGATCGTAGACGCCTCCGGCGCCGCGGTTTCGGTGCCGCGCAGGGCCGCACGCAGGCGGGTGGCGGCGAGGGCGAGGAGGTAGGCGGCGACGATCGCCAGGGCGACGGAGGCGCCGCCGGCGGTGCCCGCGTAGTAGGAGAGGTAGAGGCCGGCGAGGCCGGCGAGCACCGCGGTGGCGACGGCGATCGCGATCATCGGGCCGATCCGCTCACTCAGCTGTCGCGCGGTCGCTGCCGGGCCGACGAAGACGGCGACGACGAGCAGATTCCCCAGGCCCTGGACCGCGAAGACGATCGCCAGCGCAAGGAGGACGAGCAGGGCGGCTTCGGTGCGGCCGGGCGCGGCGCCCAGCGAGCGGGCGGCGGCGCGGTCGAAGCCGCCGGCGAGGAGCCGGCCGTGGAGCACCAGCAGGGAGACGGCGACGACGAGGGCGAGGATCGCGGCCGCCGCCAGGTCCCCGTCGGTGGGGCCGAGGATGTCGCCGAAGAGGACCTCCTGGATCCCCGGCGGCGATTCCGGCGAGAGCGCCAGCAGCACGCCAAGTCCGAAGAAGGTGGTGACGACGACGCCGACGGCGACCTCGCGGTCGATCCCCGGAACGCGCGCCGCCAGCGCGATCGCCAGGGCGGCGAGGACGATGCCGGGGGCGCCGCCGACCAGCAGCGGCGCGCCGGCGATCGCGGCGAGGACGAGGCCGGGGAAGATCGAGTGGGCCAGTGACTCGGCCGCGTAGGAGAGCCGGTAGAGGACGACCCAGCAGCCGAGCGCCCCGCCGGCGATCCCGAGCAGCGTCATCTCGGCGATCGCGCGGCGGAAGAATTCGTCTTGCAGGGGATCGAGCATCGCGTCAGTGGTGGTGATGGTGGGGAGGGAGGATCGCCCGGCCCGCCGCGCCCGGCAGCTCGACGATCGTGCCGCCGTAGGTCGCTTCGAGGACGGCGACGTCGAGCGTCTCCTCCGGCGGGCCGAAAGCGATCTGGCGGTGGTTGATGCAGAGGACGCTGTCCGAGCGGCGGGCCTGCTCGAGGTCGTGGGTGGCGATCACCACCGTGCGTCCCTCCTCGGCCAGTTCCCCGATCAGGTCTTCGAGCCGCTCGGAGCTGGGCCGGTCGAGGCCGGAGAAGGGCTCGTCGAGGAGGAGGACGCGGGCGTCCTGGACGAGGCTGCGGGCGATCAGCACCCGCTGGCGCTGGCCGCCGGAGAGCTTGCCGAAGGTGCGGTCGGCGAGGGGGCGGAGACCGACTCGGTCGAGGGCCGCGCCCGCCTGCTCGCGCTCGCGGCGGCCCGGCCGCCGCCACCAGGGCAGCCGCGAAAGGGCTCCCATCGCGGCGACGTCGAGGGCGGAGACGGGGTAGTCGAGCTGCGAGCGCTCGGTCTGGGGGACGATGCCGCAGCGCACCGCGACGCGCAGCTCGCCCGTCTGTGGGGCGAGCTCGCCGAGCAGGGCGCGCAGCAGGGTGGTCTTGCCGCCGCCGTTCGGCCCGAGCAGCGCCATCCGTTCGCCGGCCCGCAGCGCGAAGGCGACGCCGGAGATCGCCGGGCGGCCCTCGTAGCCGGCGGAGAGGCCGGTGGCCTCGATCAGCGGCTCGCCGGGCATTCCCGCTCCCCTCCGGTGAAGCCGCGGACCATCGCATCGGCGTTGGCCGCCTCCATCCGCAGGTAGGTGTCGCCGCTCGAGCCGTCGGGGCCGAGCGTGTCGCCGTAGAGGCTGTACTCGGCCGAGGCGCCGGTCTGGCGCGCGATCGCCTCGGCGACGTTGGCGCTGAGCGAGCTCTCGGGGAAGATCGCCCGCACCTTCTCCGCTTCGATCGTGCGGGCGAGGTCGCTGAGGTCACCGGCGGAGGGCTGCGCCTGGGTGATCTGGGAGGGGATCACCGCGCCGACGATCTCGAGCCCGTAGCGGTTGGCGAAGTAGTTGAAGGCGTCGTGGTCGGTGACCAGCTTGCGCCGGGCGGGCGGCACCGAGTCGATGCACTTGGCGATCCCCCGGTCGAGGCTGCGCAGCTGCCGTAGGTAGGCGTCGGCGTTGCGAGCGAACTCGGCGCGGTGAGAGGGGTCGGCGGCGATCAGGGTGCGCTCGATGACCCGCACCGCTGCCTCGGCGTTGCGCGGGTCGTGCCACCAGTGAGGGTCGTACTTCGAGGCCTCCTCGCCGGATGACTCGCCGGAGAGGCGGATCGGGACCTGGGCGCCGAGGTCGACCACGTCGGCGTCGCTGCCGGAATCGGAGACGATCCCGTCGATCCAGGAGTCGAGTTCGTCGCCACTGGCGAAGACCACCGCTGCGTTTGCCGCCCCCTCGACGTCGGAGGGGCGGGGCTCGTAGTCGTGGGGGTCGGTGTTGGGCGCGAGGATCTGGTCGACCTCGACCGCGTTGCCGCCGACCTCGCGGACGAAGTCGCCGAGTTGGGTGGTGGTCGCGACCACGTCGACCTTGCCGGGATCGCCGCCGGCGGTGCCGCCGCAGCCGGCGGCGAGCAGCGCCAGCGCCATTGCGGCTGCGGCGAGCGCCACGGAGCGGGGGCGGCTGCGCAGCGCCTTGGCTGCCGCGGCGAGGACGAAGCCGGCCCCGGCGACGCAGGCGATCGTCGCTCCGGGCGGGGCGTCGGTTTCGACCGAGAGCCAGAGGCCGATCGTTCCCTCCAGCGCGACCAGGGCGACGCTGAGCAGCTGCCAGCGCAGCAGGCGCTCGGTCAGCAGGCGGGCGGTGACCGCGGGAACGAGGAAGAGGGCGGTGACGAGCAGGGCGCCCACCACGGTCAGCGCTGCCGTCGCGGCGAGCGCGATCAGCCCGAGCAGGATCGCGTCGAAGAAGCGGGGGCCCGGGTCGCCGGAGTCGCTCAGGGTGGGGTCGAAGCCGGCGCGCAGCCAGTGCTGGCCGACCAGCAGGGTCGCGAGCAGCGTCAGCGCAGCGGTGCAGCCGGCGAGCACCAGGTCGCCGCCGTCGACCAGCAGCAGGCTGCCGAACAGCAGGGTCTCGACATTCGCGCCCGAGCCGAAGACGTCGCTGGCGAGGATGACGCCGCCGGCGAGGCAGCCGACCAGGACCAGCGCCGTCACCGCGTCCTCCTCGTTCCGCCGCCCCCGCAGCCCCGTGGCGCCGAGCGTGAAAAGCACCGCAGCGCCGAACGCACCGAGCGGCGCCGCAAACCCCAGCCCGTCAGCAAGCACCAGCCCGGGAAAGGCCGCCGTCCCCACCGCATGCGAGAAAAATGCCAACCCCCGCAACACGATCCAGGTCCCGAGCAGCCCCGCCGGGATCGAAAGGATCAGAACCTCGAAGAGGCCCCGCTGAACGAAGGGCAGCTGAAAAGCGTCGAACAAGCCTCAGAGCATAATGAGAATGAGTCTAGTTTGCATCACTCCTGCTCGAACTGCATCAAATTTCCTCCCTGGCAGAGGGGAAATTTGATGCAGTTCGCGGCGGCTGGGACGCGCCGGGGTTCCGCGGTTCCTTTGTCCGCTGTGGCCGGACAAAGGAACCGCGGAACTGAGGGCGGCGGCTAGGTGCGGCTCTCGGCGGCGGCGCTGCGCTCGACGTCGATGCGGGGGAGGATCCGCTCGAGCCAGTCGGGGATCCACCAGTTGCGGGCGCCGAGCAGCTGCATCACCGCCGGGACCAGGACCATCCGCACCAGGGTGGCGTCGAGGAAGATCGCCGCCGCCAGCCCGATCCCGAAGAGCTTGAGGAAGACTTCGGGGGAGGCGACGAAGGCGAGGAAGACGACGACCATGATCGCCGCCGCGGCGGTGATCACCCGCGCGGTTTTCGCCAGCCCGTCGGCGACCGCGCGCCTGGTGTCGCCGTCCTTCAGGTACTCCTCGCGGATCCGCGAGATCAGGAAGACCTCGTAGTCCATCGAGAGCCCGAAGAGGATCGCGAACATCATCACCGGCATGAATGGGGCGATCGGGACTTCGTGGTCGATCCCGATCAGCTGGCCGACCGCTCCGCCCTGGGCGACCAGGGTCATCACCCCGTAGGCGGCGGAGACCGAGAGCAGGTTCATGACCCCCGCCTTCAGCGCGATGAAGGGCGAGTGGAAGGCGATCAGCAGCAGCAGGAACGAGAGCCCGACGACGCCGGCGATGAACCACGGCATGCGGTCGGTGATGTAGGTGCTCTGGTCCTCGAGGGCGGCGTTGACGCCGCCGACCAGCGCGTTGACGCCGGAGTTGCCGACCGCGCCCGGGATCACGGTCCCGCGCAGGTGGTCGACCAGTTCGGAGGTCGCCTCGTCCTGGGGGGAGGTGGTGGGGATGACGGTGACGATCGCCGCGGTGCCGTCGGAGTTGAAGCGCGGCGGCGGCACATAGGCGATGCCGTCCTCTTCGCGCAGGTCGGAGACGAGGGTGTCGACCGTCGCCTTCGCGCCCGCGTCGGGCAGTTCGGCGGCGATCACCAGCGGGCCGTTGGCGCCAGGACCGAACCCTTCGGCGATCAGGTCGTACGCTTCGCGGGTCATCGTCCCCTTCTTGTCGTTGCCGGCGTCCGGGAAGCCGAGCCGCATGCCGAGCGCGGGCGCGGCGAGCGCCAGCAGGATCGCCGTGGAGACGATGGCCGCCGTCCACGGGTGGCGCTGGACCAGGTGGCTCCAGCGCGCCGCGGGCGATTCGCGTTCACCTTCGGGCCGGTCGAGGCGGCGCCCGAGGAACGGGATCCGCAGTTTGTCGACGCGCGGGCCGAGGTAGGAGAGGATCGCCGGCAGCAGGGTGATCGAGGCGAGCATCACGACGAGCAC
>DASSMJ010000016.1:0-40886 GCA_035688955.1 Solirubrobacterales bacterium | reverse complement strand
AAGCTAAGCCCCGGTAAACGGCGGCCGTAACTATAACGGTCCTAAGGTAGCGAAATTCCTTGTCGGGTAAGTTCCGACCTGCACGAATGGCGTAACGACTTGGACGCTGTCTCAACGAGGGGCTCGGTGAAATTGCAGTCTCGGTGAAGATGCCGAGTACCCGCAGCTAGACGGAAAGACCCCGTGAACCTTTACTACAACCTGATATTGGAATGCGGTGCATCTCGCTCAGGATAGGTGGGAGGCTGTGAAGCGCCGGCTGCGGCTGGCGTGGAGTCAACCTTGAGATACCACCCTTGATGTACTGTGTTTCTAACACCACGCCGTCATCCGGGTGGTGAACAGTGTCAGGCGGGTAGTTTGACTGGGGCGGTCGCCTCCCAAAATGTAACGGAGGCGCGCAAAGGTTCCCTCAGTACGGTTGGAAATCGTACGTAGAGTGCAAAGGCAGTAAGGGAGCTTGACTGTGAGACCGACAGGTCGAGCAGGTGCGAAAGCAGGCCTTAGTGATCCGGCGGTAGCAAGTGGAAGCGCCGTCGCTCAACGGATAAAAGGTACTCCGGGGATAACAGGCTTATCGAGCCCAAGAGTCCACATCGACGGCTCGGTTTGGCACCTCGATGTCGGCTCGTCGCATCCTGGGGCTGAAGTAGGTCCCAAGGGTTGGGCTGTTCGCCCATTAAAGCGGTACGCGAGCTGGGTTCAGAACGTCGTGAGACAGTTCGGTCCCTATCTGCTGTGGGCGTTGGAGAATTGAGAGGAGTCATCCCTAGTACGAGAGGACCGGGATGAACATGCCTCTGGTGTATCTGTTGTCCTGCCAAGGGCATCGCAGGTTAGCTACGCATGGAACGGATAACCGCTGAAAGCATCTAAGCGGGAAGCCGTCCTCGAGATAAGTTCTCCCATCCCTTCGAGGGAGTAAGACCCCTGGTAGACCACCAGGTTGATAGGCCGGCGGTGGAAGTGCAGTAATGCGCGTAGCCGACCGGTACTAATGGGTCGAGGGCTTGACGGATATTTAATACCTTGCGGTCTTGTGCGGTTTTCAAGCTCCACCGGGGCGATGTCTCGCAAAATTTCCGGTGGCGCATAGCGAGTGGGAGACACCTCTTCCCATTCCGAACAGAGCAGTTAAGCCACTCAGCGCCGATGGTACTTGGGGGGCAACCCCCTGGGAGAGTAGGTCGCCGCCGGTTCTTTCGTTAGCTGCCCGCGCCCCGAGTTGGCGCGGGCTGCGGAGTCTCAGCAGCGTCGCGCTACGGCCCCGGCAAGGGGCTCGCGTAGCGCTGCTACGCCACGCCCCTCGCCGGAACCGTATCGCTCGCTTCTGAGCCCCCTCGCTACCGCGCAAACTCGCGGCCCGGGCAGCGGTTTAGCCCTTTTAAACAGGCTGACCTGGACGGGTGCGCCGGGTGCGGAAGAGGCCCGATTCCTGCAGAAGGGTGCAGTTGTCGGCGCGCGCTTGTGCTCGCGTTCTCGGGGCGGGCTGCGGCGAAGGGTCTGCGCAACCCTGGCGAGTTCTCCCAACGGGCTCTAGCCCGTACTCGCCGAGGGTTGCGAAGTCGATTAGGAGGTCGGCGGCGTCGGTTAGCCGCGCGGTGATCTTGTTGGCTTGATCGAACATCAGTTCGTACAAGGTAGAGGGGGGTCCGGACGGCATCGGGGTTCTGCAATGAGGGTTGCAGGAGGGGCTGGAAATGGCTCTGCAATGCGGAATCTGGATGAAGGCATGTCGCGGAGCTACTGCCGCCAGTAGCTCCGCAAACCCCAGAAGCGCATTCATTCGACGTCTGCCGGAGAGCCTTGCTGTGGCTTGGAGCCACGCTCCGTGACGTCGCGCACAGAAGAGCCTACCTGTTTTTGTTGGCCCTGTGCAAATCGCAGGACCAGGGCTGCCGTCTTGCGCGGCTGCTCGACGTTGGGCGAGTGGCCGGCGTTGGCGATCAGGTGGGTTTCGGCGCCGGGGACGCTTCCCGCGTATTGGTCGAGCGCCCGCTGGGGGTCGTCGACGATCTGCTCTTCGGCTCCCATCAGGACCATCAGCGGCTTGCCGATCGCCTGCAGCCGCTTGTCGAGCGACTCTTGGTCGAGGTAGTCGTCGACGCCGCCAGGCGAGTCGTCGTAGGCGCTGTAGGTGAGCCGCTTGACGTCCTCGACGTACTCGTCGGGAACGTCGTAGCCGGGGGCGAAGGCCACCTCGAGGCCGTCGCGGACGGAGAAGTCAGGCTTGATCGTCCAGAGGGCCTCGCCGAGTACAGGCTGGAAGGCGAGGCCGGCGAGGAAGCCCAGGTCGCCGTAGGAGTTGTCGGGCGGCATGTCGATGATCGCGACGCGCTGCACGGCTTGGGGCGCGGTTTCGGCCAGGGCGACGGCGACGCTGCCGCCGAGCGAGTGGCCGACGACGGTGGCATCGCGCACGCCGAGGCGATCGAGGGCCTCCGCCACCACCTTGGCCTGGTTCTCGGGCGTGTAGCCGGAGCTGGGCTTTTCCGAGCCGCCGTGGCCGAGCAGATCCACCGCGATCACACGGTGGGTGGCTTCAAGGCGGGGCAGCATCCCGTCCCAGTAGTTCATCGCGCAGCTGAAGCAGTGGATGAGGACGATCGGGGGCTTCGAGCGCGCTCCTCGGTCGACGACCTGCATTTCCCCGTCAGGCAGGTCGAGGATGTGACCGCCCTTCGCCGTCACCTCCGCCTGCTCGGTCTTGCCGTCGACGACAAGCATGTTGACCAGCAGCAGCGCCAGCAGCGCCACACCGATTCCGATCGCGACCTTCGCCCGTCTGCCCATCCCGGTCGTTACCCTAGCCCCGTGAGCTTGGAGAGGGCGATTTAGATGGAGAAGTTCGTGATCGAGGGCGGCGTCCCCCTGTCGGGAGAAGTCACCGTGGCCGGCAACAAGAACGCGGCACTGCCGATCCTCGCCGCCTGCCTGCTGACCGAGGAGGAGCTGCTTCTGCACCGGGTGCCACGGATCCGCGACACCGAAGCCCAGTTGGCCCTGCTCGAGCAGCTCGGGGTGGAGGTCGAGTGGGTCGCTGACAACAGCGTCCGGCTCTGCGCTCGGAACGCCGGTGGCGACGTCGACGAGGAGCTCTCGGGCAAGATCCGCGCCTCCTTCCTGCTCGCGGGCCCGCTGCTGGCGCGCTTCGGCGAGGCAAAGATGCCGCCGCCGGGCGGCGACTTCATCGGCCGCCGCCGCCTCGACGCGCACCTCGACGCCTTCAAGGACCTCGGCGCGCGGGTCGACGGCAGCCGCTGGATCGAGCTCTCCGCTCCCAACGGCCTCTCCGCCTGCGAGATCTTCATGGACGAGCCCTCGGTGATGGGGACCGAGAACGCGCTGATGGCCGCTGCCCTGACGCCGGGCGCAACCCAGATCGCCAACGCCGCTTCTGAGCCGCACGTGCAGGACCTCGCGCACCTGCTGACCGCGATGGGGGCGCGGGTCGACGGCGTCGGCTCCAACGTGATGGTCGTCCACGGGGCCGAGCGCCTCGGCGGCGCCGAGTACTCGGTCTCCTGCGATCACATCGAGGTCGGCAGCTTCATGGCTCTGGCCGCCGCGACCGGCGGCGAGATGCTGATCCGCGACGTAAACCCCAAGGACCTGACCAACGTCCGCCGCCAGTTCAAGCGCCTCGGCCTGCGCTCGGAGATCCAGGGCTCCGACCTGCTGGTCCCTGCGGAGCAGCGCCTGCAGGTCGAATCCGATCTCGGCGACGCGATCCCGAAGATCGAGGACGGCCCCTGGCCCGCCTTCCCGGCCGATCTCACCTCGATTGCCCTGGCGCTGGCGACCCAGGCTGAGGGCGAGGTCCTGATCTTCGAGAAGATGTTCGAGAACCGACTGTTCTTCGTCGACAAGCTGGTTGCGATGGGCGCTCGGATCACGCTGTGCGATCCCCACCGGGCGATCGTCAGCGGTCCGAGCCGGCTTCATGGCGAGCGTGTCTCCAGTCCCGACATCCGCGCCGGGATGGCGATGCTCATCGCCGCCTGCGCGGCTGAGGGAACCTCGGAGATCGGCGAGATCCGCCAGATCGACCGCGGCTATGAGCGGATCGACGAGCGGCTGCGCGGGCTCGGTGCCCAGATCGAACGAGTCTCTGCGGAGATCCCTGCTTAGCAGGGGATTCCCGCTCACCCGCGTAAGGTCAGGCCGATGATCCACCCGATTCCGCCCGGTACGCGAGACGTGCTGCCCGAGGAGATGCGCGAGCTGCGCAGGCTCCAGAACGCCCTGCTCGAGGTCTTCGAAGGCCGTGGCTACGGCGAGGTGGCGACGCCCGCGCTCGAATACGACGAGGTGTTGGCGCGGGGAGGAGGCCGCGGCGACCACGCCGCCTACCGGTTCTTCGACGAGAGCGGCGAGCTGCTGGCGCTGCGCTCGGAAATGACGGTGCCGATCGCCCGTCTCGTCGCGACCCGCTACGGCCAGGCAGAACCGCCGCACCGCTTCTGTTACCTCGCCGGCGCCTACCGCGCGGTCAATCCGCAGCGAGGCGAGATGCGAGAGTTCATCCAGGCCGGGGTCGAGCTGATCGGCGCTCCCGCCGCCGAGGGGACGGTCGAGGTGATCGAGGTGCTCGAAGCGGCCTTGGACGCTGCCGGCCTCGGCAGCTCGGTGATCGGCCTCGGTGACGCCGACCTCTATCGCGAGCTGCTGGAGGAGCTCGGGCTCGGGGCCGAGGCGCTCGACGCGGCCCTGTCGCGGCTGGCCGCCCATGACCTGGTCGGTCTGGAGCAGGAGCTCGAGAGTGCCGGGGTCGCCGCCGAGCAGGTAGCCGCCTGCCTTGCCCTTTCGCAGTTGCGAGGCGGGCCCGAGGTTCTGGAGCAGGCCCGGGCGCAGGGATCGGCGGCGGCCGAGCGTGCCGCCGATCGCCTCTCCGCGCTTGCCGACGCCCTCGGCTCGCGAACAGGTGGGGGACGGGTCCAGTTCGACTTTGGCCTGATGCGGGACCTCTCCTATTACAACGGCCCGATCCTCGAGGTCTACGACCCGGCCCTCGGTCGCGTCCTCGGCGGCGGTGGCCGCTACGACGGGCTGATGCGGCGCTTTGGTGTCGACCGCTCGGCCGCCGGCTTTGCCCTCAACCTGGAGCGGGTCCACGTCGCTCAGATCGAGGAGCGTCGACGTGGGGAGGGGGACCGGTGACCCCGCCGCTGCGAGTCGCGGTCCCGCGCGGAGCTCTCTTCGGAGAAACCCTCGACGTCTTCGACAGCGCCGGCGTCGACACCGCGGAGCTGCGCGGCGGCTCGCGCTCGCTGATCTTCGAGACGAGCGGGATGACGCTGGTGACGGTTCGCCCCTCGGACGTGCCGACCTACGTCGAGGCCGGCGCCGCCGATGTCGGCATCACCGGCAAGGACGTGCTGCTGGAGCAGAGCGACCGTCCGGTCTACGAGCTGCTCGACCTCGGCTACGGCCGCTGCCGGATGGTGCTGGCTGGACGCGTCGGCTCGGACCGGCTCGGTGAGTCGGAGCGGGAGCTGGGGATGATGCGGATCGCGACCAAGTACCCGCGCATTGCCGAGCGGTACTTCGAGTCGACCGGGCGCCAGATCGAACTGGTCGAGGTCAAGGGCTCGGTCGAGCTCGCGCCGCTGGTCGGGCTCAGCGACGGCATCGTCGACCTCGTCGCCACCGGCCGCACCATGGAAGAGAACGAACTGGAGGTGCGCGAGGAGATCGTCGAGTGCACCGCCCGCTTCGTCGCCAACCGCGTCGCCCACAAGCTGCGGGCCGCCGAGATCGACGACCTGACGGCGAGACTGCGCGAAGCGAGCCAGAAATGAGGTGCCGCCGCTTCGGCTGGGAGGGAGCGGCGGAGACCGCGGCCACGCTGCGCGCCTGGGCCGTGGAGACCGCCCCCGCAGTCGACGTCGCGCCGATCGAGGCGGAAGTCCGCGCCGATGGGGACGAGGCGGTGCTGCGGTTGACCGCGCAGTTCGACGCGCCCGGCGCGAACCTGGATGCGCTGCGGGTCGACCCCGCCGACGCCGACGCCGCCTTGGCAGTGATCGAACCCGAGCTGCGGGCGGCGATGGAAGCCGCCGCCGCCAACATCCGCCAGGTCGCCGAGGCCCAGCTCGGCGACGAGAAGGAGGTGCGGCTGGCGGCGGGGCAGCGGGTGGTGAGCCGCGAAGTGCCGGTCGGCTCCGCGGGGATCTATGCGCCGGGCGGTCGCGCCGCCTACCCCTCGAGCGCCCTGATGTGCGCGATCCCGGCCCAGGTTGCCGGGGTGGAGCGGATCGCTCTGGCTTCGCCGCCCGGGCCTGACGGGCGCCTGCACCCGCTGGTGCTCGCCGCCGCCGCGCTCTGCGGGATCGAGGAGATCTACGCGATGGGCGGCGCCCAGGGGATCTTCGCCCTCGCCTACGGCACCGCCACGATCGCTCCGGTCGACGTGATCGCCGGTCCCGGCAACGCCTGGGTCCGGGAGGCGAAGCGGGCGGTATCAGGCCAGGTGGGGATCGACTCCCTGGCCGGGCCCTCGGAGCTGATGGTGATCGCCGGGCACGACACCGACCCCGAGTGGGCGGCGCTCGACCTCTGCGCCCAGGCCGAGCACGGCCCCGAAAGCCCGCTGGTCGTCGCGGCCGTGGAGGAGCGCGTGCTCGACGCGATCGCCGAGGCGACCGAAGCGGCAGCGGCCTCGCGCCCCAGCACCAGCGACGCCCCGCTGGCGCTGGTGCAGGTACCCGAGACCGAGGCGGGGATCGAGCTCGCCAACGCCTATGCGCCCGAGCACCTGGAGCTGCTCGAGACCGACGCGGCGCTGCTCGCCGAGCGGGTCGCCACCGCCGGCTGCGTCTTCGTCGGTCGCTACGGCGCCACCGCCTTCGGCGACTACCTCGCCGGCTCCAACCACGTCTTGCCGACCGGGGGCGCCGGCCGTTACGCAGGGCCGCTGGGCCCAGGGGTCTTCCGTCGCCGCATCTCCAACGTCGAGATCGGCGCCGAGGCCGCGCGGGAGCTGGCGCCGCACGTAAACGCCCTCGCTCGGGCGGAGGGCTTCCCCGTCCACGGCGAGTCGGCGATGATTAGGAGGGACCGATGAGCAGAAGCATTGAAAAGCAGCGGCAGACCGGCGAGACGGAGATTCGGCTCTCGCTCGACCTCGATGGAGGCGATTCGAGCGCGGAGACCGGGGTCGGCTTCCTCGACCACATGCTCGACCTGCTCGCCCGCCATGGACGGCTGGGGCTGAAGGTCGAGGCCAAGGGCGATCTCGAGACCGGGGCGCACCACACGGTCGAGGACGTCGGCATCGTCTTCGGCCAGGCGCTCGACGAGGCGCTGGGCGACCGCGCCGGCATCCGCCGCTACGGCTCGGCCCTGGTGCCGATGGACGAGTCGTTGGCCGAGTGCGCGATCGACATCTCCGGGCGCCCCTACTGCGACTTCGCCGCCGACCTGCCGGTGGTCTCGATCGCCGGCTTCGACAGCGAGCTGGCCGAGGAGTTCTTCCGTGCCGTCGCCAACAGCGCCAAGCTGACCCTGCACATCTGGGTCCGCTCCGGGACCAACGCCCACCACATGATCGAGGCCTCCTTCAAGGCGTTCGCGCGGGCGCTGCGGGTCGCCGTCTCGATCGACCCCGAGGAGACCGGCGTGCCGTCGACCAAGGGCACGCTGAGCGAATGAGCACCCGGATCGCGATCCTCGATTACGGGATGGGGAACCTGCGCTCGGTCGAGAAGGCGCTCGAGCACGTCGGCGTCACCGCCAAGGTCACCAACGAGGCCGAGGAGGTGCGCGCCGCGGACGGCGTGATCCTGCCGGGCGTCGGCGCCTTTCCGCGAGCGATGGAGCGAATCCGCGAGCTTGGGCTCGACGCCCTCATGGCGGAGCGGCGCGAGGAGGGCGTTCCGATCCTCGGCATCTGCCTCGGCCTGCAGCTGCTGTTCGAGTCGAGCTCCGAGCTCGGCGGCGCGGACGGGTTGGGCATGCTCGCCGGGCCGGTCGACGCGCTCAAGGCGGATGGGCTGAAGGTGCCGCACATCGGCTGGGAGCCGGTGCGCTGGGAGCGCGAGTCGGCATTGACCGAGGGCATCCCATCCGAGACCCCGTTCTACTTCGTCCACTCCTTCGCGCCGCGACCCGATGCGGATGAGCTGCTCGGCAGCGCCGCCTACGGCGAGCGCTTCGCCTGCGCGGCCGAACTCGACAACGTCTTCGGCGTCCAGTTCCACCCCGAGAAGTCGAGTTCCGCGGGCTTGCGCCTGCTGGCGAACTTCTCCGGCGTCTGCGCTCGGACGCCTTCGCCGGCGTGATCCTCTACCCGGCGATCGACATCCGCGGCGGCAAGGCGGTGCGGCTGCTGCAGGGCGACTACGAGCGCGAGACCGCCTACGACGCCGACCCGGTTGACGCGGCGGTTCGCTGGGCCGAGGAAGGCGCCGAGTTCCTCCACGTCGTCGACCTCGATGGAGCGAAGTCGGGGGAGCCGCAGAACCTCGAGGCGGTGCGGCGGATCGCCGCCGCGGTCGAGTGCCCGATCCAGGTCGGCGGTGGGCTGCGCGATACGGCATCGGTCGAGGCGGTCCGCGAGGCCGGCGCGGCGCGCGTGGTGATCGGTACGGCAGCCCTGCGCGACCCCCAGTTCCTCGAGGCGATGCTGGAGGCCCAGGGCGAGTGCCTGGTCCTCTCGGTCGACGCCCGCGAAGGCAAGGTCGCCCTCTCCGGCTGGACCCAGACCAGCGAGCTCGACGTTGCCGACGCCGTTGCCCAGCTGACCAAGCGCGGCGCCTCCCGCTTCCTCTGTACCGCGATCGAGGTCGACGGCACGATGGAGGGCCCGGCCCTCGCGGAGCTGAACAGAATCGCTGCCGGCACCTCGGCCCAGATCCAAGCTTCAGGGGGCGTAGGCAACCTCTCCCACCTCGAGCGCCTAGCCCAGGAGGCGGCGCCCAACATCGAAGGCGTAATAGTCGGCCGCGCGCTGTACGAGCGCAAGTTCACCGTGGGCGAGGCGCTGTCCGCCCTAGGGTGGAGCAAACCGCAGCCGATTTAAGGCACAGCCCGCTGTGTCAAGAGTCGGATGCGCTGGCGCGCGCCCTGTCTCTACCCTTCATCCCATGGCACTGAAGCGCGTTATTCCCTGTCTGGACGTCAACGCCGGGCGGGTCGTCAAGGGGACGAATTTCGTCGGGCTGCGGGATGCGGGGGATCCGGTGGAGTTGGCGGAGAGATATGACGCGGAGGGGGCCGACGAGCTGGTCTTCCTTGACATAACCGCTTCGCACGAACAGCGGGAGACGATCGTTGAGTTGGCGCGGCGGACGGCTGACAACGTCTTCATCCCGTTCACGATCGGCGGTGGGATCCGCTCGGTCGCCGACGCGCAGGCGGTGCTGGACGCGGGGGCCGACAAGGTCTCGGTCAACTCGGCGGCGCTGGCGCGGCCGGAGCTGCTGGGCGAGCTGGCTGAGCAGTTCGGCGCCCAGTGCGTGGTGATCGCGATCGACGCCAAGCGCGAGGGCGATCCGCCGGTCGCCTCCTCGCCGTGCGGGGCTCCCGATACCTGGGGGGTCTACGTCAACGGCGGCCGCAAACGGGTCGAGGGGCGCGACGCCGTGGGCTGGGCCGAAGAGGCGGTGGAGCGCGGAGCCGGCGAGGTGCTGCTGACCAGCATGGACCGCGACGGGACCAACGACGGCTACGACGTCGAGCTGACGCGGGCGGTCGCCGACGCCGTCAGCGTGCCGGTGATCGCCTCCGGCGGCGCCGGCGAGCTCGCGCATTTGAGCGAGGCAATTGCCGACGGCGGCGCCGACGCCGTCCTCTGCGCCTCGATCTTCCACTACGGGCACTACCGCGTGCGCGAAGCGAAGGAGCGGCTCGCCGCCGACGGGATACCGGTGCGTATCTAGCTGCGCCCATCCGCGAAAGCGGTCATCGTAGGTGTGATGGACGAGCTGGCGCGGGCGCTTTTCGCTGCCCATCCCGAGCTGGAGAAGGTGCGTGCGGCGGCGCGGGCGCCGGTGTACCTGGTCGGCGGCGCCGTCCGTGACCTCCTGCTGGGGCAGCCGCGGGCCGACGTCGACCTGGTGGTCGAGGGAGACGCGGCGGAGCTTGCCGAGCGCCTCGGCGGTGCCAGTGCCGAGCACCAGCGCTTCGGCACCGTCGAGGTCGAGGTCGAGGGGCACGAGGTGGACATCGCCTCGGCCCGCACCGAGACCTACGCCGAGCCCGGTGCTCTGCCGGTCGTCGCTCCCGCGGAGAGCCTCGAGCAGGACCTGGCCCGCCGCGACTTCACGATCAACGCGCTGGCGATCCCGCTGCAGGGGGAGGCGCGACTGGTCGACCCCTACAAAGGTCGCGCTGACCTCGAAAAAGGCCTGCTGCGGGTCCTTCACGATCGCTCCTTCATCGACGACCCGACGCGGGCGATCCGGGCCGCGCGCTACGCCTCCCGCTTCGGCTTCCGGCCCGAGCCCCACACCGAGGAGCTGCTGCGCCGCTCTGACCTCGCCACCGTGTCCGCCGACCGTCGGCGGGCCGAGCTCGAGCGCCTGGCGGCCGAAGAGAACGCCTGCCAGGGCTTCGAGCTGCTCGCCGAGTGGGGTGTGATCGACCTGCGGGCCGGCGGCATCGAGCTGATGGAAGCCGTCGACGAGCTGCTTCGGAGCCCCCACTGGGCGGCGGAGGTGCCGCGCGAACGAGCGCTGGTCGCGGCGGCGCTGGGACCGCCGGGGGCGGAGGAGGTGCTGGCCTCGATGTGGATGCCGAAGCCGGGGGAGGGGGTCGAGCTGGCAGAACGGCGCGATCCCGTCGAGCTGGTCCTGGCGCGGGCGCTGGGGGCGAGCTGGCTCGACCACTACCTGACCGCCTGGCGCAAGATCCGGCTGGAGATCTCCGGCGAGGACCTCCTGGCCGCCGGGATCGAGCAGGGACCGGCGGTGGGCCGTGGCCTGCGCGCCGCCCGCCACGGCAAGCTGGAAGGCGAGATCGCCGGGCGCGACCAGGAGCTGGCGACGGCGCTTGCGGCGGCGCTGCGTGACTGAGGTCTGATTTCGTACTGCCCGATGGATTGGCGCGAACGCGATGGCGTGCGGTGGCTGGAGGCGGACCTGGACGGGGCCCGGGCGGCGTTCTCGACCCGGGTCGGTGGCACCAGCGAGCCACCCTTCGACAGCCTCAACCTCGGCCTGCTCACCGATGACTTCCCGGAGATGGTCGAGGAGAACCGGCGCCGTCTCGCCGCCGCGCTTGGATTCGAGCGAGAGCAGGTGGTCTTCGCCCGTCAGATCCATGGCACTCGCTTAATTGATCACCCGCGCGAGGGCGACCTGCCGGAAGCCGACGGCCACCTGGTGCGCTCACCGGGCCTGGCGCCGCTGGTCTTCGTCGCCGACTGTCTGCCGGTAGCGCTTTACGGCCCTGAGGGCCTGGCGATGGTCCACGCCGGTTGGCGCGGGCTGGCCGGCGGGATCCTCGCCTCCGCAGCCGAGGCCGTGGAGGCGACGAGTGCCGCGATCGGTCCCGGGATCGGGCCCTGCTGTTACGAGGTGGGCGACGAGGTGATGAGGGCCTTCGCCGACCTGGGCGACGGCATTGCCACGGGCCGGATGCTGGATCTGGCGGAGATCGCGCGGCGCCAGCTCACGGCTGCTGGGGTGGAGCAGGTCGCCTCGGCCAATCTCTGCACCAGCTGCGAGCCGGAGCTTTTCTTCTCCCACCGCCGCGACCATGGCCGCACCGGCCGGCAGGCGGGCATAGCCTGGATCGAGGGCTGAGCGGTGGCGGAGCTGATCCACGACATCGACGCGGAGAAGGTGGCAGCGAACCTGGAGGAGGTGCGGGCGGTCGCCGGCGAGGGCGTCGAACTGCTCGTCGCCACCAAGTACGTGCCGTTGGAGGAGATGGGGAAGCTGGCCGAGGCGGGGGTGCGGTTGGTCGGCGAGAACCGCCAGCAGGACCTCGCCGCCAAGCACGAGCGCTGGGGCAAGTTGTTCGAGTGGGACTTCATCGGCAACCTGCAGAGCCGCAAGGTCAAACAGGTGCTGCCGCTCTGTCGGTTGATCCACTCCGTCGCCACCGACTCGGTCCTCGCCCAGCTCGAAAAGCACGCCACCCCCGAGACCGAGGTCCTGGTCGAGGTCAACCTCTCCGGCGAGGAGGGCAAGGGCGGGGTGGCTCCGGAGGAGCTGCCCGCCTTCATCGAGCGCTGTCCGGTGCGCGTCGGCGGCCTGATGACGATGCCCCCGTTCAGCCCCGATCCGGAGAATTCGCGGCCCTACTTCGCCCGCCTCGCCGAGCTCGCCGCGAGCAACGGCCTCGCCCGGCTCTCGATGGGCACCTCGCAGGATTGGCGGGTGGCGGTGGAGGAGGGGGCGACGGTTGTGCGCCTCGGCCACGCCCTCTTCGTGTGAATCGCGTCGAAACTGGGGATAATCTGTAAAGGAGTCGGCCGTTCGAGGCCGAAACACGCGAAACAGATGGCCCTAAGGGACACTTGGCATAGAGCGCTGGTCTACTTCGGACTGGCCGAGGACCACGATTACGGTCCCGAATACGAGGAAGACTTCGAGCCCGAGACGGCGACCGAGGAAGCCTACGAAGGCCGCCGCGAGCGCGGCGAGAGCAGCTCTGTGCGCCGCCTGCCGACCTCGCGCCGGCCCCGCCGCGACGAGATCGACGACATCTTCGGCGACGACGAACCAATCGCCGCCAGCCGCACCCGCACGCTGCGTCCGGTCGACAACGGCGGCGACGGCGGCGACCTCCAGGTCCACCTGGTCATCCCCCGTAACTTCAACGACGCCCAGCAGGTCGCCGACCAGTTCAAACGACAGGTCCCGGTGATCCTCAACCTGCAGACCGCCGACCACGAGCTCTCGAAGCGGATGATCGACTTCTGCTCCGGCCTCACCTACGCCCTTGACGGCGGCATGCAGCGGATCGCCGAGAAGATGTTCCTGCTGACGCCCCGCAACGTCGACGTCTCTGCCGAGGAAAAGGCAAGGCTGATCGACAAGGGCTTCTTCAACCAGTCTTAGACTCACGCCCATGATCGTTGGGTTCGTGGGGTCCGGAAACATGGCCGCGGCAATCGCCCGCGGCTGGGCTGGGGAGTTCGAGCGGATGCTCTTCTCCGACAGCGGCTCCGGGCGGGCGCAGGCCCTGGCTGAGGAGCTGGGGGGAGAGGTCGCCTCCAACGAGGAGATCGCGCGGCAGGCCGATCTGGTCATCCTGGCGGTCAAGCCGGGGATGCTGGAGGAGGTCGCACCGGGGCTCGGTGAGGCAAGGCAGGTCGTCTCGGTGCTGGCAGTGGTCTCGCTGGAACGGCTGGAGGCCGCCTTCCCGCAGGCCGACCACGTGCTGCGGGTGATGCCGAACGTCGGCGTCGAGGTCCGCCGCGGCGTCCTCTGCGTCACCGGCTCCCTCGACGCGGAGGCGCGCGCCAAACTCGACCTGCTCGGGCACGTGGTCAAGATCGCCGACGCGGACTTCGACGAGGCGACGGCGATCATGGGTTGCACGCCGGCCTATCTGGCGCTGGCCGTGGAGGCCCTTGCGGATGCGGGTGCCGAGGCCGGCTTCGATCCGGAGCTGGCGCGGGAGTTGGTCGTCGAGACGACCGCCGGGACCGCGGAGCTGCTGCGCCACCGCCATCCCGCCGCCGTCCGCAAGGCGGTCACCTCGCCCGGCGGCAGCACCGAAGCCGGGCTGGATGCGCTCGACCGCGAGGGCGCCCGGGAGGCCTTCAAAGCCGCGGTCGACGCCTCGCTGGAGAGGATGCGCGGGTGATCCCGCTCGCTCTGAACCGGGGCGACGTCGCCGACTACGTCAGCGCGCTCTTCCTCGTCTACGTGATCCTGATCTTCGCCCGGATCGTCATCTCCTTCGTCCCGCGAATGCCCTATCGGCCCTGGCTGCGCGCGGTGCTCGACTTCGTCACCGAGATGACCGACCCCTACCTCAACTTCTTCCGCCGCTTCCTGCCGCCGATCGGGGGCGGCGGCTTCGCCCTCGACCTGAGCCCGATGATCGGCCTGATCGTGCTCTTCGTCGCCGAGGCGATCGTCGTCGGCCTGATCCGCGGGTGAGCTCGGCCACCGCCCGCGCCTGGGCCCTCGCCGCTGCCCTCTGCGGACTCGTCTTCGCCGCCGACCAGGCCGCCAAGGCGGCGATCGAGGCGCACCTCGTCCCCGGCGAGCAGGTTGAGGTGCTGGGGCCGCTCGAACTCACCCTCGCGCACAACCGCGGCGTCGCCTTCGGCCTCGCGGGCGGGGCGGGGACGGGCCTGGTCCTGGTCACCCTGGTCGCGCTCGGGGTGATCGGCTACCTCTTTGCCCGCAACCCGGGCCGTCCCGGGATGTGGGTGGCGGTCGGGCTGCTGGCCGGCGGGGCGCTGGGCAATCTCGCCGATCGAATCCGCGCCGACGCGGTGACCGATTTCATCGCCATTGGCTCCTGGCCGCCGTTCAACCTCGCCGACGTCTCGATCACCCTCGGCGTTCTGCTCCTCGTCTTCCTCTATCTCCGCGATGCCGAGAACGAGGCGGGCAGTGGCTGAGCCGGCGCTGCGGATCGTCCACCGCGACGACCACCTCGCCGTGGTCGAGAAGCCGGCCGGCCTGGTCGTCCATCCGGCCCCTTCCCACCAGGGCACGACCCTGGTCGACGAGCTTGCCGAGATCCTCGCCGGAGGAGGGGACCCTGAGCGGCCGGGGATCGTCCACCGCCTCGACAAGGACACCAGCGGCCTGCTGGTCGTCGCCCGCGACGACGAGACCCATGCGGCGCTGCAGCAGGCGGTGCGCGAGCGCGAGGTCGAACGGGTCTACCTGGCGCTCGCCGGCGGGCGCCTCGCTTCCCGCACCGGGACGATCGACGCGCCGATCGGCCGCGCCGCCAAGCAGCGCCACCGGATGGCGGTCTCCGGCGCGGCCTCGCGCCAGGCCCGCACCCACTTCGAGGTGCTCGAGCTGCTGCCGCGCGAGACCTATCTGGAGGCGCGGCTGGAGACCGGCCGCACCCACCAGATCCGCGCCCACTTCGCTGCTATCGGCCATCCCCTCACCGGCGACACCACCTACGGCGGCGCCCAGCGCTACGGCCTCTCGCGCCAGTTTCTCCACGCCCACCGGCTCGCCTTCCGCCATCCGCGAACCGGCGAGCAGCTGAGCTTCACCTCGCCGCTGCCGCCCGACCTCGCCGCCGCGCTCGACGCGGCCCGCGCCGAGTAGCGCTTCCGCTCTACAATCCCTGATTCAAATCCAACCCCCGTCAAGGGTCAGCCGGATCCTGCCTGGCCACCACCAGGTCCCGGCGAACCGGACGGGGCGCGTCACCGTTACCGACAAAAGGAGAATCGAATGGCACAGGCAGAACTGAGAGATCTGCTCGAGGCCGGAGTCCACTTCGGCCATCAGACCCGCCGCTGGAACCCGAACATGCGCCGCTTCATCTTCGGCGAGATGGACGGGATCCACATCATCGACCTGCTGCAGACCGAGGCGCTGCTGGAGAACGCGCGCAAATTCGCCGGCGAGCTGGCGACCGGAGGCGGCACCGTGCTCTTCGTAGGCACGAAGAAGCAGGCCCGCGACACGATCCAGGAATGGGCCGAGCGCTGCAAAATGCCCTACGTCAACAAGCGCTGGCTCGGCGGCCTCTTGACCAACTTCAACACGATGTCGGGCCGGATCGCCCGTCTCCACGAGCTCAACGGCTGGAAAGAGGAGGGCAAACTCGACCTCCTGCCGACCAAGGAGCGGATGGGGATGGAGGCCGAACTCGCGAAGCTCGAGTTCAACCTCGGCGGCGTCCGCGACATGGACCGCCTGCCCGACGCCGTCTTCGTCGCCGACCTGAAAACCGAGGAGATCGCGGTCAACGAGGCGGCGCGCCTGCGGATCCCGATCATCGGGCTGGTCGACACCAACTGCGACCCGACCCCGGTCGATTACGTCATCCCCGGCAACGACGACGCGATCCGCTCCTGCGAGCTGGTGATCGGCACGATCGGCGGCGCGATCGAGGAGGGTGCTTCCTCCTGGCGGGTGCAGGAGGAGAAGCGCATCGCCGAAGAGATGGAGCGGCGCAAACGCGAGGAGGAAGAGCGGCGCAAACGCGAGGAAGAGGAGAAAGCGCGGCGCGAAGCCGAGGAGGCCAAACAGGCCGAAGAAGCGGCTGCGAAACAGGCTGCAGAGCAGAAAGCTGCGCAGCAGAAAGCGGCGCAGGCTCAGGCTCAGAAAACGGCACCGGCACCGGCTCAGGCGCCGCAGGCCGCGGGTCCTGTCTCCGATAAACCCTCCCCGCCCGGTGGCGGGGACGGTTCATCGTCGCCACCCGCGGCAGATGCCGCGGAGAAACAGCCAGCTCCGACCGTTGCCGGCGAGCAGCCTGCCACCGAGGATGCGCAGCCGTCGGAGGAGCAACCTCCGCCGCCGCCCGCCGAGAGCGCCGAGCCCGCTGCTGATGAGAAAGCTGAGGAGGAGAAATGAGCGTCACCGCTGCTGATGTGAAGGCGCTCCGGGAACGCACCGGGGCGGCGATGATGGACGCCAAATCGGCGCTGGTCGAGGCCGACGGCGACGTCGAGCGCGCGGTCGAGCTGCTGCGCGTCAAGGGACAGGCTTCGGCCGCCAAGCGCGAAGGCCGCGGCACCAGCGAGGGCGTCGTCGCCTCCTACATCCACGC
Organism: Solirubrobacterales bacterium; assembly: GCA_035688955.1. Classification (GTDB taxonomy): domain Bacteria; phylum Actinomycetota; class Thermoleophilia; order Solirubrobacterales; family 70-9; genus VAYN01. The sequence continues at coordinate 24,227 of DASSMJ010000016.1, read as the reverse complement.
CAACGACAAGGTCGGGGCGATGGTCGAAGTCCAGTGCGAGACCGACTTCGTCGCCCGCAACGAGGAGTTCAAGGTCTTCGCCTACCAGGTCGCCCTGCACGCGGCCGCGACCGCGCCCCAGTACGTCTCGACCGACGAAATCCCGGCCGAGGAGCGCGAGGCCGAAAAGAAGGTCTTCGAGGAGAAGGCGCGCGAAGAAGGCAAGCCGGACAACGTCGTCGAGAAAATCGTCGAGGGTCAGCTCAACAAGTGGGCGAGCGAGGTGGCGCTGCTCGACCAGACCCACGTCAACCAGGAGAAACACGAGGGCAAGACGATCGAGGAGTTGCGCCAGGAGCTGGCAGCCAAAACCGGCGAGAACATCCAGATCGGTCGCTTCTCCTACTTCCGCGTCGGCGAATAAGCTGCGCTGCAGTGACTGACGACGCCGAGCCCCGGTTCGGGCGCATCCTGCTGAAGCTCTCCGGCGAGGCCCTGATGGGCAGCCAGAGCTTTGGCACCGACGGCGCCGAGGTCGACCGGATCGCCAAGCAGGTGGCGGCGGTGCGGGAACGCGGCGTCGAGGTCGCGATTGTCGTCGGCGCCGGAAACATCTACCGCGGCCTCGACGGGGCGGCGAGCGGGATGGATCGCGCCACCGGCGATTACATGGGGATGCTGGCGACGGTTCTGAACGCGCTCACGCTGCAGGACGCGCTCGAGCGCCACGGCCAGCACACGCGGGTGATGTCGGCGATCGAAGTCCAGGAGGTCGCCGAGCCCTACATCCGCCGCCGGGCGATGCGCCACCTGGAAAAGGACCGCGTCGTGATCTTCGCCGCGGGCACGGGCAACCCGTTCTTCACCACCGACACGGCGGCTGCGCTGCGCGCCCTGGAGATCCACGCGGCGGCGATCCTGATGGCGAAGAACGGGGTGGAGGGGGTCTTCGACTCCGATCCCGCGACCAATCCCGAGGCCGAGTTCATCCCCGCGATCACTCACCGGGAGGCGATCGAGCGCGGCCTGCGGGTGATGGACTCGACCGCGCTCTCGCTCTGCATGGACAACGACCTGCCGATCTACGTCTTCAACATGGGCGACGAGACCAACATAGATAGGATCGTTTCCGGCGAAAAAGTGGGGACGCTGGTCTCCAGCAACCCTGCTGCGTAGAGAGGAACGGGATCCGGTGGAGCTGATCGACGAACTGCTCGCAGACGCGAAAGAGCGGATGGCGAAATCGGTCGAGTCGAGCCGTGGCGAGCTCGCCACCGTGCGCACCGGCCGCGCCTCACCGCACCTGCTCGACCGCATCGCCGTCGATTACTACGGCAACCCGACGCCGCTGAAGCAGCTGGCGAACGTCGCCGCCAGCGATGCCCGCCTGCTGACCGTGACGCCGTTCGACAAGAGCGCCCTGGGGGCGATCGAGAAGGCGATCCAGGAGTCCGACGTCGGCCTGACGCCGAGCAACGACGGCAACCTGATCCGCCTGCAGATCCCGGAGATGACCGAGGAGCGCCGGCGGGAGATGGTCAAGGTCGTCCACGGCGTCGTCGAGGAGGGCCGGGTGGCGATTCGCAACGTCCGCCGCGACATCATGAGCGACCTGCGCGACCTGAAAAAGGAAGGCGAAGTCGGCGAGGACGAGGAGCGCCGGGCGGAGGAGACGCTGCAGAAACAGACCGACGCCGCGATCGCCGAGCTCGACACTTCGCTCAAAGGCAAGGAAGAAGAGATCCTCGAAGTTTGAGGACCGGCGGGCACTCGGCGTGACCGCGCCCAAGTACGTAGCGATCATCACCGACGGCAACGGCCGCTGGGCGAAACAGCGGGGGCTGCCGGTGGTGGCCGGACACCGGGCCGGGGCCGACACCCTGAAGGCGCGGCTGCGGGACGCGGCCGAGCTGGGGATCGAGGAGTTGACCGTCTACTCGTTCTCGACCGAGAACTGGAGCCGGCCCGAGGAGGAGGTGCGGGCCCTGCTGGAGATGATGGGCGAGCGGATCGGCTCGGAAACGCCGGAGCTGAAGGCCGAAGGCGTGCGGATGCGCTACATCGGCCGCCGCGACGGGCTCGACCAGGCGCTGCTGGAGCGGATGGACTGGTCAGAAGCCGAGACGGCGGGAAACGACCGCATCGTCCTCTACGTCGCCTTCAACTACGGCGGCAGGGCGGAGATCCTCGACGCGGCGCGAAAGTTCCAGGGGGACTCCGAGGAGGAGTTCCGCCGCCACCTCTACGCGCCCGAGATGCACGACCCCGACCTCCTGATCCGCACCAGCGGCGAGCAACGGCTCTCCAATTATCTGCTCTGGCAGTGCGCCTACTCGGAGCTCGTCTTCCGCGACGAGCTCTGGCCGGACTTCGACCGCGAGGCGCTGGAAGCCTCCCTGCGCGCTTACGAGACGCGCCAGCGACGCTTCGGGAGCAGGGCATGAAGGGCGAGGGGGAGGGGGAAGAGCCGAGGGTGAGGGTCGACCTGTTCGACGATGAGATGTTCGAGCCCGAGCCGCCTCGCCCGCCCGCCAAACCGCCACGGGAGCCGCGGAAACGGCGCCGGGGCATGACCGGTGAGACCGCCAAGCGGATCCTGGTGGCGCTGCCGTGGATCGTCTTCGCAATCGCGATCACTGTTGCCGGCGGCATCGTCTTCACGCTGGCGATGGTCGCGATCGGCGTAGTGGCGCTGCGCGAGTTCGGGGCGATCGCCTCGCGCTACCGGCCGCTGCTGCTGCCGGCCTACGTCGCCGTGGCGGCCCTGGTGCTGGCGGCGCACTTCGGCAGCGCCTTCAACGTCCTCTACGTGCTGGCCGCCTCCTTTCCGCTGATCTTCGTCTTCGCCGCGCGGCCCCAACACCAGAGCGGGTCCACGGTCTCGATGGGGGTGACGCTGCTGGCGGTGCTCTGGATCGGCATCCCGCTCGCGCACGCCGTCTTCCTCCGCGACCTGCCCGACCACGGCGCGGCGCTGCTGATCGACGTCCTCGTCGGCACCTTCGTCGCCGACACCGCCGCCTACGCGACCGGCCGCATGTTCGGCAGCCACAAAATCACCCCCAACCTCTCGCCCAACAAGACGCTCGAGGGCCTGATCGGCGGCTTCCTGATCGGCACGATGGGTTTCTGGTTCGCCGGCCTCTACCAGGACTGGCTCTCAGGAGTCGACGCCCTCCTGATCGGCGCCGCCGTCGCCGCCGTCGCCCCGATCGGCGACCTCTTCGAGTCGATGCTGAAGCGCGACCTCGGCACGAAGGACACTGGCACCCTCTTCGGCCCCCACGGCGGCATCCTCGACCGCCTGGACGCCGTCTTCTTCACGGTGGTCATCGGCTACTACCTCTCCGTCGCGCTCGTTTACTGAGATGAACGACGACTGGCGCCTGCGGATCGACTTCCGCGACGACGGCGTCGCCGATGCGCTTCAGGATCGTCTCGACGCCCGCGATCTGGAGCACGACCTCAGCCAGGCCTTCCACGACCGCGTGATCGTCTCGCGGGGCGAGACGACGATCTTCCTCTACGCGGGCGACCGCGAGCAGGCTGAACGGGCGCGGGCGCTGGTCGAGCGCTATGCGACGGAGAACGACGAGGATCTGGAAGTCGAGTTCACGCGTTGGCATCCCTTGGCCTTGGACTGGGAGCCTGCGGACGAGCCACTGCCGGCAGACGCCGAGGCGCGGGCGCGAGAGCACCAGGAACGGGTCGCCGACGAACGACGCGAGAGCGAAGAGCAGGGCTACCCGATGTATGAGGTCCGGATTGACCTGCCCTCGCGTGACGAGGCTGAGGCGCTCGCGGACCGTCTCCGCGCCGAGGGTGTCCCGACCGTTCACCGCTGGAAGTACGTCCTCATCGGCGCTGCCGACGAAGAAGCTGCGCGGGAGCTGGAGGAGCAGGTCCGCGGCGAGCTTCCGGCGGGGAGCCAGGTCCGCGTCGAGGCGACCTGGCCAGAGATGATGGACCACCTCCCTCCAAACCCCTTCAGCTTCATGGGCGGCCTCGGAGGCTAGCACGACTCTGTCGTAACCCGCCTATAGGACGGGTATCGACAGAGTCGTGGCTCGACTTGGCGCCTCCGTATCCTCTGTCGGGCATGAAGAAGGTCCTCATACTCGGGTCGACCGGGTCGATTGGCACGCAGGCGCTGGACGTGATCGGGCGGTCGGACGAGCTTCAGGTCGTCGGGCTTGCCGCCGGCTCTGGCTGGGAGACGGTGGTCGAGCAGGCGCGGGAGCACGGGGTGCCGGCGATCGCGCTCGCCGACGACGCCGCCGCGGGGCAGGCCCGGAGCGGATGGAGTGGGCGCGTGCTCTCGGGCGAGGAGGGCATCCGCGAGCTGATCTCGACCTCGGGGGGCGACCTGGTCCTCAACTCGATCGTCGGCGCTGCCGGACTGGGTTCGACGATCGTCGCTCTCTCCGAGGGGATCGACGTCGCGCTCGCGAACAAGGAGAGCCTGGTCCTCGGCGGCGAGCTGGTGATGGCGCTGGCGGAGGCGACCGGGGCGCGGTTGTTGCCGGTCGACTCCGAGCATTCCGCCCTCTTCCAGCTGATCAACGGGGAGGCGCCGGGGACGGTGGAGAAACTCGTCCTGACGGCATCCGGCGGGCCGTTCCGCGGACGCGACGACCTCTCCGACGTCAGCGTCGCCGACGCCCTCGCCCATCCCACCTGGCGGATGGGCGGACGGATCACGATCGACTCCGCGACGCTGATGAACAAGGGCTTCGAGGCAATCGAGGCCCATCACCTCTTTGCCGTGCCCTACGAGCAGATCGGCGTCGTGGTCCACCCGCAGTCGCTGATCCACTCGCTGATCCACCTCAATGACGGCTCGACGCTCGCCCACCTCGGCTATCCCGACATGCGGGTGCCGATCTCCTACGCCCTGCATTACCCCGAGCGTGCCGACGTCGACGTCCCGCAGCTCGACCTCGCCGCCGCCGGCTCGCTCACCTTCGAGGCGCCGGACTTGGAGACTTTCGCCTGCCTGCGCCTTGCCCTGGAGGCCGGGAGGGCAGGGGGGACCGCGCCCTGCGTGCTCAACGCCGCCGACGAGATCGCGGTCGCCGCCTTCCTCGAGGAGCGGATTCCGTTCACCGCGATCCCGGCCGTGATCGAGCGTGTTCTGGAGGAGATGCCCGCCGCAGCCGTCAGCCACTTCGACGACCTCTTCGCCGCCGACGCCGAGGCGCGGGAACGCAGCCAGGAGCAGGTCAGGGAGCTGGCGCCCGCATGAGCTGGCTCTGGGTCTTCATCGGCTTCTGCCTGCTGATCATCCTCCACGAGGCGGGCCACTTCTTCGCCGCCAAGGCGACCGGGATGCGGGTCGAGCGCTTCTTCCTCTTCTTCGGGCCGACGATCTGGTCGTTCAAGCGTGGCGAGACCGAGTACGGAGTGAAAGCGATCCCGATCGGCGGCTACGTGAAAATCACCGGCATGAACCCGGAGGAGGACGTTCCTCCGGAGGTCGCCCACCGCTCCTACTACCGGCAGAAGGTCTGGAAGCGGATCGTCGTCGTCGCCGCCGGGCCGGCGGTCAACATCGCCCTGGCCTTCCTCATCCTCTTCGGCGTCTACTGGGCCAACGGGCGCGAGCAGATCCAGCAGTCGGTCGGCGAAGTGAAGAAGGGGACGCCGGCGGCGAAGGTGCTGCGGCCGGGCGACCGGATCATCGCCGTCGACGGGAAGCGGTTTGCCACCCTCTCGACCGAAGAGCGGCTAGTCAAGTTCGGCGAAACCGTCGGCTCCCACAAGTGCGACGGCAAGCAGGTGGACGGCTGCGTCGCCGCCACCCCGGTGAAGCTGGAGATCGAACGCGGCGGCCAACCTAAGACGCTGGTCGTTTATCCCCACTACGACAAGGAAGCCGAAAGGGCCCTCGTCGGCTTCTCCTACGGCAGCACGACGAGGGAGATCGGCCCCGGCGCCGCCGCCAAGGAATCGGCCGACGCGATCGGCGAAGTCGCCAGCGGCACCCTCCACGTCTTCACCCACCTGTTCGAATCGCAACAGCGCAAGCAGGTCTCCGGGGTGGTCGGGATCAGCGACGTCGGCCACCAGGTGATCGAAAAAGGCCTCGAACGCGCTCTGCTCCTGCTCGCCTTCGTCAGCCTCTCGCTCGGCCTCGTCAACCTGCTGCCGATCCTGCCGCTGGACGGCGGCCACATCTTCTGGAGCCTGGTCGAGAAACTGCGCGGCAAGCCGGTCTCGCTGCGGGTGATGGAGCGGGCGACGATGGTCGGCATCGCCCTCGTCCTGATGCTGTTCTTCCTCGGCCTCTCCAACGACATCGGCCGGATAACCGGCGAAGGCTTCGAAGTCCGCTAGCGACTACTTCTTCTTCGCGATGACCTTGAAGGTGAAGCTCGCCGGCGTCGGATCGGTCAATCCGTCGGTGACGGCCGCAACCCGGAACGTATGCCTGCCGAGATTCAGGGAAGGTGTCGTGTAGGGAGAGCGGCAGGCCTTGAAGGCCTTGCCGTCGAGACTGCACCGGAAGGTTGCGCCGGGGGCGCCCGCCGCGAACCTGAGGTTCGGCGTGCGATCCCTCGTCTTCGCGCCGGGCTTCGCCGTGATCTTCGTATCGGGAGACGTGGAAGGGACCGCGGGCGGGGCAACAGGGTTGGCTGGGGCCGGGGCCGGGGCGGGAATCTCGGGCGTCGACGGCGGTTGGGGGAGCGGGATCGGGAAGGTTGTGAAGGTCCGGTCGGCTCCGGCGATCGTTCCCGCCGCGCTTTCCGCGACGAGCTGGAAGTGGTAGGTCGTTTCGGGGGAGAGGCCTGCCAGGTGGGCGGACACGGAGCTGACGCCCATGCCGTTACCGGAGCCGGACGCCGGCGTTTTCTGGCTGTAGGCGGCGGTCGTCCCGTAGTTGAAGAAGTAGGTCGTCTGGAAGCCATGCGGGTTGACCGAGCCGTTGAGCGTGGCTCCGGTATCGCTGACAGCCGTTGCCGGGTCCGTCGTCGCACTCGGCGGGCCGGCGGTGGCGAAGGACCGATCGCTTCCGAAGGTGGTGCCGGTGGCGTTTTTCGCAACCAGCCGGAAGTGGTAGGTGGTGGCGGCGGAGAGGCCGCCCACCGTCGCCGATTTCGAGACCGGGGCGCTGCCGCTGCCCGCCGCCGCCTCCGGCGTTTTCTGGCCGTAGGCGACGCTGGTGCCGTATTCGAAGAAGTAGCTCGTCTCCTGTTCGGAGGGATTCACGGTTCCGTTGAGCGTCGCTTCGGATTCGCCGACGGCGCTCGCCGAGCCGGTGCTGACGACGGGAGCGCCGGGACCGGTGACGGTGATCGTCCCCTTCATCTGGGCGGGGTGGACGGGGCAGACGAATTTGTAGGTGCCGCCCTGCCCGAAGGTGCAGGAGCCGCTCCAGTTCGCTTTCCCCACGCTCGAGGTGCCGGTGCAGCCGGGGGTTTCCGGCCCGCTTTCCCAGGCGAGGCCGTGGAGGTTGGCGGTCGGGTTTTTGAACGCGATCGCGCTGCCGGTGGCAATCGCGGCGGTGGACGGGGTCCAGGCGTAGGTGGCTAGCGAGTTGCCCGTGACTTCGATCGTCGGTTCGGCGGCCAGCCCGCCGACCGCGGTCAGCCCCAGCGCTACGACGCTCAACAGCATGCTCGTTACCAACTTCCTAGGCACTTAGCTTCACTCTCCTTGCAATCGTCGTCGGCTGCCCGCTGGGCGGCGTGACGACAGTCTCCACGATGACTGCCAAGTGGCGGCGCTGGAGCAGAGCTCGCCGCGCGAACGGTTTGAGTGGGACCACGAAAGGCAGTTGCCGGGCGCCGGCGACAGAACTGACGACCCTGCCGACCCGAACTAATCCCTTGTCCTGACCGCCCAGAGAGGCACGCCGCGCTTTGAGCTCGACCGTCAGACGGCCGCCGAGGGCCGACGGAGAGACGGTGATCGAGCCGCGGACGGCGCTGCCGCGCTGCCGGCCAGGCAGCCGCAGCGCTTCGACAGGCGGAGATGCCGGCGGTGCCTGCCCGGATCCGGGCGCAGGCGTGGGCGAGGGGGTTGCCTCGCCGGAAGCAACGGTGATCGTTCCCTTCATTTCTTCGGGGTGGACGGTGCAGACGAAGGGGTAGGTGCCCGCCTGGGCAAACGTGCAGGAGCCGCTCCAGGAGGTGCCAAAGGCGTCGACGGGGACGCCGCTGCAGCTCGGCGTTTCGGGCCCCGCCGTCCAGTGGACCCCGTGGGGGGTGACGGCGCCCGGGTTGCGGAAGGCGACGCTCGCCCCGGCCGTTGCCGTCACGGCGGTCGGCTTCCAGGCGAATCCGGCGGGCGTTTCCGCGGGTTCGACGGTCGCTTCATCCGCCGCGCCGATTGCGGTCGACTGCAGCGCCCCCAGGGCTACCACGGCAATCAGGAGCAGCCGCCCGCCATGCCGTCGCCTCGCCTCTCCACGCCTGGGCGGTCCCATCCGCCCTGCGATACGGCTCTCGCGCCGCGGAGGTTCAACCGGCCCGCCTCCATGGCTCAATAAGCTTCCGATATGGCCTCCAAACGGCAAATATGGGTCGGCAGCGTGCCGATCGGCGGCGGCGCCCCGGTCGCCGTGCAGACGATGACCAAGACCGAGACCGCCAACGTGGCGGCGACGATGGAGCAGATCCGCAAGGTCGCGGACGCCGGCGCGGACCTGGTGCGCTGCGCGGTGCCGCGCGAGCAGGACGCCGAGGCGCTGAAGACGATCGTCAAGGAATCGCCGATTCCGGTGATCGCCGACATCCACTTCAACCACACGCTGGCGCTGAAAGCGATCGACGCCGGCGCCCACTGCATCCGCCTCAACCCGGGCAACATCGGCGGTCGCGAGAAAGTCGCCGAGGTGGCCGAGAAGGCGAATGCCAAAGGCGTGCCGATGCGGATCGGCGTCAACTCGGGCTCGCTGCCCAAGCACCTGCACGCGCTCGAGCGCGAATCCCCGGTCGAGGCCCTGGTCGCCGCCGCCGTGGAGTTCGTCGAGCTGATGGAGGGCCTGGACTTCGAAAACTTCAAGGTCTCGATCAAGTCGACGAACGTGCCGAACACGATCGCCGCCAACCGCCTGCTGAGCGAGAAGATCCCCTACCCGCTGCACCTCGGGGTGACCGAGGCGGGGACGAAGTGGGGCGGGTCGCTGAAATCCGCCGTCGGCCTGGGCACGCTCCTCGCCGATGGCATCGGCGACACGATCCGGATCAGCCTCTCGACCTTCCACGCCGAGGAGGAGGTCAAGGTCGCCTGGGAGATCCTCAAGGCGCTGCAGCTGCGCGAGCGCGGCCCGGTCCTGATCGCCTGCCCGACCTGCGGCCGCCTCCAGTTCGACATGGACTCCGTGGTGGCCGAGATCGAGCAGCGCCTCGAGGCCTACGCGGAGCCGGTCGAGGTCGCTGTGCTCGGCTGCGCTGTCAACGGCATCGGCGAGGCCAGCCACGCCGACTTCGGCATCGCCGGAGCCAAGAACGAGGGCCTGATCTTCGCCGGCGGCAAACCGCTGCGCAAGGTCCCGCAGGCGCAGCTGGTCGACACCCTCTTCGAGGAGATCGACAAGTCCCTCGACCGCGGCGGCCAGGTCGAGTTCGACGAGGCCGAGTCGCGCGAGGGCGCCGAGTGGGTCGCCAACATCGAGCGCGAAAACGCCGGCGACCTCACCCCCGAGAAGATCGCCGCGATGGAGGCTGAAGCGGTCGAGCGCGGCGAGTCGGACAAAGTCCTGCTCGACGAGGAGGCCTCGCCCACCGCAGGCCGGCGCTTCACCAGGGCCTAGCCGGGTCGGCGCCTATTTCGGCGCGAGCTTGAGAGTCAGTCCTCGGGTCTGCGTCGCCGAGGAGCCGCCGCTGGGAGTGAAGGTGACGGCGACCCTGATCAGGAGCTTCCCCTCGGCAAGGAGCGTTTCGCGGCCTGCTTTGGTCGGCTTGATCGGCAGCTGGACCGTGCCGGCTGCGGTGCTCTGAAGCGTTTTGGTTTGGACCTGCTTCTTCTTCGTCTTGACGTCGACGAGCCGGACGGTTCCAGGTCCGGGAAGCGCGACCGGCAGCTTTGCCGTCCCGCTTTTCTTGTTCAGCGTCGGCTTGCCGAAGCTGAAGGCGTTTGCAGGTGCAGGTGGGGACAGCGGGAGGGGAGGGCTGGGCGACGGGGTCGAGGTCGGAGACGGCGACGGCGTCTCCCCGGTCGGGGGCAGAGCGCTTTTGATCGCGACGTTGTCCACGCCTGCGTAGAGCTCGCCCTGATTGTCGACCTCCGCCAACCGCAGGCGCACAGTCTGGCCCGCGAAGGGAGTGAGATCGGCCGTGTACGTGGTCGGGCCCATCTCTTTGGGGTCCCCGGTTTTGGTTGCGAAGACGGTGGCGAGAACGTCGCCCGGCGCCAGCGAGTAGATCGAGGCGCTCGGCTTGATCACGTCGATCCGGTACTGCTGGTTCGGGGGGTCCAACACGCCTTCGAGCCGCAGGGAGTTGGGCTGGGGGGTTTCAGGTGGGCTGGAGGGGCTGTCGTAATAGGCGATCAGAGAGAGCTGGTGCGTGTCAGACGCCTCCAGCGCCACGTCCTGGTAGAGGACGTGAGTGCCCTGCTCTCCCTGGGCCGTGATCGCGGCAAAGCTCCCGGCGGGCGGCGGCGGGACGGTGGGGGGCGACGGGATCGGCGGGGTGGTTCCGGTGTAGGCGTACCAGTCGCCGGTCGGTTCGGCCGCCGGGACGTTCACCACGGTCCAGCCGCCCAGGGTGCCGCTCTCGAAGTCCCCGTTGACGACGGTTGCAGCCCCGGCGGGAGCCGCGGGGGCGAGGAGCAGCGCAGCCGCAGCTACGGCGAGAAGGAATCGGATCATCGGCACCTATGAAGAGAACGTCGCCGGCGGCAATAGACTCGCGCGGCAGATGTCCCGCCTCTCCCAGACCTTCCTGCCGACGCTGAAGGATCCCCCCGCCGACGCGGAGGCGATCTCGCACAAGCTGATGGTGCGGGCGGGCCTGATCCGGCAGATCGGCGCCGGGCTCTGGACCTACCTGCCGGCGGGCTGGCGGGTGGAGCGGAAGATCGAGGCGGTGATCCGCGAGGAGATGGAGGCGATCGGCTGTCAGGAGATGCTGATGCCGCTGCTGATGCCGGCCGAGCCCTGGCAGAAGACCGGCCGCTACGCGATCGAGGAGCTGTTCAAGCTCGAGGACCGCAAGGGCTCGCCGATGGTGCTGGCGATGACCCACGAGGAGGCGGTCACCACCCACGTGGCGCGGGAGGTGCGTTCCTACCGCGACCTGCCGCTGATGCTCTTCCACATCCAGACGAAGGAGCGCGACGAGCCGCGCCCGCGAGCCGGCGTCTTACGCACGCGCGAGTTCACGATGAAGGACGCCTACTCCTTCGACCGCGACGAGGAGGGCCTGGCGCGCAACTACGAGCTGCAGGCGGACGCCTACGGCCGCATCCTCGACCGCTGCGGGCTGCGCTGGTACCGGGTCGAGTCCGACGTCGGGATGATGGGCGGGTCCGGCGCCGACGAGTTCATGGCTCCCTGCCCGGCCGGCGAGGACGAGGTGGCGCTGGCGCCGGGCTACGCCGCCAACGTCGAGATCGCCTCGGCCGAGCCGCAGCCGGTCGAGCTGCCGGCGCCGCTGGACGCGCCGGAGGAGGTCGAGACGCCCGGCATGACCAAGGTGGACGAGGTCGCCGGCCACCTGGGTCTGCCCGCCGGTGCCTTCATCAAGACCCTGCCGATCATCGTCGAGGGGCGGGGGATGGTCCTCGTCCTGCTGCGCGGCGACCACCGCTTGAACGAGATCAAGCTGCGCAACGGGATGAAAACCGACTTCCGCCAGGCCCGCCCGGAGGAGATCGAGGACCAACTGGGGCCGGTCGGTTACCTCGGCCCGGTCGAGAGCGGCCTGCCGATCATCATCGACGCCGCCCTCACCGGCAACTCCTACGTCACCGGTGCCAACAAGCCCGACACCCACCTGCGCGGGGTCGACCCGGGCCGCGACTTCGAGGCCAACGCGATGGACGTGCGGATGGTTGAGGCGGGGGACATCGCGCCGGGCGGCGGACGAATCGAGATCGAGCCGGCGATCGAGGTCGGCAACATCTTCAAGCTCGGCACCCGCTACTCGGAGCCGCTCGGCGCCACCTACCTGGACGAGAACGGGGTCGAGCAGCCGATCATCATGGGCTGTTACGGGATCGGGCCGGCGCGGATCCTCGCTGCCTCGATCGAGCAGCGCGCCGACGAGCGCGGGATCACCTGGCCGGTCTCGATCGCGCCTTGGAAGATCCACCTGGTCTCGCTGGCGAAGGCGGGAGAGCCCGAGCGCGAAGCCGCCGACAAGCTCTACGAGGAGCTGCTCGCCACCGGAACCGAGGTCCTCTACGACGACCGCGACGCCGGTCCGGGGGAGAAGCTGACCGACGCCGAGCTGCTCGGCTGTCCGGTGCGGGTCGTCGCCGGCCGCCGCGGCCTTGCCGAAGGTGTGGTCGAGGCCTCCGTGCGGGCGACTGGCGACGAGCACAAGCTGCCCCTGGGGGAGGCCGCCGCCCAGGCGCTGGCGCTCCTCGATGACTGAGCACGATCCCTTCGGCCGCGGCCGCGTGCGCCGCCTTTTCGGACTCGACCGCAGCGCGCCGCCGCCGCCCTCGACCCGCAGGGGGGAGCCGCTGCGCCCCTGGACGATCCCCAACGCGGTCGGCTACCTGCGCCTCGCCGCGCTGCCGCTCTTCCTCGTCCTCGCTTACAACACCGACGACGGCACCTCGGTCCTCTCGGCGATGGTCTATTGGGCGATTGCCGCCGGCGACTACCTCGACGGCATCCTCGCCCGGATCACCGGCCAGTACAGCCGCATGGGCGCGCTGCTCGACCCGCTGGTCGACCGGCTGACGATCCTCGCCGGCGCCGTCGTCTGCTGGAGCTTCGAGCTGCTGCCGCGCTGGGCCCTGGCCCTGCTGGCGTTGCGGGAGGTGGCGATGCTCTTCCTCGCTCAGTACGGCCTCCGCCACGGCGTCGACATCGAGGTCAACTGGCCGGGCCGGATCTCCGTCTTCCCGATCATGGGCGGAATCTTCCTGGCGCTGCTCGCTCCTGGCTGGGTCGCCACCGCGCTGTTGATCTGGGGACTGGTGATGGCGATCATCGCCACCGTGCTCTACGCGCAGGCGGGGATGCGCGCGGCGCGCGGCACCCGTTCTGCAAGCTGAGCTTCAGATGTACCCAAACCCTTAACCTGGGGTTGAACCTTCAAGCAGGGGGGAGCTATCATCCGCCCTTGGCGCAAACGGAGGCCCGGCCTCCTCGAGTTAGGAGCACGATGGAGGACACCTTTCCCGATCTTGGCTCTCTCTCCGACAAGGAGCTGAAGGACATGATCGACAACCTCACGGCGGAGGAGAACGAGATTTCCTACAAGCGGCGCGTGCTGCACGGGAAGATCGACATCCTCCGCGCCGAGCTGGTCAACCGCCTGCGCCAGAAACGCGAACACGGCGAGTCCGTGATTTCCGGCGACGACGTCGAGCAGCTGACGCAGATCCTCGCCGGCAAGACGCAGCCGCTGCCGGAGGACGATCCCGCCGCCTGAGCGGGAGCGGCAATGGCGGTCCACTGTCCCGAGTGCGGGTTCGCGAACCCCGAGGGCGCCAACTACTGCCAGAAGTGCGGTGCCTACCTCGGCGGGCCGAAAGAGGCCGGCGAGGACCCGACGACGATGACCTACCGGGTCGACGAGACCGGCGAGATGACGCCGGTCGACATCGACGAGGTGGTCGAGGAAAGCGGCGCCGCCCTGGTGATTCGCAGCGGTGGCGGCCGCGCCGGTGAGAGCTTCAGCGTCTCCGAGGAGCGGATCAGCATCGGCCGCAGCCCCGACGCCGGCGTCTTTCTCGACGACGTCACCGTCTCTCGCAACCACGCCCTGCTGGTGCGGCGCCGCGACGGCCTCTACATCGACGACCTCGGCTCGCTCAACGGCACCTACGTCAACCGCCGCCGGATCGAGTCGCACCGGCTCTCCGACGGCGACGAGATCCAGGTCGGCAAGTACAAGCTGAGCTACTTGGAGCGCTGATGGCGCTGAGCGAGCAGACCGGGCGGGCGGCGGGAGCGCCGAGCAGGCCGCGCAAGGCGCTGACGATCGGCGCCGTCTGCAAAATCCTGCAGAGCGAGTTCGACGACGTCTCGATCTCGAAGATTCGCTACCTGGAGGACCAGAAGCTGCTCAGCCCGCGCCGGACCTCCGGCGGCTACCGCCTCTACAGCCAGTCCGACGTCGAACGGCTGCGGACGATCCTGCGGTTGCAGCGCGACGAGTTCCTGCCGCTGCGGGTAATCCGCCAGGAGCTCGCGGCCGGCGGCGACGTCGTCCTCGGCGATGGCGAGCGCAAGCCCGCGGCGGGAGCGGTCCGGCGGGCGATCCTCGTCGACACCTCGCGCGCCTACCTGACGATCGAGGAGATCGTCGAGGAGACCGGCGCCCGCGAGGAGCTGGTCAACGAGCTGGAGAACTTCGGCATCGTGCAGCCGGAGAAACGCGAAGGCAAGACCGTCTACGACGAGACCGACCGCGAGATCGTCCGCGCCGCCAACGAGCTCTCCCGGGTCGGCGTCGGCGCGCGCAACCTGAGGGTCTTCCGCTCCTCCGCCGACCGCGAGGCGAACCTGCTGGAAGCGCTGCTGGGACCCTCGCTGCGCTCGCGCAACCCCGAGCGCCGCAAGGAGGCGCTGGAAAGCCTCGAAAGCCTGGCGGCCACCGTCAGCCACCTCAAGCACCTCCTCCTGGTGCGGGACCTGCGCCGGCTCGCCGGCGACTGAGTGCCCCGCACCACCCGCACGCGGACGATCGAGGCGCCTGCGGCCGCGGTCTGGAAGCTCGTCTCCGATCCCTACGGCCTGCCACGCTGGTGGCCGCGCACGCAGCGGGTCGAGAACGTCGACCGCAAGGAGGGCGGGCGGCGGACGCAGTGGACGAAGGTGCTGCAGACGGCCGAGGGGCGTGGGGTACGGGCTGACTTCCGCTGTGTCAGCTCGGCCGAGCGCGAGCGCTACGTCTGGGAGCAGGAAGTGGAGGGAACGCCCTTCGAGCGCCACCTGCGCGGGGTCCGGGTCGAGATCGGCCTGCGCGAGCGCGAGGGGGGCACCGAAGTCAGCCTGACCGAGGAGCAGGACTTGAAGGGCATGTCAAAGCTCGGCAGCCCGCTGATGAAGCGCGCCCGCAACGAGGTCCTCGACGAAGCGCTCGACGGCCTCGAAAGGGCGCTGACGTGAGGCCCCGGCGGGACTCGAAGTGGTGGGGGTGGGGGGATCCTGCGGTGGAGCCTTCGCTCGACGGTGAGGCTCTGGGGGTCCTGCGGGAGCGGATCGGGGAGATGGAGGCCTGGCCGTTGGCGCGGGAGCTGGGCGGGTTCGAGCTGCCGGCGGCGGAGGCGCTGCCTCGGTCGCTGGTCGAGGCTGTGGGGGAGGCGAACGTCTTTGCGGGGGACGAGGATCGCCTGCGGCACGCGGTCGGACGCGGCTACATCGATCTTGCCCGCCTGCGCAACGGGGCGATCGAGGCGGCGCCGGATGCCGTCGTCATGCCGCCCGACGTCGAGTCGCTGCGGCGCTTGCTCGAGGTCTGTGTGGCGGAGGGCATCGCCGTCGTCCCCTTCGGCGGTGGCACCAGCGTGGTCGGCGGCGTCGAGCCGCTGCGCGGTGCTCACGGCCGCTTGGTCAGCCTCGACCTCGGCGCCCTGCGCGAGGTCTCCGTCGACCGGCGATCGCTCACCGCGCGTCTCGGCGCCGGGCTGCGCGGGCCGGAGGTAGAGGCGGCGCTCGGGCAGCAGGGCTTAACCCTCGGCCACTTTCCGCAGTCCTTCGAGTACGCCACGGTCGGCGGCTTCGCCGCTACCCGCTCCGCCGGGCAGGCCTCCAGCGGCTACGGACGCTTCGACGCGCTGGTCAGCTCGGTGCGGCTGCTGGCGCCCGCAGGCGAGCTCTCAACGCTGGAGACCCCGCACACCGCTGCCGGTCCCGCCCTGCGGGAGCTGGTGATCGGTTCCGAGGGCGTGCTCGGCGTGATCCCCGACGTGACCGTGCGGGTGCGATCGGCGCCGCGGGTCCGCCGTTACGAGGCCTGGATGGCGGAGGGCTTCGAGGCGGGAACCGAGATCGTGCGGGCCCTGGCCCAGGGACCCGGCCTGCCCGAGATCATCCGCGTCTCCGACGAGGAGGAGACCGAGGGGTCGCTGGCGCTCTCCGGACCGCGCGGCCTCAGCGGCAGGCTCTTCGAGGGCTACCTCGGCGCGCGCAAACGCCGCGGCGGGGCGCTGGTGATCGTCGGCTTCGAGGGCGACGAGGAGGGAGTGGCTCGCCGCCGCGCTTTGACGGTGAGAGTCCTGCGCCACGGCGGTGCCGCCTACCTCGGCCAGGCCGCCGGCCGCGCCTGGGAGCACGGCCGCTACCAGGGCCCCTATCTGCGCGACACCCTGATGGGGATGGGGGCGATGGTGGAGACGCTCGAGACCTCCCACACCTGGAGCCGACTCGGCGAGCTACACGCCGCGGTCGGCACGGCGATCCGCAACGCCCTGGCGGCGCAGGGGACGCCGGGACTCGTCTTCTGCCACCTCTCGCACGCCTACGCCGACGGCGCCTCGCTCTACTTCACCTTCATCTCCCGCGCCCGCCGCGACGCCGCATTGGAGCAGTGGGCGGCAGTCAAGCGCTCCGCCTCGCAGGCGATCGTCGACCACGGCGGCACGATCACCCACCACCACGCGATCGGCCGCGACCACGCCCCCTACATGGAGGCCGAGGTGGGGCGGACGGGGCTCGACCTCCTGCGCGCGGTGAAGGAGCAGCTCGACCCCTCAGGGATCATGAACCCCGGCAAGCTGCTGCCGGACGGCTAGCGACTATTCGCCTTCTTTGCCCTTGGCGGCGCCGACGATCGGGCCGGTGACGGTGCCGCGGAGGACTTCGGTGCCGGTGTAGTCGGGCGCTTCTTTGGCTTTCGTCGCCCGCGCCAGCGAGGCTTTCAACTCCGATTCCTCGGTCTTGGTGACGGCGATCTGGCCGAAGGTTTCAGTCGCCAGATAAGCGAGAATTTCGGTCGGCACTTCAACCTGAGCGCTGATCTTGCCGTCTTCTTTGACTTCGGTCGAGGCCAGCGGCAGCATTTTCTGCGGCGAAGCAGCCAGCCAGATCGTGTACCCCTCGCCTTCTTCGGTCTGTTCCAGTCCTTCGGCAAAGACCTGCAACGCCAGCTTGTTTTTCACCCGCCCAAACACGGCAACCCCCGAACCTTCACTCCCGTCAACCGGGTTGAGCACCGCTTTAGTCACTTCTTTCCCCTGCTTAGAAGCAGCTTCTTCAAGCGCCGCCGTAGCCCCGTTCCCAGCCGAACCCGTGGTCTCGTCCGACCCCGAATCGTCCCCACCGCCAACGAAGAGGATCACCAAAAACAAAACAACAATGGCCACTCCGGCCAGCACAGCCCACAACCCCCGGTTCTCCAGCAGCTTCACCTCGCGGGCAGCCTCCCTAGCGCTATGAACCTTCGGCCGCGGCGGAATCGGCGGCGGCGTCTGCACGGGCGGCGAGGTTTCCCCCGGAGGAGCCTCCCCATCTTTTGCGACGAAGGGGGAAACCTCGCCGCCCCCCGCCGGCGCCGGTATCGAAGGCGCCGGAATCCCTTCCGCTTCAAGCTCCGCCGCCGCCCGCTGCGCTCGCGCATGAACCTCCTCGACCGAGATGCCCATCAGAGCAGAGAGATCTTCGTAGCCCTGCTCGCCCCGCTGCGCGAGCAGCCGCAGGATCGCCTTCTGGTCGTCACTGAGGGCCACGAACTGGCAAGCCTATTAGGGTGACCCCCTGTGAACGCAGACCCCCCGAGCGACCGACCTCATTTCGACGGTCTGATCGGAACCGAATGGCTCAGCCACGACCCCGAAGACTCGCGGGTGCGGCTGCCGATTCGAGACGAGCTGCGCCAGCCTTTCGGCCTGATGCACGGTGGCGTGATGTCGACGCTGATCGAGAGCATCTGCTCGCGCGCCACCGCAGGCGCCGTCTGGGACGAAGGGATGGCGGCGATGGGACAGTCGATCGACGTCAGCTTCATCCGGCCGGTCACCGAGGGCGCCGTGGAAGTGCGGGCCAAGGCTCGCCACCGTGGCCGCACCACCTGGATCTGGGAGGCGGAGGTCCTCAACGACGAGGGCAAGCTCTGCGCCCTCGCCCGGATGACCATCGCGGTGCGCCCGCGACCTGGCGCCTGAGCTAACCGCCGAAGCGATTAGTGATCGGCAACCGGCGGTCCTTGCCGAAGGCTCGCGGCGTAATCCGGATGCCAGGTGCCGCCTGCCGCCGCTTGTACTCGGCCCGGTCGACCAGGCGGATCACCTCATCAACCTCCTCCGCCGGCAGGCCGGCGGCGATCATCTCCTCGCGGCCCTCGTCGCGCTCGACGTAGCTCTCGAGGATCCGGTCCAAGATCTCGTAGGGCGGCAGTGAGTCCTCGTCGCGCTGGTCGGGACGCAGCTCGGCCGAGGGCGCACGCTCCAGCACGCTCGCCGGCACCAACTCGCGCCCGGCGCGCTCGTTGCGCCGCCGCACCAGCTCATAGACCAGCTGCTTCGGCACGTCCTTGATCACCGCGAAGCCGCCCGCCATGTCGCCGTAGAGGGTCGCGTAGCCGACCGACATCTCGCTCTTGTTGCCGGTGGTCAGGACCAGCCAGCCGTGCCGGTTGGAGAGCGCCATCATCAGGTTGCCGCGGATCCGCGCCTGCACGTTCTCGGCGGTGAGGTCGGGCTCGGAGGGTTTGGTCGGGTCGCGCGGCACCGCCGCCTCGGGCTCGCGGAGATAGCCGCTGAGGGCGCGCTCGTAGCTCTCCATCACCGGCTCGATCTCGATCTCCAGCAGCTCGCAGCCGAGGTTGGCGGCGATGTCGCGGGCGTCCTGCTGGGTCTCGTTGCTGGAGTGGGGGGAGGGCATGACCGCGCAGCTGAGCGCCTCCGGCCCGACCGCGTCGGCGGCCAGCATCGCGACGAGGGCAGAATCGATCCCGCCCGAGAGGGCGACGCCGACGTGCTTGAAGCCGTTCTTGCGGACGTAGTCGCCGAGGCCGAGCTGCAGGGCGCCGTAGACCTCGTCGAGGTCGGAGAGCGGCTCCGCCAGCGGTCCCGGTCCCTCGTGCGGCACCTCGCAGACCAGCAGCTCCTCCTCGAACTGGGCGCCGCGGGCGATCACGCTGCCGTCGGGAGCCGTGACCAGGCTCTGACCGTCGAAGACGAGCTCGTCCTGGCCGCCGACCAGGTTGCAGAAGGCAAAGTAGGCGCCGTAGGCGCGCGAGCGTTCGCGGAACATTTTCTCCCGCTCGCGGCCCTTGCCCCGGTGGTAGGGCGAGCCGGAGGGGTTGGCGATCAGCCGCGCCCCCGCCTCGGCCTCGGCCTGCGCCGGCCCGCCCGGCAGCCAGACGTCCTCGCAGATCGTCAGGCCGATCCGGAGGCCGTCGACCTCGACTGAATCCGATTCGGTGCCGGGGATGAAGTACCGCTGCTCGTCGAAGACGGAGTAGTTCGGCAGCCGGTTCTTGCGGTAGATCCTCTGCACGACCCCGTCAGCGAGGACGGCGAGCGAGTTATGAGCGCGGCGAGAGTCGTCATGTTCGGCGGCGGGCTCGGCGAAGCCGACCAGGGCGGTGATCCCCTCCGCCTCCCTTGCCAGCTCCTCGACCGCGCGCTGGTTGGCGGCGAGGAAGTGCCGCTTCAGGTAGAGGTCCTCGGCGGGGTAGCCGGGAATGCAGAGCTCGGGGAAGATCACCAGCTCCGCGCCCTCGTTCCTGGCGCGCCCGATCCACTCGGCCACCTTGGCGGCGTTGGCGTCGATCGCGCCGACGGTGGGGTTGATCTGGGCGAGGGCGAGGCGCATCCGGCTTGCGGAGGCTATTACCCGCAGGAGCCGATGAAGATCCCAGAGCTACTTTCGGCTCCCAGTAGGGTTCTGTGTGCATGCGGAACCGCCGGCGCCACCTGGTCGGTACCTCGGCGGCGCTGCTATTGCTCCTCGCCGCGGCTCCGTCTGCGCAGGCGGCGCCGGGAAAGCCGTTCATCCGGCCGCAGGAACGGCCGACCGAAGAGCGGCCCCGGCCGACCGACGATCCCGACCCCAACCGCAACGCCTACTCGGTGCCGGAGGCGAAAGGCTCGCCGGCCTGCTCGCGCCACTTCTGCGTCCATTGGGTCGACCAGGGCCTGGACGCGCCCGACCTGAGCGACCGCAACGGCGACGGCGTGCCCGACTTCGTCGAACGGGTCCTGCGGGTCGCCGAACACGTCCACACGGTTGAGAACGGACGACTCGGCTGGCAGGAGCCGCGCAGCGACGGCCGCAAGGGCGGGCGCAACGGCAAGACCGACGTCTATCTCTCGCAGATCGGCGGCGAACTCTTCGGCTACGCGGCGCCGGACCGCGGCCAGGCGACCAAGCAGCACCGGATCCCCCGCCGCCTGCACGGCTACCTGGTCCTCGACAACGACTACAGCGCCTTCGAGTTCCCCGGGACGAAGCCGCTGAACGACCTCGAGGTGACCTTCGCCCACGAGTACAACCACATCCTCCAGTTCGGCTATGACGCCTACCAGGACCCCTGGTTCGCCGAGTCGACCGCGACCTGGATGGAGGACCAGGTCTACAACGGCATCGACGACTACCTGCGCTACGTCCGCCGCTGGGTGAAGCTGTGGGAAACGCCGCTGACGACCAGCTCGATCAAGGAGTACGGCAGCGCCGTCTGGAACCAGTGGCTGGCGCGGCGCTACGGGCAGAAGGTGGTGCGCAAGGCCTGGGCCGGGTCGATCAAGGCCAAGCCGGGCGGCTTCTCGATCGCCAGCTACGAACGGGCGATTCGCGCCGCCGGGCCTTCGGAATTCAGCCGCGACTTCACCCGCTTCGCCGCCGCCGTGCCGGAGTGGCGGACCGGCAGGGGGTTCGACGAGAGCCGACTCTTCCCCGACGTCCCGCGCCAGGGGCACCTACCGCTGAACGCTCGGCCGCTGATCCGCAGCCTCAACCACACCACCTTCCAGCTGCTGCGGGTGCGGGCCTCGAAGGGGCGGGCGGTAGTCGTGCACGTGACCGCACCGCGCGGGACCGCGGCGGGGCTGGCCCTGGTCGGGCGCACGGGCAGCGAGCGCAAAGGCGGCACGGTCTCCAACGTCGTCTTCAAGCGCGGCGGCGGCGAGCTGACGGCGCGGCTGGCGCGTCCCGGGCGCTATAAGCGGATCACCGCTGTCGTCGTAAACGCCGATGCCCGGGCGCGCGGCTTCAGCGCCCGTCGCCTCGACTGGCTCTACCTCACCGACGGGCTGCCGTTCGAAGTCAGCGGCTCGCTGATCCGCTAGCGACCGGCCCGGCGCCGTTGCTCGAGGCAGCGGCTTTGGCCTTCGCTTTCTTCGCCCGTTTCTTCGGGGCGGTGCCGATGACCTCCCGGGTCGCGGCCTCGAGGTCGAGGGCGAAGCTGTCGAGGTCGGCCATCGCGTCGTAGTCGCCGACCAGGCCGAAGTTGACCTGGCCGTTGTAGGACATGATCCCGACGCAGAGCGCCTGGCGCCGGGCCAGCGGCACCATCGGGAAGAACGACTCCATCCGCCGGCCGAGCACGTAAAGGGGGAACTGCGGTCCCGGCACGTTGGTGACGACAAGGTTGAAGAAACGCTGGGCGGGCTGCAGGCGTGCCGCCTGGGTGGCGATCGTGCCGGGGGCGAAGTCGGTCAGTTTGGTGAGGATCTCGGCCCCGACCGCCTGGCCGGAGGACTTCAGGTCGCCCATCTCGCGGGTGACCACGTGGAGGCGCTCGACCGGGTCCTCGCACCAGACCGGCAGCGGCGCGAACATCGCCGAGATGCGGTTGCCGAGGGCGCCGTGCTCCTCCTCGGCGCGGACGCTGACCGGGACCATCGCCCGCAGCTCCAGCCCGTCGGTGTCGTGGCCGCGGGCCCGCAGGTATTTGCCGATGCCGCCGGCGACGATCGAGAGGATGACGTCGTTGACGGTGCCGCCATGGGCGTCCTTGACCCGCTTCAGGTCGCCGAGGTCGGCCTGGACCATCTGGAAGCGGCGGTGGGGGCCGATCTCGACGTTGAAGACCGAGTGGGGGGCGGACATGCCGGCGGTGACCATCTTCGAGGTCGCGCCGAGCCCCTTGACCACCTGGCGCGGCCCGCGCAGCGCCGCGCGGACGCCGCGGTAGATCTCGTACGGGCTCGTCATCCGCTCCTTCAGCGCTTCGGTCAGCAGCTGGGTGTCGGTCGGTTCGGGCGCGGCCAGCCACGGCGGCGCCTTGTCAGCCGCGCCCTGCGGCTCGGCGTCGAGGTCGAAGAGGACGGTGGTGATGTCGACGCCGGAGACGCCGTCGACGAGGGCGTGGTGGCTCTTGCCGACGATCGCGAACCGTTCGTCGGTCAGCCCCTCGACCAGCCACAGCTCCCAGAGCGGCTTCGAGCGGTCGAGCTGCTGGGAGAAGATCCGCGCCGCGAGGTTGCGCAGCTGCTCGTCGGAGCCCGGCGCCGGCAGCGCGGTCTGGCGCACGTGGTACTCCATGTTCAGGTGCGGGTCGTCGACCCAGACCGGGCGGCTCTGGGCGAGCGGGACGAAGCGCAGCTTCTGGCGGAAGCGGGGGACCAGGTGCAGGCGCGAGGCGATGTGGTCGCGGAACTCCTTGTGAGTCGGCGCTTTGCCTTTGAAGATCGAGACCGAGGCGACGTGCATATGGGCGCCGGAGCGCTCCAGGTGCAGGAAGGAGGTGTCCAGGCCGCTGAGTCGTTCGGGCTTCGTCATGGAAGACATCGTCGCACAGGTGTCCAGCCCTTTGTGAACAGCCGTGACACCACGCAAGCCGCTTCTGGAGCCGAATCGCAGGCGCTCGTTGCATATTTGCGTTCATCCGGGTTCTGTGTGCGTCCGCTCACATTTGCACAACGATTCCTTTCCTAGCGTGTTCGGTCAGAGAACGAGCTAAACAACCTGCCGAGTCCCTCGCGCCCAGCGCGGGGGAGCGGGGGACCCACTGCCGCGCCAGTCACGCGGCCGGGGCGAATCGGGTGGCGAGCCGCCCGTAGCGGGAGCCGGAGGTGCCGGCGACTGCGAGCCCGTCAGCTAACCCCGTAGGCGGCTACGAAAGCGAGCTGACTGAATGCGAAGAATCCTGCCCGCGGTGGCGGCTGCCGCTGCGCTTACGACCGGCCTCGCGCCGGCCGCCGCGCAGCCTGCGAGCCATCACCACCACGAGCGATCGCGCTCCCACGTTTCCCTGCACCTGACCACGCATTCCGTGTTGAAGGGGAACGGCTTGGCGGTGCGCGGCAAGGTGCGGCCGAGCGGTCGCCACCGGGTCAAGATCGTCTTCCGCGGTCCTGACGGCGGCGTCCGCGGTGTGACCACGAAGGCGAACGGGACGTTTGCCGTGCGCTGGCTGCCCGGCCGGACCGGCACCTACGCGGTCCGCGCCTACGGCCTCCACGACCGCCGCACGGCCGGGTCGAAGAGCCCGGCCCGGAAGCTGACCAGCTACCGCCTCGCCGGCGCCTCCTATTACGGGCCCGGCCTCTACGGCAACGGCGTCGCCTGCGGTGGGACGCTAATGCCGGGGACGATGGGCGTTGCACACAAGACGCTCCCCTGCGGGACGATGGTGAAGCTGCGCTACCACGGCCGCACGGTGACCGTCCCGGTGATCGACCGCGGCCCCTACGTCGCCGGTCGCGACTACGACCTGACGACCGCCGTCAAGGAGAAGCTCGGCTTCCCGGGCGTCGGCACGGTCATGGCGACCCGCTAAGAGGCGAGCCCGAGTCGGAGCTGACCGTCTGTCGGCTCCGGCTCGGTCGTCTCTTCTCCCGACCCGAAGGAAGCGACGCGGACGCCGAGTAAGCGGACCGGGCGCTGCGGGTCGTAGGCGCGCAGCAGCTCGAGCGCGATCGGGCCGACGACCTCCGGGTCGTTAGTCGGTTGGTCGATGGTGTGGGAGCGGGTGGCGTTGGTCCAGTCGTCGAGGCGGACCTTGATCCCGATCGAGCGGCCCGCGACCCCGCGGCGCCGCAGCGTCGCGCACAGCTCCTCGGCCAGCCGCGTGAGGACCTCCTCGAGCTCGCCGTGGTCGGCGATGTCCTCCGGGAAGGTCCGCTCGTTGGAGCGCGACTTCGCCGCGCCCGCCTGCTGCACCGGCGTGTCGTCGTAGAACCAGCTGCGGCTCTTCAGATACCGCCCCATACGCTCGCCGAAGCGCTCGGCGAGC